>NZ_JAHCST010000030.1 GCF_018476525.1 Acrocarpospora catenulata
TTCACGTGAAAAGTGCCTTCTGAACTGGCGCGGATTGGACCCTAGACAAGCCCTATCCTCCCAGTTCAAAGGCACTTTTCTCATGTAGGCGATCAAGCTGGCTCAAATTCACCGTGAAAGCCGCAGGTTAGCTTCGATCGTTCGCGGGAACCCCACCGCGGGCCTGTGCATGATCGCTTAGCAAGATCCCAGGGTGCGGTGGGGAATGCGGGTGGAGCGAGCCCTGTTGAGGCGGGCATGACAACAGTTGGACTCATCGGTAGTGGCCACATCGGTGGCACGGTGGCCAGGCTGGCGGTCGCCGCGGGCTATGACGTCGTGCTCAGCAACTCGCGCGGGCCGGAGACGCTGCGCGGGCTGGTCGAGGAGTTGGGGCCGCGCGCCCGTGCCGCGACGCCCGCGGAGGCGGCCGAAGCCGGGGATCTCGTGGTCGTCACGATTCCGCTGGGGGCCTACCGCAGTGTTCCGGTCGAGCCGCTCGCCGGGAAGATCGTTATCGACACGAACAACTACTACCCCGAGCGCGACGGGCACATCGCCGAACTGGACGAGGAGTCGACGACCACCAGCGAACTCCTTCAGGCGCATCTGCCCAAGTCGCAGGTGGTCAAGGGATTCAACAACATCTTCTTCAAGCACCTGCTGTCGCTGGCCAGGCCGGCCGGGTCGCCGGACCGCAGTGCCCTGCCGATCGCCGGTGACGACGCGGGGGCGAAGCAGGCGGTGACCACCTTCCTGGACGCACTCGGGTACGACACCGTCGACGCCGGCCCGCTGGCGGAAGGGTGGCGGTTCCAGCGCGACACCACCGCCTATGCCTCGCTCTACGCCGGGCCGGGCGCGGACGGCTGGGACAACCCGGTACCCAGCGCGGCGGACACCCTACGGGCGGCTCTGGCCTCGGCCCGTCGGTACGCCGAGATGGGTGACGACTGATCCACCGGCCCGCGAACGGCTGACCCTGGGTGCTGGGAAGTGAAGCTTCCTTGCCCAGGGTCTTTCGTTGTCCGCGTGGGAAGGACGAACTCCCGGATCAATTGCGACGCATAACCGTTTGTGACGGCTCCCGTCGGATCGCTACTGTCGCCGGCAGGGGAATTCACCGGGGAGCGGATTATGGGGCCGGTCAGGCATCCGGAGCGGTTGGCGCAGGGGCATCCGTTCCGGCAGTGGAAGACGTGGCGGATACCCGGGGCGGAGGTCACGCTCATGGGATATTCCCGCGCCAACGACAAGACCATTTTTCTGGTGCCCGAACTCCGCTGCTCCCTCGACGCGGGCATCTGCGAGGGACGCCTGGTGGACACCGTCTTCCTCACGCACAACCACCACGACCACGCCAAGGACGTCGACTACCTGGCCTCGCATGGCGCGGACGTGTACTCGCCGGCCGCCTCGGTCTCTTATCTGGAGGCGTTCATGACGGCCTCCGGACGGCTGGATCACGGCGCGGACTTCGATCCGGAACTGGCCGGCGGGCACCGGCTGCACGGCGTACGGCAGGACGACGAGTTCACCTTCGGGCGGCGGGGCCACCACGTCCGGGTGGTCGAGTGCGAGCACAAGATTCCCTGCGTCGGATACGCCTTCTCGGAGACCAGGAAGACGCTCCTCCCGGAGTACCTGGAACTCCGGGAGAACCTCGCCAGGGAGAACCGGTCCGGCGAGTTCGGCAAGCTGATGGCGGCGCTCCGCAAGGAGGGACGGACGGTGGAGCAGGAGGTCCGCCGACCGCTGTTCGTCTACATGGGTGACACCAACGTCGGGGTTTACGAGCGGAATCCCTGGCTGTTCGACTACCCGGTCATCATCACCGAGTGCACGTTCCTCCACGACTCCGAGCTGGAACGCGCGAACCGGGTCGGCCACACGGTCTGGAGCCGGCTGGAACCCATCGTTCTGGCCCACCCGGGCACCCAGTTCGTGCTCACCCATTTCAGTCTCCGCCACTCCGACCGGGAGATCCTCGAGTTCTTCGAGCGGCGGAACCTGCCCAATGTCCTGCCGTGGGCCCACCCGCGGACCCTTCTTCCCGAGCAGCACCAGCCGCATGTGATCAGTGGTTGACGGGCCATCGGCCGTAACTTAAAGTTTCGGGGCAGAAACGAAAAGTTTCGGCCGTTTTTCGGCTGCCGGTCCCCGCCGGTCAGCGAGACCACGCTCCCACGGTCTTCATCCTGCGTAGGCATGCCCTCGGAAGGAAGTTCCATGAGGTTGAGGCGTCTCCTGTTGGTCAGCGCCGCCGCGGTGGCGCTGGGCGGCACTCTCAACGTGGTGCCGGTATCCGCCGGAAGCTCCCCACCGGATCCGTCGAACCAGAGCCTGAAGGCCCTGGGCCAGCGGCACAACCTGTACATCGGCACCGCGGTGGACATGGCCGCCCTGGACGACCCCGCCGATCCGAAGTATCGCGAGCTGGTCAAGTCCGAGTTCTCCTCGGTCACGGCGGAGAACGTGATGAAGTGGGAGAGCCTGGAGCCCACCCGGGGGACCTACAACTGGGGTCCGGCGGACAAGCTCATCGAGTTCGCCCGGAAGAACAACCAGAAGGTACGCGGACACGTCCTGGTCTGGCAGAACCAGCTGCCGACCTGGCTCACCGAGGGCGTCGCCAACGGCACGATCAGCACCACCGAGCTCCGCGACCTGCTGAAGAAGCACATCACCAACGTGGCCAAGCACTTCAAGGGCAAGATCTGGCAGTGGGACGTGGTCAACGAGGCCGCCAGCGACCCGTGGGACAGCCCCTCCAGCATCCACCTGAAGGGCTTCTGGGCCCAGCACCTCGGCCCGAACTACATCGCGGACGCGTTCCGCTGGGCCCGCGCGGCCGACCCGAGCGCGCTGCTGTTCTACAACGACTACAACCTTGAGGCGTTCGGCGACAAGGGCCCGTCGGACAAGACGTACTACGTCTACAACATGGTCAAGCAGCTCAAGCAGAGCGGCGTGCCGATCGACGGGGTCGGCAGCCAGGGCCACCTGGGCACGCAGTACGGCAACTACAACGCCTTCCAGGTCAAGGAGGCGCTGGACGCCTTCTCCGGCCTGGGCCTGTCCACCGCGTTCACCGAGGTGGACGTGCGGAGCCAGATGACCGCGGGCGTGCAGGGCGGGGACTCCAACGAGATCAACCCCCGGCTGCAGGCCTCCTCGGACAACTTCAGCGTGCTGATGCAGGCCTGCCTGGCCAACCGCCACTGCCTGTCGTTCACGTTCTGGGGCTTCACCGACAAGCACTCCTGGGTGCCCACCTGGTTCACCGACCCGCTGGAGGGCCTGGCCACCCTCTACGACGAGAGCTACCAGCCCAAGCGCGCCTACTACGCGATCAAGTCCGACCTGATCTTCGCCGGCCCGCCGTACGTGCTGCCGCGCGGAAAGAAGTAGGGCTCACTACCTGAAATCGGGATCACGGCCCGGCCGTGGTCCCGATTTCGCATGAACGGCCCTCTCCGGGGCACTCACCCGGCCAGGGCTTCGGCGAGGGAGGCGTGCACGGGAATGTGGGCGGTCAGTCCCACCAGCTCCATGACCTTCTTCGGCGAGGGCCGGGGCGAGCAGATCGCGACGCTCCCGGCGTGCGCCCGGGCGTGGTTGTACGCGTCGAGCAGCACCCGGATGCCCGCGCTGTCCATGAAGGTCATGCCCGCCAGGTCGAAGAGCAGGTGCGGGGAGATCTGCCGGGCCTGCGCCACCTCGGCCTGCAGCTGGGCGACCGTGGTGGTGTCCACGTCGCCGAGCACGGTGATCACCACATATGGATCGTTCCGGTCGCTGACCACCCGCAGAGCTGGCATCGCCGTCCTCAGCCGTCCTCGGTTGTATCGGCCCAAACCCCAACGATAAGAGATGAAGAGGTGGTGATGGTGGAATGCATTCTCATCGCCGACGGGGTTCCCGCCGACCGTCGCGCGATCGCCGCCTGGCTGGAGCACGCCGGATACCGGGTGGTCGAGGCGGGCACCGGCGCCGCCGCCCTCGCGGCCGTCCGGCAGCGGCCGCCCGACCTGGTCCTGCTCGACGTACGTCTGCCGGACATGGATGGCTTCGCGGTCTGTGAGCGCATCAAGGCGGAGAACACCGCGCTCCCGGTGATCCACCTGGCCGCCTCCGCGTCCCCGCTCGGGGAGCGTACCCAGGGCCTGACCAGGGGCGCCGACGGCTACCTGCTGGAGCCGATCGAGCCGGAGGTGCTGCTGGCCACCGTGCACGCCATGCTCCGCTACGCCCGCGCCCGTCGCCGCGCCGAACGCCTGGCCGCGCGGCTGGCCGGTCTGAGCGACGCCACCCTCGCCGTCAACGCCGCCACCAACCTGGATGATCTGCTCACCGCCGCCGCCGGTGGCGCCACCGCCATCTTCGGCCGCCCGGCCGCCGTCCTCGCCGCCGTCCCGCACGGCGACCAGGTGCGGTATGCGCGGGATGACGGAGAGGCCCGCACCGCACCCGCGCCCCTCGGCGAGGTAGCCCGGGGGGTTACGGTCACCACCCGCCCCGCCGGCGACTGGGCCCACCTGCTGCCCTCCGCCCAAGGACAGGTACGGCTGGCCGTGGCCCGGGTGCAGTCCCGCCCGCCGGCCGCCATCCTGATCGACGCCGACGCCATGGCCGAGGACGAGGACCTGCATGTGCTCAGCCAGCTCGCCCAGTCCGTGGCCCTGGCGGTCGAGGGCCTGCGCTCCCTCGACGAGGAGCGCCGCATCGCCCTCACCCTCCAGCGCAGCCTGCTGCCCCGCTCGTTACCGGCGGTCCCCGGCCTGGAACTGGCCGCCAGGTACGTGCCCGCCAGTGCCGAGGCCGAGATCGGCGGCGACTTCTACGAGCTCATCGAGCTGGACGGCCGCCTGCTGGTGGCGGTGGGCGACGTGCTGGGCCATTCGCTGCACGCCGCCACCGTGATGGCGGAGATCCGTCACGCGGTCCGCGCGTACGCGGCGGAGGGCCATTCCCCGGGCGAGGTGTTGCGTCAGGTCAACCGCCTGATGCTCCGGTTCCTGCCGCGTGAGCTCGCCACCGTGACGCTGCTGCTGCTCGACCCGGCCACCGGCGAGACCGTGCTCGGCAACGCCGGTCACCTGCCGCCGCTGCTGATCGCGGAAGGCCGCGCCGAGTACCTGACGCTGCCGGGACCGTTGCTGGGCGCGGACCTGCCCCGGCCCGCGGAGTCCCGCCTCACGCTGCCTCCGGGCGGCGTGCTGCTGCTGGTCACCGACGGCCTGGTGGAGCGGCGCGACCTGAGCCTGCCGGACGGTCTGGCCCGGCTGCGCACCCTGGCCGCCGACCCGGAACCGGACCTGGACGCCTTCTGCGACCGGCTGCTGGCGGACCTGATGTGGCCGGGCCACGAGGACGACATCGCGCTGGTGGCGCTCAGGAGATCCCGCTCGCGGCCCGGAACGTCTGCCGGTAGCTGAGCGGCGCCACCCCCACGGCCGCGTGCAGGTGCTGCCGGAGCGAGACCGTGGTGCCGAAGCCCGCCAGCCTGGCCACCTCGTCCACCGGCAGGTCGGTGGTCTCCAGCAGGTGGCGGGCGTGCTCGACGCGCTGCCCGGTCACCCAGCGGGCCGGGCTGAGCCCGGTCTCCTCCCGGAACCTGCGGGTGAAGGTGCGCACGCTCATCCGGGCGTGCGCGGCCATCGCCGCCAGGTCGAGCGGCTCGTGCAGCCGGGTCAGCGTCCAGGATCGGGTGGCCGCGGTGGACATCCCGGCCGGATCGGGCAGTGGGCGCTCGATGAACTGGGACTGCCCGCCCTCCCGGAACGGCGGGGCGACACACCGCCTGGCCGTGCTGTTGGCCACCTCGCTGCCGTGGTCGCGCCGGACCAGGTGCAGGCAGAGGTCGATGCCGGCCGCACTCCCCGCCGAGGTGAGCACGTCCCCGTCGTCGATGAACAGCACATCGGGGTTGAGCAGGACCCGGGGATAGAAGGCGCGGAAGCGGTCCACGTGCCGCCAGTGGGTGGTGGCCGGGCGGTCGTCCAGCAGCCCGGCGGCGGCCAGCACGAACGCGCCGGTGCAGATCGACACGATCCGGGCGTGCCCGGCAGCCCGGCGGAGCGCCTCGGCCACCTCCTTGTCCAGGGTTCCCTCGGTGAAGGGCGGCCCGCCGTGGATGCCCGGCACGATCACCGTGTCGGCCGTGTCCAGCACGTCCAGATCGTGGTCGGGCAGGATCCGGTACCCCGCTGAGCACCAGACCGGCCGTCCGCCCGGCGTGCAGGTCACCGCCTCGTACCGGCCGGTCCCCGCCGAGGAGAACACCTGCCCGGGAATCCCGAAGTCCAGCGTGGCGAAGTCATCGAAACCCACCACGACGATGCGATGTGGCTCGTACGGCATGGCCCGATTCTTTCACATATTGGCTATCAGGCCACTCGCCAGGCGATATTTCGTGACGAGAGGATGCTTGGCATGACGATCGTTGGCAAAGAGGATGAAACGGAGGGTCCGGTAGCCGGGCCTGCGAACCGGGCGTTCCGGGTTCACCGGGCCTGGATCGTGGCCGGGGTGGCCCTGGTGGCGATCATCGGCGCCGCCGGGTTCCGGGCCACGCCGGGCGTCTTCATCACCCCCTTGGAGCGCGAGTTCGGCTGGTCCCGGGGCACCATCGGCTTCGCCGTCTCGGTCAACCTGATGTTCTTCGGCCTGACCGCCCCCTTCGCCGCCGCCCTGATGGACCGCTTCGGCATGCGCCGGGTGGTCACCGCCGCGCTCGCCCTGGTCGCGGCGGGCAGCGGGGTCACCGTCTTCATGACGGCCAGCTGGCAGCTGGTGCTCTGCTGGGGCGTGCTGGTCGGTCTCGGCACCGGCTCGATGGCGCTGGTCTTCGCCGCCACGCTGGCCGACCGCTGGTTCGTCCGCCACCGTGGCCTGGTCGTCGGCGTGCTCACCGCCGGGGGCGCCACCGGCCAGCTGATCTTCCTGCCGGTGCTGGCCCTGCTGGTCGAGTCGTCCGGCTGGCGGGTCGCCGCCGTCACCGTGGCCGCCGCCGCGCTGACCGTGGTCCCGCTGATCTGGTTCCTGCTCCGCGACCGGCCAGAGGAGATCGGGCTGCGGCCGTACGGGGCGACGGCAGACACCCCCGTCAGCGCGCCTCCGGCGGGCGGCGCGGCGGTCCGGGCGGTGCGGGTGCTCCGGGATGCGGCCAGGACCCGGCCGTTCTGGTACCTGGCGGGCGGATTCGCCATCTGCGGCGCCAGCACCAACGGCCTGGTCGGCACCCACTTCATCCCGGCCGCGCACGACCACGGCATGGCCGAGACCACCGCCGCCGGGCTGCTCGCCGTGATCGGGATCTTCGACATCGTCGGCACCGTGCTGTCCGGCTGGCTGAGCGACCGGGTGGACCCCCGGGTGCTGCTCGGCGTCTACTACGCGCTGCGCGGGGCCTCCCTGCTGGTGCTGCCGCAGCTGTTCGCGGCCACCACCGAGCCCAGCATGCTGGTCTTCATCATCTTCTACGGTCTGGACTGGGTGGCCACCGTGCCGCCGACGGTCGCGCTCTGCCGCCGTATCTACGGCCAGGACGGGGGCGTGGTGTTCGGCTGGGTGTTCGCCTCCCACCAGATCGGCGCCGCCTTCGCGGCCACCCTGGCGGGGCTCACCCGCGACCACCTCGGCCACTACGACCTGGCCTGGTACACCGCCGGGGCGCTCTGCGCGCTGGCCGCGATCATGTCCCTGCTGATCACCCGCCCCCGTGCGGCATCCTTGACCGCATGACTCAGCGAGTGCTGCCCCTCGTCGTACGGATCGAGCGGGCCACCCCTCCGGAGCGGACCGACGCGTTGCGGGCGGCCGCGGCGGCCGTGCTGGCCCTGCTGGACGATCCCCGGTCGGCGGGGGAGGGGGAGTGGGCGTCGGCTGTACAGGAGTGGGAGCGGATCGGGATCAGGAAGGTGGTCAGGCGGGCCCGGGGGTCGGAGTGGCGGCGGGTGCTGGAGCTGCCGGGGCTGACCGCCGAGGTGGGGACCGCCGAGGTGCGGGCGCATCCGCCGATCCCGCTGGACGGCTGGCCGAAGGAGCTGTCCCGGCTCCAGGTCTCCGGCACCGAACTGTCCGACAGCGCGGAACCCGGGCCGCCAGGGGAGGTCGTGCTCTGGGTCAACCCCGGGCTGGAGATGTCGGCGGGCAAGGCCATGGCGCAGTGCGGCCACGCCGCGCAGCTGGCCTGGTGGGGGAGCGGCCCGGCCGAGCGCGCGGCCTGGCGGGAGGCCGGATACGCCACCTCGGTGCGTACGGCGGACCCGGAGACCTGGGCGGAGCTGTCGGGCAGCGGGCTGCCCGAGGTGCGGGACGCGGGGTTCACCGAGATCGAGCCCGGTTCGGTGACCGTGATCGCCGACACGCCCTGGCTGCGCGAAGGGGGCTTCCGCCCGGCCGGGTGGGGGCCGCTGCGTCACACCTGAACGATGTCGGCGTACACGCCCTCCGGGGTCAGCCGCGCCGGGGAGGGCGTGTCGTAGACGACCAGCAGGCGGCCGTCCGACAGCCGGGCGATGCCCTCCGGGCGGTCCGCGCCCCGGTGCGCGGGCAGTTCGGCGACCAGCGGCGGCGGTGGCCCGAAGTCGTCGCCGGGGCGCCAGCGCAGCACCCGGAAGGGCCCGTCCGGAACCATCGTCGGACCGGCCAGCACGAGTAACTCGTCGCCGATCGGGCAGAGGTCGCGGATGCCCAGGCCGTCCAGGTCGAGGAAGTAGGTCCGGTACCGGTGTTCGCCGAGCCGGCCCAAACGCATCCGGGTGGGGTCGCGCGGGTCGGGTTCCGGGCGGATCTCCAGGATCACCGCCCAGCCCCGCAGCACCGGCCCGCGCAGGCCCACCAGCACCCGCGAGCCGAGCACCGCGATGCCCTCGACGTCGAAGCCGTTGTCCTTGCCCGGCATGTCCAGGAAGGGCGCCAGATGGGGGTCGTCCGCCACCAGGTCGGTGAGGGTGCGGCCGGGGCCGGACAGGATGGCGGCGGTCCGGTCGCCGTCCCGGCGTACGGGTTCCGGCAGGCCGTCCCGTTCCACCAGGGGGAGTCGTACCAGGGTGAAACGGTTCTCCTCGCGGAGCACGGTGGCCAGGCGGCGGCGGGCCTTCTCGCCGCTCTGGCCGGGTTTGACGCGTCTGCGCTTGAGGCTGTGCGAGCCGACCGCCCAGAGCCAGCCGTCGGCCCTGGCCAGGCCCTCGATGTCGGCCTCCTCGTCCGGGCCCGCGGGCAGGTCCACCAAATCGGCCAGCCGAAACGAGCGGTGGTCCTGGTATGCGCCGTCCCGCCAGGTCAAACGTTCCACTGCCGCGGACTCGTCTCCGGCGACCCAGAGACATCCGCCGTCCTGGCGTACCGCCGACAGATCGTGATGAACGCCGGTGCCGGGGGTAAAGCGCAGTTCAACATGCACGTCCCCATTATCGGGTAGAGACCTGTTCCCGAAGTGTGATGGTGATCGCACCCGAAAATCACGCGAGTTGCCGTACGCTCCCGTTCGTGTCACCTGGGGACTATGGGACTAAGGCTGTTCCGACGTACGTCGCGGCAGAGGCGGAGACCACGCCACTTCCAAAGATCACGATCCCGGAGCTTCCGCCGCCCCCGCCGTCCAGCAAGAACCTTGGTGACCTGCCCATGCGGCTGGTTTACCGGACGGTGGCCGGGGTCGTGGTGGTCGCCGCCGTGGCCGTGCTCGCCGCCGCCGTCGTGGTCACCAGAGACGAGCCGCCCACCCGCCAGGTCGCCGCGCCCAGCATCGTGCCGAGCACGGTGCCGACCACGGTGGCGACCACCGCGGCGGCCCCCGTGCTGACCACCCTCGCCCCGCCGTCCCCGTCGGCCGCCGCCACCTTGTCGCCGTCCCCCACCGTGGTGGCCAGCGCCAGCCCGGGTTCCACCGCGCTGGCGGCCGGGCTCGCCGACCCCCGGGTGCCCGCGTTACCCGTGGTCGAGGAGAAGTTCGGAAAGCTCGCGGGCAGGTCCGCGCCCACCCGCGGGGCGATCAAGGACGAGCGCTCCGGCGTCAGCATCCCCCGGTTCAGCAAGGAATGGCAGCTGGCCAAGGCGTCCCCGTTCGCCTCCCGGCAGCTGCTCGCCAAGGTCAAGGGCTCGGCCTACCGCGGCATGCTGGTCTCCTGCCCGGTGCCGATCGAGGTCCAGGAGAGCCTGCGGGACACCGCCTTCCTGGCCGCCCGCTGGACGCTCAACCACCACCCCGCCGGGGCCACCATCGAGTGGACCGCCTCCCAGGCGATCACCGTGGACGAGCGGCCGGGCTGGCTCCTCGGGTACGAGGTCACCTACACCCTGCGCGGGGACAAGCGCCGCTCGATGGCGGCCATCGCGCTGGTGGACGTGCCGGAGGCCAAGCCCGCCCTGGTCTTCGTCACGGTGCCGGACACCCAGAAGAAGCGCTGGCGCGACATCAACACGGTGATGTCCGGAATTAAGGTGCTTTAGACCGCTCTCAGCTGGGGAGATATAGCGCCATCTGGATATCGGGGGGATTCCAATGGCTAATTTGATCGCTGTCGCGTACGACAACGTGGCCACCGCGATCGCGGTACGGGACAAGGTGCTGCAGCTCCAGCGGGAGCAGCTGATCAACATTCGGGACGCGGCGATCGTCGAGCGCACCAAGGACGGCAAGATCAAGCTCAAGCAGACCACGCCCACCACCGCCGCCGGGGCGGCCGGGGGCGCCCTCTGGGGCGGGCTGATCGGCCTCATCTTCTTCATGCCGTTCATCGGCATGGCGGTCGGCGCGGCGACCGGAGCGGCGATGGGCGCCCTGGCCGACACCGGCGTCGACGACAAGTTCATGAAGGACCTCGCGGCCGGCCTCAAGCCGGGCGCCGCCGCCCTGTTCCTGCTCATCGACCAGAGCACCCCGGACAAGGTGATCCCGCAGCTGGCCCCGTACGGCGGGCAGATCATCCACACCTCCCTCAGCAAGGAGGCGGAGGAACAGCTCAGGAACGCCGCGGCCGCCGCCCGGGGCTGAACCCGGGGGACAGGTGGGAGACCGGTGTCCGAACAGCCGCAGGAGCGAAGGGAACCGGAGAAGCGGCCGCCAGGTGAGGAGAAGTCCAAGCCCTGGCGCGCCGAGGGGCTGCCGCCGAGCAAACCCCGGGGGCCGAAGATCAACTGGTGGCGCTTCGCGCTCACCATGTTGATCACGTATGCCCTCTTCTTCGCGGTCTCCTCGATGTTCGACCGGACCCAGGTGGAGACGATCTCGTACACCGAGTTCACCCGGCAGGTCCAGGCGGGCAACGTCCAGGACATCTACGCCACCGGGTACTCCCTCCAGGGGACCCTGAAGAAACCGGCCGCCGACCCGCAGGACCACAACGCCAAGTACACCAAGTTCTCCACCGAGATCCCGGTCTTCGCCAACCAGAACCAGCTGTTCGCCCAGCTGAGCGGCCAGCACGTCAACGTACGGGCGGAGCCGGTGGCCGACCAGCGGGGCACCTTCGGGAACCTGGTGCTCTCCCTGCTACCGGTGCTCCTGCTGGCCGGCGTCTGGATCTGGGTGCTGCGCAGGGGGCCCGGCATGATGAGCGGCGGCGGGCTGGGCGGCCTCGGCCGATCGCGGGCGGCCCGGCCCATCGAGAGCGGCAAGGTCAGGGTGACCTTCGCCGACGTGGCCGGGATCGACGAGGTGGAGAACGAGCTGGTCGAGATCGTCGACTACCTCAAGGAGCCCGGCAAGTACCGCAGGCTCGGGGCCAAGCTGCCCAAGGGCGTGCTGCTCACCGGGCTGCCCGGGACCGGCAAGACGCTGCTGGCCCGGGCGGTCGCCGGTGAGGCGGGTGTGCCGTTCTTCTCGGCCAGCGCCTCGGAGTTCATCGAGATGATCGTGGGTGTGGGCGCCTCCCGGGTGCGCGACCTCTTCGACGAGGCGCGCAAGGTGGCGCCGTCCATCGTGTTCATCGACGAGATCGACGCCATCGGCCGGACCAGGGGCGCCGCCACCCTGGGCGGGCACGACGAGCGGGAGCAGACGCTCAACCAGATCCTCACCGAGATGGACGGGTTCTCCGCCGAGGAGGGCGTGATCGTCATCGGGGCCACCAACCGGCCGGAGATCCTCGACCCGGCGCTGCTGCGGCCCGGCCGGTTCGACCGGAACATCGTGGTCTCGCCGCCGGACGCGCTGGGCCGTACCGCGATCCTGAAGGTGCACACCCGGGGGGTGCCGCTGGCGGCCGACGTGGACCTCGGCCGGCTGGCCAAGACCACGCCCGGCATGACCGGCGCCGACCTGGCCAACCTGGTCAACGAGGCGGCCCTGCTGGCCGCCAAGCGCGGCAACAAGCGGGTCAGCTCCGCCGACTTCGCCGACGCCCTGGAGAAACTCCAGCTGGGCGCGGCCCGCTCCATCGTCATGCCGGAGGAGGAGCGGGTGCGCACCGCCTTCCACGAGGCCGGGCACGCCCTGCTCGGCATGCTGCAGACCGGGGCCGACCCGGTCAGGAAGATCTCCATCATCCCGCGCGGCCGGTCCCTGGGCGTGACCCTGTCCACGCCCGACACCGACCGGTACGCCTACGACGAGAACTACCTGCGCGGCAGGATCGTCGGCGCGCTCGGCGGCATGGCCGCGGAGCAGGTGGTGTTCGGGCTGGTCAGCACCGGCGCGGAGAACGACCTGGAGCAGGTGACGATGATCGCCCGCGGCATGGCGGGCCGGTGGGGCATGTCGCCCAGGATCGGCCCGCTGACCGTGCTGTTCCAGGACGACCAGTCACCGGCGGCCTCGGCCACGCTGGCGGCCGTGGACGAGGAGGCGCGGCGGATCGTGGAGGAGTGTTACGAGACCGCCCAGAAGGTGATCCGCGACAACCGCGAGAAGCTCGACAACATCGTGGCGGCCCTGCTGGAACGGGAGACCCTGGACGAGACCGAGGCGTACGAGGTGGCCGGGGTGGAGCCCCGGCCGGACATCCAGCGCGGGCGGTAGCCGGGTCAGCGTTCGGCCAGCACGATCACCGAGTCGGCGCCACCCAAGGTGACCGTAGCCGACTTGTCTGGATTTAGTACGACACCGAAGTGGGGTGGCTGGTTGACCCCGGCCGCCAGCCGGTAGCCGATCGCGGTCTCGCCGCGCCGCCGCGCCGACTCGATCACGGTCGCGAAGTTCACCGGGCCGCCGGTCCGCACGTAGTCGCCCGCCGGGCGCGGGTAGATCTCCGAGCCGTAGGAGTCGAAGAGGTAGCCGAAGACGTCCGCCAGATGGCGGTTCTCGGCCAGCTGGGCCAGCAGCAGGCCGATCACCGTGTCGCTGATCACGATGTCGTCGGCCTCGGTCACCTCGGCCAGCGCCCGGTTGTTCTCGTCGTGCATCTCGCTGACGATCGAGTACCGCTCGCCCAGCGCGGCCTGCATGTCGCGGAGCTGGAGCAGCGTCATCAGGGTCCTGGTGTCGGCGTGGGGGGCCGGGTACCGGTCGTCGGAGAGCACGATCACGTGCTGGTAGAGGCCGACGCCCAGGGACTCCAGCGCGTACCGGTCGGTGGTGTCGCAGTCCTTGGTGTTCACGGTGAGGTGGCGCAGGCCGGTCAGGCCGGTGCCCGCCTCCGGGTGGTCGGCGGCGATGTCCAGGACCGAGCCGGGGGCCACGTACCCGTCCAGGTAGCGGACGATCTTGCGGGCCCGGGGGTTCCAGCCCAGCAACAACGTGCGTTCGGCGGTCGTACCGGCCCGTTCCGCGGTGGTGATGGCCTCCTCGTCGACCGGCGCGCTCCCGGCCGCCAGGCGGATCATCGAGTCGTCGTGGGCGATCACGATGACCTCGTCCGCGGTGCCGATGGGGGTGTCCGCCGGCGGGTTCAGCACCACCTTGCCCTGCTTGCGTAGGCCGATCACGGTCGCGCCCTTGAAGGCGGTCAGCGCCCGGCCGTACGTGCGACCGGCCAGGGAGGGGTCGGCGCGCAGGTAGATCTCGCCGTTGTCGAAGTTGAGCAGGTCCATGCAGACGACCGACATGCCGGACTGGCGGGACGACTGCACGATCAATCGGGCGGCCGTGTCGTCGGAGTCGACCAGGTGCACGCCGGGGCCGCCCGCCAGCCGGGCCGCCGCCATGTTGCCGGAGCTGGCGATCGCCGCCACCGCGGGCGGGTGCTCGCCCGCGCGTTTGGCCAGGGCCAGCAGGGTCTTGATGACATGGGCGTCCGGGTCGTCGCCGTGCGGCGAGAGCACCACGACCGAGCGGGCGCCCTCCAGGTTCATCAGGGCCAGGTCGGCGGGTTCGGTCGGGCGGCCGGTACGGCACACCAGCCGGGTCCGGCCGGTGTCGCCCAGCCGTTGCCTGATCTCGTCCTCCATCTGGAGCTTGTCGCGGTCGGCGAGGATCGCGACGACGGAGCCGCGCTGGCTGGCGTGGGCCTGGACCAGCTCGCCGACGATCGTGAAGATCTGGTCGGACCAGCCGAGGATGACGGTGTGGCCGGTCTCGATGATCCTCGACCTGCCCTTGCGGAGGTCCTCGACCTTGCTCTTCAGGCCGGTCGTGAGCAGGCTGACCAGCAGGCTCACGATGAAGATGCCGCCCAGCGAGGCGAGCAGCATCAGCGTCAGGTAGGGCATCGTGCCGGAGTCGCTGGCGATCTTCCCCGGGCTGAGCGTGCGCACCAGCACCGCCCAGGCCGCACCTGGCGCGCCGTCCTTCACCTCCGACGGCGTCAACCAGAGGGTCAGCCCGCCGACCGCCCCGATCAACACCCCGGACACCAGCGCCAGCCACCCGATCAGCGCCCCGGTGCCCTTGGCCATGGTGTTGTCGAACCAGTACCGCACCCGCTCCCGAACCGAAGCCCGCGCCACCCAACCTCCTCTGACGATCACCCAACGGCCCAAGCTACCTCCCACCCCACCCCCTTCCACCCCAAACCAACCAACTACCGAAATATCCGGTACGTACCGGGCCTCGCGGCCATGGCGCGTGGGAGCCGGCCGGGACGTCCTAAGCTTTGGTGGCTTGACATCCTCCCCTGCTTGAAAGCGGGGGATTCCAACTCATCTCACACGGAAAGGAGGACAAGTTGAGGTTCGCGGTTCACAGGCCCGGCATCCCGGTCGCCTCCCCGCGCCTTCACCGCATGCCCTGCGGCGATATCCCGGATGTTCCTGGCCGCGTTCACGTCGGCGTTGGCGGCGTATCCGCAGGACCGGCACCGGAAGACGGCTTGGCTCTCGCGCGCCTCCCGATCCACGATCCCGCACACCGAACAACACTGCGAGGTGTAAGCGGGGCTGACCTTGACGACCCTGCCGGGCGCTTTCTGCTCCAGCCGGGTGACGAGCAGGCCCCAGCCGGCGGCGAGAATGCCGCGGTTCAGGCCCGCTTTGGCGCGGACGTTCCTGCCCGGTGCTTCGATGGTGCCTCTGGCCGAACGTGTCATGTTTCTGACCTTGAGGTCTTCGACCGCGATGACGTCGAAACGGCGGGCCAGGCCGGTAGAGGTCTTCTCGGCCCAGTCCTTGCGCCGGTCCCTCTCGCGGGCCTTCAGCTTGGCGATCGCGGCCTTGACCCTGCCGCGCCGGCTGGAGCCGCGCCCGGCCCGCGCGAGTCGGCGCAGCAACCGCAACAGGCGCGCCTTCTCAGAATCCCGCAGGGTGGGCGCGTTCAGCAGCTCCCCGGTCGAAACCGCCGCACTGACGGCCACGCCACGATCAACGCCGGCCACCTCACCGGTTCCCGGCGCCGGGATGGGCTCGGGGATCGCCGCGAACGCGACGAACCAGCGGCCCGCCCGGTCGCGGGTGACGCGGAAGGACTTGGCCCCTTCGGGGACGGCCCGGGACCAGCGGAAGCGGACCCAGCCGACCTTGGGCACCTTGACCTCGCCGACGTTGCGGGAAAGGCGGCGCACGTCACCGGCCTTTACGGCGACGATCCGGAAGCCTTCACCCTGGCCGCGTTTCCGCCATGCCGGCCGCTTGTGGGTTCTGGCGAAGAAGTTCGCCATCGCCTGGGCGAAGTCCTTCAGTGCCTGCTGCTGGACGATGATCGAACCGGCGCGCAGCCAGTCGAATTCGGCGCGCGCTTCGGTCAGCTGCCTGCACTGTTCGGCGAACCCGGGAGCGGATTTACGGCCCGGCTTCCAGAAAGAGTGCTGTTCAACGGCCAAATTCCACACGAACCGCGCATGCCCGCAATGCTCCGACAGTGCCGCCTCCTGGGCAGGCGTCGGAGAAAGCCGGTAGCGGGACATGGCCAGGAGTTTACCGAGACCCACCGACAGAAAACGGAGCCGGAAGTGCCGCGCTGTTCCGCATTTCCTCCCCGCCTTGAAGGACGGGGCATCCACGCTGGAGGCATCCGGTGACGAAGGTCGTGTTGGCTTCAGCTTCGCCGGCTCGGCTCGGGGTGCTCCGGGACGCGGGGCTGGAGCCGAAAGTAATTGTCAGCGGGGTGGACGAGGAGGCGATCGCCGCCGCCACTCCCGGGGAGCTGTGCCTGGCGCTGGCCGAGGCCAAGGCGCGGGTGGTGGCGGGCGGGCTCAGCGGCGACGTGCTCGTTGTCGGATGTGATTCCGTGCTCGAATTCGAAGGCGTCGCGTACGGGAAACCGCGTTCTCCAGAGGAGGCCGTCGCGCGGTGGACGGCGATGCGCGGGCGGACCGGTCAGCTGCTCACCGGGCATTGCGTGATCGATGTGGCCACTGGCCGTGCCGCGTCGGAGGTCGGTTCTTCGGAGATTCGGTTCGGCAGTCCCAGCGACGCCGAGATCGCCGCCTATGTGGCCAGCGGTGAGCCGCTCCGCGTGGCGGGCGCCTTCACCCTGGATGGGCTGGGCGGCTGGTTCATCGACGGGATCTCGGGCGATCACGGCAACGTTCTGGGGATTTCGCTGCCGCTGCTGCGGCGCCTTTTCGGGCGGCTGGGTTATCCGGTGACCGCGCTCTGGCGGGAGAACGTCAGTTGAAGTAGCTGTTCAGGTAGGTCCAGGACGCGGTGATGTCCTCGGTGGCGTGGTGCGGACGGCGGAGTTCCTCGACGAAAATGGCGATGTCGTTGGCCTCCCACCACAACCGGAACAAGTCCAGACCTTCCCGGGTGACCTGGTGTCCGGTGGCCTGGGTGTATTCGGTGAGGATGCCGTCGTCGGCCAGCATCCACAGATCGCGTTCCGGCGGGGCGATCCGCACGGTCTCCCAGTCGATGAGGTGGAGGCCGTTCGCATTCCGGAGGAGATTGCCGGGGTGGGGTTCGCCGTGGGTGATCACCCAGGTTGGGACGGTGTTCCGTACCTGCTCGGCCAGCCGGTCGAACTCGCCGAGCAACTGAGTGACATACCCGGCCTTCTTCGTCAGCAGTTCCCGCGCCGGTTCGGCGAACGGTCCTCCCGTCCAGGGCTTCTCCAGGTCGTTCAACGCGGCTTCGAGTGCGTCTCTGCCGGGAAGACGCAACTCAATGCGCGAAGCCGGGACCGTCGTCGTCCGTTTGGCCCGATGCAGCTCGATCAGCAGTTTGAGCACTTCCGCCTTGTCTTCCGCCCGGTGCTCGCCGAATGCCCCGGCCACACCGTCAACCACCGGAAACAACGAAACGGCGTACCGGCCGTCGAGCCGCACCACCGGGAACCCGTTCCGATCCGGAACCGGCGCAACCACGAATTCGAGCCCGGCATCCCGCCGAAGCGCCACCGCCGTCCCGAAAGCCTGCCCCAGACCCTCGAAACGCCTCGCGCGCCCGTTTTTCGCGACCCCAAGATCGTCAACTGTCACGAACCACGCCTGCCCACCGGAATCCACCCCCGACCAGTGGTAGCTCCCGGCCCCCATCGGAAGATACGCCAGCGCCGGCACATCAATTTCCCACGCCTCGGCCAGCTTCGCAGTCAGCGCGCTCTCTTCCACACCTTCCGGTCTGTCTTTCATGGGGCGTGATTATGCCCCTGTCCGTGGCGCCGCTTCGACCGGTTAACCAGCGGGATTCGTAGTGGCGAGGCGGGTCGATCGCGGGTAGGCGGGGGAAGCGCTAGCCTGCCGGGCATGAGTGGGATTGGGCGGCCGGTTCGGCAGGGTGTGGGCGGATTCTTCGAGGGGGTGGGGTTTTTCTTCAAAGGGCTGGGGTGGACGGCCCGTTATCCCCGGTGGTGGCTGTTCGGGCTGATCCCGGCGTTGATCGCGTTCGTGCTCTATGTGGTGGCCTTAATCTGGCTCGGCACCAACGCGGGCGACATCGCCGCCTGGATGACGCCGTTCGCCGACGACTGGAGCTGGCAGGGGCTCTTCCGCACCCTGATCGGCATCGTCATCTTCGTCGCGGGGCTGGTGCTTTCCGTCGTCACCTTCGCCGCCGTCACCCTCGCCATCGGCGGGCCGTTCTACGACAAACTCTCGGAGAAGGTCGAAGAGTCGATGGGCGGCGTGCCCAACGACGACACCCCGTTCTGGCAGGCCCTGTTCCGGTCCATCCGGGACAGCATCGTCACCCTCATTCTGGTGCTGATGTTCACGATCCCCCTCTTCATCCTGGGTTTCGTCCCCGTCATCGGCCAGACCGTCGTCCCCGTGCTCGGCGCCGCGGTCTCCGGCTTCTTCCTCACCGTCGAACTGACCGCCCTCGCCATGGAACGCCGCCGCATTCAGCGCAAGGCCCGCTTCGCCATCCTCCGCGCCAACAAGGGCCTGGCCCTCGGCTTCGGGGTGGCCGTTTTCCTCACCTTCCTCATCCCCTTCGCCGCCGTTCTCACCATGCCCGGCGCGGTGGCCGGCGCGGCCCTTCTGGTTCGGGTACGGCTGACGCCTGAGGTGCGGTAGCCCGTATCGGGGGTCCTGCCTCAGCCGTGGGTGTCCAGGAAGGCGCCGAGCTTTCTCTGGAGTTTCTGGAGTTCGTGGATGCCCCGTGCCAGTTGCTGGGACCAGAGGCGGGCCTGCTGCGGGGTGGTTTCCTTTTCGAAGCCGGTGGTCGCGGTTATCAGGGCTGGGTAGTCGGCGAAGGTGGCCAGGAGGTTGTCGATTATCCGGCTGGGGGAGACGGGGTTACCGGGGGTTGGGGCGGGGACCGTTGGTGACGGCGGTTTGGGGGGTGCGGGCGGGCGGAATTCGGTGGGGTGATCTTCTGGTCGGTTCGTGGGGTTGGGGGCGCGCAGGCCGCTCAGTTCGCCCAGGCGGTTGGATTCCTGCGGGGGAGTGGGCGCGGGCGGATTCGTCGGATGGGGATGCTGGCGGGGGATGTGGGTGATGGCCAGGGTGCCCATCACGCGGGCGGCGTCGATCTGGCGGTTGACGTGGTTCTTGGTGAAGCCCCAGCGGTCGCGGCAATAGTCCTCGAAACGGGCGTGGGTGCCCCGGTAGAGGCGCTCGGAACGGATCCTGGAAAGCGCGTGACCAACATCCACGAACGTGGTGAGCCCGCGCTCGATGGCGCTTTCGGCTTCGGCCAGGGCGGTTTTCTCTTCCGCGGTGAGGTCGTTGGGGACCGCCGCAGGGGTCGGGGGCGTGGGGCCGTCGGCGAGGAGTTTGAGAATCTGGCCGTGGCAGGGGCCGTGGGTGCACCAGCAGCCAAGGGCCATACCGCGGAGTTCACCGACCTGGGCCAGCAGGCCGGGATTGGCGTGCAGGTGTGCTTCATAGCGCCGGAGCTGCTCGCCGCGCAGTACGTCGTCCTTCTCGTGAGGATTGCCCCAAATGCTCCGCGAGTCGATCCGGGCATAGAGGTTCTCTGACTTGGCCCAGGCGATCAGACGCGGATGCCCTCTCCGCTGGTTCATGCTCACCAGGACGGTTTCGCCGTCGAGCAGAGCGACCAACCTGGATCGCTCGTGATCGGACCACCCCTCGGTGGACGGAGGATTCACGGATCGCCTGTCGCGCATGCCCACAAAGGGTCCTCTGCCCACTAGCGCCGGTCTCTCCAACGCGCGGCACGCTTTACCAGATCATGATCTTCGCCCTGCGCGAACAGCGCTCGATCCATCCCAGCCTTCCTGGCGGGGTTTCTCCACAGGGCGCTCCTGGGCGGCGGGCGGAATGGCTCCCTGAGCTGCGGATCTGTGATTCACAAAGGGCCGAACTCGGCTCGCGGTTTCCACAGAATCGTGTTCGGAATTTGAGGGCTGATCGAGGATGGGCACAGTGCGGGCCATGAGTTCTGCAAGCCCGAGACTGCGACTGTCGTCGGCTACCGACATTCTGGCCGCGGTGCCGTTCCTGCTCGGTTTCCACCCGGAGCGGAGTCTGGTGGTGATCGGATTCGTCGAGTCCTGGGTCCGGGTGAGCACCCGCTGGGATCTTCCGCCGGAACCGGGCATCTTCGCCGGCCTTGTGCCATTGCTCCGCCGGGAGAAGGTCACCATGACGGTTCTGATCGGGTACGGTCCCGGCCCGCTGGTCACCGCCGCGGCCGACGAGGTCACCCGCCTGCTGCGCGAGGAGGGCATCCAGGTCCAGGAATCCCTCCGAGCCGACAACGGCAGATACTGGTCATACCTCTGCACGCGCCCAAGTTGCTGCCCGCCGGACGGCACCCCCTACGACCCCGTCGCCAGCCCTGTCGCAGCGCAGGCGATCGTCCACGGCATGGTCGCGCTACCCGACCGGCAGGCCCTCGAACGTTCCGTCATCCCCCGCTCCGGCTCAGCCCGCGAAGCCATGGACCAGGCCACCGAGCGCGCCGCGGCGACCCTCCGAACCACCCTCTCCGCCGGAAAGCACGCGAACATCGCCTCCCAGCTGATAGCCGAAGGCATCACCCGCGTCAGGTCCACCATCGACCTCTACACCTCAGGAGGCCGCCTTGACGACGACGAAGCCGCCCGGCTCGGATTCGACCTCGCCCTCATCCGCGTCCGCGACGAAGCCTGGACCCTGATCGACGACCGGGAAGTCCACCGGACCCTTTGGCAGGACCTCACCCGCCGCCTGACCCCTCACCACGTCGCCCCGGCCGCGTCCCTCCTGGCCGCCACTGCCTGGCGCCAAGGCGACTGCGCCCTGGCCTCCATCGCCCTGCACCGGGCCCTCGCCGCCGACCCGGCCTACTCCATGGCCACTCTTCTCACCCAGGCCATCCACCACCTTCTCCCCCCGGAACTCCTCCGCGACAACATGCCCACCCCCGAAGCCCTGACCGAAGAAATGGGCACCCCCAACCCCTCCTGGCTGGTCCCCCTGCTCAAGCTGCTCTCCACGCCATCGAGGTGAACCGCCGTCACTGTCAGAGGGTCAGCTGGTGGAGGAGACGATGCCCTCACCCGACTCCGCGGCCTCCCGCCAGAACCTGATGATCGTTTCGAGGTGGCTCAGGGTGTAGTCCAGCAGGTACTCGATCGGATCGCCGTCGTAGTCGGTCAGTTCGCGCTCCAGGGCCAGCGCGCGGATCTCCGCCAACCGTAGGGCGCTCAGCGCGGTCGCGCCGGTCCGCACCAGGTCGGGTGGGTAGCGGCGGATCTCCACCCCCGCGTACGGGCCTTCGCCGAATTCCACGTCCACGTCGAGGACGGTGTAGGCGGCGTCCTGCCCGGTGCCGTCGAGGACGCGGAGGATGTCCTCCCATGCCTTGTCGATATCCGCCCAGGGTGGCTCAGGGTTCCCCGGAGGGTTTTCGGCGTAACCGAGTACCCAGGACAGCGACTCCGGCGTCAATGTTGCGAACGTCTCCGAGGGCAACCTTCGGAAACTGGTCAGAACCCCCACACATCCTCCGTGCTCGTCAGGACAGCGTCGGTATCTGTCGGAGTTGTGTTTACGGTTGGTTCACCCGGAGATTTCCGACAGGAACAATGGTGGTCAATCGGGGTTGGATTCCTCGCGGCGGCGGGCGTTGTAGGCGCGCATGCGGGCCGGGTAGCCGGTCAGCTGGACGTCGTAGACCGGGAGGGCGAGGTCGCGGGCCACCTTCTTGATGACGGCGGGGGAGCCTACGCGGCGGCGGGTCCATTCGCCGTCGTGGGCAATGGCTACGGCGGTGGTGTCGGTGGCGAAGGTTTCAGGTTCGACGTAGAACTCCACGCCTCTGCGTGACTTGGCGAACTCGATTAGGGCCTCGATGTCCTGATCGGTTGCCTCTCGGTCGAACTTGGCGACCTTTGGGCCGCGGTTGCGTCTAAGGCCATAGCGGTCACGCCACCATCTCATACCCATTTATATACCGGTCTTTTGGGCAACGCGTTGAACTGCGGGACGGCCCGGGGTTGGGTGGGGGACATCCCGGATGGACCCGGGGGCGCCACCGATCGACTATGGATGGACAGGAGTGACGCGCCATCGCGATGGCGAGGGCAGACTCGAAGAGGGAAGCGGTCGCGTGTGGCACGTGCGGCGGCCGCTCGGAGTGAGGGAAGGTTAGGCATTGATGCCGGCGGCAGCGACACCACCATGGCCGGGCCGGGCGCCCGGGCCGCACCCTCAGCTGAGGGTGACCAACGAGGACAGGGACCAGGTGGTCGAGCACGTCAAGGCCGCCTACGCGGAGGGGCGTCTCGACAAGTTCGAGATGGACGAGCGGCTGCATCTGGCGATGACCGCCCGCACGCACGCCGACCTCATGCCGATCATGACCGATCTGTACGGGTCCCGCTATCCGCAGGTCCCGGCTCCACCCCCTCTCGCGGCGATGAAGCCGGGAGACCTGCCCGTCCCCCGGGCGTACGACGCGGCCGACCGGGTTCTGGGTGCGGCGGCCCATCTGATCACCCTGACCGGACTGTTCGTCATCGGGCCGCTGATCATGCTGCTCGCGGCCGGGAAGAGCTCTCCCTACGTGCGCAAGCACGCTCTGGAGGCGCTCAACATGCACCTCACCGTGCTCGGCGCCACGATCCTGCTGCCGATTACGGTGATCGGGATCGTGCTGGTGCCGATCGCCTGGGTACTGGGCATCGTGCTGTCGATCATCGGCGGGGTCTCCGCGCTGGCGGACGGGGATTTCCGTTACCCGCTCACGGTCCGTCTCATCAAGTGACCCTTGCTCGGCTGAAGCCGATCGCGGTGCGGAGCAGGATGACCGTGCCGCGGTCCGGGTAGGCCTCACGTTCCATCTCCGGGGGCTGGAGGAGAACGGGCTGGTCGAGCGGAGGATTCACCCCGTGGTGCCGCCACGGGTGGACTACTCGCTTGGTCGTACGCTGCTGGATACGGTGCAGCAGTTGATGGAGTGGGCCGTCGTGCATCTCGACGACATCGAGGCGGCGCGCCGGGTTTACGCGGAGCGGCAGGCCGCGCTCAAGGAGGCTCAGCCCGCGAGGACCTCGTAGCGGACCTGCATCATGCCCGCCTTCAGGTTGCCGATCTTGCCGAAGGCGGCGCGGGACATGTCCAGGCAGAGGCCGTCCACGAAAGGGCCCCGGTCGTTGATGCGGACGACGACCGATTGGCCGGTCTGGGGGTTGCTGACCCTGACCTTGCTGTGCATCGGGAGGGTGCGGTGTGCCGCTGTCAGCGCGTTGGGGTCGAAGCGTTCGCCGCTGGCGGTGTCCTGGGTTTCCTCGTAGTACGCCGCGCGGCAGGTTCCTGCGGAGACGACGCTGGGGGCTTTCGACGGTGAGGGCGATGGCTGCGGTGCCGACGTCGAGGGCGTAGGTGATGTCGGTGGCTGCTCGGTGGGTGGGGCCGATTCGGTTTCGGTGGAGAGTGGGGTGTTCTCCGGGGGAGCCGAGGTGGTCGTGCTCGTCTTGGGTGACTTGTGGAGTCGCTTGGCTGCCGCCTTGGTGGCTTCCTTCTCGCGCGCCATGTTCGCCGCGTCGAGACGTGCCGCCCCTGCGCTGACCAGGAACCAGAAGCCGAAAGCGAACCCAACCGTGGTCGCCGCCGCCAACACGGCAACACACAAGCGGCGAACCAGGACACGTTCAGGTGGGGCGGAATGCAAACCCAAGGGAAACCACAGTCCTTCATTCGGGTACGAATCGGAACATACGCGACAAACCACCCAAACCTACAAATCCTGTGACGTATCTCACACCTCGCGCGCCGGCCCTCGATTCGCCGAAGCCGTGGTTCTCCCACCCGCCCGGTTGCGGTTGTTGTCCCACCCACCCACCCTTGCGACCCTCCGGGTCCGGGCCCGGCTTCCGTCGGGACGGATGGTCGCCGTGAAGCTCCCACCCATCCTGGCGACCCTCCCGGTGCGGGCCTGGCTTCCGTTGGGACGACTGATTGCCGTCTTTCGCATGGGCCATTGATTGCCGTGCGTGCCCCACCCACCCTTTGTGATCCCTTCGGGTCCGGACCCGGCTCCGCCGGGAGGGCCGACAGTGAGGCCTATCCTTGATATATACACAAATTTCAGTTCATACTGAAATAACTGTAAGAGGTGGAGGGCGGATGACGAGCGAGCTGGATCGGCAGCTGGAATGGGTCGAGCGGGTCGCCATGTACCTGGCGCGCGATGGGGTACCGCCGATCGCCGGGCGGGTGCTGGGCTGGCTGATGATCTGCGATCCACCCGAGCAGTCCGCCGGGCAGATCAGCGACGCCATCGGCGCCAGTCGCGCGTCGCTGACCTCGAACCTGCGGTTGCTGACCGGAATGGGCTTCCTGGCCTGGCGGACCCGGCCAGGCAGGCGAACCGTCTACTACCGGATGGCCGAGGACGCCTGGGCGGTCGTGGTACGCCGTCAGATCGCCGGGATCGGCGCGTTCCTGGACATCGCCCGCGACGGCGTGGACCTGGTGGGCGCGGACGAAGAACGTGCCGCGAGGGTCCGCCAGGCTCACGCCACCTTCGAGTGGATGGCCAAGGTCTTCGACGACGCGCCGCCCCCGCAGGCCGATGGCCCCGACGGTCCCGATGGCCCCGACGGTCCCGATGGCCCCGATGGCCCCGAATGGGCGCCTTCAGCGTACGGCCGAGCACGCCCCGGTCCCGATGGCCCCGATGGCCCCGATGGTCCTGGCAGCTCAGCACCCCGACGATGAGGAGACACCATGAGCAGACACGCCATCGTGGTAGGCGGCGGCATCGGCGGACTGTCCGCGGCGCTGGCATTACACCGGATCGGCTGGCAGGCCACGGTGCTGGAACGAGCGAGCGAGCTGGGCGAGATTGGTGCCGGCATGTCCCAGGCACCCAACGCCCTGCGTGCGCTGGCCGAACTCGGCGTGGAGGAGCAGGCCCGGGCGGTCGGGATGCCCACCCACGCCTCCGGTAACCTGCGCACCCCGGACGGCCGCTACCTGCAACGAGCGCGACCCGGGGATGCGACCGCGCTACTCGCCTTCCACCGCGCCGACCTGCACCGGGTGCTGCTGGAGGCGGTGCCCGCCGGCTGGGTGCGCACGGACGCGGAGGTCACCGCCATCCGGCAGAACGCCGGCGGCGTGAGCGTCGGATTCGGCGGCGGCGAGCTGACCGCCGACCTGGTCATCGCCGCTGATGGCATCCGCAGCACTGTCCGCCGGCTGCTGTGGCCGGACGCGCCGCCGGTGCGCTTCCTGGGCCGGACAGCCTGGCTGGGCATCGCCCCGGTGCCGGGCTTGCCCGGCAGCTTCACGCTCGGCCCGGGTGGCTACTTCCTTATTCACCCCATCGCGCGTGATCGGGCGTACTGGGCTTACGTCACCACGGCCGACGCGCCGGGCATCCGCTACGACCAGGAGAAGATCGAGGTCGCCGACCGCATCGGCGCCTGGCACGATCCGATCCCGGCACTGGTCGAGGCCACCCCTGCCGAGGCAGTGATCCATATCGACATCCGTGAACTGGCGGCGCTGCCGACCTACGTGCGCGGCCGGGTGGTGCTGCTCGGCGACGCCGCACACGCGATGAGCCCTGACCGCGGGCAAGGCGCCGGACAGTCGATCGAGGACTCCGTCGTGCTCGCCGCCGCCCTCGCCGGCGAGCCCACAATCGAGGCCGCGCTGCGCCGCTACGACGCCGCCCGCCGCCCGCGCACCCAGGCCACCGCCCGAGGAGCTCGCAAGGACGGCGACCGGACCACCTCCGCGGCTGCCCATCGGGCGATGGTGACGATGATCCGGCTGACGCCCGCGCCGTTGTGGCGCAAGGGCATCGCCGCCGACAGCAACGCCACTTGGCGATGGCGGCCGCCGCACCTGCCGTCGCCGACGCCGCGCCCCTGAGACTGGCCGAAGTACTCGAACGACTCACGCTGTCGCGGCTGATGATCAGCGCCGCCCGCGGTCGAGGGCGGCGACCTCGTGTACGGGGTGCAGAAGGAGGGGGCGAGGGACGGTCAGGGGAGTAGGGCGCGGACTGATGCCGCTGTGTCGGCTTCCTCGGCGCGTTTGTCCGGGCGGTAGCGGAGGACGCGGGCGAACCTCAGGGCCATTCCGCCGGGGTAGCGGCTGGAGCGCTGTACGCCGTCGAAAGCGATCTCTACCACCATGACGGGCTTGACGTGGACCGTCCAGCCGTCGGTGGGGCCGTCGGCCAGGCGGAGGAACTGTTCGGTCTGCCAGGCGAGCAACTCGTCGGTGAGGCCTTTGAAGGTCTTGCCGAGCATCACGAAGTCGCCGGTCTCGGGGTCGAACGCGCCGAGGTGCAGGTTGGAGAGTTTGCCTTCGCGCCGTCCGTGTCCCCATTCGACGGCCAGCACCACGAGATCCAGGGTGTGCCGGGGCTTCACCTTGATCCAACCGGCTCCCCGGCGCCCGGCCGCGTAGGGGGTTGAAGGTGACTTGACGACCACGCCTTCGTGGCCCCGTCGTATCGCCTCGCCGAAGAAGGCCTCACCTTCCTCGGCATCCCCGGTCACCAGCCGGGGCGTGATCAGTTCAGCGGGTACGGCCCCCACCAGCGCCGCATGCCGCTCCGCATCCGGCAGATCAAGCAGATCCACCCCGTTCACCCGAAGCGCATCGAAGAAGAAAACACTCAACGGCACCGAATCCCGTGACCCGATCTTGGTCGCCACCCGCGCGGAGGTGACCTGGAACGGCTCCGGCCGCCCGTCCGCCTGGAGCGCGATCACCTCCCCGTCCAGCACCAGATCGTCGATCTCCAGCCGCGACATGGCCTCGACCAGCTCCGGCACCTGCGCGGTGATGTCGTCCAGCGTCCGGGTGAACACCCCGACCTGATCTCCCGACCGGTGCGCCTGCACCCGTACCCCGTCGAGCTTCCATTCGATGGCCGCCGGACCCCCGATCTTCTCCAGCGCGGCGGTCACGGTGGGGGCGCTCTGCGCCAGCATGGGCGCGACCGGCCGCCCCACCTCCAGGTGGAAGGCCCGCAGCGCCTCCACCCCGCCGGCGAGCGCGGCGGCCCCGACGGCGGGAAGCCAGCCGCGCAGGGTGAGGGCCCGGCGCACCTCGGCCGCGGGCACCGAAGCCGCTTTGGCGATCGCCTCGATCATCACCCCGTTGAGCGCGCCCTGCCGGAGCTCCCCGGTGAGCAGCCGCCCCAGGAAAGCCTGCTCCTGCCGGGTGACGGCGCCGAACAACTCGTTGACCAGCGCCCGCCGGGCGCCCTGCGAACCGGGCCCGGACTGCGCCTTGATCTGCTCCAGCAGCGAGTCGATACGGGTCAGCGTGGCGGTGGCCACCAGCCGGGGCTCAGGCAGGTCGGACAGAGACCGCCAGCCGACCCCGATCTGCCGCTGCGGCAGTTCCCCCGACAGGTACGCGATGGCGATCTCGGCTTCGTCGGGCCCCACCCGGCCGAGCAGTTCCGCCAGATGGCGGATCTTGGCCAGCCGTGCCGAGTCGGCCGCCACGGCGGCGGAGGTCCGGGCGAGATCGATCAGCAACACATGGTAATCCTGCCCTAGTCAAGCCGTGACATGGAACAGCCCCGGCACCAAGGCCGGGGCTGAAGCCACACCAAGAAGCCGTAGGCCGGCGGAGTCGGCAGGGCGGTCAATCGGTAAATGAAGGTTTGGCGGGCGACGTCTTGGCCGTCAGTTGACGCCGAGCAGGTCGACCACGAAGATCAGCGTCTCGCCCGGCTTGATGGCGCGCCCGGCGCCGCGGTTGCCGTACCCGAGGTGGGGCGGGATGGTGAGGCGGCGGCGGCCGCCGACCTTCATGCCGGCCACGCCGCGGTCCCAGCCGGCGATGACCTGGCCGCCGCCCAGCGGGAACTGGAAGGCCTGGCCCCGGTTCCAGGACGCGTCGAACTCCTCGCCGGTGGAGAACGCGACGCCGACGTAGTGCACGCTGACCGTGTGCCCGGGCTTGGCCTCCGCGCCGGTGCCCTCGATCAGATCGACGATCTCCAGGTCGGCGGGCGGCTTGCCCTCGGGGAAATCGATCTCGGGCTTCTCCAGTGCCACGATGGGTCTCCTTGTTTCGGCGCGCCGGGCTCACGCAGTCCGGCTGGGGTGGCGCGCCCCCGATGCCGGCGGTCGGCAGACTACCGGCCGACCGACCGACTCTACCGGGCGTCCCCCGGCCCCCGGCGGCTTCCCGCCCCGCTTCGGGGCTGATCCATAAGATCGTCCACGAGCGACCGCTCCTCGGCGGAGGTCCGCCCGCCGGACGCCGACGACGGCAGATCGCTCCCGGACGGCGGCAGATCGCCGCCGGCTGACTGCGGCCGGTGGCCACCAGGCGGCCGGGGGAGATCGTCACCGGCCGAGGGCGGCGGGCCGCCGGACGGAGGACGGTCCACGACCACGGTGTCGGCGGGGGCCAGGCCGCCCTGCAGGATCGCCTGGGCCTCGGCGAACAACGCCGTGGCCACCTGCACGTCGTACCGCCCCGCCACGATCTGGCTGCGCGAGGAGAAGTCGCGGGTGCCGCCCTGGAAGGCGTGGCCCGCGTAGCCGAAGGCGGCGCCGGCGACGGCGCCCCACAGGACCGACCAGAGGACCAGGGCCACGAACGAGGTGGTGGTGGTCGTGAACAGGCCGAGGAAGAGCCCGACCACCAGGCCGAACGCGGCGCCGCTGCCCGAGCCGAGGAGCGCCGCCCGGCCGTTGGTGAGCCGGCCGGTGACCCGCTCCTCCAGCCGCAGGTCGCGTCCGACGATCGAGACGTTCTCGACCGCGAACCCGGCGTCGGAAAGCGCGTCCACGGCACGCTGGGCCGCGGCGTAGTTGTCGTAACTGACCAGTAGCCGGGGCTGCGCCGCGGCCGTGCCCTCCTCGACGGGCCGAGGGTGATACATGATCGCCTCCGCGAAGTGCGAGTGTCAGGGGCCAGTCCCTCTACCCGCTGCGACAGCGCGAAACGTCCACCAGCCGCGAAACGGTACCAACCGCGAAATGGCACACCCCGTGTGGTGGCACCACCTGTGAGGCGGCTACCAGCTTTGGTGCAGTGGCATGCCCTCGGTGTAGCCGGAAGAGCTCTGCACGCCCACCATCGCGCGCTGATGGAACTCCTCCAGGTCGCAGGCCCCCGCGTAGGTGCAGGCGGACCGCAGCCCGGCCACGATCTCGTCGATCTGGTCCTCCACGCTGGGCCGTACCGGATCCAGGTACATGCGCGAGGTGGAGATGCCCTCCTCGAACAGAGACTTGCGAGCCCGCTCGAAGGGAGTGTCCTCGGCGGTGCGCAGGCGTACCGCGCGGGCCGAGGCCATGCCGAAGTTCTCCTTGTACTTGCGCCCGTCCGCCGCGGTACGGGTGTCCCCAGGCGACTCGTAGGTCCCCGCGAACCAGGAGCCGATCATCACGTTGGACGCCCCGGCCGCCAGCGCGAGGGCGACGTCGCGCGGATGCCGCACTCCACCGTCGGCCCAGACGTGCCGCCCCAGGCGCCGGGCCTCGGCGGCGCACTCCAGCACGGCGGAGAACTGGGGCCGGCCGACCCCGGTCATCATCCGGGTGGTGCACATCGCGCCGGGCCCCACCCCGACCTTGACGATGTCGGCCCCGGCCGCGACCAGATCCCGTACGCCGGACGCGGTGACCACGTTCCCCGCCACGATCGGCACCCCGGGGGAGAGCGCCCGCACGGCGGCCAGCGCGGCCAGCATCTTCTCCTGGTGGCCGTGCGCCGTGTCCACCACCAGCACGTCGGCGCCCGCGTCCAGCAGCTCCTTGGCCTTGGCCGCCACGTCCCCGTTGATCCCGACGGCGGCGCCGACGCGCAGCCGCCCGGTGGAGTCGACGGCCGGCTGGTAGAGGGTGGCGCGGAGCGCGCCGGTCCGGGTCAGGATGCCGACCAGGCGGCCGTGGGGGTCCACCACGGGGGCCAGCCGGTGGCGCTGGTCGTGCAGCGCCTCGAAGGCGGTCTGCGGGTCCACCCCCTGCGGCAGCAGCTGCGGCGAGGCGCTCATCACCTGGGAGAGCTGGGTGAACATGTCCACACCGTGGCAGTCGGCCTCGGTGACCACGCCGACCGGCCGGTTGTCCCAGTCGACCACGATGACCGCGCCGTGCGCGCGTTTGGGCAGCAGGTTGAGCGCCTCGCCGACGGTGTCGTGCGGGGTCAAGGTGATGGGGGTGTCGTGCACCAGGTCGCGGCCCTTGACCCACTCGATCACGTTGGTCACCACGTCGATGGGGATGTCCTGCGGGATGACGGTGATGCCGCCGCGCCGGGCGACGGTCTCCGCCATGCGCCGGCCGGCCACGGCGGTCATATTGGCCACCACGATGGGGATGGTGGTGCCGGTGCCGTCCCGGGTGCCCAGGTCGACGGTGAGCCGGGACCCGATGTCCGACCTGGCGGGGACCATGAAAACGTCGCTGTAGGTCAGGTCGTACGGCGGGGTGATGTCGTTGAGGAATCGCACCAACTGAACATTCCCTGCCTACCAGCACCGTATGTGTGTCCGTAGGATGACGGCGATCAGTTCAGTTCGAAGGGGGACGATCTGTGGTCATTGTTGACCGGCCCGAGCTGCTCGTCGTCGGCCACGCCGTTCGTACCACGAACGCGGCGGAGGCCGATCCGGCTCGGGCGCAGCTGCCGGGACTCTGGTCCCGGGCGGGTGTGCCGGGCGCGTTCGCACACGTCCCCGGCCGCGTCGACGAGAATCTGTACGCCGTGCTGACCGACTACGAGAGCGACCACAACGGCGCCTACACCCAGGTGGTGGGGGTGGCCGTGCACACCGCCACCCGGCTGCCCGAGGGCATGGTCGCGGTCCGGGTGCCCGGCGTGCCGGCCATGCACCTGGAGGTGCGCGGGCCGATGCCGCAGACGCTGGTCGAGGCCTGGCAGTACCTGGTCAAGCACACCGAGTCCGGGGCGGCCCCGGCCCGCGCGTTCACCACCGACGTGGAGGTCCACCACCCGGCGGGGGCGGATCTGTTCATCGCCATCCTGCCGAACTACTCCCCGGAGGCCGCCGAGTAGCGACCCGTCAGGCCAGCACGCCCTGCTCGCGGAGCGCCTTGGCGGCGCTCTCGTCCAGACCCCAGGAGGTCAGGTCGTCCAGGCGGGCGGGCGGGGCCAGGTCGCTCTGCCCGGCCCCGAGCAGCCGGGGCGCGGGCCGTGGCTGGATCATGCCGCCGACCTCGGTGAAGGTGCCTCGGGCCTGGTTGTGCGGGTGCCGCGGGGCCTCGGTCATCTCCAGCACCGGGGTCACGCAGGCGTCGGAGCCCTCGAAGACCTCCTCCCATTCGGCCCGGGTCCGGGTCAGGAAGGCGGCGGTGAGGCGGTCGCGGATCTCCGGCCAGTTGGCGGTGTCGTCCCGGCTGGGCAGGCCGGTCAGGTCCAGGCGGGTCAGCAGTTCCGCCCAGAACTGGTCCTCCAGCGCGCCCACGGCCAGGTACTTGCCGTCCTTGGTGGCGTACGTGTCGTACATGGGCGCACCCGTGTCCAGCAGGTTGGTGCCCCGTTCGGTCCAGAAGCCGTGCTGCACGGCCGGGTAGAACATGGCGAAGAGCAGCGCGGCACCGTCCACCATGGCGGCGTCGATCACCCGCCCCCGGCCGGTGGTGGCGCGTTCGAGAAGGGCCAGCAGCACGCCGTACGCGAGCAGGAGGCCGCCGCCGGCGAAGTCGCCGAGCACGTTGATGGGCGGGGTGGGCTTCTCCCCGGCCCGGCCGAGGGTGGACAGGGCGCCGGAGAGCGCGATGTAGTCCAGGTCGTGCCCGGCGGTGCGGGCGAGCGGGCCGTCCTGGCCCCAGCCGGTGAGGCGGCCGTAGATCAGGCGCTCGTTGACCGCGAGCAGGTCCTCGGGGCCGATGCCGAGGCGTTCTGCCACGCCCGGGCGGAACACCTCGATGACGACGTCCGCGTGCCGGGCCAGTTCCTTGAAGGCGGCCACGCCCGCGGGGGACTTCAGGTCCAGGCCGATGGTGTGCTTGCCCCGGTCCAGGGTCTGCGCGCCGGGGCCCTGGCCGCCGATCCGCTCCACCCGGAGCACCTCGGCGCCGTGGTCGGCCAGCATCATCCCGGCGAAGGGCCCGGGGGCCAGTCCGGCCAGTTCAAGCACGCGTATCCCGGTCAGCGGTCCGTTCATGCGGCCTCCCTCCAACAGCGCCAATAGAACAAGATTCGGAATGTCCTCGCAACAGGCCCCTGCGTGTTATGGGAGACTTGCCGCCTGTTCACGGTGCTGATGGGGGCAGGGATGGCAGGGGACGGGGAGCGGCTGGTCGCCCGGCGCTACCGGCTGTTGCGCAGGCTCGGTCAGGGTGCCATGGGCGTGGTGTGGGAGGGGCACGACACGCTGCTGGATCGGCCGGTCGCGATCAAGGAGGTGCTGCTGCCCCGCGGGCTGCCTCCGGCCGACCTGGAACGCCAGCTTCTGCGTACCGGGCGGGAGGCGCGCACCGCCGCGCGGCTCAACCACCGGGGCATCGTCGCCGTCTACGACGTGGCCGAGGAGGACGGGCGGCCCTGGATCGTGATGGAGCTGGTCCCCGCGCCCTCGCTGGAGCAGCTGGTCCGGCAGCGGGGCTCGCTGGCGGTGCGCGAGGTGGCCGTCATCGGGCGGCAGCTGCTCGCCGCGCTGGCCACCGCGCACGCCGCCGGGGTGCTGCACCGGGACGTCAAGCCCGCCAACATCCTGGTCAGCCCGGACGGCCGGGCGGTGCTGACCGACTTCGGCATCGCCACCGCCGAGGGCGACGCCTCGATCACCCAGACCGGGATGATCACCGGCTCGCCCGCCTTCCTGGCCCCGGAACGCGCGAGTGACGGGCAGATCGGCCCGCCCTCCGACCTGTGGTCGCTCGGCGCCACCCTGTACGCCGCCGTGCTCGGCCGCTCGCCCTTCGACCGGGGCGAGACGATGGCCACGCTGGCGGCGCTGCTCACCGAGGAGCCCGACTTCGGGCGGGTCCACCCCGCCCTGCGCCCGGCCCTGGCCGCCCTGCTGATCCGCGACCCGCAGCGCCGGGCCACCGCCGCCGAGGCCGACCGGCTGCTGGCCCAGATCGACGCGGCGCCCGTGCCCGGATCCCCCAGGCCGCGCGGCCGCCGTACCGGTCTGATCGCGGGTGTCGCGGCGGTGGCGGTGGTGGCCGGCGCGGCCGCGGTCTGGGCGCTGGCCCCCACCGACCGGCCCGCGCCGTCACCGGTGGCCGCGGCCTCACCCAGCCCGTCGGCCGCGCCGGTGGTGGCCAGGCAGACGCCCGAGCAGACGCCGCAGCCCAGCCCCACGCCGACCCCGGTGTCGCTCTTCAAGCGGTACCTCTCCCCGGCGGGCTGGACGATCGGCTACCCGCGCGCCTGGACCGGCTCCCGGGCCGAGGCGCTCACCGAGTGGCTGAGCCGCGACGGTGGCAGCCACCTGGGCGTGGAGGAGGTCAGCGCGTACGGCGGGCAGCTGGAAATGCTCGGCGACATGGAGGCCGCCCTCACCCGGAACGTGCGCGACTACCAGCAGCTCCGCCTGGACCGGATCTCCTGGTCCTACGGCTCGGCCGCGGAATGGGAGTCGGTCTACACCGCCACCGAGGACAACCGTGGCGACCGCCCCTGGCTCACCCCCGGGATCGCCTACCACGAGGTCACCCGCCTGCTCACGGTCGGCGACACGGCGTTCGCCCTCACTTGGACCACCGAAAAGGATGCCTGGGACGGGCAATCGGGCATGATGGGGAAAGTGCTGAACAGTTTCCGTCCGAGGGCCGGATGATGGCCCAGGTCAGCGGGATTCCCGGGACGCCGGGTGGGGAACATCCCTCATCACCCGCCAAAAGAACGGACAGTTTTCTCGGGTTTAACGTGTCGAGTCTGGTCTGCGGTGTTTTAGGGGGATACCGTGCCCCTAGAGACGATCTCTACAATCTGGGGGTGGTGTCATGCCCGAGCGCACGACCAGTATGACCACCCATAGGAGAGCGGTCGAGCAGATCCGCGAATCCTACGCCGCGATGCCCGCCGACGCGGCGCCCCGGCTGGCCAAGGCCACCACCAACCTGTTCCGCTTCCGCGAGCCGACCAGAACGGCCAAGCTCTCCGCGCGCGACCTCGACCAGGTCATCCAGGTGGACCCGGAGGCCATGACCGCCGAGGTCCAGGGCATGACCACCTACGAGAACCTGGTCGACGCCACGCTGCCGCACGGGCTCATGCCGTACGTGGTGCCGCAGCTGAAGACGATCACGCTGGGTGGCGCGGTGACCGGGCTCGGCATCGAGTCGACCAGCTTCAAGGACGGGCTGCCGCACGAGTCGGTGGAGGAACTGGAGATCCTCACCGGCGACGGCCGGGTGGTGGTCGCCCGCGCCGACAACGAGTACCGGGACCTGTTCCACGCCTTCCCCAACTCCTACGGCACGCTGGGCTACGCGCTCCGCATCAAGATCAAGCTGGCCCGGGTCCGGCCGTACGTGCGCCTCACCCACGTGCGGTTCACCGACGCCGACAAGTGCATGCTGGCCATGCAGGAGATCTGCGAGACCAGGGAGCACGACGGCGAGCCCGTGGACTTCGTGGACGGCACCTTCTTCGGGCCGGACGAGATGTACATCACCCTGGGCCGTTTCGCCGACCGGGCGCCGTACGTGTCGGACTACACCGGGATGCGCATCTACTACCAGTCCATGCGGAGCCGTACCCGGGACTGGCTGACCGTTCGGGACTACCTCTGGCGCTGGGACACCGACTGGTTCTGGTGCTCGCGGGCGTTCGGCGTGCAGCAGCCGCTGGTGCGCTCGATCACCCCGCGCCGCTGGCTCCGCTCCGACGTCTACCGCAAGCTGGTCGGCCTGGACCAGCGGTACGGGGTGACCGCCCGGATCGACCGCTGGCGGGACAACCCCGTGCAGGAGTCGGTCATCCAGGACGTGGAGGTGCCGATCGAGCGCGGCGCCGAGTTCCTGGAGTTCTTCCACCGTCAGGTGGGCATGACCCCGCTCTGGATGTGCCCGCTCAAGGCCACCAGGGACTGGTCGCTCTACCCGCTGGAGCCGGGGCAGCTCTACGTCAACTTCGGATTCTGGGGCATGGTCCCCCTGCCGCGGGGGCGGCAGGACGGGTACCACAACCGGCTGATCGAGCGCGCCGTGCACGAACTGGAGGGCCACAAGTCCCTCTATTCGACCTCGTTCTACGATCGAGAGGAGTTTTGGCGGTTCTACAACGGAGACGCCTACTGGGCGGTCAAGCGCGCTTACGACCCCGGTGGCCGGTTGCTTGACCTGTATGAGAAATGTGTACGGGGAAGGTGATGAGGGATGAATCTCGCCGCGATCTTTGAGAAGGTCGTGGGGCCGGAGGCCGGCCTCGAATTCGTCGCCTACGACGGCAGCAAGTCAGGCCCATCCGGCGCGGACCTCCGACTCGAGGTGAAATCGCCGATCGCGGTGGCCTACCTGGCCCAGGCGCCTGGAGAACTGGGCCTGGCCCGGGCCTATATCTCCGGCCATCTGGATGTGCACGGAGACATGTACGCACTGCTGGACCGCATGTGGTCCATCACCATCAACGACATCCCGCTGTCGGAGAAAGTGGCCGCCGTGCGGGCGCTCGGGGTGAAACCGCTGCTCACCCGGGTGCCGTTGCCGGCGCAGGAGGTGCGCCGCTCGGCCATGGCCCGGCTGGGCAGCCGGCACGCCAAGCAGCGCGACGCCGAGGCCATCCACCACCACTACGACGTCTCCAACACCTTCTACGAGTGGGTGCTTGGGCCGTCGATGGCCTACACCTGCGCGGTCTACCCCTCCGCGGACGCCACCCTGGAGGAGGCGCAGCACACCAAGTTCGACCTGGTCGCCAAGAAGCTCGACCTCAAGCCCGGGATGCGGCTGCTGGACGTCGGCTGCGGCTGGGGCAGCATGGTGCGGCACGCCGCCCGGGAGTACGGGGTCAAGGCGCTCGGCGTCACGCTCAGCCGCCAGCAGGCCGAGTGGGCGCAGAAGGCGATCGCCGAGGAGGGCCTGGAAGGGCTCGCCGAGGTGCGTTTTCTAGACTACCGGGACGTCACCGAGACCGACTTCGACGCGATCAGCTCCATCGGCCTCACCGAACACATCGGCAAGGACCAGCTGGCCTCCTACTTCTCCTTCCTCTACAACAAGCTCAAGCCCGGCGGACGGTTGCTCAACCACTGCATCACCCGGCCGACCGGCAAGGAGAAGACCCTCAACAAGGGCGGCTTCATCAACCGCTATGTCTTCCCCGACGGCGAACTGGAATCGGTCGGCCACCTCATCCGGGTCATGGAGGACACCGAGTTCGAGATCCGCCACGAGGAGAACCTCCGCGAGCACTACGCCCTCACCCTCCGGGACTGGTGCCACAACCTGGACGACCACTGGGACGAGGCCGTCCGCGAGGTCGGCCAGGGCACCGCCCGGGTCTGGCGCCTCTACATGGCGGGCTGCGTGGTCGGCTTCGAACGCAACAAGATCCAGCTCCACCAGGTCCTGGGCGTGAAACTCAACGAGAAGCGCTCGGCCGAAATCGCCCTGCGCCCGTCCCTCGACTGGCCCTGATCATCCGGTACGGCTCCCGCGCGTGTTTGTCGCGCGCGGGAGCCGTTTCCTGTGTCTACGAGCCTTCCGCCAAGGTGGCGCACTCGACTGCCGGGCTGCTCGCGGAGAAGTTTCCGGCGGCGTCCCTGGCGACGACGGTGAGACTGTAGTCGGTGGCCGGGGGCAGGCCGACGATCCGCACCGGGGGCGCCTCCACGCTGGCGATCAGCGTGCCGTCGTGGAAGATGTCGTACGCCACGGCGCCGATGTTGTCGGTGGACACGGGCCAGTCCAGGGTGAGCTCGGTGGAGCCGATGTCGGAACACACGGGCTGACCTGGGGTCGTGGGCGGCTCGGTGTCATCGGAGGGCGGGGGACACGTGGGGGGTGTCTCCGCTGGGGGAGTCTCCACGGGCGGGGTTTCCACGGGTGGCGTGACCGTGGGGGATTCGACTGGCGGGGTCGCGGTCGCGCTGTCGGCCGGAGGCGTGGCGCCGGGGGACGGCGTCCCGCCTAGGCCCAGCGGGGACGCCGATTCGGCAGGGGGCGTCTCCACGGGCGGTGTCGCCGTCGGCGTCTCGGTCGGCGCGCTGGTCGGGGTCTCCACCGGTGGCGTTTCGACCGGAGGGGTCTCGACGACACACGGCGGTTCGACGCACGGCGTCTCGGCGGGCGGTGTTTCGACCGGAGGCGTTACGGTCGGCGTGTCCACAGGCGGTGTCACGGTGGGGGTATCGACCGGCGGTGTCACGGTTGGGGTGTCGACCGGTGGCGTCACGGTGGGTGTGTCAACCGGCGGTGTCTCAACCGGCGGTGTGACACTCGGGGTGGCCGTGGGAGTGGTCGGCGTTTCGGCGGGGGGTGTCTCGGTGGGCGGGGCGGTCGTTGGTGGGCATTCCCCTGGCGGGGTCGGTGTGGGTGTCGGGGATTCCGTCGGTGGGGCCGGGAGGTCGCGTACTTCGAGGTGGTCGAGGTGCGGATTTCCCCGGCGGGTGGTCGCGGTGATCCGGATCGTGTTGGCGCCCGCGACCAGCGGCGTACGGAACGACAACGTCCGCCAGAACCGCCACCACCGGGTTCCCCGGAACCGCTGGTCCTCGGCCACCGTCTGCCCGTTGACGGAGATGTCGGCCCAGGTCCCCCGCCGGCCCGGGTTCGCGTACCGGATGAGTATTTTGGCTTCCCCGGCGGTCTCGGCGCTGACCGTCCATTCGACGTAGCTACCGCTCCGGTTGGACCCGTTGACGTAACCTTCCCCGCTGTATCCCCGGCGGGAACGTTCGACCCTCCCTTGGACGATGGTGGCGCTCTCGGCCTCGTATCTGGTGCCTCGCTCGAACGGTGTCGCGGCGCCGGCTGCGGAGGATCCACTGACCAGGATCCCCGCGACCAGCAGTAACGCACCGGTGATCGCATGGCCTCGCATGGGTTTGTCTCCCCGGAGTCTTCGACGACGTCCTGACCGTACGGGCGCCCACTACCCGCGAAGCCTCCGGGGAACCTCCGAGCTACCGAAGTTCGCGTTTGAGGATCTTGCCGGTGGCGGTCATCGGCAGCGCCTCCCTGAACTCGACGATCCGGGGGTACTTGTAGGCCGCCATCGTCTCCCGGGACCATTCGACGATTTCCTGCTCGGTGACCGTGGCCTCCGGCCGGCGGATCACGTACGCCTTGATCTCCTCGCCCAGCTTCTCGTCCGTCACCCCGACCACGGCGGCCAGCGAGACCGCCTCGTGGGTCATCAGCACCTCTTCGATCTCCCGGGGGTACACGTTGAACCCGCCCCGAATGATCATGTCCTTGGCCCGGTCGACGATGAAGTAGAAGCCGTCCTCGTCCCGCCGCGCGACGTCCCCGGTACGGAACCAGCCGTCCCGCATCACCTCGGCGGTGGCCTCCGGCCGGTTGTAGTACCCCTTCATGACGTTGTGGCCCCGGATGGCGATCTCTCCCAGCTCCGGCACGGTGTCCCAGTCGCCGTCGATCAGCTTCATCTCCACCCCCCAGACCGGCGTGCCGATGGAGCCGGGCTTGAACGGGCGGCCGAACTGGTTGAAGGAGGCGACGGGCGAGGTCTCCGACAGGCCGTACCCTTCCATGATCGGGATGCCGAAGCTCTTCTCGAAGTCCTTCAGCACCTCGACCGGCAGCGACGCCCCGCCCGAGATGGCGGTGGCCAGCGACGGCGGGGGATCGCCCGCGGCGCCGAGCAGCGCCCAGTACATGGTGGGCACCCCGGCGAAGAGGGTGACGCCCTCCCGGTGCATCAGCCGGAGCGCCTCGCCCGGCTCGAAGCGCGGCAGCAGGACCACCGTGGCCCGGCGCCGGAAGCCGGCGTTCATGATCACGGTCTGCCCGAAGGAGTGGAAGAGCGGCAGCGTGGCCAGGAACACGTTCTCCGGCAGGCGCGGGTGGATCTCGTCGCCGACCATCGCGTTGATCAGCATGTTCTGGTGGCTCAGCTCGGCGCCCTTGGGCTGTCCGGTGGTGCCGCTGGTGTAGAGGATGACCGCGGTGTCCTCGGCCGAGGTCTGGACCGTCTCGAAGGTGGTGGCCATGCCCTCCAGTGCCGCCCAGAACGACTCCCCGTACGGGGTCTCGGTGGCCAGCGGGGTCGCGGGCAGCACGATCAGGTGCTCCGCCCCCGACTCCTCGAACCCGGCCCGGCCCCGCTCGCCGAGCGGCAGCTCGGGGGTGCCCTCGAAGCAGAAGAACGCCTTGGCCTGCGAGTCGTCCAGGTGGTAGGCGATCTCCCGCGCCTGGAGCAGCACGTTGAGCGGCACGACCGTGGCCCCGGCCTTCAGGATGCCGAAGTAGACCATCGGGAAGTACGGCAGGTTCGGGCAGGCCAGCGCGACCTTGTCCCCTCGCCCCACACCCCGCGCGGTCAGCAGGTTGGCGACCTGGTTGGCCACGGAGTCCACGTACGCGTACGGCAGGCGGAGGTCACCGAAGACCAGCGCGGTCTTGTCGGGAACCTCGCGGGCACTGTCCTCTAACACGATGGCGAGATTAAGCATGGCCACATGCTTGCAGCCGTCCTTACCTACTGGTAGGTAACCGAAGGTTACAAACTGGACGCATTCCCCGATCGGGAGTAAGCACGTGGCTATGGACTTCCACTATGTAATCGTTGGTGCCGGTTCAGCCGGATGTGTGCTGGCCGCCCGGCTGAGTGAGGACCCCGAGGTGCGGGTGGCCCTGATCGAGGCCGGCGGCAGCGACCGGAAGCTGGAAGTCCGCATGCCGGCCGGGTTCTCCAAGCTCTTCAAGACCGCCTACGACTGGGACTACACCACCGTGGCGCAGACCGGGCTGACCGGGCGTGAACTCTACTGGCCGCGCGGGCGCATGCTCGGCGGCTCCTCCTCGCTGAACGCCCAGATGTGGGTACGGGGGACCGCCCTCGACTACGACCAGTGGGACCTCCCCGGCTGGACTTACGACGAGGTGCTGCCCTACTTCCAGCGCGCGGAGCGGCGGGTCGGCTCCAACCGGGGCGGGGTGTACGGAACCACGGGCCCACTCTACATCTCCGAGTTACGCAGCCCCAACCCCATCACGGCCGCCTTCCTGGAAGCCTGCGCGCAGACCGGCCTGACCCGCCTGCCGGAGCTGAACGGCCGGACCAACGAGGGCTACGGCCCCACCCCCGTCAACCAGAACCGCGGCCACCGCTGGAGCGCCGCCGACGCCTACCTGCGCCCGGCCATGGGCCGGGAGAACCTCACCGTGCTGACCGCCGCCCAGGCCCGGCGCGTACTGATCGAGAACGGGCGCGCGACCGGCGTCGAGTACGGCGAGGGCCTGACCGTCCGGGCCTCCCGCGAGGTCATCCTGGCGGCCGGGACGATCGGTTCGCCGCAGTTGCTGATGCGCTCAGGGGTGGGCGATCCGGAGGTGCTGGCCGCCGACGGCATCGAGGTGGTGCACCCGTCCAAGCAGGTGGGCGCCAACCTGATGGACCACCTGACCAGCGGGGTGTTCCTGAACTGCCCGGAACCGATCACGCTGACCGGGGCCGAGACACTGGCCAACCTGCTCCGCTACCTGCTGCTGCGGCGCGGGATGCTGACCACCAACGTGGGGGAGGCGGTGGCGTTCATCCGCACCACCCCCGAGGAGCCCGCCCCGGACATCGAGCTGATCTTCGCGCCGGGCCCGTTCATCGACCACGGTCTCACTCCGAAGCCGGGACACGGCATCACCATCGGGGTCATCCTGCTCCAGCCGGAGAGCCGGGGCCGGATCACGCTGCGCGGCGGCGAACCGGTCATCGACCCCGGCTACCTCACCGCCGAGGCCGACCTGCGCAGGTTGGTGGCCGGGCTCCGGGTGGCGCAGAAGATCGCCGAAGCCCCCGCGCTCCAGCCGTTCACCGCCGGGCCGATGGCGCCGTACCAGGGCGGCGAGAGCGACGAGGAACTGGCCGCCTGGGTCAGGGAGCGGGCCGAGACGCTCTACCACCCGGCCGGGACCTGCCGGATGGGCGCCGACCCGGACTCGGTCGTCGATCCAGAACTCCGGGTGCGCGGGATCGACGGGCTGCGGGTGGTCGACGCCTCGGTGCTGCCGACCCTCAACCGCGGCCACACCCACGCCCCCGTCGTCATGGTCGCCGAAAAGGCGGCGGAGCTTCTCGCCAAGGCGGCAGGATGAGCGTCACCGACATCGATCTTTCCCACATCCCGTTCTGGGGCCGTCCCCGGGAAGAGCGGCTGGAGGCGTTCCGCCGCCTGCGCGAGCTCGACCGCCCGGTCTTCGCCCGCGAGAACAGGGTTCCTTTCATCAAGGAAGGCGCCGGCTACTACGCCCTGGTCCGGCACGCCGACGTCATCGAGGCCAGCCGCAACGCCGGGGTGTTCAGCAGCGAGCCCACCACCAACAGCATCCCGGACATGCCCCGCTGGCTGGCCGTCTACTTCGGCTCAATGATCAACATGGACGACCCCCGGCACGCCAGGTTACGCAGGATCGTCTCCCGTGCCTTTACCCCGCGCATCCTGGCCAAGATGGAGGAGGACCTACAGCAGGCCGCCGGAGAGATCATCTCCCGGGCCTCCGGCCGGGGCGACTTCGTGACCGAGATCGCCGCCCGGTTACCCGTACAGGTCATCTGCGACATGATGGGCATCCCGCCGGACCGCCACGACGAGGTGCTCCGCCACACCAACGTGATCCTGGCCAACGCCGACCCCGAGTACTCCGGCATCACCGTCGACTTCACCGACGGCGTCTTCCACCGCTGGCCGGTGGCCCGCGGTCTGGCCAGGCTGATCGGCGCGGGGCGCGGCCTGAGCGCGATGGCCCAGCGGCTCGGCCGGGCCCGCCGCCGCAACCCCACGGGCGACCTGACCTCGCTGCTGGTCAACGGCGAGGAGCGGCTGACCGCCCAGGAACTCGGTTCGTTCTTCATCCTGCTGGTCACCGCCGGGGCCGAGACCACCAGGAACGCCATCTCGCACGGCCTGAAGCTGCTCACCGACCACCCCGACCAGCGCGAGCTGCTGCTGAGCGACTTCGACAAGCACATCCCCGGCACGGTCGAGGAGATCATCCGGTACGCCACCCCGGTCATCCAGTTCCGCCGCACCCTGACCAGGGACCACCACATGAACGGCCAGGACTACCGCGCCGGTGACAAGGTGCTGCTCTTCTACAACTCCGCCAACCGCGACGAAGCGGTCTTCACCGACCCCGACCGCTTCGACATCACCCGCAACCCCAACCCGCACGTCGGCTTCGGCGGTCCAGGACCGCACTACTGCCTGGGCGCCCACCTGGCCCGGCGCGAGATCACCGTGATGTTCCGCGAGCTGTTCACCCGCCACCCCGGCATCCGGACCACCGGCGAGCCGGACTATCTGCTCTCGAACTTCATCAACGGGATCAAACATGTGACCTACGCATGGTGAACGGGCGCTTGTGGCACGATGGGGACCGAATGTCGTTCTAGTGGGGGTATCGATGACGACTCAGCCCGCCGGGTACGCGCCGATCCGGACCACCGCGGACATCAACCTGTCCGACTGGGACTTCTGGGCCCGCCCCATGCCCGAGCGGGAGCACGCCTTCCAGCTCCTTCGCGACCAGGACATCCCTGCCTTCTTTCCCGAGCCGGAAGTCTCCTTCGCCCCGCCGGGACCCGGCTACCACGCGCTGGTCCGGCACGCCGACATCCTGGAGGCCAGCCGGAACCCGGAGATCTTCTGCTCCGGCTCCGGCGGCGCCACCAACATCGTCGACATGCCCGCCGAGTTCGTCGAGTACTTCGGCTCCATGATCAGCATGGACGACCCCCGCCACGCGCGGCTGCGCCGGATCGTCTCCCGGGCCTTCACCCCCCGGATGATCCGCCAGTTCGAGGCCGACGTGGAGGAGGCCGCCACCCGCATCGTGGACGACCTGCTCCAGACCGGCCCCGGCTGCGACTTCGTCACCGAGGTGGCCGCCCGGTTCCCGTTAAAGATCATCTGCGACATGATGGGCATCCCCGAGCGCGACTACACCTTCGTCTTCGACCGCTCGAACGTGATCCTCGGCGCCTCCGACACCGAGTACGTCAGCGACCCCGGCTCCATCGCCACCGCGCTGCTCACCGCCGGCATGGAACTCCAGCAACTGGTCCAGGACCTCGCCGCCCACCGCCTCGGCAACCCCACCGACGACCTGATCTCCACCCTGATCAACGCCAACATCGACGGCGAGCAGCTCACCGCCCAGGAACTCGGCTCCTTCTTCATCCTGCTCGTGGTGGCCGGCAACGAGACCACCAGGAACGCCATCTCGCACGGCCTGCGCCTGCTCACCCTCAACCCCGACCAGAAGGCCCACTGGCTGGCCGACCTGGACGGCAGGGCCCCCGGCGCGGTGGAGGAGATCGTGCGGCTGGCGGCCCCCGTCAACTACATGCGGCGCAAACTCACCCGCGACCACGTGATGAGCAACGGCGCCCAGATGCGCGCGGGCGAGAAGGTGGTCCTCTACTACTGGTCGGCCAACCGGGACGAGCGGGTCTTCGAGGATCCGTACCGGTTCGACATCACCCGCAACCCCAACCCCCACGTGGGCTTCGGCGGGCCGGGGCCGCACTTCTGCCTGGGCGCCCACCTGGCCCGCCGCGAGATCAGCGTGATGTTCCGCGAACTCCTGCGCCGGGTCCCGACGATCGAGGCGGGTACGCCGGAACGGCTCTTCTCCAGCTTCATCAACGGCACGAAGCACATGGAGTGCAGGTTCTAGTCGGCTACCTTGATCGACTTGAAGATGGTGTTCACGTCGGGCAGCAGGTCGTCCTTGATGTCCGGCACCTGCATGTAGACGATCGACGGCAGCGGCTGGCCGGTGTTCACCGCGGCCACCACCACCAGGGTGGACCCGCCGTCGTCGGTCACCTTGTACGCGCCGAGCTGGCCGTTCGCGCCACGCAGCTTCTGCGCGCCGACCTTGCTCACCTTGTTGCCCTTGGGGAAGATGCTCTGCCGGGCCTTCACCACCACCGCGTTGATCACCGGCCGCAGGTCGTCGGCCGTGGTGAACTTGGCGGCCAGCTCCTGGCTGAGGGGGCCGCTCATCACCTGGGCGTACTGCGGCTTGCCCTTGGTGGTCATGCCGGCGTTCACGAACTGGCGGGTCACGTAGCCGTAGGTGGTCTGGATGCCCTGCTGGTCCAGGTCGGTCCGCCACGGGCCGCCGAGCTGGGGGAGCGAGACGTGCCCCTCGCTGTCGGTGAGGGTGCCCTTGACCGGGGAGGCCGTGCCCTCGTAGACGGGCAGGCCGCCCTGGGCCTGGGGCGCGGTGGAGCTCTTGGAAGCCGACGGCTTGGCCGAGGGGGACGGGTTGGCCGAGTCCTCGCCGGTGCCGGCCAGCGGGCCCGCCAGGAACGCCCAGAGCAGCGCGGCGATCAGCGCCACCAGGACCGAGCCGACCAGCGCGAACAGCCAGATCGGGCGGCCGCGCTCCTCTTCCTCGTCGTACTCGTCGATGGCCTGGTAGTTCTCGCCGAAGACGGTGTTCCAGAGCTCCTGCTGGCGGTGCGCGGGGGGCGTCTTGGGGCCGCTGATCTGCCCGGCCGTCACGAACGGCTTGTACGGGTCGGCGGGTTGCTGCGGCTGCTGGTGCGGAGGTTGTTGAGGTTGGGGCTGTGGCTGGTACTGGGGCTGCTGGTGTTGCGGCTGCGGCTGCGGAGGAGCCTGCGGCTGGAATTGGGGCTGCGGGGGAGCCTGGGTCTGCGGCTGGGCGGCCATCATGCCCGTCATCGGGAACTGGGGCACACCGTGCTCGCCCGTGTGCGGGCCGGAGAACGCCTGCTGCGGCGGGGCCTGCTGGTCCATGGGGGCGCGGTAGAGGGGGGTCTCCCCGGTGCCGAACTGGCGGGGGCTCTGCTGGCCCAGCGCGCCGAAGGGCTGAGGGTCAGCGCCGAAGGGCTGAGGGTCACGGGGGCCGAGCCGTACCGTGCTGTCGGCCTGGCGGGGGTCCTGCTGGATGCCGGGGGGAACACCGAACGGGCCGGTCGAGAAGGGCTCGTGCGCCGGAGGTGGGAGCACCGGGTGGTCGGGTTCGCGGTACTGCGGGCGGCCGAAGGGGTCGGTGCCGCCTCGGGGCGGGTCGTTCAGCGGGGGCGGGAGCACGGGGTGGTCGCCGGTGCGGTAGGAGCGCTGGCCGTACGGGTCGGGCTCGGGGTAGCCGGGCGGGGGGCCCGCGGTGGGGGAGGAGGCCGCGGGGACCTCGGGCCAGGCGGGCGGAACCTCTGGCCAGGCCGGGGTTCGCTGCGACTCGCTGTGCTCCGAGGGCATGTGACCTCCCGAGATCATGCCCGAATTGGACGTGCCTGGCATGATCTCATGCGACCCGGGGGGCGGGGCACCTAAACCAGAGAATGCGCCGCGGAACTGCTCACCGGTGGGATCGGTCGGGGGATCCTGCATCGGAAGGAAATCCGGGCCCGATCCCGGGTCGAGTGAGTTCGCCACGAGATGAGGGTAGAGGAACCCGACACCAGTGGTCACAACGGATCTATCACCATCGCGTATCGGCGTCTGACTGGGCGTGTAAGATCGTCGGCCCCGCACGATATCGTCAGCGTCGCACTTGAAGTCTGCGCTAGGCTTGCGCTATGCGTGCCGAGACCCTGCTTCTTATTGGGCCGCATCGAGCAGACTGATTGCAGCCTCGATGCGGCCGCCCCTCGTGCATGGTGCCGGGGGGTTTTCTTATGGGCGGGTGTCGATAAATCAGGAGATGGACCGTGGACGAGCAGGTGTACGACCCGCAGGCGCTGCAGGCCAAATGGCTGCCTCGCTGGGAGGAAAGCAACCCCTTCGCCGCCAGCGAGGACCCGGCTGACCCCCGGCCGGCCAAGTACATGCTCGACATGTTCCCCTACCCCTCCGGCGACCTGCACATGGGCCACGGCGAGGTGTTCGCCATCGGCGACGTGATCGCCAGGTACTGGTTCCAGAAGGGGTACAACGTCCTGCACCCGATCGGCTGGGACTCCTTCGGGCTGCCCGCCGAGAACGCCGCCATCAAGCGGAACGCGCACCCGGCCGAGTGGACCTACGCCAACATCGAGACCCAGGCCAACTCGTTCCGGCGGTACGCGATCTCCTTCGACTGGTCGCGGCGGCTGCACACCAGCGACCCGGAGTACTACCGCTGGAACCAGTGGCTGTTCAACCGGTTCTTCGAGCGCGGCCTGGCGTACCGGAAGGGCGGCCTGGTCAACTGGTGCCCCAACGACCAGACCGTGCTGGCCAACGAGCAGGTCGTCCAGGGCCGGTGCGAGCGGTGCGGCGCGGTGGTGGTCCGGCGTGAGCTGACCCAGTGGTACTTCAAGATCACCGACTACGCCGAGCGGCTGGTCGACGACATGGAGAGCCTGGACGGCTGGCCGGAGCGCGTACTGACCATGCAGCGCAACTGGATCGGCCGTTCCACCGGCGCCGACGTGCGGTTCCAGATCGAGGGGCGGGAGGAGCCGGTCACCGTCTACACCACCCGGCCCGACACGCTGTTCGGCGCCACCTTCTTCGTGGTCGCCGCCGACGCCCCGCTGGCCGCCGAGATCTGCGCGCCCGCCCACCGCGAGGCGCTGGAGGCGTACCGGGCGGAGGTGGCCAAGCTGACCGACATCGAGCGGCTGGCCACCGACAAGGAGAAGACCGGCGTCTTCCTGGGCGTGTACGCGATCAACCCGGTCAACGGGGAGCGCATCCCGGTCTGGGCGGCCGACTACGTGCTGTCCGACTACGGGCACGGCGCGATCATGGCGGTGCCCGCGCACGACCAGCGTGACCTGGACTTCGCCCGCAAGTTCGACCTGCCGGTCCAGGTGGTCGTGCACACCGGCATGGCCGACCCGGGAGAGACCGGCGTGGCCACCCCCGGCGAGGGCAGCCTGGTCAACTCCGGCCCGCTGGACGGGCTGAACAAGGCCGCCGCCATCGCGAAGATCATCGAGATCCTGGAGGAGCGGGGCACCGGCCGGGCCACGATCAACTACCGGCTGCGCGACTGGCTGCTGTCCCGGCAGCGCTTCTGGGGCACCCCGATCCCGATCATCCACTGCCCCGACTGCGGCGAGGTCCCGGTCCCCGACGACCAGCTGCCGGTCACCCTGCCCGACCTGCGCGGCGAGGCGCTGGCCCCCAAGGGGATCTCCCCGCTGGCCTCGGCCACGGACTGGGTCAACGTGGCCTGCCCCAAGTGCGCGGGCCCCGCCAGGCGGGACACCGACACGATGGACACCTTCGTCGACTCCTCCTGGTACTTCCTGCGGTACGTGGACCCCGCGTACACCGGTGGACCCTTCGACGTCGAGCGGATCCGCAAGTGGGGCCCCATCGACCAGTACGTGGGCGGCATCGAGCACGCCGTGCTGCACCTGCTGTACAGCCGCTTCTTCACCAAGGTGCTGTACGACATGGGCATGGTCGACTTCACCGAGCCGTTCCTGCGGCTGCTGAACCAGGGCCAGGTGATCAACCGCGGCAAGGCGATGTCCAAGTCGCTGGGCAACGGCGTGGACCTGGGCGAGCAGATCGACTCCTTCGGCGTGGACGCCGTCCGGCTGACCATGATCTTCGCCGGGCCGCCCGAGGACGACATCGACTGGGCCGACGTCTCCCCGGCCGCCTCGCAGAAGTTCCTGGCCCGCGCGCTGCGGGTGATGAGCGAGGTGACCAGCCCCGTGGGCGCCGACCCGGCGACCGGCGACCTGGAACTGCGCAAGATCACCCACCGGACCGTGGACGAGGTCACCCGGCTGGTGGACACCAACCGCTTCAACGTCGCGGTGGCCCGCGTCATGGAGCTGACCACCGCCACCCGGCGCGCCATCGACTCCGGCCCCGGCGCGGGCGACCCCGCCGTCCGGGAGGCCGCCGAGGCGCTGGCCGTGATGTTGTCGCTGGTCGCGCCGTACGCGGCGGAGGAGGGCTGGGAGCGGCTGGGCCACGCGCCCTCGGTCGCGCTGGCGGGCTGGCCCACGGCCGACCCGGCGCTGCTGGTGCGGGACTCGGTCACCTGCGTGGTGCAGGTGGCGGGCAAGGTCCGGGACCGACTGGATGTTTCACCGGACATTTCGGACGCCGACCTGGAGTCGCTGGCCCTGGCGTCGGAGAAGGTCCAGCCCTACCTGTCAGGGGTTCCGCGCAAGGTCATCGTGCGTGCGCCCAAGCTGGTGAACATCGTTCCGTAGGGGGTGTCCCCGGTACGGCGGGTGGGCCCGCCGTACCGGGGAATTGACCGTGGCCGTGGTGGGCGCCCAAAATTGCGGCGAGCCACAGTTGAACATCGTTTAGGCGTGCGGTCAGGGCATGCCGCGACCACCGCCGTCCCGGCAGGGCGGCGGTTCTTGGGGTGCGCGCTGACCGTTTCGGCTCATGGCGGCCGCCCCCAGGGTGGAGGGCGGTCTACCTTGATCAGGAAGAGACTCGGCAGAGTCCTCGGTGCGCTCGCGGTGAGCGCGGGCATGGTGGCGGCGATGCTCGTCGCGACCAGTGCCCCGGCCCTCGCGGCCGGCACCGGAACTGGATATCTGCGCACATCAGGCAACAAAATCCTCGACTCCACGGGGGCGACGGTCCGCCTGACCGGCATCAACTGGTTCGGCATGGAGACCGACAACAAGACGTTCCACGGTCTCTGGGCGAGTGTGACCTGGAAGTCGCAGATCGACCACATGGCCCAGCTCGGCTACAACACCATCCGGGTGCCCTACTCCGACGACGCGCTCAAGACCGGCGCGGTCGCCACCGGCATCAACGACTTCACCAACCCGGACCTGGTCGGGCTCTCCCCGCTCCAGATCCTGGACAAGGTGATCGAGTACGCCGGGTCCAAGGGCATGCGGATCATCCTGGACCGGCACCGGCCCACCGCGGCCGGGCAGTCGGCCCTCTGGTACACCTCGACGGTGCCCGAGAGCACCTGGATCGCCAACTGGCGGATGCTGGCCCAGCGGTACGCCGGCAACACCACCGTCATCGGCGCCGACCTGCACAACGAGCCGCACGCCGATGGCACCAACCCGAACGCCACCGGCTCCTGCTGGGGCTGTGGCGTGGAGAGCCGGGACTGGCGGCTGGCCGCCGAGCGGGCCGGCAACGCCATCCTCGCCGTGCAGCCGAACTGGCTGATCTTCGTTGAGGGGGTCAGCTGCCCGAGCGGCGGGCTCTCCAACGTCTGGGACAACGACCCCAGCAATGACGAGGACTGCGGCTGGTGGGGCGGCAACCTCTCCAAGGCCGGGGAGTTCCCGGTCCGGCTGAACGTGGCCAACCGGCTGGTCTACTCGCCGCACGAGTACGCCACCTCGGTCTACAACCAGGCCTGGTTCAGCGACCCGACCTACCCCGCGAACATGCCCGCCATCTGGGACAAGTACTGGGGCTACCTGTACAAGCAGAACATCGCGCCGATCATGATGGGCGAGTTCGGGACCACGATGACCAGCAACGTGGACCGGATCTGGCTGACCGAGCTCATGAAGTACACCGGGACCGGGGTGAACGGCATGTCCTTCACCTACTGGTCGTGGAACCCCAACTCCGGGGACACCGGGGGCATCGTGATGGATGACTGGGTGACCGTGCAGACGGCCAAGCAGGCCATCCTCCAGCCGTACCTGATCGCCCCCGTTCCCGGCGGCTCCAGCCCGCCGCCCACCGACACCACACCGCCCACGACCCCGTCCTCCCTGGCGGCGTCGGGTACCACTTCGACCGGGACCAGCCTGTCCTGGACCGCCTCCACCGACTCGGGTGGCAGCGGCCTGGCCGGATACGACATCCTCCAGGCCCCCGGCACCAGCGGCGGCAGCTTCGCCGTGGTCGGCACCTCCACCACCAACTCCTTCGCCGTCACCGGCCTCACCGCGGGCTCGACCTACCGGTTCCAGGTCCGGGCTCGTGACGGCGCCGGCAACCAGTCGGCGGTCTCCAACACGGTCACCGTGACGACCACGACGGCGACCGACACCACGCCGCCCACGACTCCGTCATCGCTGGCGGCGTCGGGGACGACTTCGACCGGGACCAGCCTGTCCTGGACCGCCTCCACCGACTCGGGTGGCAGCGGCCTGGCCGGGTACGACATCCTCCGGGCCCCTGGGGCCAGTGGTGGCACCTTCGCGGTGGTGGGCACCTCGACCACCAACTCCTTCGCCGCCACCGGTCTGACCGCCGGTACGACCTACCGGTTCCAGGTCCGGGCCCGTGACGGGGCCGGCAACCTGTCGGCGGTCTCCAACACCGTGACGGTCACCACCACCGGTGGCAGCACCGGCGGCTGCTCGGTCACCGCGACCACCCAGACCAGCTGGCAGGACGGCTACGTCATCCAGCCCGTCGACGTGCGCAACACCGGCACCTCCGCCATCACCGGCTGGACCGTCACCTTCACCCTCCCCGCCGGGCACACCATCACCGGCTCCTGGAACGCGGTCTTCACCGTCAGCGGCCAGACCGTGACCGCCAAGAACACCGCCTCCAACGGCAACCTGGCCCCGAACGGCACCACCAACTTCGGCTTCCAGGCCAGCCGCCCGAACGGCAACACCTCGCTGCCCTCCGGCTACACCTGCACCTCACCGTGACGACGCGGGTCGCTGGACGTCCTGGGTTGTCCAGCGCCCCGTTTCACGGTGATAGCGGCCCTCGCTCTCCCGTCGAGAGCGAGGGCCGCTCGCCTTCAGTCGAGCACTCCCCTGATCCTGGTGAGAATCTCGTCCAGGATCGGGCCCGAGGTGCCGAAGTTCAGGCGTGCGAAGGTGTCCGGGGCGCCGAAGAGCGGGCCAGGATTCAGGCGGACCTTCGCCTCCCGCTCCAGGAAGGTCGTCACGTCCGGGATGCCGAAATCCAGCCAGCCCAGGTAGGTGGCCTCCGGTATCAGGTACGTGACCTCGGGCGGCATGCGCGCCGCGATCATTTTGCGGTTGCGGTCCAGGACGGCCAGGACTTCGGCCAGCCAGTCGCCCCCGTGTCGCCAGGCCGCCACCGTGGCCTCCACCCCCAGGACCCCGGCGGCGCCGAACAGGTGCGCGGGGTACGCGGCCAGCGCCGCACGCACCCCGGCGTGCCCCAGATGTGCGACGGCGCAGTGCACCCCGCCCATGTTGAACGCCTTGCTGGCCGAGGTCAGCGTGACCGTGCGCTCCGGCAGCAACGTCCCGAACGGGATATGCACGTTCCCGTCGAAGGCGAGATCGGCGTGGACCTCATCCGAGATCACGATCAGATCATGCCGCTCCGCGAGCTCCGCCAGCCTTTCCAGCTCATCCCGGGTAAAACAATGCCCAGTCGGATTATGCGGATTAACCAGCAAAAGCACCTTGGCATTCTCCGTGCCCTCCGGCTCCGCGAACTCCCAACTCTCCCCGTTCGCGATCAAGGGCAACGGCACGGGAACCCGGTCCATCGTCCGGAGCGTATCCAGAAACGCGTTATATGCCGGTGTGTGTACCACCACCCCGTCCCCCGGCTCGGTCATCAGATGCAACACGATCTGAAGCGCCTGATTCAAATCGGTAAACGACCGAACCAGCCCTGGATCCGCCCGGAACCCGTACCTTCCCTCCATCCTCTCCGCGAATGCCTCAGCCAGTGGCCCCACCGAAAAGTCATCCAGCCAGGATGGATACCCCAAGTCCGTGTCGATCCGCCGCAACACCGCCTCTCTCACGGCGTCCGGCGGCGGAAAATCCATATCCGCCACCCAGGCGGGAATGACCCCCGGCCCGATCAGGGTCCACTTGAGCCCGTCCCGCCTCCGAGCCTCCTCCAACGACAACCCACCAAGCTCCACGCGCATGCCATCACCCTATTTCCCCCCAAACCCCCCACCGCGAGGGACCCCGAAGGGCACCGCCTGACCTTGGGAATCGGTCGTCTAGTCGCCGGAGAGATGCTCGACCGTCAGGAACTCGATCGGCCCGTCACCGACGTTGCACAGATCGTGCAGCAGGTATTCACCCGCTCCGAACGAGAAATGCCGCGTCTGGCCCGCGGTGTAGGCGACCTTCCGGGTGCCGCCGTCGTCGGTGTGCTGGATGGAGAGGCCGTCCCTGAGCGCCGTCCAGAAGTAGTCGTTGACGTGGCGGTGGGCGGGCAGCCGCTCACCAGGTGCCAGCTTGATGTACCACACACGGACCCGGTCGGTGCTGGACAGCAGCATGCTGCCGACGGTGAGGTTGTGGGCGTTGTCGGCGAACTCCCGCCGCAGTTCCGCGCTCCACCCCGCGAAGTTCTCAGCGATGATCTCGCCGGCCAGTTGCTCGTCCACAGGCACTGTCACCGGAAAACCCTCCGTTCAATTCCTTACACACAAGAAACTAGTACGACCCGATTCATGGGCACCATGACGAATAACCGCGATACGGCGATAGATTCCGCCTATCGCCCGGCGAGGACGTCCTTGAAACACTGGATGAACCCGTCCGCGAGTGACGTCTTCGGATTCATCGAGTAAACGAAAAGCTCACGCATGTACGGCTTCTCGAACGACCGGCAGAACCCTGACAGGTGTTCGGGCACAACGTTGCTCGGCACGATCGTCGGTCCGAGCCCGGCGATCGCGAGATTGACCGCGACATCGGTCTGGCTGGTGAACACTGCGCCGCTCGGGTGGATGCCGTGCAGGGCGAAGATGGTGTCCATCACGATCGACAGGCCGTGCTCCTTGCGGAAGAGCACCCAGGGACGGCGGGCCAGCTCCGCCAGGTTCACGACCGGGGACGCGAGCGCCTCGTCCCCGCCGGGCAGCACGATGACGAACTCCTCGGCGCCCAGCGGTTCGAGGTGGGCGAAGTCGGCGTCCGGCAGCGGGCCGATCGCGAAGTCGTGCAGGCCCATCGCGGTGGAGCGTTCAAGTTCGGTCGCGCTGCGGAACTCCTGCATCGTGGCCAGCGCGCCCGGTCGGTCGCTCCGCCATGCCGTGAGCGCCCGGGGCACCAGACCGGCCGCGATCGAGTGCACGGTCGCGAAGTGGATCTCGCCCGCGCTGCCCTCCAGGGCGAGCCGTGAGTGACGGACCGCCCGGTCGACGGACGCCAGGGTGGTCTTCGCCTCCCGCAGGAAGATGCGGCCCGCCGGGGTCAGCGACACCCCCCGCGCGTGGCGGTTGAGCAGGGCGCCGCCGATCTCGTGCTCCAGCATGCCGATCTGGGAGGACAGCGAGGGTTGCGCAACGTACAGCACCTCCGCCGCACGGCGGAAGGAGCCGATCTCGGCGACCGCGACGAAGTACTCCAGTTGCCGCAGGCTTACCCGGGCCATCTCCGAGCTCCCTCCTTCCGCTGGCTCCCCATTACGCCTCCGACACCCGACACTAGTCCGGCCGCCGCGGGCCGATCCGCCCGCGCCGCGCCAGGCGGGCGAGCTGCCCCGACGCGCCGACCGCGACGATGAGGGCGGCGCCGTTGAAGACGTCCTGAACCCAGGCGCTGACGCCGAGCTGCTGGAGCCCGGCGACGCACACGCCGACCAGGTAGACGCCGACGAAGGTGCCCCACGCGTTCACCCGTCCCGGCCGGATCGTGGTCGCTCCCAGGTACGCCCCGGCGTACGCGGGCAGCAGGAACGATGCCGCGATGTTGGTCTGGCCGCTGCCGAGCTGCGCGGTCACGATCACCCCGGCGAGCGCCGCGACGACACCCCCGGCCACGAAACTGCCGAAGGTGGCCCGATCGGTGTCGACCCCGCTGAGCCGGGCCGCCGTGACGTTCCCACCCGTGGCGACCAGTCGCCGGCCGGTGGCCGTACGGTCGAGCACGAACCACATCAGTACGACGGCGGCCAGCGCGATCAGGAAGGGCGTGCCGACGCCCAGCACCCGGCCCTGCCCGAGGGACAGGAACCAGTCGGGGAACCCGAAGGTCACCCGCTGGCCGTCGACGAGCTGTTCCCGGGCGACGATCGTGCCGCTGGCGGCGATGCCGTTGGCACACCCGGCCAGGATGGTCCCGGTGCCGAGTGTGGCGATGAGCGAGTTGACCCCGAACCGCACCACCGCGAGCCCGTTCACGATTCCGATCAGCGCGCCGGCCGCCGACGCGACCACGATCGCGAGGTAGACCGACGCGCCCTGCACCAGCACGAGGTACGCCACGATCGCGTTGGCCACGCCGAAGGTGCCGGTCACCGAGAAGTCGAACTGGCCGACCAGGAGCGCGGGCAGCACCGCCAGGGCCAGGATCAGCGTGATCGCGTGGGTGCTCGCGATGGAGCCGACGTTCCCCGCGGTCAGGAACGTCGACGGGCTGAGCGTCCCGAACACCAGGACGGACAGCAGCAGGATCAGGACGAGCCCGTACCGCGATGCGATGTTCATCGCGACGCCGGCCGCCCGGTCGGGCTCCCGGCGGGTCGAGCGTCCCGGCCGCACGTTCGGTGCGGCGTTCGTGCCGGTCATCGCCGCACGCCCATGGCCGCCCCGGCGACGGCGCTCTCGGTGATGTCACTTCCGGCGATCGTCTGGACGACACGTCCGTCGGCGAACACGAGCACCCGGTCCGCGAGCATCTCCACCTCCTCGTAGTCGGAGCTGACCAGCAGCACCGCCATGCCGCCCGCGCAGCGGGCCCTGACGACGTCGTAGAACTCGGCGCGCGCGCCGACGTCGACACCCGACGTCGGCTCGTGCAGCACGAGGATCCGGGGGTCGGCCTGCTCAGCCCGCGCGATGACCACCTTCTGCGCGTTCCCGCCGCTGAGCGACCCCACGGGTGCGGTCTCGTCCGGCGGTGAGATCGCGAACCTCGTGACGGCCGCCCTGGCGACCGCCTGCTCCCGCGCGCGGCGGGTGATCCAGCTACGCGCGTGCGTGAACCGGGGGTTGAGCAGCACGTTCTCTGTGATCGACAACCCCCGGGCGAGGGTCTGGCCGCGGTCGCCCGAGATGTGGGCGATCCCTGCCGCGAGCGCCTCGGCGGGGGAGCGCAGCGGGACGGGCCGCCCCGCCACCGTGATCTCGCCGGCCCCGGCGACCAGGCCGAACAGCCGCTCGGCGACCTCGTCCTGGCCAGTACCGCGCAGGCCGGTGAGTGCCAGGATCTCGCCGGGGCGAACCTCGAACGTAACGTCCCGGACGAGAGCCGTGGTCAGGCCGGTGACCTGGAGCACGGGTTCGGCGGCGGCGACCGGCGAACCCCGCCCGGCCGGGGCCGCCGCTGCCCGGGTCCCGGTGACCAGCTGCGCGAGCTCGCGCTCGTCGAGGGAAGCCGGGTCGAGCTGCGCGCGGGTGACGCCGTCCCGGACCACGGTTACCCGGTCGCAGTACTGGAAGACCTCCTTGAGGCGGTGGGTCACGTACACGATCCCGACGCCACGCGCCGCGAAGGCCCGGACGATCTCCCAGAGGCGGGCCACGTCACTGGCGGGCAGGTTGGCCGTCGGCTCGTCGAGCACGAGCACCCGGGCGGGAGTGCGCACCGCCCGCGCGATGGCGACCATCGCGCGGTCCGCCGTGGACAGGGTCGAGACCACCGCTGACGGATCGATGGCCACGCCGAGCTCCTCCAACGCGGAGCGTGCGGTGGCCCGCAACGCGCGGTCGTTCACCACGCCGAACCGGCCGGGGAAACCAGCGATGAGGCCGAAATTCTCCGCGACCGTCATCGTCGGCACCAGGCCCGCGTCCTGGTGGATGAAGGACAGGAGCGAGCGCGCGGCCCCGTCGAGGGGCCGGCCCGCGATGATGATGCTGCCGCCGTCGGCGTCGTGGATCCCGGCGAGGATTTTGATGAACGTGGACTTACCCGCGCCGTTCCCGCCGATCAAAGCGTGGATCTCGCCGGCCTTCAGCCGGAAGTCCAGGCCTTTGAGCGCGCGGGTCGCCCCGAACGCCTTCTCCACCCCCGCCGCCTCAAGCAGCGCCGTGCCGTCGGTCACCATGGTCAGCCGACGCCCCACAGCCGCTTGTACTCCGCCGCGAAGTCGAGCTTCACCAGGCTGCTCGCGTCCACGACGTCCCCGCAGTTCTGCTGCGACATCAGGAACGCCGGGATCCGCACGTCGTCGAGCGCCGCCCCGCCGGAGAACACCCGGTTGAGCTGGTCGACCGCCGCCCAGCCGAGCCAGGGCAGGTTGAACGCGGCGACCGCGTGCACCTGGCCCTTCTTGCATCCCTCGGTCAGCAGCGCGTCACCGTCGTAGGCGGCGACCTTGAGGTCACTGCGGTTGAGCGCCCGGATCGCCGGTCCGGCCTGGCCCCACGCGCCGCCGTAGGGGAGCACGAGGTACTGCATCCGGTTGCCGTACCGCTGGTTGAGCGCGCCGATCAGCGAGCCCATCTTCGGGGAGAGTGAGTCGGCGAAGGAGATCTCGGCGACCTCCAGGACCGTGCATCCCTGACACTTGGCCAGCTCTTCCGCGAGGGTGTGCTGGGTGAGCGTGAGCTCGGGCATGTTCGGCGTGTCGACGATGACGACGTTGGCCGTGCCGCCGCTGTCCTTGACGATCCAGTCGGCGAGGAGCTTGCCGTACCCGACCATCGGGTAGGCGGCGTACCCCGCGATGAGCGGGGTGTCCTCGATCGACGACGACGCGCTGATGACCGGAACCCCGGCCTTCTTCGCCGCCTGGAGGGCGGTGGGCACGGAGGACGGCTCGATGCACATGGTGATGATGCCGTCGGTGCCCGAGTTCACCGCGCCCTCGATCGCCGACACCTGGACCGTGGGGGAGGACTTCCCGTCGATGATCGAGGTGGTCCAGCCGAGGGCCTTGGCCGCCTGGGAGACCCCCTCGGCCATGTCCTGTACGGCGGGCGAGGCGCTCGTGCAGTTCACGACCGTGATGTTCTTGCCGCGTACGCTGGCCGGAGCGGAGTCCGGGCCGGACCACCTGGCCGGGGGGTCCCAGGTCAGCGCGGAATCCGCGGCGCCCGTCCGGACGGGCCGGCTGGGCTCGGCGGCGACCATCCGGGTCGTGTCCGAGCAGCCGGCCAGGAGTGCGGTGACGGCGAGCGCCGCCACAATGGATGAGACACCGCGTATTCCTGAAGGCATCTGGCCCTCCTTTGTTGCATTTCTTGCAGATGTCCGGCTAGGCGGCACGCGCGAGCCAGTCGAAGGCGTCGACGTAGATCTGGGACTGTCCCGACCAGATGTCGAGACTCGGCCCCTGGCAGTACACGGTCCACGAGTCGTTGACCACCCGCTCGACCCGTGGCAGGCGGCGGTGCGTGTAGGCGCCCAGGAGTTCTGGCAAATCCTCGGTGGTGGCGTGGGCGAGCATCTCGGTCAGCACCGCGGCGTCCTCGATCGCCATACCTCCGCCACCCGAGAGGTTCGGCGGCATCGCGTGCGCGGCGTCACCGACCAGCAGCAGCCGGCCCCGGTGGGGGTTGGCGACCACGTAGCACTGGACCTCGCGGTAGTTCATCGGCACGGCCGGATCGGCGACCAGCGCGCGCATGTGCTCCGTCTGCGGCGCGGAGTACCGGCCGAGGACGGCCACGGCCTCCTCGCGCGCCGCCGTGGTCTCCAACCGGCCGCGCGATTTGCCGACGTAGATTCCGGCGTAGACGTAGCCGCTGCCCGCCGGGTACATGTAGACGATCCCGTCATCGCCCCGGAACGCGTAGCCGTGCCCGATGAGTTCGGAGGCCGGCAACAGCGTCCGGAAGAAGCCACCGTCGGCGGTCTCCCCGCGCAGGTGCGGATCGATGTACTGGCGGCGCACCGCCGAGTTCGTGCCGTCGGCGCCCACGACGAAGTCGAATCGGCCGTACGACCCGTCGGTGAAGTTGACCTCCACGGCGTCATCCGACTGGACCATGTCGACGAAGGTGAGGTTGTAGCGCACCTCCACGCCCCTGGCGGCGGCCTCCTCGCGCAGCACGCGGGCGAGCGCCGGTCGGGCCATGATGAATTCGGCCGGCAGGTCGGCCGCCTGGATGTGGAGGTTCTTCGTGATGTCCACGACGGTGCCGTCCGACTCGCACAGGTGCACGACCTTGTTGTCGAAGCCGATGCGCGCCACCTGCTCGCGCAGGCCGAGCGTCTCGAGGGCGCGGAACGCGTAGGGCCAGAAGCCCAGACCGGACCCTCCGGGGGAGCCGTTGCCGATCTCGACCACCCGGACGGACCATCCCGTCGAGGCCAGCCCACAGGCGAGACTCAGACCGGCGATTCCGCCACCCACGACCAGCACGCGCCCGCGTCCCGTTCGATCCACGTATCCGCTCCTCTCACCCGGGTGACTTGGTGCGGCTACGAAACCAGACCCACAGGCGATCGGACAAATATGCATATATGCCATATAGCGATAGAAAGAAGCTATACGTCACTCAACGTCAGACGGCGCCGACCACGGATACGAAAAAGCCCCGGCTGGGGGGCCGGGGCTTGCAGCGGATTTGTCGCTGTCGCTGCTAGAGCTTGCGGAGGACGGCCGTTACCTTGCCCAGGACGGTGGCCTCGTCGCCGGGGATGGGCTCGTAGTTGGGGTTGTGGGGGACGAGCCAGACGTGGTTGTCCTTGCGCTTGAAGGTCTTGACGGTGGCTTCGCCGTCGATCATGGCGGCCACGATGTCGCCGTTGTCGGCCACGGGCTGCTGGCGGACGACGACCCAGTCGCCGTCGGCGATGGCCGCGTCGATCATGGAGTCGCCGGAGACCTGGAGGAGGAAGAGGGTGCCCTCGCCGACCAGTTGCTTGGGCAGGGCGAAGACGTCTTCGATGCTCTGCTCGGCCAGGATGGGCCCACCGGCGGCGATGCGGCCGACCAGGGGGACGTAGGCCGCCGTGGGGCGGTTGAAGCCGGAGTCTTCCTCGTTGGCGTCGGGGTCCACCCAGAGGACGGGCTCGCCGGGCAGCCGGACCTCGAGGGCGCGCGGGCGGTGCGGGTCGCGGCGCAGGTAGCCCTTGCGCTGCAGGGCGGTGAGCTGGTGGGACACGCTTGAGGTGCTGGTCAGCTGAACCGCCTCGCCGATCTCGCGCATGGACGGCGGATAGCCGCGCTGCTGCACCGAGTCGCGGATCACCTCAAGGATCTTTCGCTGCCGTGGGGTGAGGCCCAGCGAGTCGCGCCGACGAACCGCCAGGTCGCTCACGCTCTCGTCGTGCTGGTTCACCAGACCATCGCTGTTCACCCGGGCACCTCCCAATCCGTGTTCCCAAAGTCGCTCAGAGCGACCGTACCGCGATTCAAGATCAATATCAAACAATTGTTCGATAGCCCTCGAAACTGCGGCCCTCGTGGTGTACAACATCGTACGGGAGTTCGATCGACACCGTGTTCGATTCGGCGATCTTTCTTCCAGGATTTGGATCTTCCCCGGTGCTGGAGGTGGCGATGCGAGCCACGGAAACGTCCCCAGAGCCTGCCAACCTGATACCCCTCCCGACGCCGCACCCGGCGCCGGTTCCCACCTCGGCTTCGTCCGAGGTCGCGACCCCGTTCGCGTCATCGGTTTCCCCGCCGACTCCGATCTCCGCCGCGATCTCCTTCCCGATCGCGGCTGTCTTTTCGACCCCGCAGGGCTCCGCCGACGCGGAGCCTTCGGTTCGGCCGGCCGCCGCTCGGTCCGCCGGTTCCTCGCGTAAGGGGGAGCGGGAAGGGCCGAGGCCCGATGTCCGGCACCCGCGTCCGGGCGTACGGCTCACGCGCAGAGGTCGCGTGGTGCTGGTCGCGATCGTGGCCGGGTTGGCGCTGACCGTGCTCTGGCTGGGCACCCGCGCCGCCGTCACCGCCTCGACCTCGCCGGTCGGTCCTGATCGCTCGGGCCTGCCGTGGGTGACCGTGCAGGACGGTGACACCCTCTGGGAGATCGCGGTGGCGGTCGGCGAGGACGAGAATCCGGCCGAGTTGATCCGTCAGATCAAGAACATCAACGGCCTCTCGGACTCGCTGATCCGCCCTGGAACCAAGCTTTACTTACCCAGCGGCCACGCCGGCTGAAGGTCGTCTACCGTTCTCTGCTGGCGGCGACGGACGGTGCTCATCACCGACCGTCGCCGTGCGGTCGGCATGGGGTCAACGAGGCCGGTGGGGTCTGTGGGGCCGACACGCCCGAGCGGCGTGGGCGCGGTCTCGTTGAGCTGGAACTTCACCTGGATCGTCGTAGCCGACTTGCGATCAACGGTGGGTGCTTCTAGGTTGGACCACAACATCTAGTGGTCACAACCGTGTAGTTCACCCACCTCTTGTGTTTCTCTAGGCGCACCGTACCAGTTTGCGGGGCGTGCGGAAGCCTTCCCTGAAGAGGGCTGAAATGGGAAGTAGGGGTGGCGCGGGGTAGTTGAACCGGAAGGGGGCGAAGGCGTGCACTGTCCGTTCTGTCGCCACCCGGACACGCGGGTGGTCGACAGCCGCTCGACGGATGACGGCAGCGCCATTCGCCGCCGCCGCACGTGCCCGGAGTGCGGTCGCCGGTTCACGACCCAGGAGACGGTGCTGCTGATGGTGAGCAAACGCAGTGGAGTCACCGAGGCGTTCTCCCGCGACAAGGTGGTCGCCGGGGTGCGCCGGGCCTGTCAGGGCCGCCCGGTGAGCGAGGACGCTCTCGCCCAGCTGGGACAGCGGGTGGAGGAGGCGATCAGGGCCACCGGAACGGCGGAGATCCCCTCCCACGAGATCGGCCTGGCGATCCTCGGCCCGCTCGGCGACCTGGACGAGGTGGCCTACCTGCGCTTCGCCTCGGTCTACCGGAGCTTCGAGACCCTGGCCGACTTCGAGGCCGAGATCGAACGCCTCCGCACGGCCGCCGTCAGGAACGCCGAGCACCGAACAACCTGACATAGATGCATTAAGCGGACATTGAGTTGAACAATGTCAGTTAGAGCATCAAAGCAGAACAACTGAGCTTCCGTGGCACCGGGGACCCATCCCCGGCTCCAGCCATCGGACACGACCGGTTTGGTACACGAGGGGCGCGAAAGAGCCCCGGAAGGGGGAGTCATGACGGAGACCGTCAACGGCACATCCGCACGTGGGGGCAAGCGGGGCCGCGCCAAGGGGCTGAAGATGAAGCGCATCTTCACCACCGCCGGCGTGCACCCGTACGACCAGATCCAGTGGGAGCGCCGTGACGTCGTCATGACGAACTGGCGGGATGGCTCGGTCAACTTCGAGCAGCGCGGAGTCGAGTTTCCCGACTTCTGGTCCGTGAACGCCGCCAACATCGTCACGACCAAGTACTTCCGCGGCGCGGTCGGCACCCCCCAGCGGGAGTGGAGCCTGAAGGCCCTGGTTGACCGCGTGGTCGGCGTCTACACCCGGACGGGCATCGAGAACGGCTACTTCGCCACCGACGAGGACGCCGAAATCTTCGACCACGAGCTCAAGCACGCCTTGGTCCACCAGCTGTTCAGCTTCAACTCCCCGGTCTGGTTCAACGTCGGCACGGCCTCTCCGCAGCAGGTCAGCGCGTGCTTCATCCTGGCCGTGGACGACCAGATGGAGTCCATCCTCGACTGGTACAAGGAAGAGGGTGTGATCTTCAAGGGTGGCTCCGGCTCCGGGGTCAACCTGTCCCGGATCCGTTCCTCCAAGGAACTGCTCTCCAGCGGCGGCACCGCCAGCGGCCCGGTCTCGTTCATGCGCGGCGCCGACGCCTCGGCCGGCACCATCAAGTCCGGCGGCGCCACCCGCCGGGCCGCCAAGATGGTGGTCCTCGACGTCGATCACCCGGACATCGAGGAGTTCATCGAGACCAAGGCCCGTGAGGAGGACAAGATCCGCGCCCTCCGGGACGCCGGTTTCGACATGGACCTGGGCGGCAAGGACATCGTCTCCGTGCAGTACCAGAACGCCAACAACTCGGTCCGGGTCTCCGACGAGTTCATGCGCGCGGTCGAGAACGGCGAGCAGTTCGGCCTGCGGGCCCGGCTCACCGGCGAGATCATCGAGAAGGTCGAGGCCCGCGACCTGTTCCGGAAGATGGCCCAGGCCGCCTGGGAGTGCGCCGACCCCGGCGTGCAGTACGACGACACCATCAACGACTGGCACACCTGCCCGGAGACCGGGCGGATCACCGCGTCCAACCCGTGCTCCGAGTACGTGCACCTGGACAACTCCTCGTGCAACCTGGCCTCGATCAACCTGCTGAAGTTCCTGAAGGACGATGACACCTTCGACATCGCCGCCTTCGTCCGGCTGACCGAGCTGATCATCACGGCGATGGACATCTCCATCACCTTCGCCGACTTCCCGACCGAGAAGATCGCCGAAACCACCCGGGCGTACCGGCAGCTCGGCATCGGCTACGCCAACCTGGGCGCCCTGCTGATGGCCACCGGCCACGCCTATGACTCCGACGGCGGCCGGGCCATCGCTGGAGCGATCACCTCGCTGATGACCGGCACCTCCTACCGCCGCTCCGCCGAACTGGCCGGCATCGTCGGGCCGTACGACGGGTACCAGCGCAACGCCGAGCCGCACAAGCGGGTCATGCGCAAGCACGCCGCCGCCAACGACGACCTGCGCACGCTCGGCGGCATGGACCTGGCCATCCACGCCGAGGCCGGCAAGCAGTGGCAGGAGTGCCTGAAGCTGGGCGAGAAGCACGGCTACCGGAACGCGCAGGCCTCCCTGCTGGCCCCGACCGGCACCATCGGCCTGATGATGGACTGCGACACCACCGGCATCGAGCCCGACCTGGCCCTGGTCAAGTTCAAGAAGCTGGTCGGCGGCGGCTCCATGCAGATCGTCAACCAGACCATCCCGCGCGCGCTGCGCCAGCTCGGCTACCCGGAGGAGCAGGTCGAGGCGATCGTCGCCTACATCGCCGAGCACGGCCACGTGGTGGACGCGCCCGGGCTGCGGCCGGAGCACTACGAGGTGTTCGACTGCGCGATGGGCGAGCGGGCCATCGCCCCGATGGGCCACGTGCGGATGATGGCGGCCACCCAGCCGTTCCTGTCCGGCGCGATCTCCAAGACGGTCAACCTGCCCGAGTCGGCCTCCGTCGACGACATCGAGCAGGTCTACCTGGAGGGCTGGAAGCTCGGCCTGAAGGCGCTGGCCGTCTACCGGGACAACTGCAAGGTGGGCCAGCCGCTCTCGGCGACCAAGAAGACCGAGAAGGCCGAGGAGACGGTCGTCGCCGAGCCGGAGGTCAAGGTCATCGAGGTGGCCCGGCCGACCCGGCGGCGCATGCCCAACCAGCGCCCCAGCATCACCACCCGGTTCACGGTGGGCGGCGCCAAGGGCTACATGACCGCCTCCTCCTACCCGGAGGACGGTCTGGGCGAGGTCTTCCTGAAGATGTCCAAGCAGGGCTCCACCCTCGCGGGCGTCATGGACGCCTTCTCCGTCGCCATCTCCATCGGCCTCCAGTACGGCGTGCCGCTGGACACCTACGTGCAGAAGTTCGTCAACATGCGCTTCGAGCCGGCCGGCATGACCGACGACCCGGACGTGCGCATGGCCCAGTCGGTGATGGACTACATCTTCCGCCGGCTGGCCCTGGACTACCTGCCGTACGAGGACCGCGCGGCGCTGGGCATCTTCTCGGCCGCCGAGCGCTCCGCCCAGCAGCGTGGGGAGGACCCGGCGGCCCTGGTCGACACCGCGACCCTGGCCCAGTCGGCCCCCATCGAGGAACACCCGGCCCCCCGCCCCGCCCCCACCTCGCTGCCCGCCCCGACCACCCGCACCGTGGCCGGCTCCCTGGAAAGCCACCAGGGCCGCACCGCGGACGCCCCCCTCTGCCTGACCTGCGGCACCAAGATGCGCCCAGCCGGCAGCTGCTACGTCTGCGAGGGCTGCGGCAGCACCAGCGGCTGCAGCTGATCATGTCGCCTCCCGGGGCCGAGGGGATTTCCTCGGCCCCGGTGGGACGGGAGGGGGACGGTGTGGACGCGGCCCGGTGGGTGCAGGTCGGGGACGGGGTCTGGGTCCGGCGGTATCGGGAGTTGGATCTGTCGCTCGGGGTGGTGATCGGGGAGCGGTGGTGTCTGGTTGTGGACACCGGTGCGGATGAGGTGCAGGGGGCCGAGTTCGCGGCGGCGGTGCGGGAGTTGACGCCGTTGCCGTGGACGGTGGTGATCACGCATGCGCACTTCGATCATGCTTTCGGGACGGCGGCGTTCGAGGGGGCCGCGGTCTGGGGGCATGCGCGGTGCCGGATCGCGTTGCGGGAGACCGCGGAGGCGCAGCGGGCGGAATGGGCCGGGAGGTACCGGAGCGAGGGCAGGCCGGAGCTGGCCGAGCGGCTGGAGCGGGCGCGGGTGATAATGCCGGACGCGTGGCCCGGTGGGAATCTTGATCTTGGTGGGCGGCTGGTGCGGCTGGTCGCGCCGGGGCCGGGGCACACCGATCATGATCTGGTGGTCCAGGTGCCGGACGCCGGGGTGGTGTTCGCCGGGGATCTGGTCGAGCAGGGGGCGCCGCCCGCGTTCGGGGACGCCTATCCGGCGGCTTGGCCGCTGGCCCTGGACGCGGTGCTCGGGCTGGAGCCGGTGACCGTGGTGCCCGGGCACGGGGAGCCGGTGGACGCGGACTTCGTCCGTACCCAGCGGGAGGAGATCGCGCTGGTGGCGCGGCTCTGCGTGGACGTCAGGGCGGGGCTGATACCGGTGGAGGCGGCGGTTGAGCGCTCGCCCTACCCGGAGGAGTTCACTCGGGAGGCTCTGGCACGGGTCTGAAGTGTCACGGGTCCGAGTTCTCGTCTTCGAAGGCGAGGCGGTCGGTCAGCCAGCGGTGGAACTTGATGGCGAAGCGGACCCAGTGGGCCACGATGGTGGTCAGGTGCTCGCGGGTGACGCCCGCGCCGATGTAGAGCTGGGCGTCGCCGATGACCCGGATGACCCCGTTGTCGGGGGTGAAGGCGTAGACCTTCGGCCACATGGTGTCGGTGTTCCACTCGTTCAACGCGGTCAGCAGGACGGGCTTCTCCTCGATCGCGTAGTGCCGGTCGTAGAAGGTACGGATCGTGAAGAGATCGCCTTCCGCGCCGAACAGGAAGAACACCGTGAGCGCGTCAGTGGAGATCGCGAGATCGCCGTCGGAGTCGAAGGTGAAATCGATGTCGAGTTCGTTGAGGATCTCGATGATCAGTTCCTGGTCGGGCTGGACCACGGCCGGGGATGGGCTCACCCCTCCATCCTGACAGACCGGCGGTCGTCTTTGACGACCCTGTCGCGGGTTGGCCGTGGAGAGAGCAAGAATGTTCGCCTGCACCGCGGGTCGCAATCCCGGCATCCAGTGCATTTGCCGAGGTCAGCGGCTAATCGGGATTGATCCCGATAGTGGGGGGAAAGATAACCCTAGTGGTGGTGTTCGAAACGAACGGGGAGCGATCATCGCCCCCGCTCGGAGCTGAATCCCGACAAACTCAGGTACGTCTCCCGGCAAATCGATGAGGACACCGTCACTTTCGGGGGGCTTCACCGGTTCTGAGAAACATGAAGCAATCAATCCTTGTCACGGGCGGTACCGGTGTCCTGGGCCGCCACGTCGTCGACCGGCTCTCGTTCGGCACCCAGGAGGTCCGGGTGCTCAGCCGCACCACCGGGACGTACCAGGGAGATCTGGTGAAGGGGACCGGACTGGACGCGGCGGTCGCGGGGGTGGACACGATCCTGCACCTGGCCAGCGATCCCCGCAAGCGGGGCGCGGACCTGGCGGCGGCCAGGAACCTGCTGGCCGCGGCGGAGCCGGGGGCCCACCTCGTCTACATCTCGATCGTGGGGGTGGACCGGCACCCGTTCCGGTACTACCAGGAGAAGTTCGAGGTGGAGCGGCTGATCGAGAATTCGGGGCGGCCGTACACGATTCTGCGTGCCACCCAGTTCCACGAGCTGGTCAGGCAGCTGGCGCAGTTGCTGAGCAAGTCGCCGGTGGTGCCGGTGCCGAACGGGTGGAAGGTGCAGTCGGTGGCCAGCGAGGAGGTGGCCGAGCGGCTGGCGGAGCTGGCGATGGGGCCGCCGGCCGGGCGGGTGCCCGACATGGGCGGGCCCGAGGTGCTGCCGGTGCGTGAGGCGATCTCGATCTACCTGCGGGCGACGGGGCAGCACCGGGTGCTCTTCCCGGTCTGGGTGCCTGGCCGGGCGGCCGACGCCTTCCGGCGGGGCCTGCACCTGGCACCGGAGCACGCGACCGGCAGGATCACCTTCAGCGAGTTCGTGGCGGCGAACGTGAAGGCCGGGCACGCGCCGACTCCGCACTGATGGAGATCAAGTGCTGGGCCATCGACCGGCCCGTCAGTTCGCCGTTCGCCTTTCCTGAGGGCCGGGCCGGGCGCTGGGCCGGGCGTTTCATGCGGATGACCAACCGGCAGAAGGAACTCGCGCTGCTGATGGCCCCCCGCCCGGGGGAGCGGGTCCTGGAGGTCGGGTACGGTCCCGGCGCGCTGATCGCGATCCTGGCCCGGTCGGGCGCCGGGATCTACGGGGTGGACCCGTCCGCCGAGATGCGGGCGCTGGCCACCCGCCGCAACGCCGGTCGCGCCGACCTCCGCCTGGGTACGGCTGACGCGACCGGCTTCGCCGACGGCTACTTCGATCACGTGGTCTCGGTGAACAACGTGGCGCTCTGGCCGGATCTGGGGAAGGGGCTGAGCGAGCTGCGCCGGGTGACCCGTCCGGGCGGGACCGTGCTGATCGCCTGGCACGGCGGGACCAGCCCGCCGCTCCTCGCCCGGCGGTTCCGCCTGCCCGACGAGCGGCTCGCCCAGATCGACGAGGCGCTGACGAGGCTGTTCGCCCGCGTACGACGACACGAACTGCGGGCGCTGACGGTCTTCCGGGCCATCCGGTGACGTCGCCGCTCAGGCTCCCGCCGGCGGCCCGTCCTGGCGCGGGAAATGAATGATCTTGCCGCCTCGGTAGGCGTGCAGGTCGATGACCTTGGAGTCGTCGTTCCTGCGGACGTCACGGACCCAGCCGCGGAGCGCCCTACGGCGCGGCGCGGAGCGGATGTCCCTGACCTTGGCCAGCGGCGGCACCACCTTGAGCATCGCTATCCCCCCGACCGTGACGTACCCGTTACCATCGATGGTTGTCTACAGCTGACGGCATAAAACCGCTGTAAAGCGGTCAGTAGGGCAGGAGTCGGCCAGACGGGGAACGGAGGTCGAGATCGTAGACCTTCGTCCGCTTGACGCGCGTCCGGGGAACGCGGATTCGTCGGCGGGTTCCCTTTATGGCCATGATGATCGCCCTCCTTCCGCTGTCCTGAGCAGACTATGCGCCGGGTGACTAGCCGTCTCCTTGTTTTTCGCTTGCAGAGTTTGACGGTTGTCACCCGGTGCCGGTTGTCATTTAAGGCTCTCTTGACATCGAACGCAGGCGCCCCGGCCGCGCGGACGGTGAGGCCGGGGCGCCCGAAGCGGCCGGAAACACCTGTTCCCGGCCACCTGGACCGGCCGTCGGGACCGGCGGGAGGAGAGTAGGCCGACGCAACATCCGCGTCATAGTCCAACAACTGCCCGATAAGTCACCATTCCTGGCCCGTTTCTGCCTTTACCGGTCCGGGGTGGACTATGAAACCTCCCGGGGAAAGGCCCGGGCCCAGTGTGGTTGTTGTGTGGTTGATTGTGTACGTCGTGCCGTCCCGGTGGACGATCCGCTCGACGCCCGGTGGGTCGGCGGGGGCCGGGAGGCCGATCATGGTGAGCAGGTCGGCGTAGCCGTCGTCGGTCAGGTGGGTGGAGACGTACCAGGCGGTGCCGGCGCCGTGGGCGTGGCGGGTGATGGCGGGGGTGCCGTCCGGGTAGGTGGCGACGGCCTGGGCGCCGGTCAGGTGGAGGCTTTCCGACCAGCGGGTGGCGGTCTGGCCGGTGGAGAGGGTCAGCGGGGCATCGAGGGGGCGGAACTCGTCGATGGTCAGGCCGAGCAGGTCACGGAGCGCGCCGGGGTGGCCGCCGAGGCGGACGCGGGTGTGCTCGTCGGTGATTCCGGTGAGGTAAGAGACGATCAAGGTGCCGCCCTGGGCGACGAAGGCGGTCAGGTTGGCGGCTCCCGCGTCGGTGATCACGTACAAATTCGGAGCGAATATCGTGCGATATCGCGAAATGTCGTGGGATGGGTGGGTGAAGTCGGGGACGGTGCCGTTGCGCCAGAGGGCGCGGTGGGTCTGGCGGACGGAATCGAGGTAGTCGATCTCGGTGGAGGGGAGACCGGGGGCTTGCAGGGCCCACCAGGAGTCGTAGTCCCAGAGGATGGCGATCTCGGTGTCGATGGCGGGCGTGTGGGGCGGGAGCTCGGCCAGCGTCCGGCCTAGTGCGGATATTTCGTGGAAGGTGCGGGAGGCGGGGCCGGCGTGGGGGACCATGCCGTGGTGCCACTGCTCGGCTCCGCCGCGGGAGGCCCGCCACTGGAAGAACATCGCGCCGCGGGCGCCCCTGGCGATGTGCTGCATCGTGTGGCGGGCCATCTCGCCGGGGTCCTTGGCGCGCATGCGCCGTCCCGTGTACTGCACGCCGGCCGCCTGCTCCATCAGGATCCAGGGCCGTTCCCGCGCCCAGGACCTGGCCAGATCCGCCGCGAACGCGGACTCCTCCGCCGCGTTCCCCGACGGGTAGTCGTCGATGGCGACCAGGTCGACCTCCGCCGACCAGCGCCAGTGGTCCACGGGCACCCAGGCGCCGAAGACGAAGTTGGTGGTGATGGGGACTCCGGTGGGACGGAGGATGTCGCGCTGGTCGCGGTAGCGGGCGAGCATCTCGTCGGAGAGGAAACGGCGGAAGTCCAGGGTCTGGGCGGGGTTGGGGAGGTACTGGGTCTTTCGCGGGGGCATGATCTGGGCCCAGTCGGAGTAGTACTGGCTCCAGAACGCGGTGGTCCAGGCCTCGTTGAGGGCGTCCAGGGTGCCGTATCTGGCCGTCAGCCAGATGCGGAAGGCGGCGGCGACGTGGTCGCAGTGGCACCAGGTGCCGTACTCGTTGTGCACGTGCCACATGGCCAGGGCGGGATGCTCGCCGTACCGGTCGGCCAGCGCCGCCGCGATCCGCTTCGCCGCCTCCTGGTACGCCGGGGCGCTCACGCAGTACGTGTCGCGGCTGCCGTGGGTGAGGCGGACGCCGTCGGCGGTGACGGTGAGGGCATCCGGGTGGGCCAGGCTGAACCAGGGCGGGGGTGACGCCGTCGGGGTCGCGAGATTGACCCGGATCCCGTTCTCGGCCAGCAGATCGAGAACCCGGTCGAGCCAGTCGAAGGTGTAGACGCCCTCCCGTGGCTCCAGCCTCGACCATGCGAACACGCCCACCGTCACCAGGTTGACCCTGGCCTCGCGCATCAGCGCGACATCCTCCCGCCAGACCTCCTCGGGCCACTGCTCCGGGTTGTAGTCCCCGCCATAGCAGAGCCCTTCCATCCCCGCCCCCTCTTGCCCGTTTTTTGGCTGGACGTCAAACTAATTCCCATGATCTCCGGTGTCAACGGCTTCACCTCCCGCACCCCGGCCCCCGACTGGGAACACGCCCTGATCACCGGAAACGGCCACCAGGGCGCCCTCATCCACGGCACCCCCAAAGCCCTCCACGTCACCCTCTCCCACGAACACCTCTTCCTCCCCGCCATCCCACCCCTCGACCCCCCGGACACCGCTCGCATCCTCCCGAGCCTGCGCGCCCTCCTCTACTCCGGCGCCTACCAGGAGGCCGCCGACCTGGTTCTCTCCCACGCCACAGCCGAGAACCCGGCCTACACCAACCTCCGCGACATCAACCCCTTGATCTCCGCCGCCACCCTCACCTTCCATCCCCTGGCCCCTCTCACCAGCTACACCCGGTCCTGCGACTTCACCACCGGCGTGGTCGCTCAGGGCGCCCCCGTCCCGTCCCCACGCCCGGGAAGATCGGTTGCCGGGGGCTCCCGCCCACCCACCCGTCTGACCCTCTGGGTCCGGGACCGGCTCCGCCGGGAGGGTTGGTTGCCGTTCCGGCACACGAGGGGTTGGTTGTCGGGGGACTCCCACCCTCGGTCGGACCCGGCTCCGCCGGAAGGGCGGATTGCGCCTCCGGGAACGAAGGTCAATGAGTTGACCCAACAGGTCGTGGCCTCTCGGCCGGATGATCTCATCGTCATCCGCCTCACCGGCGACGTCAGTGGCTGCCTGACCCTGGCCCCGCCCCCTGGCACCCCGCCCATTCCGATCGCCTACACGACTACGAACACCGGGAACTTCACCATCCGGTTGATCGCCGCATTCACTTCATCCCAGGAGGCGGAGAGCTTCGGGAATCTGGCTCGGCATGGAGACCGACAACTGGAGCATCAGGGCAACACGGGATATCGCGTCGACTGCCAGGTGACAGCCGAGGGCGGCCATCTGTGGAGCAGCGGTAGCTCGGTGGAGGTGCGGGGCGCGACGGCGGTCACGATCACGGCGCGGGTTGTGGTGGGGCTTGAGGGGGAGGAACCGCGACCGCGTGATTTTGCGGAGGTGATGGCGGAGCATGCCGCCGTTCATGGGGAACTGTTCGGACGGTCGCAGCTTCGGTTGACCACGGGCGAGGCGGTGGTTGATTCGGAGGAGGTTATTCAGAGAGGTGGGGAAGGGCTTGTCGAGGCGCTTTATGCGGCGGGCCGATATGCCATTATTTCCAGTATCGGGGAATTGCCGCCCACGCTTCAGGGCGTTTGGAGTGGGACGTTCACGCCCGCCTGGCAATCCGGGTACACGATAGACGGAAATTTCCAGGCGGCGGTCGCGGCACTGATGGCCACCGGCACGCCCGAGCTCATGCTTCCGGCGTTCGACCTGTTCGACAGGCTGCTGCCGGACTTCCGGCAGAACACCCAGCGCCTGTACGGATGCCGAGGAATCCTGACGCCGGTGCATATCTCCACCCACGGGCTTCAGAACCACTTCGGCCCACGTTGGTGCCAGACATTCTGGACAGCGGGGGCAGCCTGGCTCTCACGGCTCTATTTCGACTATTTCAGCTACACCCGCGATGAGACCTTCCTCCGGGAACGAGCGATCCCGTTCATGACCGAAACCGCCACGTTCTACGAGGACTTCCTCGACGAACGGGGAAACTTCGTCCCCTCGTACTCCCCGGAGAACGCCCCACCGGGACACACCACCCAGGCCGCCATCAACGCCACGATGGACCTCGCAGCGGTACGCGACCTCCTCCGCAACCTCGACCGCGTAGCCCCGGACCCCCGATGGCGGCGGCTGACCGACCGCCTGCCCGAATACCGGACCACCCCGTCAGGGGAACTGGCCGAATGGGCCTGGGACATGGCCGAGAACCACGCCCACCGCCACGCCAGCCACCTCTACCCCTTCTGGTACGAACCCGACCAGACCCTCGCCACCCCGGGGGCGGCAGCCATACGAAAGAGACTGGACTGGTGGCGCGGCGAAGAAGCCGACGAAATGGCCTTCGGCCTGACACAGCTAGGCCTGGCAGCGGCCGGACTCGGCCTGACGGCGGAGGCACACGAGGCCCTCACCCTGCTCACCACCCGCTACTGGCGCCCCAACCTGGTCTCCACCCACAACCGTGATGCGATCTTCAACGTGGACATCTGCGGCGGGGTCCCCGCACTCATCGCCGCCATGCTCCTGCGTTCAACGGACTTTCCGGTCGCGATCGACCTGCTCCCCGCCTGCCCATGGGAAAAAGGCCAGGCCACAGGACTGCTGGCCCGCGGCGGCATCCGAGTGGACGACCTGATCTGGTCCAAGAACGAGTTGCGGGCCACCCTGACCGCGACGGAAACGACCACCGCACGAGTGAACGGCCGCCAACTCCACCTCGAAGCCGGCCGCCCGACACGCTTCCAAGCCCGAACTAGGCCGAATCCCGGATGATCAACCGAGTGGGCACCGTAACCGACGGCACATGCTCGGCCCCGTCGATCAGGTCCAGCAGCAGCCGGACCGTCTCCTCGGCGATCTCCGCCAGCGGCTGCCGGATGGTGGTCAGCGCCGGATGGGTGGACATCGCCACCGCCGAGTCGTCGAACCCACCCAGCGCCACGTCCTCCGGAACCCGGCGTCCAGCCGCCCGCAGCGTGGACAGCGCGCCCGCCGCCATCACGTCGGAGGCGGCGAAGACCGCGTCGATGTCGGGGGAGCGCTCCAGCAGCCGCGCCATCGCGCTCTCCCCGCTGAGCCGCGTCCAGTCGCCGTGCTCGATGAGCTTCTTGGAGGCCTTGCGCCCCAGCACGTCGGCGAAGCCCTCCAGCCGCTGGATGCCGCCGGGCGTGTCCATCGGCCCGGTGATCATGGCGATCTTCCTGCGCCCCTGCTCGACCAGGTACCGTGTCATCTGCTGGGCGCCGCCGCGCTCGTCGCAGGCCGCGTAGGGGATGACGTTCTCCCGCCCGATCACCGCGCCGCACGAGACGGCGGGGATGTGGATCCCGTCCAGCGCGTCCACCAGCGGGTCGCCGGCGTGGGTGGACTGGAGCAGGACACCGTCGGCGTGACCGCCCTTCACATAGCGCAGGACCCGCTCCCGGTCCCCGGCGTCCCCGGCGATCATCATCACCAGCGACAGGTCGCGGGTGGCGAGCCGCCGGATCGCGGTCCGGATGGTGGTGCTGTAGTTCGGGTCCTCGAAGATCTTCTCCTGCGGTTCGGAGAGGACCATCACCACCGACCCGGCCCGCTGGGTGACCAGGCTGCGCGCGTTCCGGTTGACCACGTACCCGGTCTCCGCGATGGCACGCTCGGTCGCCAGCCGGGCCGCCGTGCTCACATACCGGTCGCCGTTGAGCACGCGCGAGACCGTCCCCCGGGAAACCCCCGCCGCCGCCGCGACGTCGTGGATTGTCGGCCGTTTCACAGAAGTATTGTCCACTAGCCCTTGATGGCGCCGCCGGACAGGTCGGTACGCCAGTACCGCTGCATTGTCAGGAACAGTGCGATCAGCGGAATGATCGACAGTAGCGCCCCCGTGATGATCAGGTTGTACAGGGACGGCTGGTTGGCTCCGGCCGCCAGCAGCGTGTACAGCCCGACGGTGAGCGGGAACTTGCCGTCGTCGCCGAGCATGATGAACGGCAGCAGGAAGTTGTTCCAGATGGCGACGAACTGGAACAGGAAGACGGTCACCATTCCGGGGACCATCAGCGGCAGGCCGACCCGGGTGAGCAGCAGCCACTCGCCGCTGCCGTCGATCCGCCCGGCCTCCAGCAGCGAGTCGGGGATGGCCACCCCGGCGTACACCCGCGCCAGATAGATGCTGTACGGGTGCAGGATCTGCGGCAGCAGCACGGCCCAGTAGGTGTCGGCGAGACCGAGCTTGGCGAAGAGCAGGTACTGCGGGATCGCCAGCACCACCGAGGGCACCAGGATGCCGCCGATCAGGATGTTGAAGATCAGGTTCCGTCCCCGGAACCGGTACTTGGCGAGCGCGAACCCCGACGCCGCCGACACGAGCGTGGACAGCAGCGCGCCGCCCCCCGCGTACAGGGCGGTGTTGGCCATCCACCGCCAGAACACCCCGTCCCGGTAGGCGTTGAGCTGCCGGAGGTTGTCGAAGAACCCGCTCCCCGGCGCGAACGTGCTCAGCGTGAACAGTTCTCCTGGCGACTTGGTGGCCGAGACGAGCACCCAGCTCACCGGCAGCAGGCAGTAGATCGCGCCGAGCACCAGCAGGCCGGTGGGCACCAGTCCGAGGCTCCTTGCCGTCTGGGGCCGCGTCCGTGTGCCCATCACCGCTCCTCCTCGAAGGCGTGTCCGCGCACCACGCGCAGGAATCCGAACGACAGCACCAGCGAGACCCCCGCGATCACCAGCGAGGTCGCCGCCGCCGAGTACAGGTCGCCGGTCACGAAGGCGTCCCGGTAGACCTTCATCAGCGGGCTCCAGGTCGAGCTGATCGTGTTGCTCAACGGGCGGAGCGTGGTCGGTTCGGTGAACACCTGGATGGTCGCGATCACCGAGAACACCGTGGTCAGGATGATCGCCGGAACCAGCATCGGGATCTTGATCCGGAGCGCGATGGCGACCTCGGAGGCGCCGTCCATCCGGGCCGCCTCGTAGTAGCTGCGCGGGATGGCCCGCAGGTTGGTGTAGAGCACCAGCATGTTGAACCCGGTGCCGCCCCAGACGGCGATGTTGGCCATCGAGTACGTGACCGCGCTCGCGCCGAGGAAGTCGATCCCGCCGATCGGCGTCAGGCTGGGCAGGTAGAGGAACCCCCAGAGCAGCGAGGCCACCACGCCGGGCACCGCGTACGGCAGGAAGATCGAGATTCGTCCGAACCGCGCCAGACGCACATAGGCCGAGTCCAGGATCAGCGCGAACAGCAGCGCCAGGCCGAGCATGACGACCAGCACCAGCGTGCCGTAGCCGAGCACGCGCAGCGCGCCCGCCCACAGTTCGCCGTCGGCGACGGCGACCCGCAGGTTGTCCAGGCCGACGAAGATCTCCCGCCGGGAGCCCCGGCCCAGACCGAGCCCGGAGACCTTGGTCCGCCGCAGGCTCAGGTAGACGGTGTAGCCGATGGGCAGCGCCAGGAAGAGCGTGAAGAGCACGATGGCGGGGGTCAGGAAGAGGTAGGGGGCGGCGCTCCGGGGAGCGCCGCCGCGTGCCGTGGACATCTGACGCCTTACTGAGCCAGCGTGAAGCCGGACTTCTGCATGTCCGACACCGTCGCGTCCTGCATGGACTGCACGGCCGCGCCGAACGCCGACTTGTTCTGGATGGCCTTGTCGAAGCCGTCCTTGTACGCGTTGTAGGTGACGCCCACGTTCGGCCCGAAGGTGAAGCCGCGCGCCGTCGCGCCGATGGCCGAGGCCTGCTGCCAGAAGTCGGGCTGGCTCTCCGCGAAGTACGCCGGGGGGTCGCCGAGCGCGGCCTGGCCCTTGGTGGCGGCCGGGTAGACGAACGCCTCCTTGACCAGCAGGTCGAGCGCGGCCGGGTCGCTGTTCAGCCAGGTCGCGAAGGCCACCGCGGCGGCCTTGTTCTTCGAGTTGGCCGAGACCGCGGTGGACGAGCCACCCCAGAACCCGCTGAAGCTCTCCCCGGCGTTCCACTGCGGCAGCGGCGCGATCGCCCACTTGCCCTTGCCCTTGGGCGCGTTGCTCTCCAGCACGCCCGGCCCCCAGACGGCGGACGGCCAGCTCAGCTGGGTGCCGTCGTTGAGCGCCTTGTTCCACTCCGGGGTGAAGTACGGCTGGTCGTCGATCACGCCTTCGTTGACCAGGCCGCCCCAGAAGTCGGCGACCTTGGTGGTGGCGGCGTCGTTGATGCCGACCTTCCAGGCGTCGCCGGCGATCGACCACCACTGGGCGCCCGCCTGCTGGGCGAGCCCGGCGAACCAGCCGGGGTCCTTGCTGGAGAAGCTGCCCAGGTAGACCTTGGGGTTGGCCTTGTGTACCTTGCGGGCGGCCTCCGCGTACTCCTCCCAGGTGGTGGGGACGGAGATGCCGTACTTCTCGAAGAGGTCCTTGCGGTAGTAGAGCATCATCGGGCCGCTGTCCTGCGGGATCGCGTACACGCTCTCGGTGCCGAGGGTGACCAGGCCCCAGAGGCCGGGGCTGTACTCGGCCTTCACCGCGGCGGTCTCGGCGGCCAGGTCGGCGACCGCTTCGGCGGCCACGAACGAGGGCAGGTGCTGGTACTCGGCCTGGACCAGGTCGGGCGCGTTGCCGGCCTTGGCGGCGGTGAGGAACTTGGCGGCCGCGTCGTCGCCGCCCGCCTGCTTGCTGACGGTGACCTTGATGTCGGGATGCGCCTGGTTCCACACCTCGGCGATCTTGTCCATGTTCGGAGCCCAGGTCCAGTAGGTGAGGGTGACCGGGCCCGCCGCGGGCTGCTCCGACGACGGAGCCCCGGAGGCGGCCGGAGTCTCCGGCGTGGTGGAGCCGCCGCATCCGGCGGCCAGCGTGACGGCGAGCGCCGCCACGGCCAGTCGTGTACGCATATGTGCCTCCGGGTCAGGGGTCGGGAGGTCTCTGGGAACGTTCACAGACTGGAAGTCGGGCCCATTTGCTGTCAATGTTCGTTACGTGCTCGTTAAGTGGCTGGTCTCTTCCCTCGTTTGGGGTGACGGGCTACTGTGCACGTTCACAGAACGATTGACGCTTGGGGGACCTGTGGCTGGATATCCCGCTCGACCTGAGGGCATCGCGTACGGCGGCGACTACTACCCGGAGCAGTGGCCGCGCGAGGTCCAGGAGGAGGACATCCGGCTGATGCGCGAGGCCGGGGTCACCCTGGTCAGCCTCGGCATCTTCGCCTGGGCGCTGCTGGAACCCGCCGAGGGCCGGTACGAGTTCGGCTGGCTGGACGAGATCCTGGACCGGCTGCACGCCGCCGGGATCGCCGTCGACCTGGGCACCCCGACCGCCGCGCCCCCCGCCTGGTTCTCCCGGAAATATCCGGACTCATTACCTGTGACCAGGGAGGGCGTCCGCGTCGGCACCGGCGGCAGGGAGCACGCCTGCTCCAGCCACCCGGCCTTCCGCCGCGCCACCGTGGAACTGGTCGGCCGCCTGGCCGCCCGGTACGGCGAGCACCCCGCCGTGGTCATGTGGCACGTGCACAACGAGTACGGCGCCCCCCTCGGCGAGTGCTACTGCGAGGCCAGCGTCACCGCCTGGCGGGAGTGGCTCCGCCAGCGGTACGCCGGCCTGGACGCACTCAACGACGCCTGGGGCACCCTCTTCTGGGGCCAGCGGTACGGCGACTGGGCCGAGATCGACGCCCCCCGCTGGAGCCACACCGTGGTCAACCCCGCCCAGCGCCTGGACTACGCCCGCTTCAGCAACGACGAGCACCTGGCCCACTACCGGCTCCAGAAGGAACTGCTCGGCGGCAAGCCGGTGACCACCAACTTCGCCGGGACCGTGAACTGCAAGTCCATGGACCTGTGGACCTGGGCGGGGGAGTTGGACGTGATCGCCAACGACCACTACCTGGACGGGGAGCGCCCGGACAACCACATCCAGCTGGCCATGTCCGCCGACCTCAGCCGTTCGCTGGGCGGCGGCGCACCCTGGATGATCATGGAGCACTCCACCGGCGCGGTCAGCTGGCAGCCCCGGGGCATCGCCAAACGCCCGGGGGAGATGCGGCGCAACAGCCTGGCACACGTGGCCCGCGGCTCGGACGCGGTGATGTTCTTCCAGTGGCGGGCCTCCCGGTTCGGGGCCGAGAAGTTCCACTCCGCGATGGTGCCGCACGCGGGCACCGACTCGGCGGTCTGGCGGGACGTCGTCGCGCTCGGGGCCGACCTGCGGACTCTCGGCGAGGTGCGGGGGACCCGGGTGACCGCCGAGGTGGCGATCGTGTGGGACTGGGTGGCCTACTGGGCGCTGGAGCTGGAGTGGCGGCCCTCGGGGGATCTCGCCTTCCTGGAGCGCATGAGCGCCTACTACGAGGCTCTCTGGCGCGACCACGTCACCACCGACTTCCTCCCCCCTTCCGCCGACATTTCCGATTTTTCGAGGTATCGGGTGGTGGTGCTGCCGAGTTCGTACCTGCTCACCGAGGCGGCGGCCAAGAACCTCCAGCGGTACGTCGAGGGCGGCGGCACCCTCGTCGTGTCCTACTTCTCCGGCATCGTCAACGAACACGACACCATGCACCCGGGGGCGTACCCCGGCGTGCTCCGGGACGTGCTCGGCCTCACCATCGAGGAGTTCCACCCCCTCCGCGAGCGGGAGAGCGTCACCCTCTCCGCCGGGGGCGCCGCACGCGTCTGGTCGGAGCGGGTCCGCCTGACCGGGGCCCGCTCCGACCAGACCTTCAGCTCCGGTCCCGACACCGGCCATCCCGCCGTCACCCGCAACGACCTCGGCGCCGGCACCGCCTGGTACGTCGCCACCGCCCCCGCCGACCTGCGCCCCCTGCTCACCCGGATCGTCGACCAGGCCGGCGTCACCCGCCCTCGCGACCTGCCGGAAACCCTGGAACTCGTCCGCCGTGACCGGTATGTCTTCCTGATCAACCACGCCGACATTCCCGCCACCGTCCCCGACGTGACCGGCCTCGACCTGCTCGCCGGAACCCCTTTCACCGGCCAGGTACCGGCCGGGGGCGTCACCGTCGTCCGTATCCCCCTCTAACCCCCCTTCCTCTCCTGACCGGAGGAACCGCATGAAACGCACCTTGGCGGCCTTACTGGCCGCTCTGCTGGTGAGCGTGGGCCTGGCCGCCCCCGCCGCCGCCCGCCCCCCGCTGCCGATCCGCGGCGCCGACATCTCCAGCCTCGCCAAGTCGGAGGCGTACGGCGGGATCTACCGCGACCGCCACGGCCGCCGCGACGACGCGCTGCGCCTCCTGGCGAAGGCGGGGCTGACCCACATCCGGCTGAAGGTCTGGGTGAACCCGGCCGACGGCTACAACGACAAGGCGCACGTGCTGGCCGTCGCCCGGCGCGCCAAGTCGCAGGGTCTGAAGCTGCTGGTGGACTTCCACTACTCCGACAGCTGGGCCGACCCCGGCAAGCAGAACAAACCGGCCGCCTGGGCGGCGTTGCCGTACGAGCAGCTGAAGCAGGCCGTCTACGCGCACACCTTCGACGTGCTGAACGCGCTGAAGGCGCAGGGCACCACCGCCGACCTGGTCCAGGTCGGCAACGAGCTGAACGGGGGACTGCTCTGGCCGGACGGGCGGTGGGACAACTGGCCGGGTATGGCCGGGCTGCTCAACGCCGGGTACGACGCGGTCAAGAAGGTCTCCCCGCGCAGCAAGGTGGTCCTGCACCTGGCCAACGGCGGCGACAACGGCCTCTACCGCTGGTGGTTCGACAACGCCGCCACCAACGGCATCAGGTACGACGTGATCGGCCTGTCCTACTACCCCTTCTGGCACGGCACCCTGGAGGCCTTCCAGGCCAACCTGAACGACGTCGCCGCCCGTTACGGCAAGCCGGTCCTGGTCGCCGAGACCGCCTACCCGTTCACCACGGCCGACAAGGACGGCTGGGAGAACATCATCACCTCGGCCGAGCCGTACCCCGGCTACCCGGCGACGCCGGAGGGCCAGACCGCCTTCCTGCGCAAGATGACCGACATCGTCAGGGCCGTGCCCGGCGGGCGTGGCCTGGGCTACTTCTACTGGGAGGCCACCTGGACCGGGGTGGCAGGGAACGGCTGGGATCCGGCTGATCCATCCTCCGGGAACGGCTGGGAGAACCAGGCACTGTTCGACTTCGACGACCGGGCGCTGCCCGCCCTCCAAGTGCTAGGAGTCGGCCGATGAGACTGCTCTCCCTGGTGGCCCTGCTGGCCGCCGCCCTGCTGGTCGCGCTCCCCGCCCGGGCCGCGAGCACCCTCACCAACACCGGCTTCGAGACCGTCAATCTGGCAGGCTGGAGCACCTCCGGCACCGCCTCCGCCGACTACCACGAGGCCGGGGGCCACAGCGGGAGCTACCGGCTCTCGCACTGGTCCACCGCCGCCTACACGGTGGAGACCTGGCAGGCGCTCAACGGTCTGGCCAACGGCACCTACACGCTGCGCGCCTGGGTGCGCGCGGGCGCGCACAGCCAGAGCTGGATCTCTCTCAAGAACTGCGGCGGCGCCGAACGCCGGACCTACGTCCCGGTCTCGGGTGACTGGGTGCGGGTGGCGGTCACCCAGACCGTGACCAACGGGCTCTGCACGGTCAGTCTCAACACCGCGGCCGCGGCGGGCGGCTGGGCCAACTTCGACGACGTGTCCTTCACCTCGGGTTCGGCCACGCTGTCCATCAAGGGCGCCGACGTCTCCAGCCTCGCCAAGTCGGAGGCGTACGGCGGGCGCTACTACACCGCGTCGGGAGTGCAGCAGAACGCCCTCAACATCCTGCGCGACAACGGGGTCAACTACGCCCGCCTCAAGGTCTGGGTGAACCCGGCCGACGGCTACAACAACAAGGCCAGGGTGCTGGCCATGGCCGCCAGGGCGAAGGCGCTCGGCATGGGCCTGCTGATCGACTTCCACTACTCCGACAGCTGGGCCGACCCCGGCAAGCAGTACAAGCCGGCGGCCTGGACCTCGATGTCGTTCGCCCAGCTCCAGACGGCCGTCTACAACCACACCTACGACGTGCTCAACGCGCTCAAGGCCCAGGGCACCACCGCGGACCTGGTCCAGGTGGGCAACGAGATCAATGACGGCATGCTCTGGGAGGACGGCCGCAGCTCCCGGTTCGGCCAGCTCGCCCAGCTGATCAACTCCGGCTACAACGCGGTCAAGGCGGTGTCGTCCGGCACCAGGGTCGTGCTGCACCTGGCCAACGGCGGCGACAACGGCCTCTACCGCTGGTGGTTCGACAGCGCTGCCGCCAACGGGGCCAGGTACGACGTGATCGGCATGTCGTACTACCCGTACTGGCACGGCTCGTTCGCCGCCTTCCAGTACAACATCGACGACATCGCCGCCCGGTATGGCAAGCCGGTCCTACTGGCCGAGACCGCCTACCCGTTCACCACCGGCACCGACGACGCCTTCGGCAACATGGTCACCGCGGCCACCCCCGTGAGCGGCTACCCGTCCTCCTCGGCCGGACAGTCGGCCATGCTGCGGGACATCATGAGCCTGGTCCAGGCCGTCCCCAACGGCCGCGGCCTGGGCGTCGTGTACTGGGAACCCACCTGGACGGCGGTGGCAGGCAACGGCTGGGACCCAACCAACCCGGCCTCCGGCAACGAATGGGAGAACCAAGCCCTGTTCGACTTCTCCGACCGGGCTCTCCCGGGGTTGACGCAGTTCACGCATCAGTGATGGAACGCCTTGGAACGGGGTGTCACGCCCTTATGTCGTGAACCCCGACCAAGGAGCCATGTCATATGCGTACGAACCGTAAGTTGATCGCCCTTCTGGCGGCCATCCCGCTGGGCCTCGGCCTGGTGGGATGCGCCGCCGGAGGTGGGGACGCCACCGCCAGGTCGGAAACGGTCATCTCGGAGGAGCCAGAGGCCAAGGAGATCGCCGAGCTGCCGAAGTTCCCAACCGACTTCGAACGCGTCTGCGCGGACGGTCTCGGCTTCTCGGGCCTGCCGGAATATCAGCGGTCCACCAAGGGTGTGCATCTGACGATGCCGATGTCCAAGTTCGAGGACAGCTGGACGCACGACACCTTCAACACCGACAAGTTCCCCAAGGGCTGGGTGGTCGGCCTGACCGGCGATGCGAACTTGCTACAGGACGCCTTGAAGACCGTCGAACTCGTCGTCTGCTTCGACGACCACACCGGAGAGTCCAAGGCGGGCAAGGTCTGCCAGATGGAGGACACCAAGACCAAGGAGAAATACCCGGTCACGATGTACAACACGACCTGGGAAGTCCGTGTCGTGAGTGCCAGGACCGGAGAGGCCATCTTCACCCACAAGGGCAAGGCGACCTCCACCGACTGCCCGATGTTTCGCATGATCTCAGGAGACGACGACCGCTCTAAGTACTACACGAAGGCCGGTGTTGAGGACTACCGCAAGTACGTCAAGCGCTTCATCTCCACCTGACCTGACTCCCCCGCCTCGCCGGTTCGCTGGAGTGCGGTGACCATCGTCTCCGGATGGCTTGCGGCGTTACTGGCGATTGCCCACGCCGGCTATGTCAACACAGTGGGCCCGATGTTTTCGGATCTCCCTATCCGTGTGGAAACTCTGTTCTATGTGGTCTGGATGGCTTGTTCCGGGCACGACCTGGTCGGACTGTCGAGGCGGCAGAGATGGCCGTCGTCCCGAAGAGCCCGACCATGCCGGTGCCAGGCAACGGCTCGGGAGTGTCCGTTCCGTAGAACCTCCGGCCGACGAAGGGCCGGAGGTTCTGTCGTTCAGGAGACCTCGGGGGCCGCTTCCCAGTCACGGCACGGGATGACCGCGTAGTGCCGGTAGAGCACCGCCACCGGCCCGGGCCCGTTGGGGGCCCTCAGCTCGATGGCCTCGGTGTAGGGCCCGCAGACGCAGTCCGGGGTGCCCTCGTGGGGGATGACGTCGTCCATAGGCAGGACGTGCACGAATCTAGACATCTTCGCTTCCCACTTTGCTTCGACCAGATTCTCAACTTACCACATACCGGGACAAAACGGACAACGTTTTGGGTGTGAGTTTTGGGGGGCCTCTCATGGCCGGCCGACCGCATTGACCTTTGTTGGGATGGACGGCAAACTAATTCAGAATTGACCGTCACATCCGTTGGAGTGCAGCGATGCCGTATCGTCCCCCTTTGGTTGCGCGCGAATACTTCGTCGCTGACCCTCCGGAATTACCTGTGCGGGAGCGCGGGGAGGCGGGGCTGTCGGCGCTGACGCGCGCCGAGGTGGTCGCCGTGGACGCCGCCGGTGTCACCTGCAAGGGGGTGACCTCGGCGGACGAGTCGCTGGTGGTGCGGGTCTGCGCGGCGGGGGAGGGCGTGATCCGGGTCCGGCTGAGCCAGGACGCCGACGCCCGCAGCCGCTCGGCTCGGGCGATCTCCCTGGTCACGCCGGGCACGGCGGCGGGGGCGACGGTGACCGTGGAAGACGACCGGGTGGTGGTGGACGCGGGCGCGGTCCGCGCCGAGATCCGGCTGAACCCGTGGAACATGCGCTTCACCGACGGCACCGGCCGCCTACTGGCGGAGCAGGACCCGGGGCGGCCGGACATCAGCGGCCGGTTGCGCACCCTCCCGTTCGGGCGCTCCACCGCCGACGGCACCACGGTCGCCTACCACGAGACCTTCCTGGTCCCGGCCGACGAGGCGTTCGGCGGGTTCGGGGAGTCGTTCACCCCCGTGAACAAGCGCGGCCAGCGGCCGTTGATGTGGAACTTCGACGCGTTCGGCGCGGAGTCCCAGCGGGCGTACAAGAACGTGCCGTTCTACCTGTCCAGCCGGGGTTACGGGATCGTGGTGGACAGCGGCATGCCGGTCGAGTTCGACATGTGCCAGTCCACCCACAGCGACGTGCAGATCATCGTCCCGGACGACCTGATCGACTACTACGTGCTGGGCGGCCCGACCCCCGCCGAGGTGCTCGGGCGGCTGGACGCGCTGACCGGCAAGCCGGTGCTGCCGCCGAAGTGGGCGTTCGGCGCGTGGATCTCGTCGGGCTTCTTCCGGGACACCCAGGAGCGGGTGCTTGAGCGGGCGCGGACCATCCGGGCCAAGGGCATCCCCTGCGACGTGCTGCACCTGGACACCTTCTGGCAGGCCGACGGGAACTGGTCCGACCTGCGCTGGGACCCGGTGGCCTTCCCCGACCCCGAGGGCATGCTGGCCACCCTGGCCGACCAGGGCTTCCAGGTCTGCCTCTGGATGAACCCCTACATCTCCCACCAGAGCCCCGTCTTCCAGGAAGCCGCCGAAGCCGGATATTTCCTGAAAAATCGTGACGGAGAGGACTACGTCGCCGACGTCTGGCACGGCTCCTTCCCGGCCTCCGGCATCCTCGACTTCACCAACCCCGAGGCCGCCGCCTGGTTCCGGGACCGGCTCAGGGGCCTGCTCCAGCAGGGCGTGGCGGTGTTCAAGACCGACTTCGCCGAGGGGGTGCCCGCCGACGCGGTCGCCGCCAACGGCATGACCGGCACCGAACTCCACAACGTCTACACGCTGCTCTTCAACGACCTGGTCATGGACGTCACCCACGAGGTCACCGGCCACCGCCTGGTCTGGGCCCGCTCCTCCTACCTGGGCGGCCAGCGCCACCCCGCGCAGTGGAGCGGCGATGTGGACGCCACCTACCCGGCCATGGGCAGCACCATCCGCGGCGGCCTCTCCCACGGCCTGTCCGGCATCCCGTTCTGGAGCCACGACGCCGGCGGTTTCACCGGCACCCCCACCCCCGACCTGTACGTGCGCTGGTCCCAGTTCGGCGCGCTCTCCCCGCTGGTCCGCTTCCACGGCACCACCAGCCGCGAGCCCTGGGAGTTCCCCGAGCATGCCGAACGCGGCGCGATCGAGGCGCTGAGGCTGCGCTACCGGCTCATGCCCTACCTCTACACGGCGGCGGTGACCGCGGCCGAGACGGGCGTCCCGATGATGCGCGCGCTCTGCGTGGACTACCCGGACGACCCGGTGGCCTGGCAGGCGGACCTGGAGTACCTGCTCGGCCCGGATCTGCTGGTGGCGCCGATGATCTCGGCCGACGGGATCCGCGACGTCTACCTGCCGGCCGGGTCGTGGGTGGACTACTGGACCGGCGAGACCCTGACCGGCGGCCGGTACATCACGGTCGCGCCGCACCTGGACCGCATCCCCCTCTACGTCCGGCACGGCGCGCTCATCCCCACCACCGTCCCCGGGGACACGGTGGCCGACAACCCCGACATCACTCTCGTCGCGTACGGCCTGCCGCAGGGCGTCAGCCGTACCGACATCAAGGACCTGGACGGAAGCACCGCGGTCGTCGCGACCGTGGACGGCGACCGGCTGCTGGTCAGCGCCGACGGGCCCAAACGGATCTCTCATGTCGAACTCGTCGGCGCCGCCGCCGAGATCGTCATCCATTAGGAGTTCACAAATGCGCAAATCCTCCATCGCCGTTCTCCTGGCGGCCGTGCTCGGCATGGCCGCCTGCGGAAGTACCGATACCCCCTCCTCCCCGCAGGCGTCCTCGGCCGCCCCGCGGACCCTCACCCTGTGGCACTACGAGGGCGCCGAGAGCGCCATGGGCAAGGCCTGGGCGGAGGCGATCAAGAAGTTCGAGGCCTCCCACCCCGGGGTGACGGTGAAGTTCGAGGAGAAGGGCTTCGAACAGATCCAGCGGACGGCGAGCATGGTCCTCAACTCCGACGAGGCCCCTGACCTGATGGAGTACAACAAGGGCAACGCCACCTCGGGGCTGCTCTCCAAGCAGGGGCTGCTGACCGACCTGTCGGAGGAGGCCGCCAAGCGCGGCTGGGACAAGGCGCTGTCGCCGTCGCTGCAGACCACCGCCCGCTACGACGAGCGGGGCATCATGGGGTCCGGCAAGTGGTTCGGCATCCCGAACTACGCCGAGTACGTGATGGTCTACTACAACAAGGACCTGTTCACGAAGCACAACGTCGCCGTGCCGACCACCTACGACGAGTTCGTCGCCGCGCTGGACACCTTCGTCAAGGCGGGCGTGACCCCGATCGCCAACGCGGGCGCCGAGTACCCGGCCCAGCAGATCTTCTACCTGCTCGCCCTCAGCAAGGCCAACCGCGCCTGGGTGGACAGCTACCAGCTGTACAAGGGCAAGGTCGACTTCCAGGGTCCCGAGCTCAGCTACGCCGCCACCACCTTCGCGGACTGGGTGAAGAAGGGCTACATCGCCAAGGACTCGGCGGGGATCAAGGCCGAGGACATGGGGGTCTCGTTCATCGGCGGCAAGTTCCCGATCATGGTCTCCGGCTCCTGGTGGTACGGGCGGCTCCAGTCCGAGATCAAGGACTTCGAGTGGGGCTCCTTCCTCTGGCCGGGCAACCAGATGTCGCCCGGTTCCTCGGGCAACCTCTGGGTGGTCCCGGAGAAGTCCGAGAACAAGGACCTCGCCTACGACTTCATCGACATCACGATGAGCAAGGAGATCCAGAACCTGCTCGGCAACTCGGGCGGCCTCCCGGTGGCGGCCGACCCGTCGGCGATCACCGACGCCAAGAGCAAGGAACTGGTGGAGAACTTCAACAAGCTCACCGCCCAGGACGGCCTGGCCTTCTACCCCGACTGGCCGGCGCCCGGGTACTACGACGTGCTGGTGGCCGGGGTCCAGGGCCTGATCAACGGCAAGGACCCGAAGGCCGTGCTCGACGAGATCGCCGCGCCGTACCAAGAGAACCTGGCGGACATCGGCGGATGAGAGCACGCCAGCGGGGATACTGGGTCTACCTGATCCCCAGCCTGATCCTGTTCACCGGCGTCATCGTGGTCCCGTTCGCGATGAACGTGGCCACCAGCTTCACCCGCTGGTCCGGGGTGGGCACGCCGACCTGGATCGGGTTCGAGAACTACGCACGACTGCTGGAGGACGACCGCTTCTGGGCGTCCTTCCAGCACAACGTCGCCCTCATCCTGGCGATGGCGGTCGTCCCCACGCTGATCGGCCTGGTGCTGGCCGCGGCGCTGTTCGACTACATCGCCAGGAGGTTCGGCCCACGGACCGCCTCGGCCCTGCGGGCCGCGTTCTACCTGCCGCAGGTGCTGCCGGTGGCGGTCGCGGGCGTGGTGTGGGGGTGGCTGCTGCACCCCTCCTACGGCGCGGTCAACCAGATCTTCGGCCTGGAGGTGGACTGGCTGGGCGACCCGTCGATCGCGCTGGCCACCGTGATGGCGGTGATGGTCTGGTTCCAGCTCGGCTACCCGGTGGTCATCTTCATGGCCGGCCTGCAGCGGGTGGATCCCGCGCTCTACGAGGCGGCCGAGATCGACGGCGCCGGCTGGTGGCGGCGGTTCTGGCACATCACCCTCGCGCAGATCCGGCCCGAGATCTTCGTGGTGCTGCTGACCTGTACGATCGCCGCGCTCAAGGTGTTCGGCCCGATCTTCGTGCTGACCCGGGGCGGCCCGGCCAACGCGACCATGGTGCCGTCCTACTTCTCGTACCTGAACTTCTTCCAGAAATCCAACGTCGGGTACGGCTCCGCCATCGCCACCGTGCTGGCGCTGATCATCGTGGTGGTCACCTTCCTGTTCCTGCGCGTCCAGGAGCGTGACGCATGAGGCGCTACTCGGTGCTGGCGGCCCTGGTGGTGCTCGCCTTCGTGATGCTGGTGCCGTTCCTGATCGTCGCGTTCAACGCGGTCAAGTCGCCCGCCGAGTACGCCTCAGGCGGGCCGCTCGCCCTGCCCGAGGGGCTCTACCTGGACGGCATCGTGCAGTTCTGGAACCGGGTGGACTTCGGGGGCAAGCTCTGGAACAGCCTGCTGATCAGCGGAACCGTGGCGGTGGCCGCGGTGGTGCTTTCTGTGCTCAACGCGTACGCGCTGGGGGTCGGGCGGGTGCGCGGGCGGCTGTCGATCCTGGTCGTCTTCCTGGTCGCCAACACGCTGCCGCAGGAGGCGCTGGTCTACCCGCTGTACTACCTGGCCAAGGCGGTGGGCCTGTACGACAGCCGGTTCTTCGTGATCGTGGTGTTCACCGTGATCCAGGCCGCGTTCGGCACCTACCTGCTCTCCGCGGTGCTCGGCCGGTTCCCCGCCGAGATCCTGGAGGCCGCCGCCATCGACGGCGCCGGGCGGTGGCGGGCGCTCTGGCGGATCGTGGTGCCGATCAGCAGGCCCACCCTGTCGGTGCTGCTGATCTTCTTCTTCATCTGGACCTGGAACGAGTTCTTCCTGCCGTTGGTCTTCCTCATCTCCAACGACAACCAGACCGTGCCGGTCGCCCTCGGCGTCCTTCAGGGCGAACGGTTCATGGACGCGACCATGTCGAGCGCGTCCGCGCTACTCGGCATCGTGCCCGCGGTGGCGTTCTTCCTGATCTTCCAGCGGACGCTGACCCGGGGGATCACGGTGGGCGCGATCAAGTAAGTGGTTCTCCACCTGACCTGGAGGCTGTTTCCGCATGTTCCGACGAGTTCTGCTGGCAGGGGCGCTGACCCTGACGCTCGGCTTCACCCCCGCCGCCGACCCCCCGTTCCGTGATCCCGGGCTGCCGCTCGCGGCCCGGATCGACGACCTGCTCGGCCGGTTGACCCTGGCCGAGAAGGTGTCCTTCCTGCACCAGTACCAGCCCGCCGTGGAGCGGCTGGGCATCGCCTCGTTCAAGACCGGGACCGAGGCGCTGCACGGCGTCGCGTGGTCCACCGACGTCGCCGCGGGCGGCGCCGTCCAGACGGCGGCCGGGACGGTCTTCCCGCAGGCCGTCGGGCTGGCCAGCACCTGGGACACGGCGCTGATCAAGCGGGTCGGCACGGCGGTCGGGACCGAGGCGCGCGGCTACCACGCGGAGGACCCCCGGGTGTGGGGGCTCCAGCTGTGGGCGCCGGTGGTCAACCTGCTCAGAGACCCGCGCTGGGGGCGGAACGAGGAGGGCTACTCCGAGGACCCGCTGCTGACCGGGGCGATCTCCACCGCGTACGCCAAGGGCATGACCGGCGACGACCCCGACCACCTGCGGACGGCCCCGGTGCTCAAGCACTACCTGGCCAACAACAACGAGGTCAACCGGACCACCACCAACTCCAGCCTGCCGCCCCGGGTGCTCAAGGAGTACGAGGAGCCCGCGTTCCGCACGGCCATCGCGGCCGACGCCGCCACCGGCGTGATGACCTCCTACAATGTGGTCAACGGCCGCCCGGCCACGGTCACCGACCTGTCGGAGGTGCGGAGCTGGACCTCTCGTGACCTCTTCTCGGTGACCGATGCGCACGCGCCCAACAACCTGGTCGACTCCCAGCAGTACTACCCCGACCTGGCCTCGGCGGACGCGGCCGTGCTCAGGGCCAAGGTGGACAGCTTCACCACCGACGACACCAACTCGCTGCGGACCATCGACGCGATCAACGAGGCGCTGTCCCGCGGGCTGATCACCGAGGCCGACGTGAACCGGGCCGTGCGGAACATCCTGAGCATCCGGTTCCGGCTCGGCGAGTTCGACCCGAACGGGGGGCCGTACGGGGGGATCACCAAGGACGTGGTGGACTCCCCGGCGCACCGCGCGCTCAACCGGGAGACCGCGGGCAAGGCCGCCGTGCTGCTGAAGAACTCCGGGCTGCTGCCGCTCACCCCCGGCAAGAAGGTCGCCGTCATCGGGCCGCTCGGGGACACCCTCTACACCGACTGGTACGGCGGCAGCCTGCCGTACCGGGTCACCCCGCGGGCCGGGATCGCCGAGCGGTCGCCCGCGGTCGCCGCCGAGGGCGTGGACCGGATCGCGCTCAAGCACGTGACCAGCGGCCGGTACGTCACCGCCACCGGCACCACCGACGCCCACACGGTCGGGGTCGCCGACGGGCTGACCCAGGCCGGGCAGTGGGACCTCACCGACTGGGGCGAGGGCGTGGTCACCCTGCGCAACGCCGCCAACAGCCGCTACCTCGGCTGGAACTGGACGCCGTTCGTCACCCGCGACGAGCAGCCCAACGGCTGGTTCGTGCAGCAGCAGTTCAAGCTGGAGCCCACCGGCAGCGGCGACTTCTACCTCAAGTACGTCGGGTACGAGATCACCCAGCCGTGGTTCTGGCTGCCTGAGACCTACGTGCAGGTGGACGCGGACGGCAAGCTCTCGGTGGGCGCCAAGGCGACCGCCGCCCGGTTCGCCAAGGAGGTCGTCACGGACGGGGTGGCCGCCGCGGTGGCCGCCGCCAAGTCCGCCGACGTGGCCGTGGTGGTGGTCGGCAGCATGCCGTTCATCAACGGCAGGGAGGACCACGACCGGAACGCCACCAGCCTCGCCGGAGGCCAGGAGGCCCTGGTCAAGGCGGTCCGCGCGGCCAACCCGAAGACCGTGGTGGTGCTGGAGAACAGCTACCCGACCACGATCGACTGGCTCCAGGACAACGTCCCGGCCATCCTGTGGACCACCCACGCGGGCGCCGAGACCGGGCACGGCATCGCCGACGTCCTGTACGGGAACATCAACCCGGCGGGCCGGCTGACCCAGACCTGGTACCGGGCGAGCGCCCAGCTCCCGGCGATCACCGACTACGACATCATCAAGTCCGGCTCGACCTATCTGTACTACCAGGGCAACCCGCTCTACCCGTTCGGGCACGGGCTCTCGTACACGACCTTCGGCTACCAGAGCCTGAAGGTCACGCCGACCGCCACCGGCTACGAGGTCTCCGTCAAGGTGACCAACACCGGGTCGCGGAAGGGCGACGAAGTGGTCCAGCTCTACACCCACCAGCACCGTTCCCGGGTCAAGCAGCCGGTGAAGCAGCTGCGCGGCTTCCAGCGGGTGACCCTCGCGCCGGGGGCCTCGACCACCGTCAAGTTCCCGATCGCCAAGTCCGACCTGGCCCTGTGGGACGTGACCCGGAACCGTTTCGTCACCGAGACCGCCACCCACGACGTCCTGGTCGGCTCCTCCTCGGCCGCGATCCGGCAGCGGACCACCGTCAACGTCGCCGGCGAGACCATCCCGCGCCGCGACCTGACCAGGTCGACCCGGGCGAGCGACTTCGACGACTACACGGGCATCGAACTCCTCGACGAGAGCAAGGCCTCCGGCACCGCCGTCGGCTTCACCTCCGGCGACTGGATCGCCTTCAAGGACAGTGACCTGCGCGCACCGGCGGCCCTCACCGCCGGCGTCGCGTCGGTCGGCGGCGGCTCCCTCCAGGTCCGCCTCGGCTCCCCGACCGGCCGCCTGCTGGGCACCCTCACGGTGCCCGCCACCGGCGACCGGTACGCCTACACCACCGCCACCGTCCCGCTGGCCAAGGCGAACGGCCCCCAGGACGTCTACCTGGTCGGCACCGGCGACCTGAGGATCCGCTCACTGGCACTCCAGTGACCGCTGGGCGCCCGGCCGTGGCCGGGCGCCCCTGTCGGCCGCCCTGGCCTGGCTGGGCGTGCTCGTCCTCCCGCTGCTCGCGGCGGGCTTCCGGCGCTGATCGATACCGGAGGTCGATATCGGCCGCCGGAATCGGCGAAGGCAGCTGATTAGATTTCGCTATCCTCCCGCTATGGCCGAATCGACCGGGGAAATGCTGGCCGCTCGGTATCGCCTGCTCCGTCCTCTCGGTTCTGGCGGCATGGGCACTGTCTGGCTGGCCAGGGATGAGACGCTCGACCGCGAGGTGGCGGTCAAGGAGCTGCGTTTCCCCGAGGGACTGGACGAGCGCAAACGCGCCGAGATGGTGGCCAGGGTGATGCGCGAGGCGGAGGTCACCGCCCGGCTGCGCCACCCCGCCATCGTCGCCGTGCACGACGTCCTGGTCGAGGGCGGCAAACCGTGGATCGTGATGGAGCGCCTGCACGGCCGCAACCTCGGCGAGGAGGTCCGCGTCCACGGCCCGCTGCCCGCCCCGCAGGTGGCCGAGATCGGCGCGCGCATGCTGGAGGCGCTGGCCGCCGCGCACGCGCTCGGCGTGCAGCACCGCGACGTCAAACCCGCCAACGTCTTCCTGACCGGCGACGGCCGGGTGGTGCTGACCGACTTCGGCATCGCCCGCCCCGCCGACACCACCGCCCTGACCGGGGACGGGCTGCTGGTCGGCTCGCCCGGGTACATCGCCCCCGAGCGGCTCTCCGGCGAGCCGGGCGGCCCGGCCGCCGACCTCTGGTCGCTGGGCGCCACCCTGTACCTGGCGCTGGAGGGCACGCCGCCGTTCAAGGGCAGCCAGGTCGAGGTGCTCTACGCCACCGTGGCCAAGGACGTGCCGGTGCCGCGCGCGGAGGGCCCGATCGGGCCGCTGATCCGGTGGATGTTGTCCAGGGACCCGTCAGGCCGGCCGGAGCCCGCGGCCGCGCTGGAACTGTTCCGGCAGATCGCCAGGGGCGGCATGCCCGAGATCACCATGCCCATGCACGCCCGGCGGCCCCGCGCCCGCTGGTGGTGGATCCTGCCCGTCATCCCGGTGGTGGCCGCCGCCGCGATCTTCGTGCCGTGGGGCGGCGCAGAACCCGGGACCCCCGTACGGCGGCCGTCGCCGGTCTTCGCCCAGCCGGTCGACCTCTGCACGGTGTTATCGGAGGCCGAGGTCACCGCCCTGATCGGCACGGCGGCCCCCAGTAAGAAGATCGAGAAGGGCTGCCAGTGGACCGTTGACGGCCGGGGCGTGCGCATCGACCCGGAGACCGACTCCGACACCCCCGACCCGTGGGCGCTGACCACGGAGTCCGCCCGCACCCTGCTCGGCGGCCTCCGGCGGCGCTTCGACAACGGCCTCCGGGAGGGCCAGTTCATCTGGTACGAGATCGGGGCCGACCGCAAGCGGCAGGTGGTGCTCTCCCGGCCCAGGGACCTGCCGGACGTGGGCGAGGAGGCGTTCGCCACCGACGTGAGCACCGTGGACGGCCGGATCATGGGCGGCCTCGTCTACTTCCGCCTCGGCGACCTGGTCGGCAAGGTGGAGTACGCCGACCTGGGCGAGCAGACCCCTGACCAGATCCGCGCCGCGGCCACCCGGGCGGCCAGGGTGGCGGCCGAGACGTTGTGGAGCCGGGCGTAGTGGAGTCGCGCGCGGTGGAACTGCTGGCCGGGCGGTACCGGCTCGTCGAGGCGCTCGGCCAGGGCGGCGCGGGCACCGTCTGGCACGCCCACGACGAGCTGCTCAGGCGTGAGGTCGCGGTCAAGCAGATGCGGGTGCCTGACGGGCTCACCCCCGCCCAGCTGGCCGAGTACACCGGCCGCGCGCTCGGCGAGGCCCGGGCCGCCGGGCGGCTCAGCCACCCCGCCATCGTCATGATCCACGACGTGGTGCCGCACCGGGGGCAGCCGTGGATCGTGATGGACCTGGTGCCGGGCACCTCGCTCGACAAGCTGATCCCGCTGCCGTCCGAGCGGGTCGCCGAGATCGGGCTGAACATCCTGGACGCGCTGGAGCTCGCCCACCGCAACGGCATCCTGCACCGGGACGTGAAACCCGCCAACGTGCTGGTCGCCGAGGACGGGCGGGCCATGCTCGCCGACTTCGGCATCGCCGCGCCGCTCGGCGCCGACCCCGCCGACAGCTCGGGGTCACCCGCGTACATGGCGCCGGAACGGTTCCGGGCCGAGCCCGCTGGACCGCCCTCCGACCTGTGGTCGCTGGGCGCCACCCTCTACATGGCCGTCGAGGGCCGGGGGCCGTTCCACCGCGACCTTCCGGCCGCCGTGGTGGCCGCCGTGCTCATGCACGAGCCGCCCCCGATGATCAGGGCCACCCCCGGCCTGGCCCGGGTGGTGCTGGCCCTGCTGGACAAGGATCCCGCCCGCCGTCCTCCCGCGCCCGCCGTCCGCCACCTTCTGCAGTCACTGCTGCCCGCCCCCGTCGTGGTACGGCCCCGGCGTACCGGCCGCCTGATCGCCTGGGGCGCGCTGGCCGTGGCCGTCGGCGTCGGGGCGGGGCTGGGGGCGTGGATGCTGGCCTCCGGCGGCCCCGGCGCGCCCGGGAGGTTCGCCGCGCTGCCCGATCCCTGCCAGAGCCTCACCCAGCGGCAGGTTGACGAGCTGCTGGGGGCCGGCGCGGACGCGGAGGACAGATCCGGCGACAGCTGCCGATGGGTGCACCACCGGGACGGCACCAGTGTCCAGGTCAGCTTCTGGCTCTCCCCGCCCGGGTCCGGCGAGGACGCCGCCGGGCGGGCCTTCGCGCAGCGGCGGGCCGGGTCCGGTGGGTCCGGTGGGTCGGGTGCCTCGGCTGGTGCCGAGGACCTGCCGGGGATCGCCGACGAGGCGTTCACCCGCGATGTGCTGGATCCGGTCGCGCCGGGCGCAGCCGTGTCGTTCCGCCGGAGCAATCTGATCGTCGAAGTCGTCTACGGGCAGGCGAGCGCGTCCGGTGCCCCGCCCCCGTCCCAGCGGACCGCCGCCAGGCAGGCCGCCGCCCGTGCCGCCCAGCTGATCGGCGCCGGGCTCGGCTAGCCCGTCCCTCACCTTCTCCAGGAGACACCCATGTCCGACTCCACCGGCACCCCGTGGGACCCGTTCCGCCCCCCGGTCCGCCGTCCCCATACCGACCCCAATCCGGATCCACGCACCTTCTTTTCCTCGCCCTATCCCGACCCGCCCGAAGAACCTGATCCCGCCCCGGAACCACCCCCGGCGGACGGCGAACAGCTCCCCAGACGGTCCCCGGGCGCCGCCCTCAACGCCGACCCCCTTCGTCCCCAGGCCCCGCCGCGGGACTTCGGCATGTTCCGCCCGAAGCCTCCGGTGCCCCCGATGCCCGAGCCCGGCGCGGGGGAGTCCACCGACCCCATCGTGGCGGAGCAGGTGGCGGTTCCCCGTGACCGGCCGGGAGACGGCGTGCCCGGGGAACCCCTGGATCCAGGCCCGGCGGGTATTCCGGAGGAGCCGGAGACCGGTCCGGTCGATCGGGTGGTGCCGGGTCCTGCGCCATGGGCCACCGGGGGATACGTGTCCGGGGAACGCCCCCGGTTACGGCTGGTCCATGACGAGGAGGAGCCCGCCGGCCCTGAGGACGGCTGGGCGAGCCCGCTCCCACCCCCACCCGAAGTCAGCTGGGCCAACCCGCCAACCGCCTCGGCCCCTCCCGGCGAACCCCCGACGACCGATATTTCGGGATGGCGGGGAAACCCGGGGGGACCGATCGGCACCGGCCCACATCCGACCGATCCGGGAAGCGGCCCGACCGCCCTGGGAAACGGCCCGACCGACCCGGAAGGCTTCGCAGCCCCCGGGTTCGGCCTTCCCGGACCGTTCGGCGCCGCTGGTGGGCCCGAAATGTCCCCTGGGCCGCCCACCGGTCCCGGGATGCCTCCAGGGCCACCTGCCGGTCCCGGGATGCCTCCAGGGCCACCTACCGACTCCGGGATGCCTCCAGGGCCATCAACCGGTCCCGGGGTGCCCCCGGGGCCGCCTGGCGGTCCCGCGGCTCCCTTCGGGGCATCGGGCGGATTCGGCGCACCTGAAGCGTTTGGCAGCCCCGGCCCTCCGCAGGGCCCCGGCGCACCCTTCGGTGGCGAAGGTCCCAAGGGATGGCTCGGGGCACAGCCGCCGCCGCCCAACGCCGCCGATGCCCAGGGCGGCCCACCGCCTCCCGATCAGTCGGGGCCATGGCGGGGAGGCCCGGCGGGTTCCGGCCAACAGGCGTGGCAGCCGGGGCAGTCGGGGCAGTCGGGGCCCGCGGCGCCGTGGCAGCCAGGTAAGCCCGAGTCGTACCCGGTGGAGCAGTGGCAGGGCCCCGGGAGCGGGCCCTGGCCGGGCACCACGCAGCCGGGCGGCGGCTGGCAGGGACCCCCGCGCAAACGTCCGGGCTGGCTGGTGCCGGTGCTGGCGCTGGTGGTGGTGATCCTGGTCGCGGGCGGCACCTTCGTGTTCATGAACTCGCGCACCCAGGGGCAGACGCCCGTCGCGGCCACCTCCCAGGGCGGCGCCCCGGGTACGGCGGAGCAGCCCGCGCCAGGGGGAGGCAACGCCGACGTCTGCGCCATGCTCGACCCGGTCGAGGCCGACCGCCTGGTGCCCCGCGCCAAGATCGACTCCAGGACCAGCGACAACCGCGACGACACCATCGTCAGCTACGTGCGCTGGACCTGCACCTGGGCCAACCGCGACATCTCCTACAAGGACGTCACCCGCAGCCGCGAGATCGTCATCAACGTCGCCCGCTACGAGGCGCTCGGCGACACCACCGCCGAGAAGGCCGCCAAGATCCAGTACAACGGCGAGGTGAACCAGTACACCTACGGCGGCGAGCACTCCACCGCCGAGCGCTACTACTCCAAGCCGACCACCCTCACCGGCATCGGCGAGGAGGCCGTCGCCCAGTACCAGTGGGTTCGCGAGAAGGACCACTACTACGCCTTCGGCACCGGCATGGGCCGGGTCGGCAACGTCACCTTCCAGGTCAGGTTCGAGGCCAGCCAGCAGCACAAGGAAGCCGACCTGTTCTCCACCGACACCAAGCAGGCGATCACCGAGGACAACGCGCTCCGCGAGGTCAAGGGCCTGCTCACCCAGCTGGCCCAGTCGGTGACCGCCTGGCAGCAGGGCAAGCCCAACCCGTTCGCGGACCGCGCCCGCCCGAGCCCGAGCCCCAGCGAGAGCCCCAAACCGGTCCGCATCGAGCTCCCGCCGTACTGCGTCGCCGTCAACCCGCTCGCCGCCGAGCTGGCCCCGGACACCAAGGGCGCGGCCGGCGTCACCCCGGAGAAGAACGGCAAACTGACCGAGTGCCAGTGGTGGAACGACCAGCTGCCGATCGACGGCGGCAAGATCCGCTGGCGGAACCTGCTGGTCAGCGTGCACGAGTTCAACAGCGCGGAGAACGCCCGCTACTTCCTGGTCGACCAGCGCGGCAAGACCAAGTTCACCGCCGGCTCCCGGATCGGCGGCATCGCGTGGAGCAAGATCGTGAAACTGCCCGGCATCGGCGAGGACAACTTCGCCCAGGCCATCAAGCAGAAGACCGACACGGCCTACTCCTCCCGGTACGTGATCTACGCCCTCCAGGGCAACCGCGTGGTCGAGGTCCTGCTCGGCGGCAGCGACCGCCCGGCGGGCACCCCCATCAACTCCACCGACTCGGTCCTGATGGACCTGCGGGAGGCCAGGGACGGCGCCACGTCCGCCATCACCACCGTGCTGGGCGCGTTCTGAACCCCGTCCGGTACGGCTCCGGCGTGAGCCGTACCGGACGAGGAATGGCCCGATGATCTGCGGGTATGCCCCACGGGGAACCGATACGGGGGGAATCATGGCGGCCTGTGAAGTCTGCGGAAACGACTACGACATGGCGTTCGAGGTGCACGCGCAGGGAGCGGTGCACACGTTCGACAGTTTCGAGTGTGCGATCACCCGGATGGCGCCGCTGTGCGAGCACTGCAAGTGCCGCATCATCGGCCACGGCGTGGACGCCAACGGTCACTGGTACTGCTGCGCGCACTGCGCCCGCACGGCGGGGGTGAAGTCCATCGTGGACCGGGTGTCGGCCTGACCGGCCGGCTGCCTACGGCTCGAAGGCCACGAGCCGGAGGATGAGGTAGCCGTCGCCGTCGCGGACCGGCGGGAAGGTCGTGCCGGGCACGGCCTTGAAGACCTCCGGGTGCTCGTCCCTGGTGACCACGCCGAACATGTCGCCGGGCAGCGTCATGCCCAGCGCGTCGGCCCGCCGGGCGGCGGCGTAGAAGCTGCCGCCGGTCTCCAGTTCGGCGCCGATCGTGACGGCGGCGGCCTCGTCGGCGAGTCTGATGAAGGCCACCCTGGCCCGGTCGGGCTGGGCGGTCTGGGCGCTGAGGTAGTCCTCGATCTCCCAGATCAGCAGCTCGCCGAGATACTGGGGGGTGTCTCTCCACATGAACGGGATCTTTCCTGTTCTCGCTTGACGATTGCTTGTCCCTGGATTGCAACAGATCGTGATCAACTGGATCTGCGGTGCCTGCCAGGTTGCCATTAACTCACATATCGTCATTCATCCGGTGAAGGTTCCGGAGACCCTTCACCCTTTCGGAGACGTCGCTCACACTGGGCGATGTGAGCGACTTTGATGTGCTTGTTCTCGGTTCCGGGCCCGGAGGGCAGAAAGCCGCGATCGCGGCGGCCAAGCTGGAACGCCGAGTGGGGATCGTCGAACGACGGGACATGATCGGGGGCGTGTGCATCAACACCGGCACGATCCCCTCCAAGACCATGCGTGAGGCCGTGCTCTATCTGACCGGCCTCAGCCAGCGTGAGATGTACGGCCGCAACTACCGCGTCAAGGAGGAGATCACCGTCGCCGACCTCACGGCCCGCACCCAGCACGTGGTCGGCCGCGAGGTGGAGGTGATCAGAAACCAGCTGTCCCGCAACCACATCACCGTGCTGGGCGGCCTCGGCCACTTCATGGACCCGCACACGGTCGCGGTCGTCGACGACAAGGGCCGGGAGACCAAGGTCACCGCCGACAAGATCATCATCGCCACGGGCACCCGCCCGGCCCGCCCGGACACGGTGGAGTTCGACGGCAACACGATCATCGACTCGGACGGCATCCTCCAGCTGGAGCGGGTCCCCGACTCGATGGTGGTGGTCGGCGCCGGGGTCATCGGCATCGAGTACGCCTCGATGTTCGCCGCGCTCGGCACCAAGGTCACCGTGGTGGAGCGGCGCGACCGCATGCTGGAGTTCTGCGACCTGGAGGTCATCGAGGCGCTCAAGTACCACCTGCGCGACCTGGCGGTCACCTTCCGGTTCGGGGAGAGCGTGGCCGCTGTGGAACGCCGCGAGCGCGGCGCGCTGACCATCCTGGAGAGCGGCAAGAAGATCCCCGCCGCCACCGTCATGTACTCGGCCGGCCGACAGGGCATGACCGAGAACCTGGCCTTACACGCGGCCGGCCTGACCGCCGACGCCCGCGGCCGGATCACCGTCGACCAGTACTACCGGACCGAGGTCCCGCACATCTACGCGGTCGGCGACGTGATCGGCTTCCCCGCCCTGGCCGCCACCTCCATGGAACAGGGCCGCCTGGCCGCCTACCACGCCTGCGACGAGCCGGTGAACAGCATCCACCTGCTCCAGCCCATCGGCATCTACACCATCCCCGAGATCAGCTTCGTCGGCCGCACCGAGGACGAACTCACCGACGCCGCCATCCCCTTCGAGGTCGGCATCTCCCGCTACCGCGAACTGGCCCGCGGCCAGATCATCGGCGACACCTACGGCATGCTCAAACTCCTGGTCTCCGCCGAGGACCGCTCCCTGCTCGGCGTCCACGTCTTCGGCACCGGCGCCACCGAACTCATCCACATCGGCCAGGCCGTCATGGGCTGCGGCGGCACCATCGACTACCTCGTGGACGCCGTCTTCAACTACCCCACCCTCGCCGAGTCCTACAAGGTCGCCGCCCTCGACGCCATGAACAAACTCCGCCGCGTGGCCCGCTTCGCCGACTACTAACCTGGGGCTTTCGCCTGGGAAGCGGCCGGAACCGATCGTTAAACGTGAAAAGTGCCTTGAGCTGGAAGGATTGGACTTGCTGAGGGTCCTGTCCGCACCAACTCGAAAGGCACTTTCCGAGTGCACT
>NZ_JAHCST010000031.1 GCF_018476525.1 Acrocarpospora catenulata
GGGGGAAGGGGTCGGGGTGGGGGTGGCGGTGGGGGTCGAGCCGGTGCAGGTCACCCCGTTGACGGTGAACGACGAGGGCTTCGGGTTGGAGCCGGTCCAGGTCCCGTTGAAGCCGATGGAGGTGGACGCGCCGTTCCCGAGGGCGGCGTTGTAGTCCTGGTTGGTCGCGGTGACGTTGGCCCCCGACTGCGACCAGTTCGCCGACCAGCCCTGGGTGACCGTCTGCCCCGCCGGGAACGTGAACCGCAGCGTCCAGCCGTTCCAGGCGTCGCCCAGATTCCTGACGGTGACGCTGGCGGTGAACCCGCCGGTGTTGTTCCCCGAACTCCAGTCGTTCGTCGTGTACGTGACACCGCACGCGACCGCGGCCGCTGCCGACGTGGCCGTGGCGACCACGGTGGTCGCGGCCAGCACGAAGATCGCCATAATCCATCTCATGGCGGCAAGGTACGAGCGCCGAAAACGTTTGTATAGTCAACCAACTAGCGGCACATCCCCGCACCTGGGCGGACGCTAAAGGTTTTCTGTAACTTTCAGCCTGTGCAAGATCAGGCGGTCACATCCGCCCGACCAGCGCGACGATCATGGCGGCGACACCGCCCTGGACGATGGACAGGACGGCGTCCTTGGCCCCTCCGGCGATCGCCGCGCCCAGCGCCTTCAACCTGCCCGGCTGGGCTTCGACCGCCGCCACGACGGCGCCGGGGTCGGCGATGCCGCCGTCGGCGGTGACCGCGCCGTCGCGGGTCAGCTGGGCGACGAAGGCGCGCAACTCGGTGACGGCGGCGTCCAGCTCGGCCCGGTTCACCCCGCCCGACCTGTTGATGACCATGTTGCTGCTGGCGCCGGTCTGCTTGTACTGCTCGCCGTACACGATGTCACTCATCGGAACCCCTACTTGTTGAAGACCATCTTGCTGTCGTTGCCGGTCTGCTTGTGCTGGTCGCCGAGGACCAGGTCGCCGTGCACCTCGATGGTCCGCTCGTACTCGGGCGGATCCTCGATGGCGCCGACGATCTCGTTCTTGATCCGGTGGATCTCGTGCTGGTCGGTGCCGGACAGTGCGGTGAACTGGGTTCCTGCGGTCTCCAGGACCAGCGCGTACTGCCGGCGCCGCAGCAGCATGCGGTACAGCAGGACCAGCAGCAGGTAGCAGACGCGCAGCCCGGAAACGGCGGCCACGACAGCGGCGACCTGCCTCGCTACCTCCTCGACGTCCCAACCGCCGCCGAGATCGAGGTTGGGAGCCACCGCCAGCAGCCCGCCGACAACCGCCCCCGCCAGCACCACGATCATGACGATCTGCTGGAGCGGGTAGAAGGTCGCGAGCTTCCCGGCCCAGACCACCCGCAGGCTCTGCACCCGCGAGATGTTCGCCAGCGGATAAACCTGATGCCCTATCTGGACGACCCGCTTGCTGATACGGATCTGACCGACCTTTTCCTTAGCCATGCCGTCCTCCCCTTCGGCCAAGGTGGTGGAACGGCTTCACAATCACACTGTCGGGGTCGCCGCGAGAGAGTATCCCCCTACTCAAAAACGAGACCGGCCGGCCGGATTTACGACTTATTGCTCTGCACGGCGAGAAAGTGTTGACGGGGTGGAGGTGATCGCGAATTCTGCGTCCGAGCGTTCGTGAGACGTTCGTGAGGCGTTCGCGAGATGAGGGAGGCAAGGCCCATGCCGCACATCACGCTGGTGTCCGATGAGCCGGGAATCCGGGGACTTTTCAGGTTCCGTCCGGAGACGGCCTGGCCGTTGAACGAGCTGGTCGAGACGTTGCTGCGGTCGGACAACACGCTGACGCGCGGTGAGCGTGAGCTGATCGCGGCGTACGTGTCGGCACTCAACGACTGCCGTTACTGCTTCTCCTCGCACGCGGCGTACGCGGCGGCCCAACTGGAGGGCGGCATGGCGCTGGTCGAGCAGGTCCGCGCGGACCTGGGCGGCGCGCCGATCTCCCCCAAGCTGCGGGCGCTGCTGGACATCGCGGCGGCCGTGCAGCAGAGCGGACAGCGGGTCACCGAGCGGCTCGTCGCGGCCGCCCGCGAGGCGGACGCGACCGACGTGGAGATTCACGACACCGTCCTGATCGCGGCGGCGTTCTGCATGTACAACCGGTACGTCGACGGCCTGGGCACGATCGCCCCCGACGACCCCGAGTCCTACGCGGCCCGCGCCAGGCGCATCGTCTCCGACGGCTACCTCGCGTTGCTGGCCGAATCACAGGGCAAGTCGTAACGACCGGTTAACGGTAGGTAGGCGTCCGGTCGGGTAGGTGACCCCCGTAGGTGATCGTTTATCGGGGGCGGTCGTGCGGGGATCGGTCGTGGAGTACGCCGTGTGGTGGGTCCTGTTGTTCGGCTGCTACCTGGCCCTCGTCAGTGACCATCCCCCCGTGGAGTTGGCGGTCGGGGCGGCGACGGCGGCCGGTTGCGCGTGGCTGGCGGTGCGGACCCGGCGAGCCGAGGGACTGTCCTACCGGCCGCGCGCCCGCTGGCTGCGCTGGCTGCCGTCGATGCTCGGACGGGTGCCCGCCGACCTGTGGACGCTGGCCCGGCTGCTGGCCCGCCGCGAGGTGCCCGAAGGCCTCGACCAGGTGCCGTCACCAGAGACCGGGGGCGAGGAACGCAGGGCCGCCTGGCGGGGGCTGGCCACTTTGGCGCTGTCGGTCTCGCCCGGCGCGTACGTCACCGGCGTCCGCACCGGGCGGCCGGACGTGCTGGTGGTGCACCGGGTGGGGCGCGGATGATCGCCGCCACCCTGGTCATGCTGGCCGGGGCGCTGCTGCCGTGCCTGCTCGCCACGGTGCGCGGGAAGCCGGTCGACCGGTTGGTCGGCCTGGTGGCCGCGGGTCCCGTCGCCGCGCTGGTGCTGCTGCTCTTGGCGGCGGCGTACGGCAGGAGCGCCTACCTCGACGTGGCCCTGATCGCCGCGCTGCTGTCGTTCGCCGGATCGCTGGTGTACGCCCGTTTCCTTGGACGCACCCTGTGAGCGTGCTGGGCCAGACGCTCGTGTGGGCGGGGACGGCCGTGATCGTGCCGGCCGCCGCCGGGCTGCTGACCACCTCCGGCGCCCGCCGCCTGCACTTCGTCGGCGCGGTCACCACGGTGGGGGTGCCGCTGGTCGTGGCCGGCCTCATGGTGGACGCGGCGGCGGTGTCGGACGCGCTCAAGCTCGCCGTCATCGGGCTGCTGCTCGTCGCGACCGGCCCGGCGACCGTGACCGCGGTGGCCAGGGCCATGGGACGGCCGGATGGGTGAGGTGCTGCTGGTGGCCGCCTTCGCGCTGACGGCGCTGATGGCGACCGCCGTCGTGCTCACCCGCGACCCGGTGCGCCAGGCGATCGTGCTGTCCGGGTACGGCCTGAGCCTGGGTGTGCTCTTCGTGACCCTCCAGGCGCCCGACGTGGCGATGGCGCAGCTCGCGGTGGGCACGGTCATGGTGCCGCTGATGGTGATGCTCGCCGTCGCCGCCATCCGGCGGCACCAGCGGAAGGACGGGCCGTGAACGCCGTGCGAGGGCTGCGGCTCTGCCTGCTGGCCGCCGGATCCCTCGGCTTCGCGGTCCTGTTCACGCTGGCCGTGCTGGACCTGCCGCCGTTCGGCGGGAACTTCCACCCGTACGGCGACCGCGCCGTCCGGGCCTCGCTGCTGCGCGGCACCCCGAACACGGTGTCGTCGGTCAACTTCGACCAGCGGTCCCTGGACACGCTGGGCGAGGAACTCATCCTGGTGGCGTCCGCGCTCGGCGCCGTGGTGCTGCTGCGCGCGGTGCGGCGCGAGGAGGAGGACGAGCCGGCCCGCCACCACCTGGGCCCGGCCGACGTGTTCGACGCGCTGCGGGTCACCGGGTACCCGCTGCTGCCGGTCACCGTCCTGGTCGGCGTCTACATCGTGGCCCACGGGCAGCTCAGCCCCGGCGGGGGGTTCCAGGGCGGCGTCGTCCTCGGCACCGCGCTGCACCTGCTCTACCTCACCGGCGACTATCCGGCGCTGGCCCGGATCCGGCCGGTCCCGCTGTTCGAGGTCGGGGAGACCGCCGCGGCGGCGGTGTTCGTGGTGCTGGCGCTGGCGTTCGCGGGGCAGGTCATCGCGAGCAACGTGGCCGTCGGCGTCGAGGTCGGCTGCGCGTTCGTGCTGGTGCTCGCCAAGTTCTTCGAGCAGGCGCTGCTGATCCGGGTGCCCGCCTGATGGCCTGGGCGGCGTACCTGGTGGCCGGGTGGATCCTGCTGGCCGGGATCTACGGCATCGTCACCAGCCGGAACCTGGTGCACGTGGTGGTGTGCCTGTCGGTGGCGCAGTCGGCGACGTACCTGCTGCTGCTCTCGGTGGGCTTCCGGCAGGGGGCGACGGCGCCGGTGTTCTCCGACATCCGGCCGGGGCGGCGGGTGGTCGATCCCGTCGTGCAGGCGATGACGCTCACCGACGTGGTGGTGGGGGCGACGGTCACGGCGCTGCTGCTGGCGCTCGCCGTCCAGGTGGCCAAGCGGCGCGGCACCGTCGATCCGGACGCGCTGCGCACGCTGGAGCGGTGACCGGGTGCTCTCGCCGGTCGAACTGGCCATCGCGGTGCCGTTCCTGGCGGCGATGGTGCTCGCCGGGGCCGGCCGGTGGCTGCCCCGGGTGGTCGTGGACGCCGTCGCCATGGGCGCCACGCTCGCCGTGACGGGGCTGCTCGGCGCGGTCCTGTGGGAGGCAGTGCGGTACGGCACGGTCGTCGTCTGGGTCGGCGGCTGGCGTCCGCACGGTGGGGTGAGTACCGGCATCCCGCTGGTGGCCGACCCGTTCGCGACGGCCCTGGCCCTGGTGGTCGCCGTGCTGACGGTGGCGGCGCTGCTGTTCTCCTGGCGGTACTTCACCGAGGTGCAGGCCGTCTTCCACACCCTGATGCTGCTGTTCCTGGGCGCGATGTGCGCGTTCGCGCTGACCGGGGACCTGTTCGACGCCTTCGTGTTCTTCGAGCTGATGAGCGCCGTCGCGTACGTGCTGACGGGTTACCGCGCCGACGAGGCGCGGAGCGTGCACGGCGGCCTGAACTTCGGCGTGGTGAACTCGCTGGCCGCCTATCTCTCGCTGACCGGCATCGCGCTGCTGTACGGGCGGACCGGCGAGCTGGGGTTCGCGGCCGTCGGCGAGCAGATCCGGGCGGCGGGCGGCCCGGACACGGGGGTGCGGGTGGCCTTCGCCCTGGTGTGCACCGGGTTTCTGGTGAAGGCGGCCGCCGTGCCGTTCCACTTCTGGCTGGCCGACGCGCACGCGGTGGCGCCCACGCCGGTCTGCGTGCTCTTCTCGGGGATCATGGTCGAACTGGGCGTGTACGCCGTCGCCCGGACGTACTGGACGGTCCTGGGCGGGGCCGAGGAGACGACCGCCCGGGCGCTGGCCGTCTTCGGCGGGACCACCATGCTGCTGGGCGGGGTGATGTGCCTGCTGCAACGGCACATCAAGCGGCTGCTCGCGTACTCCACGGTCAGCCATGTCGGGCTGCTGGTCACCTGCGTGGCCCTGGCGCGGGCCGACGCGCTGGCGGGCGGCGCGTTCTACCTGATCGGCCATGCGGGGGTGAAGGGCGCCCTGTTCGTCGGGGCCGGCGCGCTCCTCAACCGCTTCGAGACGGTGGACGAGCACGAACTGCGCGGCCGTGGCCGGGACATGCGGGTCACCTCGTGCCTGTTCCTGCTCGGCGGTCTCGCGCTGGCGGGGCTGCCGCCCGGCGGCATGTGGCTGGGCAAGGTGCTCGCCGAGCATGCGGCTCCGCACGGGTGGTGGTGGCTCACCGTGCTGGGGGTGCTGGCCTCGGGGCTCACCGGCGGCGCGGTGCTGCGGGTGTGGCTGCGCGTCTTCCGCGGCGCCGGGCGGCGGCCGGCCGGTCAGGCGGGCGAGCGCGAGGCCGGCGAGACGGCCGCGCCGACGCCTCGGGTCCCCTGGCTGATGCTCGCCCCGGGGCTGCTGCTGCTCGCCGGCGGCCTGCTCGTCGCCGTGCTGCTGTCCGGACCGGAGGTGCTGCGCGGCGCGCGGACGTTCACCACCGGGTACGCCGGAACCGTCCTGCACGGCCGGCCGTCATTGGCCCACGCGGGCCGCCTCCCCGAGCTCTGGACCGCGTCCGCCCTGGTCAAAGGGCTGGCGGGGGTGACCGCCGCGCTCGCCGTGGCCGCGCTCGCCGTCTGGGGCAGGCGGGTGCCCCCCGCGGCCCGGGCTCGGCCGGTGTGGTCGGCGCTGCACACCCTGCACTCGGGGCACGTCGGCGACTACGTGGCCTGGCTGCTCGCCGGGATCGTGCTGTTCACCCTGCTGGTGATCGTCTGAGGTCCGGTGTTGGACGTGTGACATGATACGACTGCTCGTTCACCACACACTTGACCACCCGGGGGCCATTACATGGCGCCAGGCATGCGGACCAGGCCGTTGCTCGCCGATGTGGTGCGTGCGGAACTCCGTAAGGCGATCATGTCGGGCGAGTTTCCTGTCGGCTCGAAGCTGCCGAACGAGGAGTTGCTCCGCGAGCGGTTCTCGGTCAGCAGGGTCACCCTGCGGGAGGCCGTGCGCGGGCTGATCGAGGACGGCATGGTGGTCCGCCAGCACGGCTCCGGCACCTACGTCACCCACCGCCCGGCGCTACGCAACTCGCTGGACACCAACTTCAGCTACACGGAGTACCTGGAGAGCAGCGGCGTCCGGGCCGGCAAGCAGGTCCTCAGCGCCCGCATCGTGGTCGCCGACGAGGCCACCGCGCAGGCGCTGCGGATCGAGGTGGAGTCCGACGTGGTGGAGATCCGCCGGGTACGCAACGCCGACAGCCGCCCGGCCATCTACTCCGAGGACTACCTCCCGGCCAGCATCGTGGATCCCAAGGCGGACCGCGACGCCTTCCGTGACTCGCTCTACCGGCTGCTGGAGGAGCGCGGGCACGCGGTCGAGCACGGGGAGGCCATCCTCGTCCCCGTCGTGGCCGACCGGAGGCTGGCCCGGGTGCTCGACGTCGCGGTGGGCACTCCCCTCCAGTTTCTGGAGCAGGTGGACGTGGACGCGCAGGGGCGGCCGGTGATGCGGTCGCTGGAATGGCACGTGCCCTCGATGGTCGAGCTGCGCGTTTACCGACGCGGGCCCGGCCCCAGCGCAACCTGATCTATCAAGACATAAGACGTCTTACATCCCGTGTTCATGCCTCGCTCGTGGCGACGCCGTCCCGGTAGATCAGCCGATCGGTGACAAGGAAGCGGACCAGGAACATAGCCCCGATCACGACCATCGATCCAGCTAGCGGGTTCACCCTGGCCACGGAGACCAGGACCATCAGGAACGGGACCCGTACCACCAGGTCGGCGTTGCCGGAGAGCATGAACCAGCCGTACCGCCGGAGCCGACGGTCGGGGCCGCGGTCGCGGAACACCAGCCGGTCGGTGAGGGCGAAGTTCCAGCTGTTGGCGACCTGGTGGGCGACGACCGCCGAGAGCGTGTAGTGCAGGCGCAGCAGATCGGTGCAGAGCCACATCACCGCAAGGTTCGGCAGAAACCCGGACACGCCGACCATGCCGAAACCAAGGAACCGGCGGACCCCCGCCGCCCGCACCCGCGGGACCCGGATCCATGCGGCCCGGATCCACGGGGACGGGGTCTGTCCGGCGGGGGCCGGTAAGTGGTCTGCGAGGAGATCCTGCTCCCCCGTGGAGGCCGTCATTTCCGGTCTCCGGGGCCGCAGGCGACGCCGTCCTGGTTGGAATCCAGCTTCTGCCGGTCCTTGCCGTGTACGGCCAGCGGTGGGAAGCCGCGGGCGGCGAGCCACGCACACTTGCTCTCCCCCTTGGCCAGTTTGGGGAAGGAGACCGGCACGCACTGGGCGATCGTGCCGTAGGTACGGTCGCAGCCGTCGGCGAAGGCGGTCACCGCCACCTTCTCCGGCCGCTTGGCCACGCGCGCCTTCGAGGGGCCGGGCTTGGCGGCGAACGGCAGGATCCGGGGGGCGGGCTTGGGGCCCCTGGCCGCGCGGTCCGCCACGGCGTCGGCAGGGACGCCCGTGGAGAGCGCGGTGAGCGCGGTCCCGGCCAGCACCGTCACCGTCGCCAGCGCGATGACCGCCGTCTTCCTGGGTTTCATCGAACCCTCCTTGAAGGCTGGAGACCCCGGGCTTCAACCCTGGGAAGGAAAGCCGGAACGGCGCTTGTCGGCTTATGCAAAGCGGATAGCTTTGGTAAAGTCGATCTATGCGGACGGCGTACAAGTGCCGGGCTTACCCGACACCGGAACAAGCCGCAGTGCTCAACCGCACCTTCGGCTGCGTCCGCTTCGTCTGGAACCACACCCTGGCCTGGCGGCATGAGCGCTTCCACGGCGAACGAGTGAAGACGAACTTCGTCCAGGCCAACGCCCACCTGACGGCAATGAAAGCCGCTGACCAGACGGCATGGCTGAACGAGGTGTCCTCGGTCCCGCTTCAGCAGGCGATCCGCCACCAGCAGGTGGCCTTCACGAGCTTCTTCGCCGGACGAGCCCGCCACCCGCGCTACAAGTCCCGGGCGGGACGGCAGAGCGCCGAATACACCCGCTCGGGATTCCGCTACCGCGACGGCCAACTTTGGCTGGCGAAGACGGACGCCACGCTGGCGTTCGTATGGTCCTGGCCCGGCATCGACCCGGCGGCGATCGACCCGACCACGGTGACCGTGTCCCGTGACCCGTGCGGACGCTGGTATGTGTCCTTCGCCGTTGACGTGGACGACCCCGCCCAATTCCCGGCTACCGGTGCCGTCGTCGGCGTGGACGTGGGCGTCAAGGACTTCGCCGTCACCAGCGACGGGGAGAAGATCGCCAACCCGCGCCATCTGGCGCGCAGAGCGGCGAACCTGGCCCGCTACCAGCGTCGCATGGCCCGCAAGCAGCCCGGGTCTAGCAACCGCGCCAAGGCGAAGGCGAAGGTTGCGCGTGCGCACCGGAAGGTGAAGGCGGCCCGCGCCGACTTCCTGCACAAGACCAGTACCCGGCTGGTCCGCGACCACGACGTGATCGTGATCGAAGACCTCAACGTCAAGGGCATGGTCCGCAACCGATCCCTGGCCAAGGCGATCTCCGACTGCGGATGGGGCACCTTCCGCCGCATGCTGGACTACAAGACCGCGAAATACGGCCGCCACCTGATCGTCATCGACCGCTGGTACCCCAGCTCGAAAACCTGCTCGGCGTGCGGGCGTCTGCTCGCCGGACTGAGCCTTTCCACCCGGCGCTGGACATGCCCGGGATGCGGCACCCTGCACGACAGGGACGTCAACGCCGCCAAGAACATCCTGGCGGCAGGTCTTGCCGTGACTGCCTGTGGAGGTGACGTCAGACACTCCGGGTCCTCCCGGGTGCAGTCGCCGGTGAAGCAGGAACCCCAGCCTGTGAAGGCTGGAATCCCCCGCCCTTAGGCGTGGGGAGGAAGTCAAGACAGATGCACCCACTTCGCGATCGAGGGCACGCCCGCCGCGTCCACCACGGTGAGCATGTACCAGCCCGGCGGGGCGAGGTTCGGGTTGGTCGTGACGTTGAGGTCGAGTTCGTTGCCGGGGAGCACCGAGAGCGGCAGGTCCACGTACCGCTGGTTGGGGTCGGAGGAGTGGGTCACGGCGGCGGGGCGGATGAGCGACGCCTTGACGACGGGCCCGCCGACGGTGATCCGCTGCGCCGCGCCGTACGTCCAGGAGGTGGAGGTCAGCGACACGATCTCCGGGCGGGCGCCCTTGAACAGGTACGGCGGGGAGTAGAGAGAGATGCGCGGGTCGAAAGTGCCGTTGCCCGGGTTGTCGCCGACCGCCATCACCCGGCCGTCCGGCAGCAGCAGCGCGGAGGAGTGGTAGGTACGGGGGACGGGGTCGGTCGCCATGCCCGGGGTGTAGGTGTCGGTCTGCGGGTCGAACATCGACGCCTCGTACACCGGGTCGGCGCGGTTGTGCAGGCCGCCGCCGGTCTCCAGTACCTTGCCGTCGGGCAGCAGGACCGCCGAGACGTACATCTTGCCCTGGTCGCCCGTCTGCGGGGTGTTGTCGTGGTTGTGCCCCTGGGGCAGGTCGGGGCCGGGGGTGTAGGCGGGGGTCGGCTCCTTCAGGTCGATGATGTCGGTGAGCCGGTGGGCGTCCACGTTGGTCTCGATGTTGCCGCCGCCGATGGTGATCACGCGCTGGTCCTGGGCGGGCGGCAGCAGCACGCTCATCGACTGGTCCCGCTCGTCCTTGCGGCGCAGCCCGGTCACGTCGGTGACGGTTCCGGTGGTCCAGTCGTAGAGGGACGCGCCCGTGCCGGGCGTGCCGTTCCCGAAGACGTGCGAGCCCGTGTAGAAGAGCCGCCCGTCCTGGAGCAGGATCATCGCCGGGTACAGGCCCCAGAACCGCCAGGTCTGCGGGACCTCCCACAGCGCCTTCCACCGGTTCTCGGCGGTGGACCAGAGCTCGGTGGCCACCGAGCCGCTGGAGTCCTCCTTCAGCCCGCCCACCGAGAAGACGTCCCCGTTGCCGAGGACGGTCGCCGACGGGTACCAGTGCCCGTCGTTCATGTCGTTGGTCGCCTGGTAGGTGTTGGTGGCCGGGTCGAACAGGTAGGAGACCTTCAGGCCCTTGTAGCCGTGACTGCCGTCGGCGGCGGGATAGTCCTTGTTGCCGCCCATGACGAGCACCTTGCCGTCGGGCAGCTGGACGTGCCCGGCGCAGAACAGGTCGTCCGGCGTCGGCACGTCGGTGAACGTGCCGGTGGCGGGGTCGAACACGCTGGTGGTGAAGGTGCCGGCGGCGAAGGCGTCCGGGTCGTTGCCGGAGCCCGCGATCAGCAGGACCTTGCCGTTGTGCAGCAGCACGGTGTGGATCGCCCGGACCGGTGACGGGTAGGAGAGCACCTCCCACGAGCCGGTCTGGCACGGTCCGCTCGAACAGGGCGGCTCTGGTTCCGGAACCGTGGCGTCGACCATCGCGTAGTCGTCGGTGACCAGGGTGCCGACGCCGTAGACGGTCACTCCCCAGGTGATGCGGTCGGTGTCCGGTGGCACCTCCGGCGTCCGTACGGTGGCCTGCTGCCAGGTGGCGGTGACCGGGAGGGCCGACAGGTCGGTCCAGTAGTGCCAGCCGGCCGCGTCGTGGCGGAACATCGTGATCACGGTGTTGGGGGTGGAGGTCTTGTACCAGACCGACAGGTCGTACTGGTGTCCCGGCGTCACCGCCGGGGCGCAGGAGGAGGCCTCCAGCATCATCGTCTTGCGGTCGCCGCTCGCGATGCGGGTGATGTCGATGGCGACGGCCCTGCTGCCCGAGTGGGCGTCCGAGGTCACGGTGAAGGCGAAGTCGTTGTCGCCCCAGCCCGACTGCTCGAAGCAGGCCGGGAAGCCGCCGGCGTCCAGCGTCTCCAGGCTCGCGTTGAGCACCAGGTTGTCGGCCGCGGCCACCGGCAGGGCCCCGGGCAGGACGGCCAGCGTGGTCAGGGTCGCGGCCGCCAGCAGCGCGGCCGGGCGGGCGCGGCGCATCACTCTTCGCCCAGCGCGAGTACGGGAGGCCGCCGGTCGACGCCGCTGAACCGGAGCCTGCCCAGGTGCCGGACGAAGCGCAGGCCCTCCCTCACCGAGGACTTGGACTCGCCCGCGAACCGGCGGCCGAACCGGTACGGCACCTCGGCGACCGTACGGGGACGGCAGCGCACCACCAGCTCAAGAAGGATCTTGTAGCCCAGCGGCCGCAGGTCGTTCGGCCGAAGCACCGCCCTATTTATCGCGAAAAATCCGGACATGGGGTCGGTGATGCCTTGGAGTTCGCGGAAGAACAGCAGTTTCGCGGTCAGGGTCGAGTACCGGGAGACCATCAGGCGGTAGTTGCCGTCCAGGCCGTCGCCGTTGCCGCCCCGCGCGTACCGGCTGGCCACCACGAGGTCGGCCCGCTCCGCCGCGGCGATCAGCGCGGGCACCGTCCCCGGCGGGTGCTGCAGGTCGGCGTCCATGACGACGATCAGGCCGCCCCTGGCCAGGCGCATGCCCTCGACCACCGCGCCGCCCAGGCCACCCTGGGGAGCGTCCCGATGGTGCAGCCGGACCGGGAGGCGCGAGGTCTCGGCGGCGCGGGCGACGGCCCCGGGAGTGTCGTCGCTGCTGTCGTCCACGAAGATGATCTCCGCTGCGTCGGCTTCGAGGGTCTTGTTGAGCAGCTCGACGAGCTCTGCGATGTTGTCCGCTTCGTTGAAGGTGGGGATGACGATCGACACGGGCGGGGTCATGATCAGCCTCCGTAAACGCGGCGAATCTCGATCCGGGCGTAGCCCTCGCCGAAACCGGTGAGCGGTGTTGAGTGGGTGAGCGTGTCGCGGACGGTGGGCAGGCGGGCGGCGTCCTGGCGCATGATGCCGCTGGAGATCACGTAGTCGAAGTCGCGCCAGCCGCCCGGCAGCTCCTTCCGTACCGCGCTGTCCAGGTCCGCCTTGTAGAACCAGACGGGATCGAAGCCGGAGTTCCGCAGGTCGAGCCAGAGAGCGTCGTCCACCAGGACCTTCACGCCCTGCGGCTCGGCCACCGCGCCGCGGAAGAACTCCAGCGCGGCGCGGCGGTCGGCGTTGGCGTCCACGGTGAGCACCCTGGCCTGGCCGGGGAGCCAGACCGCGAGCACGGCGCCGGCCGCGGCCACCACCGTGGCGGCGAGGAACCAGGGCCGCAGCCGCCGCAGCCGCAGGACCAGCGGCAGCGCCCGCAGGGGCAGCGGCAGCCGGCCGAGCGCCCGCGCCGCCGTCCGGAGCAGGGTCTCGGCGATGCCCGCCGCGCAGATCGCGAAGAACGGCAGCAGCCCGATGATGTACATGGCGGGCAGGTAGCCGGAGGGCCGCATCCCGACGACCATGAGGATCATCCCGCCGAGCGCCACCGGACGCAGCCGGCTGAAGGCCATCCCGGCCACCACCGACAGCGCGCCGCCGACCACGATGACCGGATCGGTCGCCAGCCACGCGGTGAGCAGCTCGTTGGCCCCCGTACCGGAGACGAACATGTTCCCCGACGGCGGCCGGTCGCTGAGCTGGAACCTGACGGCATCCCAGAGGGAGACGTGGTCGGGACCTGGCAGCAGCTCGCCCTTGAGCAGCGCGTAGAGGGGATAAAGAGCCCCGGTGAGCACCAGGCCGCTGCCGAGCCCCGCCAGCGAGAACGTCCGGGTGTGCGGGTCGGCCGTCCGCCACATCGTGTACGCCACCGGCAGCACCGCCAGCAGCATCGTCTCCTTGGTCAGTACGGCGATCGCCGCGCACACGCCGCTGGCCACGTGGTGCCCGAGGTGGCGGCTCGGCGACAGCGCCAGCGCGTACGCGCCGAGCACCCAGGGCACCGCGATGTTGTCCAGGTAGAGCTGCCGCTGGAGGGTCAGCGCGATGGGCGACAGCGTGAACAGCAGCACCGCCGCGCCCGCGGCCAGGGGCGAGAACCGGAGCCGCCTGGCGATGATCCACAGCAGCAGCGCGCTGATCCCCGTGACCAGCGGCATGATGAACCGCCCGGCCGCCACCGCCAGGCCGTCCCGGAACAGCAGCTCGGGGATCCACGAGAACGCGCCGATCTGCAGCCAGCCGACCGGCGGATGGTCGTACCAGTAGGTGTAGTGCGCCAGGGAACCCTGCCGCAGGGCCCACGCCTGCGCGAGGTAGGTTCCCTCGTCGTCGTCGATCGCCGGGTAACCGGTGACGTTGACCAGTTGCACGGCGACCACCACGGTGATCAGCAACGCGGGCGCGTAGGTCAGCAGGCGGCGGGGCGGGGCGACGGCCTGCCCTGGCGCGGCCTGCGGGAGGTGTAATCGTTCGAGTACGGCCATCGGATCAGTCCCCCTCGTGGGCGGCCTTGAGATGCACGCCCAGGTGCTTGGTGAGCTCCCACTCACGCCGTCCGGTGTATTCGCGCAGCACCGCCCGCGCCGCCGCCAGCGCCAGCACGACGTTGTAGAGCGGCATCCCGGCGAGCAGCCGCAGATAATGGAGCGTTCCGATACGTACGCGGTACTGCTTGCCGAAGTCGTGCAGTCCGGCCACCTCGAAGGCCAGCGTGGCCAGGGTGGGGATGACCGGCAGGAACGAGATGAACGCGACCCCGACGGGGACGTCGGCGAACAGGCCCACCGCGAGGCCGACCGGGATGACCGCCCCCGAGAACGCCTGCACCAGCGGCGAGATGAGCGTGTACCGCGCGAGCGCGCGCTGCCCGAAGGTGGGCAGCCGCCGCCAGTCCCCCTTGCGCAGCACCTGGAGGAAGCCCTGGTTCCAGCGGGTGCGCTGCTTGAGCAGGGCCGTGATGGAGTGCGGCGTCTCCTCCCTCGTCACCAGCACCGCGTCGTAGGCGACCGCGATCTTCTTGCCAGCGGTGCTCAGGCGGACGCCCAGGTCGCAGTCCTCGGCCAGGCAGTTCTCGTCCCATCCCCCCGCCTCGCGGATCACCTCGGTCCGGACGAAGACCGTGTTGCCGCCCAGCGGGATGAACCCCTTTTGGGCCTGCAGGTGCAGCCGGCTGCGGAACCAGAAGAAGTACTCCATGCAGTTCCGCACGCTGTACCAGCTCGAATCGAAATTGATGAGCTGGACGCCGCCCTGGACAACGTCGGCCGCGGTGGTGCGGAACTCGTGGTCGATGTGCTCCAGCAGCAGCGGGTGCACCTGGTCCTCGGCGTCGAACACCCCGACCACCTCGCCGGTGCAGTGGGGCAGCGCGGTGTTCAGCGCCTTCGGCTTGTTCTTTCGCTCGTTGGTGTCCACCACCACGGATACTCGTGTGGCGTATTGTGCTTCGAGTTGCCGTGCGATAGCGGTGGTGTCCGGGTCGTCGTGGCCGACGATAATGATGATCTCGTAATTCTGGTGGGTCGACTCGAGGAGTCGCTCGACCGTCGCGTGCAGCACGTTCTCCTCGTGTCTTGCGGGCACGAGGAGGGAGAAGGAGAGGTGGTGTTGTCCGTCCGGCGGGGAGAATCGAGTGGCCTTGAGATTCTCCGGGGTACCCCATGCGTGCAGCATCCACGTTAGGGTGGATACCGCAGATGCGGTAAGGATCAGTGAGACTAGAATAACCAGGACCCAGATCCACATACCGATCACGTTATATGCCGGATGTTATCGGTGAGTTAATCCCGATAGAGCTGGCACGCGACAACGGAATTTCTTTTTCGCTCCAGTGAATTCGGTGTGACGCACACGTTTCCAGGTCCAGACGTTTCAATATCTGGGAAATGATTTCGGAACCGAATTTTATTCCATGCGACGCCTTGGTGTCGCGGCTCGACGGCCAGGTACGGGACGACACCTGCCCACACACCGGAACCGCGTCCCGCGAGTCCGAAACTTTCGGGTGTCGAAGTGGAACGCGCCTACAATTCAGCTAGTTTCCGAAAGTTTCGACATCAGCATGCCCATACTGCCAGTTCAAAGGTAGGGCGATAAGTAGATCTTAGAAACCTTTCGATATCTGCGTTGACGTGTTTCGAGCGGATTCCCAGACTGAGCGCCAATACCCCACCCGGAAGGGAGAGCCCTAGTGATCATCAGCTCGGGCCGCTCAAGGATCCGTTCGAGGGTTGTCGCGCTGGCGGTCGCGGCGTCGCTCACGGTCGTCGGAGCGGTAACGGTAGCGTCCACCGAGGCCGCCGCGGCCGTTGGAGTTGAAAACGAGGGTGCCGACTGCGTAGTGAACGGCCTGCCCACCGAGGGATCCTTGACCACCAACACCAGGCTTCCGGATCCCTTCAGGAAGTTGGACAACACACGCATCTCCACCAAGTCCGATTGGCGGTGCCGGCGGGAAGAGATCAAGAGGCTGGCGGAGCGGTTCGTCTACGGCGAGAAGCCCGGAAAGCCGACGAGTGTGACGGGCACGGTCTCCAGTAGCACCATCACGGTGAACGTGAGTCACAACGGCAGGACCTCCAGCTTCTCCGCGAGCGTCTCGCTGCCGAGCGGTACCGGACCTTTCCCCGCCGTCATTGTCTATGGAGGATTCGGCGCGGACACGGCCACCATCCGAGCGGCCGGTGCCGCCGTCATCAACTACGACCCCTACGTGGTCGGGCGAGAGGGCACACCGCGGAACAACAAGCAGGGCGCTTTCTACACCATCTACGGCGCCACAAGCAGCACCGGACTGCTGGCCGCCTGGGGCTGGGGGGTGAGCCGGATCATCGACGTCATCGAGCAGTCGGGCGGCAACATCCTCAAGGCGGACGCGACCGGCGTCACGGGCTGCTCGCGGTTCGGCAAGGGCGCCTTCGTGGCCGGTGCGTTCGACCAGCGCATCGCGTTGACCATGCCGATCGAGTCGGGCAGCGCCGGTGTGCCCATCTTCCGCGGGATTCCCGGGGAAGGCGCGCAGAGCCTGAGCAGTGCCTACGGTGAGCAGCCGTGGCTGGGCGACGCGTTCGGCTCCTTCACGGGCAGCCCGACCCGGCTGCCGGTGGACACGCACGAAACGGTGGCCATGATCGCACCGCGCGGGCTGTTCATCATGGACAACCCGCACATCGCCAACCTGGGTCCGCGGTCCGCGAGCGTGGCGGCCCTGGGCGGAGCCGAGGTCTACAAGGCGCTCGGCGCCGGGGACAACATCACCTACTGGTCCGACGTCGCGGACGGCACGCACTGCGCCAACCGGGCCGAATGGCGGACCCCGTTGCAGCAGAACATCCAGAAGTTCCTGCTGAAGACGGGCAACGCGGCCGGCACGATGCGGATCTCGTCCAGGGCGCAGGGCAACCTGGCCGACTGGCGGGACTGGACGACCCCGGTCCTCACCGACAGCAGCCCGCCCCCCACCGACACCACCCCGCCCAGCACCCCCGGCACCCCCACCGCGTCCAACGTGACCGCCAACGGCGCCACGCTGACCTGGGCCGCGTCCACCGACACGGGCGGCTCTGGCCTGGCGGGTTACAACGTCTACCGCGAGCAGGGCGCCACCGACCCGCAGCTCGGCACGACCACCACCAACTCGATCACGCTCACCGGCCTGACCCCGAACACCCAGTACCAGGTGTACGTGCGGGCGCGGGACGGCGCGGGCAACCTCTCGGCGGTCTCCAACACCGTCCAGATCACCACCCAGCCCGGGACGTCCACCGGAGGCTGCTCGGCCGTCGCGACCGTGCAGACCCAGTGGAACAACGGGTACGTGATCCAGCCGCTGACCATCACCAACACCGGCACCTCCACGATCACCGGCTGGACGGTCACCTTCACGCTCCCGGCCGGCCACACCCTGACCGGCTCTTGGAACGGCACCGTCACCGTCAGCGGTCAGACCGTAACCGTCAGAAACGTCAGCCACAACGGCACCCTCGCACCCGGGGCCAGCACCACCAGCTTCGGCTTCCAGGCAAGCCGCCCGAACGGCGACACCGCGCTGCCGTCCGGATACACCTGCGCCTGAACTCGATGGCCACCCACTGCAGTGGGTGGCCATCACCTTTTACGGCTGTCGCCTTCCCCCACCGACCACCGTCCCCCTCCCCCGTTGCCCGGCGCTCCTCACCGCTCCCGGCCGACCGCCGTCACGGCCCCAGGTCATGAGGTTCAGTCCACAAGGGCGGCCAGGCGTTTGGGGGCGATCAGGCGGTAGCTGTCTCTGATCAGTTCGTCGAGTTCGGTCCAGTCCTGGTCGGTGTCGAGGCGGGCGCCGACCCAGCCCTTGGCGCCCACGTAGGCGGGGACGAAGAAGCGCTGAGGGTCGGAGCCGACGAGGGCCGCCTGAACGCCCGGGCCGGCCTTGAACATCATCTTCAGGCCGTCCTCGCTGGTCATCAGGAACAGCTTCTCGCGGATGCGGAACGACGGGGCACTGTGGCCGCCGAAGGGCTTCTCGACCACTTCGGGGAGAGCCAGGCAGATCTCGCGCACCCGCGCCAGCACCTCGTCCTCGACTTCGTCAGCCATGTACGCCCTCCCGGTCGCCGCCTGCGATGCGCGACTCACAGTACCCCCGGGGCGTGGACAGCCGATGGAACGGAATGTCACGCCTTCCCGAGGTAGGTCCATTCGTACTGCATGGGGGCATCTGATCATGAAAATAATCCGGCGTTCCGGATCCGTCGTGGTGACGGTGACGGCGTTTCTGTTAGCAGGGGTGACGGGGGCGAGCGGCCAGGCGGTCGCGTCCTCGCACGCGGTGGCCTGGGGCTGGAACAAGCACGGCCAGCTCGGCAACGGCGCGACCGCGATCGCGCAGCCCACCTTCGTGGAGGTGGGCGCGCTACCCCAGAGATTCACCAGAGCCGCCGCGGGCCAGACGCACAGCCTGGCGGTCGCCGCGGATCGTACGGTGTGGAGCTGGGGACGCAACGGCTCCGGCCAGCTCGGCGACGGCACGACGACCTCGCGGCTGAGCCCGGGACCGGTGCCGGGCCTGTCCGACGTCGTCGACGTCGAGGCGGGCGCCGGCTACAGCCTGGCGCTGCGCGCCGACGGCTCGGTCTGGGCCTGGGGCGCCAACGACCGGGGACAGCTGGGCCAGCACGATGTGGTCGACCGGCCGGCGCCGGTCAAGGTGCTCGGGCTGACGAATGTCGTGGACATCGAGGCCGGGGTGGCGCACAACCTGGCGGTCAAGTCGGACGGCACGTTGTGGGTCTGGGGCGACGACACCTTCGGCCAGCTCGGTTACGGCTCCTACGGCGACTACCTGCCCTATCCCCGGCAGGTGGCCGAGCTGAAAGGAGTGATCGGCGCGGCGGCCGGCGAAGGGCACAGCCTCGCGCTGCGCTCCGACGGCGTCATCTGGGCCTGGGGGAACAACAGCTCCGGGCAGCTCGGCGACCACACCGTGACCAGGCGCGTTCGGCCGGTGCTGGTCCCGGGCTCCAGCGGATTCACCCAGGTCGCCGCGGGCTCCGCGCACAGTCTCGCGCTGCGCTGGGACGGCTCGGTGTGGTCCTGGGGAGGCAACTGGGCCGGGCAGCTCGGAACCGGCGACTTCGCCGACCGCCCCTACCTGGACCGCGCGCACGTCGGCGGCGCCACCCGGATCGACGCCGGCGCCCACTTCAGCCTCGCCCGGCAGCAGCCCGGTACGGCCTGGGCCTGGGGCGCCAACGGCCTCGGCCAGCTGGGCGACGGCACCCAGACCGACCGCGCCATCCCGGTCCGGGTCACCGGACTGGACGGCGTCCAGGCCGCGACCGCCTGCGCCGCGTCCAGCCACGCGCTGGCCATCCGGGAGGTGGCGCCCCCGGCCCCGCCCCAGGTCCAGCTCGACCTCGACGCGGAGGGCGGCAGCCTGCCCGCCGGCGGCTCGCTGACCGTCAACGTGGGCACCACCGCGATCAACAGCTCCACCAAGATCCAGATGTCGGTGACCGGCCTGCCGTACGGCGTGACCGGAACGTTCAACCCGGCGGTGCTGATGACCGGCAACGCCACCACGCTGACCCTCACGGCCGCCCCGCAGGCCCCGACCGGCTGGTTCACGATCACCATCACCGCCACCTCGGCCGCGCACACGACGTCGGCCACGTACGAGCTGAACGTCACCGACCCCATCGAGTGACGCGTTCCCGCCGCACCGACGACCGCCGCCTCGGGTACCGACCGGCGGTCGTCATGCCGGGACGCACTCCCGCCCCGCGGACGGCGTAACGACAGGTTTTCGGCACGGGCCTGGTTTCGCGTCGGGAACATTACGGACATTTATGCGTAATAGGTCGTATATACGGTCACAGGCATCATTCGTTCCTCAAGGAGCACGTGGTGCACAAAGTACGCTCCGTCCTCTCCCTCTTAGCGCTCGCTCTGAGCGCCACCCTCGTCCCGACAGCCGCGCAGGCCACCGCGCCGAACCGGCCACCCCACCTCGACCTGGAGACCCTCACCGGCGCCGAGGCCATGGCGCTGATGGCCAAGGGGAAACTCACCTCCGTCGAACTCACCAAGGCATACCTGGAGCGGATCGACGCGCTCAACAAGCGCGGCCCCGGACTCAACGCCGTCACCCAGCTCAACCCTGACGTGCTCAAGGAGGCGGCGGCGGCCGACAAGCTGCGCGCCAAGGGCCAGTTGCTCGGGCCCGCGCACGGTCTGCCGGTGCTCCTCAAGGACCTCATCGACGTCACCGGCATGTACACCTCGGCCGGCAACTACTCGCTGCGGAAGTCCTACCCGGCGACCGACGCGGGGATCACCAAGAAGCTGCGCGAGCGCGGCGTGGTGATCCTCGGCAAGGTGGGGCTTTCGGAGTTCGCGAACAGTTTCGGCAGCCAGCCGTCAGGTTTCAGCAACCTCACCGGACAGGTGCTGCACGCGCTTGACGCCGACCAGAACCCCAGCGGCTCGTCGTCCGGAACCGGCACGGCCATGGCGGCGGCGCTGTCCACGCTCGGCATCGGCACGGAAACCTCCGGGTCCATCATCAGCCCGTCCAACGCGCAGAGCCTGGTCGGCCTGCGGCCGACCGTCGGCCTGGTCCCCGGGTACGGCATCGCCCCGATCAGCGCGTCCCAGGACATCGCCGGGCCGATGGTCCGGAACGTGTCGGACGCGGCGCTGACCCTCGCCTCGATCGCCGGCCCCGACCCGGAGGGCGACGCGGCGTACGCGGCCATGTTCGGCCCCGACTACATCGCCAGCGGCATCATCCCCGCGCTCCCGGCGGAGCTGCCGGACTACACCAAGGCCCTGGACCTCGACTTCGTCCGGGGCAAGAAGATCGGCTACAACGGCACCCTCACCGAGGGCACCCCGCTCAAGATCGCCTACGACGCGCTGACGGCCGCCGGAGCGATCATGGTGTCCCGGCCGAGCGTGTCGGTCGGCACGCTGCCGAGCCTGCCCAGCGGGTACGAGCAGCACAAGAGCATTGACGAGTACTACAAGCGCCTCGGCCCGCAGGCGCCGATCAAGTCGCTCGTCGAGGAGGTGGCCGACAACCAGGCCAACGCCCACCAGGCCCTGAAGTTCGGCAACAACAACCACCTCAACTCCTCGCAGTCCGACGTCACCCCGGGTGGCGCCAACGAGACCGCGTACCGGACCAACCTGGTCATCCGTAAGGCGGCCTGGCACAAGGCCATCAACGACATGGTGACCTACCCCAACTCCGACCCGACCCAGCCCGCCGACCCGGTGATCGCCATCCTCGGCAGCGTCCCCAACGGCCCGCAGGCCGGATACCCCACGATCACCATCCCCATGGGGTACTCCGCCACGCACCGCCGCGCGGTCGCCGTCCAGGTGCACGGCAACGCCTACAGCGAGTACAACCTGCTCGGCGTCGGGTACGTGATCGAGCAGGCCACCCGCCTGCGCCAGCCCGCCTCGGCGGTCAACCCGAGCATGTACCGCTGCGCCCAGACCGACCCGCCCGGCCCGTACGCCAAGCGCGGCCACTGCAACCCCGACTACGACACGGTACTGAAAATGATCGGCGGCGTGCCGAAGGCGTTGCCGTTCTCCCTGGAGACCGAGTCGGTGCAGAGCCTGTCCGCGCGGCTCGCCGCCGGCACCCTGACCTCGGAGGATCTGGTCAAGGCCTACCTCTACCGGATCGCGCTGACCAACGCCGAGGGCCCGGCCACCCAGGCGGTGCGCCTGATCAACCCGGACGCGCTCAAGGAGGCCCGCGAGATCGACCGGGAACGCCGCGACAAGGACAAGGACTTCAAGGACGAGAAGGTCAAGTACAAGGACGACGTACTCAAGGGCAAGGACAAGACGCCACAGGCGCCGAAGCCGCTGTACGGCATCCCCGTCCTGCTCAACGACGGCTTCGACGTCGCGAAGCTGGCGACCACCGGCGGTTCGATCGCGCTCCAGGACTTCGAGCCGGACCGTGACTCGACCGTGGTGGCCAAGCTCAAGGAGGCCGGGGCGATCATCCTCGGCAAGACCAACATCACCGAGCTGAACGGCGTCTTCGACGCGAACATGCCGAAGGGGTACTCCTCGCTCGCCGGGCAGGTGCTGCTGCCCTCCGACACCGACAAGACCCCGGCCGGTTCGTCCAGCGGTTCCGCGGCGGCGACCGCCTCCGGTCTGGCGGCGTTCACCGTCGGCATGGAGACCTCCGCCGACTCGGCCCAGCTGGTGGCGCCCGCCGAGGCGGCCGGCGTCGTCGGCCTCAAGCCGACGGTCGGCCTGGTCAGCCGCACGGGTGTGCTGCCCGTCGCCCGCTCCCAGGACGCGCCCGGGCCGATCACCCGGACCGTGTCCGACGCGGCGAGCGCACTCAACGTCATCGCCGGTCCCGACTCGGCCGACCCGGCGACGGCGGGCGCGCCCGTCAAGGACTACACGGCCGGGCTGTCCCCCACCGCCCTCCAGGGCAAGAAGATCGCCGTGGTGGCGAGTTCGGCCGAGCCGTACCTGACCATGGTGGCCGCCCTGCAGTCCCTTGGGGCGACGACCACCCAGGTCACCGTCGGCACTCCCGACCCCAACCCGGCGAGCATCGTCCAGAGCGAGTTCAAGCGTGACCTCAACGCCTACCTCGCCGGGGCCCGGCGCGGCCCCCGCCCGCCGACCCTCCAGTCCATCATCGACTACAACAACGCCAACTCCGTGGAGGGCCTCAAGTACCAGCAGGGCCAGCTCCTCACCGCCCAGTCCGTCAACCTGGCCGACCCCGCCACCAGCGCCGCGTACCAGGCCGACCTGGAATCCGGTAAGGCAGCCACCCGCGCCCTGATCGACAAGATCCTCACCAACGGAACCGCCGACCCCGCCGACGACTTCGACGCCATCATGGTCCCCAGCGGCAACGCCCTCCTCGGCCACGCCGCCCGCGCGGGCTACCCGGCCCTGACCATCCCCGCCGGCTACGGCGCGATGGCCAGCTCCGCCGGCCGCAACCCCATCGGCGTCACCTTCATCGGCACGGGCTACAGCGAGGCCACCCTCCTCGCCGACGCCTACGCCCTCGAACAGGCGACCAACATCCGCCAGGCGCCCAGCTACACCAACCCCAGCATGTGGCGCTGCGTCCCCGGCAGCACCTTCTTCACCGCAGAACTCTGCCACCCCGGCGACCGCCTCCTGCAGTCCCCATCCCGCAACTGAAACCCCTTAACAGAGGCCCGCGCCGATCATCCGGCGCGGGCCTCCGCGCGCCTGACGTCGCCCGTGAAACGCGGGACAATGTCCCGCATGGCTCACTCCGCGCGTGAATACCCTGGCGATTCGGGCTTACGGTTGGCGCCGGGGGCGCGGGAACGATTGCTGGCCGTCGTGCTGGATGCCAATGCCTATGGGCGGGGCAGACCGGACCTGGGGGATCTGGAGCGTACGGCGCTGCGGTTGCGGGGCATCGGAATCGAGACCTGGGTTCCGGAGCCCGTGGTGTGGGAATGGGCGGAGCATCTGGCCGAGGACTGGCATTTGATAGTGAACCCTTTTCATCCCCTGTGGCAGGTGGGCTGGTCACAGCATGATCGCGATGCCCGAGTTTGCCCCATGACATAGCGAAGCCCCTGGTAGACGGGTTGATCACCACAATCCATCCGCCACCACCAGGAGCTTCGGATGCTGTTCTATCGCGCTTCCGTCGATTTGTCGTCTTCAACGCTCAACTACGTGGCAGGGCTGATCCGCAGGCGACGCAAGGCGATCGGCTCGTCCTGGCGGCGGCTCAACCCCGGCCGGCAGGCCCTCCTGGTCCTGGTCCACTTGCGTAAAGGTGAGACGTTCACTGAGGTCGGGGCAGGTTTCGGAGTGTCGGCGGCCACCGCGTGGCGATATGTGACCGAGACCATTGCGCTGCTGTCGGCGCGCTCGCCCAAGCTGACGGCGGCGTTACGCAAGGCCAAGAAGGACGGACTGCATCTGCTGGTGCTGGACGGCACCCTCATCCGGACCGACCGGGTGCGTGCCGACCGCCCGTACTTCTCCGGCAAACATCGGGTGCACGGCATGAACATCCAGGTCATCGCCGGTCCGGACGGCACCATCGTGTGGACGTCGGGGGCGTTGCCGGGCAAGACACACGATCTGACCGCCGCCCGGATCTGGGGCATCCTGCGCGAACTGGACCAGGCCGGGATCATCACCCTGGCGGACAAGGCCTATCAGGGGGCGGAAGCCGAGACGGTGATCACCCCGTACAGAGGCAAGAACAAACCCGAATCACAGAAGCGGGCCAACCGGTCCCACGCCAAGCTCCGCGGCCCCGGCGAACGCGCAAACGCCCAGCTCAAGAGTTGGCGCATCCTCCGGAAACTACGGTGCAGCCCCAGCAAGGCCGGCCATCTGGTCAAGGCCATCGCCGTACTTCAAAACCACCGAGCCACCTGGGGATGAAAAAGGTTCAGTGACCGCCTTCACGGAGCAGCGCAAGAATCTCGCGCGGGGGCGAATTCCGATGCCGAAGCAGTCGCACGCGAACACCGGTGAGGTCATCGAGAATTTCGTCCGGGCGATCGGAGAGATCGAGCACGTACGTGTGATCGCGGCCACGCCGGAGAGTGCGCTGGCCGGGTTGAAGGATCAGGTGCTGCAGCGTTCGCCCGGCCGGAAGAAGGATGGCGTGAAGACCGGTGCCAGCGACAGCACATGGTTGCGTGACGTGCTGGCCGCCGCCGACGGCTCAGCGGAGCAGTTGCTGTTCCTCACCCAGGACAAGGACATCAGAGACGCCTGCCAGGCTTGGGGAATCGCGGCCCCGCTGACGCGCACCAGGAGACAACTCCGTTCCACCCTCTTCGAGGTCACCATCGACGACGGGCATGCGACACGGGCAGTGGTGCGATATCTCCTGGAACAGCTGCCGATCGGTCTGAGCCCGGGTGACCAGGTCACCCGGTTCGACATCGGTAACACGCCCAGCCTGGACCGGGCGGTGCAGTCCAGCGACCTGGTCGACGCGCTGGACGCGCATGTTCTCGGGGCGAGCGTGACCCGGCTGACCGCCCTGGCCGGACTGGACAGGGTCACCGTCGAATCCGACCCAGCCGATACGGAGGAAGCGGCGGATACACCGCGTGGACCCGGCGATCTCGGATCGGCCTGCCACCATCAGGTGTCGGCGACGGTGTTCTTTCTCGCCGACGCGCAGGCCACGATAGACGAGCCGTTCCAGGGCGTGGATTTTCCGCCGACCAGGACTCTGGAATACCAGGATGCGTTCGTCCGGGCGGATTTGATATTCCATCTGACCGACGGCGTGATAACAGGAGTGTCATCCCAAGGGGACGCCTATGTGAGCCTGCCGGACCTCACGTACGCCGAGCCCGAGGACGCCCTGCAGGATATTCGCGAAGCCCTTTCCTGCGTGCCGGGTCTCACCGTACCGGACGATCTGGAATCGCGGAGGGGCGAGCACCTCCTGAAGGTCAAGGACAGTGACGCCGGCCTCACCCTGACCTGGCGGTCACACGATAACTGGGCCTTTACCCTGGAGCTCAGGAACGGCGACGAATACGACTATTTCGAAGTCTCCTGTGAATACAACGTGGACGCCTGGGTGGGCGGCAAAGATGGATTTCACATGGCAGATCCTTACTACCTTGTCGTAGAAGAAGGAGACCTTTCGCCGCACAATCCCCTCTGGTCGATGCCGGCCTGGATTATCCAACGTCTCGACTGGTCCACGGAGTAAACCGTCAGGCCCTCGTGAGCAGGATCTGGGCCAGTTCGTGGGGCTGGGAGAACATGGGCCAGTGGCCGGTGTTCATTTTGAGTAGGCGCCAGTTGTCGTTTTTCAGTAGGGCGGTGACGTCGTCGGCGGGGTGTTCGCCGTCGAGGAGGCATTTGATGTAGGTGGCGGGGAGGTCGGCGAGGGGGCGGGGCAGGATGGCGGCTTCGGTCAGGGTGGGGCCGGGGTGAGGGGTTGAACCGGTGACTATGCAGTCGATCTGGGTGGGGGTCAGGCCCTGGCCCGCGTAGTCGGCTGCGGTGAGGGGGGACCAGAAGCCGCCGGTTTCGGCGATGGAGGCTTCCACGATGGGGCGGCCGTAGGGCCAGGCGGAGACGAAGGACTCGCCGTCGGCGGGGACGTTGGCGTCGACGAAGACCACGTGGGAGAGGCGGTCGCCGATGTGTTCGGCGGCCTGGCCGACGGGGATGCCGGAGTAGCTGTGGCCGACCAGGATGACGTCGTGGAGGTCGCGGTGGTGGACTTCTTGGACGATGTCCTGGACGTGAGTCTGCTGGCCGGCCGGGAGGTGGCGTTTCTCCGCGAGGCCGGACAGGGTCAACGGGTGGGCACCGTGGCCGGCGGCGCGTAGTTCCGGGACCACCTCGTCCCATGCCCATGCACCCAGCCACGCCCCCGCTACCAGCACGAATTCACTCATGAAGGCAACGTAGCGGAGGGCTCCGACAGAACTCGCCCTCGGTCAGGCGGTCACCACAGGGCTCGGCGTTCCTGGTCCAGGCCCACTCCACAGCAGACCTGCCGCTGAGCGGCCGTGATCTGAAGGCGGGTCAGCCAGGGAACGAACTCCAAAGGCTGAGCGACCGGTGCCTCAGCGGTCGAGGAACGCGCGCATCAGCCGGATGACCTTGTCGAGGGCGCTCTCCAGCAGGAAGTGGCCGCCCTCCAGCAGGTGGACCTGGGCGTCCGGCAGATCCTGGGCGAACGCCCGCGCCCCCTCCGGACCGAACACCGGGTCGTCCTTGCCCCAGACGGCGAGCAGGGGCGGCCGGTGCGCACGGAAATACTCATGCAGTCGGCCATAGAGCGGGATATTGCTGGCGTAGTCCCGGAAGAGCGCCAGTTGCACCCGGTCGTTCCCTGGACGGGAGATCAGCGCGTAGTCGTGGTGCCAGGTGTCCGGGCTGACCAGGGTCTCGTCGGGCACCCCGGTCAGGTACTGCCACCTGATCGCCTCCGGCGTGAACGCCTGCCGCACGACCTTCTCGGTCTCCGGGTTCTGCTCGCGGTGGTAGGCCCAGATCGGCTCCCAGAATTCCGGTACGAACCCGGCCTCGTAGCCGTTGCCGTTCTGGCTGATGATCGCGGTGACCGCGCCCGGGTCGCGCAGGGCCAGCCGCCAGCCGATGGGCGCGCCGTAGTCCTGGACATACATCGTGTAGTGCGTGACACGCAGGTGCTCCAGCAGGGCCGCCGTGAGGCCGGCCAGCGCGTCGAAGGTGTAGTCGAACTCCTCCACCGGGGGCGCGTCGGACAGGCCGAACCCCAGATGGTCGGGGGCGATCACCCGGTAGTCGCGGGCCAGATCCGGGATGAGGTGCCGGAACATGAACGAACTGGTCGGATAACCGTGCAGCAGCACCAGCGTCGGCGCGTTCGGCGGCCCCGCCTCCCGGTAGAACAACCGCCGCCCGTGCACCATGGCATAACGGTGATGAACATCGACCATGACCCAACCCCCTCTCCGCCCGATCAAATCAAATCGTGACGTATCGGACAAATGTTTAGACGAGTTCATAGGGGTTAGAGGGGAAGAAAAACACCTGCCATTGAATCTCTGCCACGGGAACGATTAACGATGCCTTTCACCATTCCCCCAATTACCGCGGCCTGGCGGCACCTGGGCGACCGCTCCGGCTTCGAGGTCGTCTACTTCTCCACGTACGACAACGGCTGGCGGGCCGAAGGCTGCACCACGGCCGCGGAGAACGACCAAACCTGGATGGTCCGCTACGACATCCGCCTGGACGCCACCTGGACCACCCGCACCGCCCAGATCTGGGGCCGCTCCTCCACCGGCCCGTGGTCCACCCTCCTGGAATCAGACGGCCAGGGAAACTGGCTGGTCAACGGCGAACCCGCCCCCCACCTGACCGGCTGCCACGACGTCGACCTGGAATCCTCGGCGATGACCAACACCTTCCCCATCCACCGCATGGACCCACCCGCCAACACCAAGACCCCCGCCCCAGCCGCATACGTCCGCATCGGCGACCGCCCCGTAGACCGCCTCGACCAGACCTACCTCCGCCTCCCCGACGACGGCCCCCACCTCCGCTACGACTACGCCTCCCCCGCCTTCGACTTCACCTGCGTCCTGATCTTCGACGAATCCGGCCTCGTCCTCGACTACCCAGAAATCGCAATCCGCACCCAATAACCCCCAACCGGAAATCACCTCGAACTCGCTGTGCGGGATGGCTAGTCCAGGCGGTTGTGGGTGTTGTGGTCGTTCTCGGGGAAGGCGATGACGTCGTCGGTGATGCGGATGGCGTGGCCGATGGGGAGGGCGGCTACCAGGAGGGCGGCGCAGACCCAGAACATCACCCAGTTGTTCAGGATGAGGGCGAGGCCGCCGCAGGTGAAGACCAGGAGGACGGCGGAGACGAAGATCCAGGAGATGGGGCGGCCGTGTTGCTGGGCGTTCTCGGCGATGGGCCGTTGTCGGTGCCGGGGGATCTCGACCCGGTGCTTGGGTGGTTCGCGTCGCGGGTCTTGGTGCCGACCTGGGTCACGGGGCCTGTGCGGATCGCTCACAACGCTTCCTGGTTACCCACTCCTTCCCTACCCCCACACACCATTTGTCGGGATTTTTCCTGAAAAAGGGCTGTGACCTGCTGTTATGCAGTCATTCTCGGGATTGGGGGTAGGTGATGGGAGAACTGCGCACGGTGAGGGAGACGTCATGGACGGCGACCTGAGCTCGGGAGAACAGGTCCTGCACGACCTGCTCGACGCCGCGCACCTCGCGCCACCCGACGCCATCCCGGACACGGTCGCCCGCTTCGCCACCCGGCTGGGCATCCTCGGCCTGGCCGTCTACCTCTGCGACGTACGCCAGGAGCTGCTGGTCCCCCTCGGCACCGGCGACGAGCCGCTCTCCGTGGACGGCACCCTGGCCGGGCTCTGCTACCGCACGATCCGCGCCCAGCACAGCGTGGCCGAGGGCAGGGTACGCCTCTGGCTGCCACTGATCGACGGCATCGACCGACTCGGCGTGATCGAGCTGACCATGGACTCCTGCGACTCGGCCATGCGCCGCCGGTGCGAGACGCTGGCCTCCGTCACCGCGCTCCTGCTGATCAGCAAGACCGCCTACAGCGACACCTTCCCGCGGACCCGGCGCCGGGAGCGCATGTCGCTGGCCTCCGAGATGGAGTGGGCGTTCATGCCGCCGCTCACCTTCGGCACCGACCGGTTCACCATCAGCGGGGTGATCGAACCGGCGTACGAGGTGGGGGGTGACGCGTTCGACTACAGCCTGCTCGGCGACCGGCTCCAGGTCTCGGTCTTCGACTCCATCGGCCACGACCTGGAGTCCGGCCTAATCGCCAGCGTCTGCCTGGCCAGTTGCCGCAACGCCCGCAGGTCCGGCGGCACACTGACCGACATCGTGGAGCTGGCCGACTGCGCGGTGCACGAGCGGTTCGGCAGCTCCCGCTTCGTCACCGGCGTGCTGGCCGAGCTGGACGTCACCTCCGGCCTGCTGACCTGGATCAACTGCGGCCATCCCGTGCCGCTGCTGATCCGCGGCGGCAGGGTCATCAAGCAGCTGGACCGGCCGCCGCGCCTGCCGCTCGGCCTGGGCGGGTCGATCGCCACCCAGGTCTACGAGGAGCGGCTGGAGGAGGGCGACCAGGTGCTCTTCTACACCGACGGCGTGCTGGAGGCCCGCTCGCCGGACGGGGAGCTCTTCGGCATGGAGCGCCTCACCGACCTGGTCACCCGGAGCGACACCACCGCCCTCCCGGTCGCGGAGTCCCTCCGCCGCCTGGCCCGTACGCTGGTCGAGTACCAGAACGGAAGGCTCCGCGACGACGCCACCGCGGTCCTCCTCCAGTGGCGGCCGTGAGCTCCAAGTTCGGCGCAGGTCAACGGCAAGTCGGTTTCCGCACACTGGCCGCATGACGGAATTCCTCGACGCCTTCAACCATGTCACCCCCACCCGCGGCCCCGGTCCCGGCCTGCTTGGGAAGGTCATCCTGGTGGCCCTCTGGCTGGCCGTCTGCGTGCTCCCCATGGTGTTCTCGGTGACCGCCATCCAGCTGGCCACCGGCCGGATCGGCACCCCCGGCACCCTCACGGTCACCTCCTGCCAGGACCTCGGCCGGGGCCGGTACGACTGCAAGGGCACCTTCACCCCCGACTCCGGCGGCCAGGCGGTACCGGTGGCGGCCTCTCCCGACTCCGACGCGGGCGACGTCGTCCGCGCCCAGCTCACCCCGGAGGGGGACCGCGCCGTGCCCGCCGGCACTGCGGGCCTGCTCGCCGCCCTCGCCCTCCCGGCCGTCGGCGTCGGCGGCCTGGGTTTCCTCCCGTACGTGCTGCTCTACTGGAGCGGCGTCCGCCGGGGGCGGCGAGCGGCGGTGATCGCCGGGACGGCGGTGACCGGGGCCGGTCTGCTGATGGCGATCGTGGGAGTGGCGGCCGCCGTCGTGTAAAGGCTATACGTACGTATAGCGGGCGATTCAAGCGAGTAGTACGTTGTTTGTGTGTACAACGACCCAGAAGACCTGACCGCGCGAGCTCGGATCCGAGACGCGGCGATGGCACAGTTCGGGGAGCACGGCTTCGAACGCGCCACCATCCGGGCCATCGCGGAGCAGGCAGGCGTGTCCCCCGGCCTGGTGCGGCACCACTTCGGGTCCAAGCAGGGCCTGCGGGACGCCTGCGACGACCATCTGGTCAAGCTCGTCCGCCGGTTGAACGCCGACGTCCGCGGGGCCGACCTGGCCAAGCTTGAGACGAACCCCGTGGCGGCGAGCCGGGCGGCCATGAAGCCGTACCAGCGGTATGTCGGGCGGGCGCTCGCCGAGGGCGCGGCGGCGAAGCTCTTCGACGAGATGGTCAAGCTCAGCGAGGAATGGCAGACCGACGCCGACCGGGCCCGCTCCGAACGCTCCGACGTCCCCCCGCGGGTCAGAGCCGCGATCGGGACCGCGATGGCGCTCTCCGTCGCAGTGCTGCACGAGCACCTCACCCGCGTCCTGGGCGTGGAGCTGGACAGCCCGGAGGGCGACCTGCTGCTGGCCAGAGCCCTGCTCGACATCTACTCGCACCCGATCATGAGCGTCGAGGACGCCGCGGCCGCCCGGGCCGCGATCGACCGGGTGTCCACTCCCCACCGAGTCCAGGAGGCTCGCGATGAATGACGCCATCTCGGTTACCGGGCTGATCAAGACCTTCGGCTCCACCAAGGCGCTGAACGGTCTCACCCTGTCCGTACGCACCGGGGAGGTGCACGGCTTTCTCGGCCCCAACGGCGCGGGGAAGACCACCACGATCCGGGTGCTGCTCGGGCTGCTCCGGGCCGACTCCGGCACCGTCTCCCTGCTCGGCGGCGACCCCTGGCGGGACGCGGTGCGCCTGCACCGCCGCCTGGCGTACGTGCCAGGGGACGTGAACCTGTGGCCCAACCTGACCGGCGGGGAGGCCATCGACCTCTTCGGCGACCTGCGCGGCGGGCTTGACCTGGCCCGGCGGGCCGAGCTGGTGGACCGATTCCAGCTGGATCCCACCAAGCGGTGCCGTACCTACTCCAAGGGGAACCGGCAGAAGGTGGCGCTGGTGGCGGCGTTCGCGTCCGACGTCGAGCTGTTCGTGCTGGACGAGCCCACCTCGGGGCTGGACCCGCTGATGGAGGCGGCCTTCCAGCAGACCGTGCGCGAGGTGCGCGGCCAGGGCGCCACCGTACTGCTGAGCAGCCACATCTTCGCCGAGGTCGAGGCGCTCTGCGACCGGGTGAGCATCATCAGGGAGGGCGCCACCGTCGAGTCGGGCACCCTCGCCGAGCTGCGCCACCTGACCCGCACCTCGGTGGCCGTGGAGGCGAACGGGCCGATCACCGGCCTGGCCGGGCTGCCCGGCGTGCACGATCTGGTGGCCGACGGCAGCCGGACCCGGTTCGACGTGGACGCGGCGGAACTCCCCTCGGTGCTGCGGCATCTGGGCAAGTTCGAGGTCCGGGCGATGACCAGCCATCCCCCCACGCTGGAGGAGCTGTTCATGCGCCACTACGGCCAGAAGGCCGCGTCATGACCGCGGGCGCCTGGCGCCTGGTCCGGCTGGCCCTGCGCCGGGACCGGGTGCGCCTGCCGATCTGGATCCTGGTCGCCATGGCGGTGACGGCGGCCGGCGTCGCCGCCGTAGTGGACGAGTTCCCCGACGAGGCGAGCCGGGCCGAGGCGCTCCAGGGCGCCGCGACCAGCCCGGCGGTGCTGCTCATGCGGGGCGTGCCCGTCGGCACCAGCCTGGGCGCGGTGGTGAACTTCCGCAACCTGGCGTCCCTGCTGGTGCTGGCCGCGCTGCTGAGCACCTTCGCGGTGGTCCGGCACACCCGGCAGAACGAGGAGACCGGGCGGGCCGAACTGGTCGGCGCGGGCAGCGTCGGCCGGTACGCCGGGCTCATCGCCGCCCTGGTGGTGGCCTGCGGCGCCAGCCTGGTGCTCGGCCTGGCGATCACCCTCACGCTGCTGGGCTCGGGGCTGCCGGCGGCCGGGTCGCTGGCCTTCGGCACCGCGTGCGCGCTCACCGGGATGGCGTTCGCGGGCATCGCCGCCGTTTCCGCGCAGCTGTTCACCGGCGCCCGCGCCGCCAACGCCTGCGCCGCCGCGCTGGTCGGCGTCGCCTATCTGGTACGCGGGATCGGCGACGCGCTGGGCGAGGTCACCCCCGACGGGGTCACCACCGCCTGGCCGTCCTGGTTGTCGCCGATCGGCTGGGGCATGCTGGCCCGCCCGTACGGCGAGGAGCGCTGGTGGGTGCTCGTCCTGCCGGTGCTGCTGCTGGCCGCCTGCGTGGCGGGCGCGTTCGCGCTGGCCGGGCGGCGGGACCTGGGCGGCGGCCTGATCCCCGACCGGCCGGGTCCCGCCACCGGGTCGCTGCACGGGCCGCTCGGGCTGGCCTGGCGGCTGAACCGGGGACTGGTGTACGGCTGGGTGATCGGGGCGGCGGTGGCCGGGGCCGGGATCGGCTCGCTCGGCGCCACCGTACGGGACGCGATGACGGCCAACGCGGGCGCCGTCAAGGTGATCAACCAGCTCGCCGGCGGGGCGGGCGGGCAGCTGGTGGACGTCTTCTTCGCGGCGATGATGAACGTGTTCGGGGTGCTGGCGGCGAGCTTCGCCGTACAGGCCCTGCTGCGGTTGCGGGCGGAGGAGGCGGGCGGGCCCGGTGAGGCGGTGCTGGCCACGGCCGTCGGCAGGAGCCGGTGGGTGGCCGCCCATCTGGCCTGCGCGGCCGGGGGCGCGGCGGCCGTGCTGCTGGCCGCCGGGGTCGCGATGGGGCTCGCCGACGCCGCCGCCGGAGGCGAGGAGGGCGTGCTGACGATGGCCGGGGCCGGGCTGGCGCAGTTGCCCGCCGCGCTCACGCTGGCCGGGTTCGTGGTGCTGGTCTTCGGGGCGTTGCCGAGGTTCGCGGTGGCGCTGGCCTGGGCGGGGCTGGTGGCCACCATCGTGTGGGGGATGTTCGGGGACATGCTCGGGCTGCCCGACGCGGTCCGGGACCTGTCGCCGTTCAGCCACGTCCCTGCCGTACCGGCGGTGGCCGCCACTCCTGGGCCGATCCTGGCGCTGGTCGGGGTGGCGGCGGCGCTGGCGGTCGGCGGGATGGCGCTGTTCCGCCATCGGGACCTGGCGCCCTGACCCCTGGACCGGCCCGGCGCCTCACGCGCCGGGCTGGTCCACCTGGGCGTCCGAGCGCACCACGCGCAGTTCGGGCTTGCCGCGCACGACCACCGGCAGGAACACCCAGCGACGGTAGGCCCAGAAGCGGAACACCGTGCCGATGATCACGCCCAGCAGGTTGGCGGCGTTGAGGGCGACGGGGTTGCTCAGCTGGAGGGTGTACTCGGTGAAGCCCACGCAGAGCACCTGGATCAGCAGGCCGATGCCGTTGAAGACCGCGAACAGCGCGAACTCCTGGGCCTGGGCGACGTTGCCGGGGCGGCGCCAGGTCCAGTACCGGTGGGCGAGGTAGGTGAACGCGCAGGCCGTGACGGTGGCCAGCACGACCGAGGTCAGCGGTCCCAGGCCGATGCCGTAGCGGAGCAGGTTCGCTCCGGGGACGCTGATCACGAAGCCGATCGCGCCGATCATGCCGAACTTCGCGACTTCTTGCACCATGGGGGACAGCCGGGCCAGACGCATGCGCTCGATGGTAGCCAGCCCCAGGTAAAGGCCCGCCAGACCCTTGGGAGAACGCTCTCCCACGTTCAAGTCACCTCTCTCGATCATCAGTTATCGACATGTAATAAATCGAAAAATAAGCCACCGGCATGCGGATTTGGAAGAACTTCCCTGGCCAAGGGAGGTCTCTTCAGTCAAGAGAGCGCTCTTGTGAGGATATTGACTCGGAACCGTTACACGGTCAGGATTCGGCGTGGTGGCCGCCATGACCGTTTCGCGATACGAGAACGGACCCTCGCATGACCAAGCCATTTGCCCGGCCTCTCGCCCGGTCCAGTACCCGGCGGCGCGTTGGCGCGACCCTGGCGGGATTAGCCCTCCTGGCCGCCGGGGTGGCCGCCACGCCGGCGGCGAGCGCGGTGAGCGCGGTGAGCGCCCCCAGCCTGGGCGGCTCCGGACGCCAGCCCGAGATCGGCCAGCCCGCCATGGACCACGGCTGCGCCAGGATTGAAAAGCAGCTGCCCACCCTCTCCGACTGGCCGAAGGTCAAGAGCAAGATCACCCAGAACGCCGCAGACGAGAAGCGGATCGCGAAGATCGTCGCCGGGATGACGCTGGCCGAGAAGGTCGGCCAGATGACCCAGCCGGAGATCGGCGCCATCACCCCGGCCGAGGTCGGGCAGTACTTCATCGGCTCGGTCCTGAACGGCGGCGGCTCCTGGCCCAACCGCGACAAGCACGCCGCCCCCAAGGCCTGGCTGGACCTCGCCGACGCGTACTGGCAGGCCTCCCTCGGCACCCGTACGAAGATCCCCGTGATCTGGGGCATCGACGCCGTGCACGGCAACAACAACGTGTACGGCTCGACGATGTTCCCGCACAACATCGGCCTCGGCGCCGCCGGTGACCCGTGCCTGCTCCGCGAGATCGGCGAGGCCACCGCCGGGCAGATCCGCGCCACCGGCCAGGACTGGGCGTTCGCCCCCACCCTCGCCGTGGTCCGCGACGACCGCTGGGGCCGTACCTACGAGGGCTTCTCCGAGGACCCGCGGATCACCCGCGCGTACGGGTACGAAGTGGTCCGCGGCCTGCAGGGCGGCAACGCCCACCGGCTCGGCGACAAGGGCGTTCTGGCCACCGCCAAGCACTTCATCGGCGACGGCGGCACGCTGAAGGGCGTCGACCAGGGTGTGAACCCCTCCTCCCAGGCCGAGATGATCAACCTGCACGGCCAGGGCTACTACGGGGCCCTCGCCGCCGGGGCGCAGACCGTGATGGTCTCCTTCAACAGCTGGACCAACGAGGAACTCGGCATCAACGAGGGCAAACTGCACGGCAGCGAGCTCGCGCTGAACCAGATCCTGAAGAAGAAGATGGGCTTCGACGGGCTCGTGGTCTCCGACTGGAACGGCATCGGCCAGGTCGCCGGGTGCACCAACGCCAGCTGCGCCCGGGCCGTCAACGCCGGCATCGACATCGTCATGGTGCCCAACGACTGGAAGGCGTTCATCGCCAACACCATGGCCCAGGTGCAGTCCGGCGAGATCCCGATGTCCCGGATCGACGACGCGGTGACCCGGATCCTGCGGGTCAAGCTCCGGGCCGGGCTCTTCGACGCGCGCAAGCCGTCCGCCCGCCCGCTGGCCGGTTCCGCCTCCGCGCTGGAGGCCAAGCGGCTGGCCCGCGAAGCCGTACGCAAGTCGCAGGTGCTGCTGAAGAACAAGGGCAAGGTGCTGCCGCTGGACTCCCGGTCCAAGGTCCTGGTGGTCGGCAAGAGCGCCGACAGCCTGCAGAACCAGACCGGCGGCTGGTCGCTGACCTGGCAGGGCGCCGGCAACACCAACGCCGACTTCCCCAACGGGACCACCATCCTGGGCGGCCTGCGTGAGGCGCTCGGCACGTCCAGGGTGACCTTCAGCGAGACCGCCGACGGCGTCGACCCCAGCGCGTACGACGCGGTGATCGCGGTGATCGGCGAGACGCCCTACGCCGAGGGCGTCGGCGACCTGTCCCGGCGCACCCTGGAAGCCGCCAAGCTCTACCCCGGCGACCTCGCCGTCCTGGACAAGGTCGCCGGCAAGGGCACCCCCGTGGTCACCGTGTACGTCACCGGCCGCCCCCTCTACGTCAACAAGGAGCTCAACCGCTCCGACGCCTTCGTGGCCGCCTGGCTGCCCGGCACGCAGGGCGGCGGCGTCGCCGACCTGCTGGTCAAGTCCCGCCGCGACTACGACTTCACCGGCAAGCTCTCCTACTCCTGGCCGAAGAGCGCCTGCCAGACCCCGCTCAACCCGGGCCAGGAGGGCTACGACCCGCTCTTCCCGCTCGGGTACGGCCTGCGCTCCCACCAGACCGGCAACGTCGGACAACTCGACGAGACCTCGCCCCAGTTCCCCTGCGGCTCGACCGGCGGCGGCGGAACCGCCACCGAGGACCTGGAGCTCTTCAACCGCACCGACGTCGACCCCTACCGCAGCTACATCGGCTCCCCCGAGAACTGGGGCGGCACCGAGATCGGCCCCGACATGACCGCCGCGCACGCCGAGATCAACGTCGTCCCCTCCGACGTCAACGTGCAGCAGGACGGCCTGCGGGCCACCTGGACCGGCGTCGGCCCCGGCCAGATCTACACCCAGAACCCGGCGGGCGGCACCGACCTGCGCGGCTACCTCAACGCCGACGCGGCCCTCGTCTTCGACACCATCGTCCACTCACCCCCGGCGGCCCGGACGGTGGTCAGCGTCCACTGCGTCTACCCCTGCTTCGCCGAAGTCGTCGCCACCTCCCTCTTCCAGAACCTCCCGGTAGGCGCCAAGTCCACCATCAAGATCCCCATCTCCTGCTTCGCCGAGACCGGCCTGGACATGGAGAACGTCAACACCACCTTCCTCGTCTACACCGAGGGCGCCTTCTCCGCGTCCTTCGCCAACATCCGCTGGGTCCCCCAAGCGGCCAAGGACCCCGACGCCAAGAAGTGTTCTGACCTGGTTTAACGACAGCACCACACCACCCGACCGGCTACGGCGATGTCCGCGTAGCCGGTCGGGATTTTTCCGTTGTGCCCTAGTTCGGGCGGCTTATCCATTGTTGAGGTGACTCGGCATTCATGACCGAATGAGAACTAGGTAATGCTCTAGGCACACCCCACCTACGCTCCCCGGGAGGCACATCACGAACTAAGGCCGCTCTTGGAGAGATCCCCGTGAGCAAACGCACGAGTTCGTCGAAGGTAGCCGTTGTGGGCCTTGCCTGTCGGCTACCTCAGGCCGATGGTCCGCCGGCGTTCTGGGACTTGTTGACCGGCGGAGTCGACGCGATCACCGAAAGGACCGGTGACGGAGGGCCGAAGTGGGCGGGACGATTAGCGGACAAAGTGGCTTTTGACGCGACTTTCTTCGGACTCTCCCCACGAGAGGCCCGGTACACCGATCCCCAGCAGCGGATCATGCTCGAACTCGGCTGGGCGGCGCTGGAAGACGCCGGAATCGTCCCGGGTGCCCTTAAGGGGACGCCGACCGGCGTTTTCGTCGGTGCGATGGCCGACGACTACGCCTATCTGAGCCACCGCGCCGGGCACATCGGCCACCACTCGCTCACCGGAATCGGCCGCGGGATCATCGCCAACCGCCTCTCGTACTTCCTGGGCGTCAACGGGCCGAGTCTGACCGTCGACACCGGGCAGTCCTCATCGTTGACCGCCTTACACCTGGCATGCGAAAGCCTGCGGCGCGGTGAGAGCGAGATCGCCCTGGTGGGTGGGGTGAACCTCATCATGGCCGAGGAGAGCACCAGGATCGCCGAGGAGTTCGGCGGGCTGTCGGCCGACGGGCGATGCTTCACCTTCGACGCCCGCGCCAACGGTTACGTGCGCGGTGAGGGCGGCGTCTGCGTCGTGCTCAAACGGTGGGAGGACGGCGACGACGCCTACGCCGTCATCAGCGGGACGGCGCTGAACAACGACGGTGGCGGCGACTCGCTCACGGTGCCGCGCGGCGAAGCGCAGCAGGCGGTGATCCGGGCCGCTTGTCGTCGGGCCAGGGTGCGGCCGGCTGATGTGCACTATGTGGAAGTGCACGGCACCGGCACGGCGGTCGGTGACCCGATCGAGGCGGCGGCGTTGGGGGCGGTGTTCGGCCCGGGCCGGGATTCGCCGTTGCTGGTGGGGTCGGTCAAGACGAACATCGGTCACCTGGAGGGCGCGGCCGGGCTGGCGGGTTTCCTGAAGGCGGTGCTTTCGCTGCGGCACCGGGTGGTTCCGCCGAGCCTGAACTTCGCCGAGCCCAACCCTGAGATCGACTTCGACGCCTGGCGCCTGCGGGTCGTCCAGGACAACACCACGCTGCCGGAGGGTGCGGTGGCGGGGGTCTCGTCGTTCGGAGTCGGCGGGACCAACTGTCATGTCGTGCTTTCCTCGGTCGAGCGAAGGGGCGACGCACCGCAGAACCCCCTTGAGGGACCGGTGCTGTGGCCGTTGTCGGGTAAGACGCCGGGGGCGGTCGGCGACCAGGCCCGGGTCCTGCGCGCGGAGCTTGTGGCCCGTCCCGAGCTCAGTCCCGCCGACGTCGGCTTGTCGTTGGCGACGACCCGCACCGCCTTCCCCTATCGGACGGTGATCCGCGCGACCGGCCGGGCCGGGTTCCTGGAGGCTCTGGACACCCTCACCGGTCCGAACGTGGTCAGTGGCAAGGCCCGTGCCGAGGTGAAACCGGTCTTCGTGTTCCCTGGGCAAGGGACGCAATGGGTCGGCATGGGGACCGAACTCCTTGGCACCTCACCGGTCTTCCGCGGACAGTACATCGCCTGCGCAGCGGCGTTGCGATCGCAGGTGACCTGGGATCCGTACAGCGTGCTCAACGATGAGGCCGCGCTCGCCCGCGTGGACGTCGTGCAGCCGGTGCTGTGGGCGTTCATGGTCTCGGCCGCCGCGCTTTGGCGTTCCTACGGTGTCGAGCCCGCGGCGGTCGTCGGTCACTCCCAGGGCGAGATCGCCGCGGCCACTGTGGCCGGCGCGTTGTCCATCGAGGATGGCGCGCGGGTCGTCGCCCTGCGCAGCAAGGTCATCGCTACGAGGCTCGCCGGTCGCGGGAAGATGGCATCGGTCGCGATGTCCCTGGCGGAGCTGCGACCGTTGCTCCGGCCAGGAGTCTCGGTCGCTGCGGTGAACGGCCCCAAATCCGTCGTCGTGGCAGGTGAACCTGATCCGGTACGGCAGCTCGTGGACGAACTTTCGCGAGCCGGTGTCAGGGTCAAACTGATTGATGTCGACTACGCCTCCCACACGGCACAGGTCGAACCGGTCATGGCGGAACTGGCCGAACTGCTCGCGCCGATACGACCACAGCGCCCTCGGATTCCCCTCCAGTCCACGGTGGACGGCGGCCAGGTGCTCGACGGCGACTACTGGGTGCGCAACCTGCGCCGGACCGTGGAGTTCGAGGCGGCGACGGACGCGCTGAAGGCCGCCGGGCACGAGGTCTTCCTGGAGATGAGCCCACATCCGGTGCTGACGCCCTCGATCGAGGGTGATGTCTCGGCGGTGGGCACGTTACGCCGTGACGACGGAGGACTCGACAGGTTCCTGTTGTCGTTGGGGACCGCCTACGCCCATGGCGTCAGCGTGGACTGGCAGGCGGTGTTCGGTGCCGCGCGCCGCGTCCGGTTGCCGGGCTATGTCTTCCAGCGCCGGCGGTACTGGCTTGACGAGCCGGATGAAGCCGAGCGGCCGGCCGCCGTGGACATGGCAGGCATCGTCGCCGCCGAGATCGGCGCCGTGCTCGGCCATACCGACCTCGACCCCACCGCCACGTTCAAAGAACTCGGCGTCGACTCGGTCACCGCGACCGACCTGCGGGCCAGACTCGTCGCCGCGACCGGGCTTCCGCTGTCCGCCACGGTGATCTACAACCATCCGACTCCGGCGGCGTTGACGTCTCATCTGGACTCTCTGGCCGGCGAGTCGCCGGAGTCGGCCCGGGTGAACCAGCGGCGGGTGGCCGGCGATGACGATCCCGTGGTGATCGTGGGAATGGCGTGCCGTCTGCCGGGTGGGGTGGACTCGCCGGCCGCGCTGTGGCGTCTCATGGACTCCGGTGCCGACGCGATCTCCGCGTTCCCGGCCGACCGTGGCTGGGATGTCGACGCGTTGTCGGCGTTGCCGCGGCGAGGCGGCTTCCTGGACGACGCGGCCGGGTTCGACAACGACTTCTTCGGGATCAGCCCACGTGAGGCGCTGGCCATGGACCCGCAGCAGCGAGTGCTGCTCGAGGTCGTCTGGGAGGCGATGGAGCAGGCAGGGATTCCGCCGTCGTCGCTGCGTGGCACCCGGACCGGTGTCTATCTCGGCGCGATGGCGCAGGACTACGGCGCCCGGATGCACGAGGCGTCCGGCGATGCCGAAGGGTACACGCTGACGGGTACCTCGCCCAGCGTGCTGTCCGGCCGGGTCGCGTACACGCTGGGTCTGGAAGGACCCGCGATCACGGTGGACACCGCGTGTTCGTCGTCGCTGGTAGGCATGCACCTGGCCGTACAGGGGCTGCGGTCGGGGGAATGCTCGCTGGCGCTGGCGGGTGGTGTCACCGTCATGTCGACGCCGGGCATCTTCCAGGAGTTCGCCAAGCAGGGCGGCCTGTCCCCGGACGGGCGATGCAAGGCGTTCGCCGACGCCGCCGACGGCACGGGCTGGGCCGAGGGCGTCGGCGTGCTGGTCCTGGAACGGCTTTCCGACGCCCGCCGCAACGGCCATCAGGTGCTGGCGATCCTGCGTGGCTCGGCCGTCAACTCCGACGGCGCGTCCAACGGGCTGACCGCACCGAACGGCCTCGCCCAGCAGCGGGTCATCGAACAGGCCCTGGACGATGCCGGCCTGCGCGCCGCAGACATCGACGCGGTCGAGGCGCATGGCACCGGAACCCGTCTGGGCGACCCGATCGAAGCCGACGCCATCCTCGCGACCTACGGCCAGAACCGGACCACACCACTTCTCCTGGGATCACTGAAATCCGTCATCGGCCATGCCCAAGCGGCGGCCGGAGTCGCCGGCGTGATCAAGATGGTGCTGGCGATGCGACAGCAGACCCTGCCGCGCACCCTGCACATCGACGAGCCGTCCTCCCGAGTGGACTGGAGAAGTGGTCAGGTCGAGTTGCTGACCAGCAGCCGGCCATGGCCCGACAACGGTCACCCGATGCGGGCCGGCGTGTCGTCGTTCGGGATCAGCGGCACCAACGCGCACGTGATCATCGAGCAGGCTCCGCCATCCGAGCCGACCGCTTCACCGGCCCCGGGCGAGCCCGGTTCGCCATCAGGTCCGGGCGAGCCCGGTTCGCCATCAGGTCCGGGCGAGCCCGGTTCGCCATCGAGTACGGCATCCGGGGCGGCACCGGCGGTGGTGCCTTGGGTGGTGTCCGGCAAGACCGAGGTTGCGCTCGGTGCCCAGATCGATCGGCTGGTGTCCTTCGTGGCCGAGACCGGTGCGGATCCGGTCGATGTCGGCTGTTCGCTGGTGACGGCGCGCTCGGAGTTCGCTCATCGGGCAGTGCTGCTGGCCACCGGCGACGGTGTGGCCGAGGCGGCACGTGGTGTCGCCGGGCCGCCGGGCGCGCTGGCGGTGCTGTTCGCGGGGCAGGGCGCGCAGCGGATCGGGATGGGCCGCGAGCTCGCCGCCCGGTTCCCCGTCTTCGCCCGCGCGTTGGACGAGGTTTTCGCGGGGCTGGAGCAGTCACCGCGTGAGGTGATGTTCGGTGCCGACTCGGGACTGCTGGACCGCACCGAGTTCGCCCAGTCGGCGCTTTTCGCGATCGAGGTCGCACTCTTCCGCCTGCTGGAGTCGTGGGGTGTGACGCCGGACCTGCTGGTGGGGCACTCGATCGGTGAGATCGCCGCCGCGCATGTAGCCGGTGTGCTGTCGCTGGATGATGCCTGCACGCTGGTCGCGGCCCGGGGCCGGTTGATGCAGCGTCTGCCCGAGGGCGGGGCGATGGTGTCGGTCCTGGCCGGTGCGGCGGAGGTCGAGCCGCTGCTGGAGGACGGAGCCGTCATCGCCGCGGTGAACGGGCCGTCCTCCGTCGTGATCGCCGGGGACGAGGACGCTATCCTGCGCACCGCCGCGCACTTCGGCAAGGCCACCCGCCTGCGGGTGAGCCACGCGTTCCACTCGCCGCTGATGGAGCCGATGCTGGCGGAGTTCCGGGAGGTCGTCGAGGGGCTGACCTTCGGCGAGCCGAGGACGACGATCATCTCTACCGTGACCGGCGAGGTGGTCGACGCCGCGTACCTGTGTTCAGCGGAGTACTGGGTGGACCATGTGGTGCGTCCGGTGCGTTTCGCCGCGGCGGTGCAGGCTGCGGGCTCGGCAGGGGCCAGGGTGTTTCTGGAGCTGGGGCCGGACGGCGGGTTGTCGGCGCTCGTTCACCAGAACCTTTCGGTTCGCCAGGACCCGCACGAGCCGACGGCTGCCTTTCCCGTTCTGCGAAAGGACCGCGGTGAGGAGGCGGCGGCGCTGACCGCGGCCGCCCGGTTGTACGTGCACGGCGTGCCGGTGCGGTGGCGGGAGCTGTTCCCGGCCGCTCGCCGGGTGGATCTGCCGACCTACGCGTTCCAGCGGGTGCGGTACTGGCCCAAGCTCTCGCCGACCGCGGGCGACGTCACCTCCGCCGGGCTGGACCGGCCGCGTCACCCGCTGCTCGCCGCGGGCACGGAGTTGCCCGACACCGGCGGATTCCTGTTCACCGGTCTGGTCTCGACCGCCGCCCATCCCTGGCTGTCCGATCATGTGGTGGCCGGACAGGTTCTGTTCCCCGGCACTGCCTTCGTCGAACTGGCCGTCCAGGCCGGCGGCGAGGTCGGCTGCGGCCTGCTGGAGGAGCTCACGCTCACCTCTCCGCTCGTACTGCCCGAGCGGGGAGGCGTTCAGTTGCGGGTGGCGCTCGGCGCCCCCGGCGAGGGCGGCAGCCGGACGGTCGGCGTGTACTCCCGTCCGGAGGGTGAACCGGACGCGCCGTGGGTTCAGCACGCCACCGGTGTGCTCGCCTCCGCCACACCGACGAGCGTCCCTGACGCCGGCCTGCGGGAGTGGCCCCCCGCGGACGCCGTCCCGGTGGACCTCGACGGCTTCTACGACCGGCGGGCGGTGGCGGGATTCTCCTACGGCCCCGCGTTCCAGGGAGTGCGCGCCGTCTGGCGTACCGAACGGGAGGTGTTCGCCGAAGTCGCCCTGCCCGAAGCCGTCGCCGCCGACGCGGGCTCCTACGGACTGCATCCGGCCCTGCTCGACGCCGCGCTGCAGGTGGCATCACTGGCCGGGCTCGACGAGGCCGAGGGCGGACTGCTGCCCTTCGCCTGGACCGGGGTGTCCCTGCACGCATCCGGCGCGGCCGCGCTCCGGGTCCGCATCAGCAGGGTCGGCCCGGAGGCGATCACGCTGGTCGTGGCCGATGCCGGGGGCGTGGTGGCCGCGGTGCGCTCCCTCACGCTCCGCGCCGCGCGGCCTGCGGCACGCACCGGCGGTGGACCGCTGCTGCGGCTGGACTGGCCGCCGGCGGCGGCATCCGGGAACGGAGACCATCCGGCCAGGCGGTGGTCGGTGCTCGGCTCCGACGGATGGGGTCTCGTCGCGGCCCTACGCGAAGCCGGGCAGGTGGCGGACATCGCGTGGGAGATGGAGCCGACCGCGGACGTGACCCTCGTGCATGGGGCGGACGTGACCTTGGTGCCGGTCCCGGTCCCCACTGGGGACGACGTTCCGGCCGAGGTGCGGTCGGTGACCTCGGCGGTGCTGGCTCGGCTGCGGGAGGCCGGGCGCGACGAGCACGCCAACCGCTTGGTGGTTTTCGTGACTTCAGGCGCGGTCGCGGTGGCCACCGAAACCGCGGCCGACCCTGTCGCGGCGGCGGTATGGGGTCTGGTGCGTTCGGCACAGGTGGAGCACCCGGGGCGGTTCGTCCTGGTGGACCTTGATCGTGATCAGGTGGATGCCGGTCGGGTGGACGGCCGGATGCTGGTCGCGGCGCTGGATTCCGGCGAGCCGCAGTCGGCGGTGCGTGACGGGCTGCTGCGGGTGCCGCGCCTGGTCAGGCTCGACGACGACCGCTCTCAGACCGGGCCGGCTGCTGGCACCGTCCCGGGTGCCGGCAGGACGACGTGGCATGCCGACGGCACGGTGCTGGTCACCGGTGGCCTGAGCGGGGTGGGCGCGCTGGTCGCGCGTCATCTGGTGGCCGAGCATGGCGTGTCTCACCTGGCTTTGGTGTGTCGTCGTGGCCTGGATACCGAGGGCGCCGCGGAGCTGGTGTCGGAGCTGAGGGCCCTGGGTGCCGAGGTCATGGTCGAGGCTTGCGATGTGGCCGATCGTGACCGCCTGGCCGGGCTGATCGCGGCGATCCCACCGGAGCACCCGCTCACCGGGGTGGTGCATGCCGCGGGGGTGCTCGATGACGGCCTGATCGAAACGCTGACACCCGAGCGGATCGAGGCCGTGCTGCGGCCGAAGGTGGACGGCGCCTGGCACCTGCACGAGCTCACCCGCGACCTGGGCCTGACCGCGTTCGTGGTGTTCTCCTCGGTGTCGGCGACGCTCGGCAACGGCGGCCAGGCGAGTTACACCACGGCGAACGCCTTCCTCGACGCTCTCGTACGGCAGCGCGCCGTCCAGGGGCTGGCGGGCCTGTCGGTCGCGTGGGGCCCGTGGCAGCAGGACACCGGGATGACCAGCGCCCTCACCGAGACGGACATGCGGCGCATGGCCCGCGCCGGGCTGCGACCGATCTCCGCCGAGCAGGGACTCGCCTGGTTCGACGCCGCGACGGTCAGCCCGGAACCGGTGGTCGTGGCGGCACGGCTGGACCTGGCCGCGCTGCGGGCGCAGGGCCGTGTCCCCGCGGTCTTCCAGGCACTGGTCCCCGCTGCCATGCGCCAAGCCGCCGCCACCCCCGCCGCCTCCGACGCCCTGGGCGGCCTGTCGGGACAGGCGCTGGGTGAGGCGGTGTCCCAGCTGGTGCTCACTCAGGTGGCCGCCGTACTGGGGCACGCCTCGGCGAACGCGATTTCGCCGGACCTGACCTTCCAGGACCTCGGCCTGGACTCCCTCACCTCGGTGGAGCTGCGCAACCGGTTGATCGAGGCAGCACGGTTGCGCCTGCCCGCCACGCTGGTGTTCGATCACCCCACCCCGGCGGCGGTCGTCCGTTTCATCCGCGGGCAACTCGAGGGCGTCGAGGCCGCGGCGCCGGTGCGGGTCACGGCTCCGGTCACCGGCGACCCGATTGTCATCGTCGGCATGGCCTGCCGCTATCCGGGCGGGGTCACCTCACCGGAGCAGCTGTGGGAGCTGGTCACCGAGGGCAGAGACGCCATTTCCGGTTTTCCGGCCGACCGTGGCTGGGAGGTCGCGGACGCGTCTTTCGCTCGGGCGGGCGGATTCCTGTACGACGCGGCCGAGTTCGACGCGCAGTTCTTCGGGATCTCGCCCCGCGAGGCGCTCGCGATCGACGCCCAGCAGCGACTGCTGCTGGAGGTCTCCTGGGAGGCCGTCGAACGGGCAGGCATCGACCCGCTCACCCTGAAAGGCAGCCCGACCGGCGTCTTCGCCGGGATGATGTACCACGACTACCCGTCAACGGGCGACGGAGTACCGGACGCGCTGCGCGGGATCGTCGTCAACGGGAGCACGGGCAGCATCACCTCCGGCCGGGTGTCGTACACCCTCGGCCTGGAGGGTCCGGCGGTGACGGTGGACACGGCGTGTTCGTCGTCGCTGGTGGCGTTGCATCTGGCGGCGCAGGCGCTGCGCTCGGGCGAGTGCTCGCTGGCGCTTGCCGGTGGTGTGACGGTGATGGCCACACCCAACACCTTTATCGACTTCTCCCGCCAGGGCGGTCTGAGCTCTGACGGCCGGTGCAAGGCGTTCTCCGACAGCGCCGACGGGGTGGGCTGGTCGGAGGGCGTGGGTGTGCTGGTGCTGGAGCGGTTGTCGGACGCTCAGCGCAACGGGCATCAGGTGCTGGCGGTCGTGCGCGGGTCGGCGATCAACCAGGACGGGGCGTCCAACGGATTGACGGCGCCGAACGGTCCGTCCCAGCAGCGGGTGATCCGGCAGGCGCTGTCCGGGGCCGGGTTGTCCTACGCGGATGTCGACGTGGTCGAGGCGCACGGTACCGGCACGACCCTGGGCGACCCGATCGAAGCGCAGGCCCTGCTGGCCACCTACGGGCAGGACCGGCCGCAGGACCGGCCCGTGCTGCTGGGGTCGATCAAGTCGAACATCGGTCACAGCCAGGCCGCGGCGGGTGTCGCCGGTGTGATCAAGATGGTCATGGCGATGCGCGCGGGTGTGGTGCCGCGCACGTTGCACATGAACGCACCGTCCTCGCACGTGAACTGGAACGAGGGCGCGGTCGAACTGGTGACCGCGCCGGTGGAGTGGCCGCAGACCGACCATTCGCGCCGGGCCGCTGTGTCGTCGTTCGGGATCAGCGGCACCAACGCCCACGTGATCATCGAGCAGGGGCCGGAGGTTCCGGAAAGTCGGACTGAGGCTCGTGCTGGGGACTGGGCACCGGGTACTGGGGCTCGTGCTGAGGACCGGGCTGTTGACCGGGATCCGGGTGCGGAGCTGGTGCCGGGTGCCGGGATGGCGCCGGGTGCCGGGATGGTGCCGGTGGCGGGTGTCGCGGTGGAGCCAGCGGTGGATCCGGGGCTGGTTCCGGGGCTGGTTCCGGGGCTGGTTCCGGGGCTGGTTCCGGGGCTGGTTCCGGTGGTGGTGTCGGGTCGGTCGGCTGGGGCGTTGCGGGCGCAGGCCGGGCGGCTGGTCGCCCATCTGGAGGGTGCTGCTGGTCTGGGTCTGGCCGATGTGGGGTTCTCGCTGGCCACGACGCGGTCGGTGTTTGAGCATCGGGCGGTGGTGCTGGCCGGGGACCGTGATGGTCTGCTGGCCGGGCTGGGCGCGTTGGCGGAGGACCGGCCGGGTGCGGGTGTGGTGCGGGCGGTGGCCGGGGCGGAGCCGCAGCTGGCGGTGCTGTTCACCGGTCAGGGCAGTCAGCGGGCGGGGATGGGCCGGGAGCTGTATGACCGGTTCCCGGTGTTCGCGCGGGCATTGGATGAGGTGATCGCCGGGCTTGATCCGCTGCTGGATGAGTCGCTGCGGGAGGTGCTGTTCGCCGAGCCGGATTCGGCCGGGGCGGAGGCGCTGGATCAGACCGGATGGGCACAGCCGGCGCTGTTCGCGGTGGAGACCGCGCTGTTCCGGCTGGTCGAGTCCTGGGGGGTGCGCCCGGATGTACTGGCCGGCCACTCGATCGGGGAGATCACGGCGGCGCATGTGGCCGGGGTGCTGTCGCTGGGCGATGCGTGTGCGCTGGTGGCGGCGCGGGCGCGGTTGATGCAGGCGCTTCCCGCCGGTGGGGCGATGGTGGCAGTGGCGGCGTCCGAGGATGCGGTCGCCGAGCTGCTGGCCGGGCGTGAGGACGAGGTGTCGGTCGCGGCGGTCAACGGTCCGGCCTCGGTGGTGCTCTCCGGGGTGGAGGGGCCGGTCCTTGAGGTGGCGGCGGTGCTTTCTGAGCGCGGGGTGCGGACGCGGCGGTTGCGGGTGTCGCACGCGTTCCATTCACCGTTGATGGATCCGATGCTGGCCGACTTCCGCGCGATCGCCGGGACACTCACCTACAACCCGCCGCGAATCCCGATCGTGTCCACTTTGACCGGGGAGCAGGCCACGGCCGAGCGGTTGTGCTCGCCGGACTACTGGGTGGACCAGGTGCGTGGCGCGGTCCGCTTCGCCGACGGTGTCCGTACGCTGCACGCGCAGGGCGTGCGCGCGTATCTGGAGCTGGGCCCCGACGGGGTACTGAGCGCGATGGCCCAGGACACCCTCGCCACGGAGACCGATACGAACGTGTTGGTGCCGGTGCTGCGCGGGGACCGGGACGAGCAGAGCGCGGTGATGACGGCGCTGGCCGGACTGCACGTGCACGGGGTCCCGCTCGATTGGCGTGCGATGTTCCCCGGTGCCCGGCGGGTGGAGCTGCCCACGTATGCCTTCCAGAAGGAGCGGTTCTGGCCAAGCGGTCGGCGGGGCGGGGACGCGCGAGGTCTGGGGCTGGGCGCGGTGCTCCACCCGTTGCTCGGGGCCGTGGTGGTGTCGCCGGAGTCAGGCGGAGTGGTCCTGACCGGACGGCTGTCGGCGTCGGAGCAGCCGTGGATGGGTGATTACGAGGTTCTGGGGCGGGCGCTGCTGCCGGGGGCGGCGTTGGTGGAGTTGGTGGTGCGTGCGGGTGATGAGGTCGGCTGCGCGGTGGTGGAGGAGCTGGCGTCGCAGGCGCCGTTGGTGCTGCCGGAGTCCGGTGGGGTTCAGGTCCAGGTGGTGGTCGATGGCGTGGATGAGGCCGGCGGGCGCGCGGTCCGGGTGTACTCCCGGGCGGACGAGCACGATGGCGGCGACTGGATGCTGCACGCCCGGGGAGTGCTGGCGGAGCGGTCGGTGGAGCCGGGGTTCGATCTGGCGCAGTGGCCGCCGGCGGGGGCGAGCGAGCTGGAGGTGGCGGGGGCCTACGAGTGGCTGGCCGAGGCCGGTTACGGTTACGGACCGGCGTTTCAGGCGTTACGCGCGGCGTGGCGGGGTGCGGGCGGGGACCTGTACGCCGAGGTCGTCCTGGATGACCGGGCGGCTGCGGAGGCGGGCCGGTTTGGGGTGCATCCGGCGCTGCTGGACGCGGCGATGCAGGTGTCACTGATCGATCCTTCGGGCGTGGCCGATGGCGGGCGGGCGGTGTTGCCGTCGATGTGGCGGCAGGTGGCGCTGCACGCGGCCGGTGCTTCGATGCTGCGGGTACGGGTGCGGCGTTCGGGCGAGCACACACTGACCTTGGAGGCGGCCGATGAGAACGGCCGGCCGGTGTTGTCGGCGGAGTCGGTGGTGACAGGCCCGGTGCCGACGGGGCAGCTGGGCGTGGCGTGGGAGCAGTCCCTGTTCCAGGTGGCGTGGAACCCGATCGAGATGCCCGCGGCCGCCGCTGCGGCACCGGTGAGGGAATGGCTCGCTGACGCGGCTGTCGGCGATGCCGAGTCGGTCGTGGTGCTGGAGTGTGCGGGACGGCCGGCCGGTGAGGTGCCGGAGGCGATGCGTTCGGTGGTCGGCGGCGTGCTTGAGGCGTTGCAGGCGTGGCTGGAGCGGGAGGATCCGGGTTCGCCGCCTTTGGTGGTGGTGACCAGAGGCGCGGTGGCGGTGGGTGCGGGTGCGGGGGTGGATGTGGTGGTCGCGCCGGTGTGGGGGCTGGTGCGGGCGGCGCAGGCTGAGCATCCGGGACGGTTCGTGCTGCTGGATCTGGAGGAGGGCCAGGAACGGGACGCGGCGGTGGCTGTGGCGGTGGCCTGCGGCGAACCGGAGCTGGCGATGCGCTCGGGGGCGTTCCTGGTGCCCCGGCTGGTCAGGATGGCACGGTCTGAGTCGTCTGCCGGCGTGGTCGCCGACGGCTCGGGGCCGGATCTGGGCTCCGCTGAGCGGTCCGGCGGCTCGGTTGAGCCGGCCGCGGGGACGGTGCTGGTGACGGGTGGCACGGGCGGGTTGGGGGCGTTGCTGGCGCGGCATTTGGTGGCCGAGCATGGGGTGCGCCATCTGCTGCTGGTCAGCCGGCGCGGCCTGGGCGCTCCGGGTGCGCTGGAGCTGCGGGCGGAGCTGATCGCACACGGGGCCGAGGTCACGATCGCCGCGTGTGACGTAGGGAATCGGGATCAGGTGGCGGCGTTGCTGGCGCGGGTTCCGGCCGAGCGTCCATTGACCGCGGTGGTTCATGCGGCGGGTGTGCTGGATGACGGGACGATCACGTCGCTGTCGAAGGAGCGGCTGGACGCCGTGCTGCGGCCCAAGGCGGATGCGGCGTGGCATTTGCACGAGCTGACGCGGGATCTGCCGTTGGCGATGTTCGTGCTGGTGTCGTCGGCCAGTGGCCTGGTGCTGGCGGCGGGCCAGGGCAACTATGTGGCGGCCAATGGGTTCTTGGACGCGCTGGCGGCCTATCGGCGGTCGCAAGGGCTGGTGGCGACGTCGCTGGCGTACGGGCTGTGGGATGTGGACACCGGGATGGGCTCGGAGTTGTCCGACGCCGGCCGGGACCGGCTGGCCCGGCAGGGGCTGTCGGGGTTGTCCGTGGCCGAAGGGCTGCGGCTGTTCGATCTGAGCCTGCGCACGGATGCGGCGATGACCGTGCCGCTGCGCGTGGACCTGGAAGTGCTGCGGGGCCGCGGCGATCAGGTGCCGACGTTGTTGCGGGCGTTGGTGCCGGCGGCGCGGGTCCGTGCGGGCGCCGGTGGGGGTGAACGCCGGCCCCCGCGAAGCAAGGAGGCCTTGGCTGAGTTGGTACGCCACCAGATCGCGGCCGTCCTCGGCCATGCGGACGGTGCCGCCATCCGTGGTGACCGCGCCTTCAAGGACCTGGGCTTCACCTCACTCACCACTGTGGAGTTGCGCAACGTCCTGGCGAAACGCATCGGTCTGGCGCTACCCGCGACCATGGTGTTCGACCATCCGACGGCTGATGAGCTGATCACCTATCTCTGGTCGCGGATCGAAGGCGCCGCTCCGGAGGTAAGTCGGCCTCAGGCGCCTCAGATAGGGGCCGACCACGACGACCCGGTCGCGATTGTCGGTATGGCGTGCCGTTTTCCCGGTGGGATCGACACTCCTGAACAACTGTGGCGGTTGCTCGCCGATGGAGGTGAGGCGCTGTCCTCTTTCCCGGAGGACCGCGGCTGGGATCTGGCGACCTTGGTGAGCCGCAGTGCCACCGCATCCGGCGGGTTCCTCGACGGAGTCGCCGACTTCGACCCGGGATTCTTCGGGATCAACCACCGCGAGGCCCTGGCGATGGACCCCCAGCAGCGACTGCTGCTGGAGACCTCGTGGGAGGCACTCGAACGAGCCGGGATCGTGCCCTCGACCTTGCGTGGCGCCGACACGGGCGTGTTCATCGGCACCAACGGCCAGGACTACCCGGCACTGTTGGCCCAGTCCGCAGACGACTTCGGTGGCTACGCCGCCATCGGCAGCGCGGCGAGCGTGGCGTCCGGGCGGCTCTCCTACATCTACGGCTTCACCGGTCCGGCGCTCACCGTGGACACCGCGTGTTCCTCGTCGCTGGTCGCCCTGCATCTGGCCGCCCGGTCACTCCGGTCGGGAGAGTGCTCGCTCGCCCTGGTCGGCGGTATCACCGTGATGACGACGCCAGGCTTGTTCGTCGAGTTCAGCCGGCAGGGAGGGCTGTCCGGCGACGGACGTTGCAAGGCTTTCGCCGACGCGGCCGACGGCACAGGGTGGGCCGAAGGCGCGGGCATGCTGGTCGTCGAGCGGCTGTCGGACGCGCGCGCGAACGGCCATGAGGTGTTGGCGGTGCTCCGGGGCAGTGCCGTCAACCAGGACGGCGCCTCCAACGGGCTCACCGCACCGAACGGCGTCGCGCAGCAACGTGTCATTCGCCAGGCGTTGGCCGCCGGCGGCCTGTCGGTGGCCGATGTGGACGTTGTGGAGGCACACGGCACCGGAACCAGGCTGGGCGACCCGATCGAGGCCGGCGCGTTGCTGGCGACCTACGGGCAGGAGCGGGACCGGCCGTTGTGGCTCGGTTCGGTGAAGTCGAACCTGGGGCACACCCAGGCGGCCGCGGGTGTGGCAGGCGTGGTGAAGCTGATCCTCGCCATGCGGCACGGGCTTGTTCCGCGCACGCTCCATGTGGACAAGCCTTCGTCTCAGGTGGACTGGTCGGCTGGTTCGGTCAGGCTGGCGACCGATGCGGTGCCGTGGGTGGGTAGCGGGCGTCCGCGACGCGGCGCGGTCTCCGGCTTCGGAGTCAGTGGGACCAACGCACACGTCATTCTTGAAGAAGGCGACCAGTCCATCGAAGGCGAACAGCCCGGAAATCCGTCAGGTCCGGGGATGCCGCCTTGGTTGTTGTCCGGGCGCACCGCCGATGCCCTTGCCGCGCAGGCGGAACGCCTCCTGGCGGCCGCCCCCGACGCGCGTGTGGCTCGACCGCTCGCGGTTTCCCGCACGCACTTCGAGCACCGCGCGGCGGTACTGGACGGCGACCTCGACGCCCTCGCCGCTCTCGCGAGGGGCGAAGACCATGAGTCGGTCGTCCGTGGTGTGGTCTCGAAGCCGGTGGTGCCGACGATCGTGTTCGCCGGCGCGGCCGCGCGTACCGAACTGGCCCGTGAGCTGGACCGGTTCCCGGTGTTCGCGGCGGCGCTGGCCGAGATCGGCGGCCGGTTCGGGGAGGAGAGCGGTTTCGCGTTCGAGGTGGCGTTGTTCAGGTTGCTGGCGTCCTGGGGAGTGCGGGCGGACGTCCGCGGCCATTCGGGGGGCGAGGTCGCCGCCGCGCATGTGGCCGGGGTGTTGTCGCTGGACGACGCGTACGAACTGGTCACCGCCAAGGCCGGGGAGCATGGTCTCGACGACTACCGGGTCCGGCCGTTCGGGCAGGACGAGGTCGTCGTCGAACCGGGCACCTGCGGTTCACTGTCCGGCCTGGTCAACGCACTGGCAGGACTCCATGTGCGCGGCGTCGCGGTGGACTGGGCAGCCGTGATCCCGGGCGGGCGGTACGCCGTGCCCACATATGCCTTCCAACGGCAGCGGTTCTGGCCGCAGGTGGCCCACGCCCTGCCTCCCGGCCCCAGCACGGCCGATGCCCCGGCCGAGCCGCTGTCGGCGGTGGATCTCGTCCGGACCGAGGTGGCCAGGGCCCTCGGCCTGCCTGATATGCAGGCGGTGGCGCCGGATCGTGAGTTCTCCCAGCTCGGCCTGGACTCGTTGGCCCTGATCGACCTGCGTGCCAGGCTGCGTGCCCGCACCGGCAAGAAGATCGAAGCGAGCGCGGTGTTCCGGCACCCGACCTCCGCGGCTCTCGCCCGCTATCTGGACGAACTCGACGAGGGGCCGCAGGCCCAGCCGGGCGTGGACGGCCGGATGGTGTGGGTGTTCCCGGGTCAGGGGGCGCAGTGGCCGGGCATGGGGGCGCAACTGCTGCAGGAGTCGCCGGTGTTCGCCCGCCGGATGGCGGAGTGCGCGGCGGCGTTGGAGCCGTTGGTGGGCTGGTCGCTGCTGGATGTGGTCCGCCAGGTGGAGGGTGCTCCGGGGCTGGATCGGGTGGATGTGGTCCAGCCGGTGTCGTTCGCGGTGATGGTGTCGTTGGCAGCCGTATGGGAATCGCTCGGCCTGCGCCCGGACGCGGTGGTGGGCCATTCCCAGGGCGAGATCGCCGCCGCGGTCGTGGCAGGCGGGCTGTCGTTGCCCGATGGCGCCCGGGTGGTGGCCCTGCGCAGCCGCCTGATCGCCGAGCGGTTGTCCGGGCGGGGAATGATGCTGTCGGTGCTGGCTCCGGCGGAGCAGATTCGCGGGCTGATCGCCGATGCCGGTCTGCTGGATCGGATCTCGATCGCGGCGGTCAACGGGCCCAGGGTGGTGACGGTGGCCGGTGATCCGGAGGCCTTGCGGGTGCTGGAGCGGCGGTTGTCGGCCGATGGGGTGATGCGCTGGCAGCTGGCCGGAGCGGACTTCGCCGCGCACTCGCCGCAGGTCGAGGGGCTCCGGGACGAGCTGTTGGCCGATCTGGCCGAGATGGCGCCGCGTACGGCGCGGGTGCCGATGTTGTCGACGGCGACCGGGCAATGGCTGGACGGCTCCGAGCTGGACTCCGGCTACTGGTACGAGAACGTACGGCGGACGGTGGAGTTCGCGCCGGCGATCGAGCGGTTGCTGGACGAGCGATACCGGGCGTTCGTCGAGGTCGGCCCGCATCCGTTGCTGACGCTGGGGATCGAGCAGGCGGTGGAGGAGGCGGGGGTCGTCGCCGTGGTGGCCGGGACGTTGCGTTCCGGCGAGGGCGGGCTTGATCGGGTGCTGGCCGCGGCGGCCGAGCTGTTCGTCCGCGGGGTCGCGGTGGACACCGCGCCTAGCGCGCCACAGAGCCCGCCGGACGTCATCGCGCGCCTGCACCGGCAGTCGGTCGACGCCGGCAGGTTGGACCAGGCGGACGCATTGCTGCGCGGGGTGGCCGAAGTGCGCGAGAAGTCGGCCGAGCCGCCGGCCCTCCCGCTGACACCGTTGCGGGACAGCGGAACCGGGCGCCGGCTGGTCTGCGTCGCGCCCATCGTTCCCACCACCGGCGAGCATGTCTACCATGGCCTGGCCACCGCCCTTGGCGGACAGTGGGATGTCAGCGTGGTCACGCCTGGCGGGTTCACCGCCGGCGAGCCGTTGCCCAGCTCCCGGACCGCGTTGATCGAGCAACTGGCGGCCGCGGTCGGGGACCGCACCGCGGCGGGCCCGCTTGTCCTGCTCGGGATATCTTCCGGCGGGTTGCTCGCCCACGAGGTCGCCGCCTGGCTTGACGACCGCGGCCTTGCCGTCGACGCAGTCGTCCTGCTGGATACCCACCTGCTCGACTCGAGATCCACTGAGGTGTTGCGGCCCAGGCTGTGGCCGGCGTTGCATGCCCGGGAAGCGGTGGTCGACGGGCTCGACTGGATCCGGTTGTCGGCCACCTCCTGGTATCTGGACCTGTTGTCGTCGTGGCGTCCTCGGCCGACGCGAGTGCCTTCGCTGCTGGTGCGCGCGTCCGCGCCGTTGGGCACCGTGCACGACGACGACTGGCGGCCGACGCTGCCCGGGATGACCGATGTCATCGACGGCCCCGGCGACCATCTGTCGATGGTCGAGCAGCACGTCATGGAGACCGGTGGCCGGGTGGCGGACTGGCTCGAACGCACGATGTCGGACAAGAACCCGCGTGAGGGAGAACGAGATGCACTATGAGCGCCTGAGTGAGTCCGTGTGGATCGCCGGTGACGGAACCTCCCGCAACGCGGCGTACGTTCGGGGTGACATGAGCGGAGGGATGCTCGTCGGCACTCTCGACAGCGCGGACGAACTGCTCGATTACGGCGAGGGCGCGGCGCAGGTGGTGGTGCTCACCGACACCGACTCCGGGCAGCACATCCCGAACAGGGCCACGACACTCACCTCGGTGGCGACGGCGACCGCGCTCGCCCGTTGCCCGCTACTCGAGGGCGTCGAGGTGCAGCGGGGCTCTCCCCTCCACGCCTATCTCGGGAGATCCCGGCGCACGCACGGGATCGCGGCGCGGAGACTGAGACCTGATCACACCTTCAGCGGTGAGATCGACCTCAAACTCGGCGACACCCGTGTCGAGGTGCTGGACATCGGGCGCGCCTACAGCGCCGCCGACACGGTCGTCTGGCTTCCTGACGAGGCGGTGCTGATCACCGGCGCCGTCGTCGTCAACGGTGTGCATCCCGCGTCGTGGTCGGGTTCGATCGAGCGATGGCGTGCGGCTTGCACCGAGCTCGCGGCGCTCCGGCCGGCTCTGGTGGTTCCCGGGTACGGGCAGGTCACCGACATCACCGGGATCATCGATCTGCGGGACTATCTCGAGCACCTCCACAGCGAGGCGGAAGTGCGCTACCGCAAGGGGATGCCGGTCGAGGAAGCCGCGACCGAACTACCACTCGGCCGCTGGGCGGGGTGGGCCTGCCGGGAGAACCTCGCGATCACCTTGGCCACCGTCTACAAGTCCCTGGGAGACAGCACCGACCGCACGGTCACCGGCGTGCTGACCACCGCCGCCGAAATCGCCGAGGGCATCCGCCGACGGCCTCGGATCGCCCCCATCGCCCCCGGTGAGCGTGACCAGGAAACACTGGACGCGTTAAGCCTCACCAAAGGGGAGAACTCGATCTTCGAGCTGCACAGCGCGAACATACCGAACGTCATCACCACGCTCGTGCGGCACACCAAGCTGTTTCACGAGTCCGTGCCCATCGCCCGTGGCGTGATCACCGGCGTCCTGCCGCCACGCCACCGCGAACTGGCGATCCTGCGCGGCGCGTGGGCGTGTTCGGCGATCTACCAGTGGAATCACCACTACCAGGTCGCCCTCGGCGTCGGCCTCACCCCAGGAGAGATCGACCTCGTCTCCCGGGACGTCTCCCTCGGGCCATGGACCCGGCACGAGCGGGCGGTGCTGACGGCTGTGGACGAACTGCACACCGAGTCAGTGGTTTCCGACCACACCTGGGAGACCCTGTCGGAAACCTACGACGAACGTGAACTGATCGAACTCATCACCCTGATCGGGGAGTACCACAAGATCTCCTTCCAGCTCAACAGCTGGGGTGTCCCCCTCGAACCGTGGATGGGCCCTTACCGCATCCCCTCCGGCTGGCACACCGCCCACCACAGCCGACCCGCTCTTGGCGCGGGTCAGCGCGGCGAAGAGGTCGAGGAAGGCGAGGAAGTGGCCGCCCTCGCGGCGCAGGAGCACTGAGCGCGTCAGTGGTCAGCGTGTCGATCGGTGTTCGGTGAAGTGGCGGTGATGGAGGGCGCGGATCTGGTCGGTGAGTTCGGGGACCGGGCCTTCGACGCGGACGCGTGGGGCGATCTGCTGGATGGGGAGCGGGTTGACCGGGGCCGGTGCGGCGCCGAGTTCGGTCAGCCATTCCACCAGTTGGGCGGAGGAGGCGACGTAGACGATACGGTTGAGGCCGACCCAGCCGTGGGCGGCGGCGCACATGGGGCAGTGCTCGCCGGAGGTGTAGACGGTGGCGGCGGCCCGTTCCGCCGGGGTGAGGTGGGCCGCGGCCCAGCGGGCCAGGGCGAATTCCGGGTGGAGGGTCTGGTCGCGACCGGTGGTCTCCCGGTTGTGGTCCTCGGCGAGGACGGCGCCGTCGCCGCCGACGAGCACCGAGCCGAAGGGCTCGTCGCCACCCGCGAGTGCCTGTCCGGCCAGTTCGACGCAGCGCCGGAGGTGCGTGAGATCAGTTTCGTTCCACATGGCGCCCCCACCGTGCCACACGGGGACGGCCGATGGCGAGCCGCGTTCAGGGCCGGGCGGCCAGTTGGGCGGCCCTGCTGGTGAGGTAGTCGCGTTCGGGGATGTTGGTGGTCCGGCCGGCGGCCGTGCGGTAGTCCTCGATCGCGCCCGCCACGTCCCCGGCCATCTCCCGCAGGTGGGCCCTGGCCGTGTGGTAGCGGTGGTGGCCGTGCAGGCGGTCGTCGAGTTCCTTGAGCTGGTCTAGGCCGGTGGCGGGGCCGTGGGCCATGGCGGCGGCCACCGCGCGGTTGAGTGCCACCATCGGGTTGTCGGACATGCGTTGCAGCAGGCCGTACAGGGCGAGGATCTGCGGCCAGTCGGTCTGCTCGGCGGTCGGGGCCTCGTCGTGCAGGGCCGCGACCGCGGCCTGCAGCTGGTACGGCCCGACGGCGCCCTTGGCCAGGGTGGTGGTGACGAGGGCGACGCCTTCGGCGATGGCGGCGGCGTCCCAGCGGCTACGGTCCTGCTCGGCGAGCGGGATCGGGACGCCGCGCGGGCCGGTTCTGGCCTCCCGGCGGGCGTCGGTGAGCAGCATCAACGCGAGCAGCCCGGCGACCTCGCAGTCGCCGGGAAGCAGCGCGTGCAGCATCCGGGTCAGCCGGATGGCCTCCCTGGCCAGGTCCGCGCGGTGCAGGTCGGGGCCGGCGCTGCTCGCGTACCCCTCGTTGAAGGTCAGGTAGAGCACGTGCAGGACCGAGCTCAGCCGCTGGGCCCTGTCCTGCGGGGCCGGCATGCGGAAGGGCACGCCGGAGGCCTTGATGCGCTGCTTGGCGCGGCTGATGCGCTGGGCCATGGTGGCCTCGGGCACCAGGAAGGCTTTGGCGATCTCGGCCGTGGTCAGGCCGCCGACCGAGCGCAGCGTGAGCGCGATCGCCGAAGCCGGGGTGAGCGCGGGGTGGCAGCAGAGGAAGAGCATGACCAGCGTGTCGTCCTGCTCGGCGGCCAGCGCGTCGTCGGCCGGGGGCGCGGCGGGCGGCTGCTCGGCGGCCACCCGTTCCTCCCGCCGCCGCCGGGCCTGCTCGTTCCGCATCAGCTCGGTCATCCGGCGCACCGCCACCTGGATCAGCCAGCCGCGCGGATTATCCGGAAGGCCCTGCTCCGGCCACTGGGCCGCCGCGTCCAGCAGCGCTTCCTGGACCGCGTCCTCGGCGGTGTCGAAGTCGCCCGTACGGCGGGTGAGCACGCCGACGACCTGCGGCGCGAGTTCGCGCAGCAGGTCGTCGATGGCGGGAGTGCTCACAGTTCCTCGGGGGCGCCGCTCATCACCTGACGCACCTGGATCGGCATGTTCAGCGGCCGCCCACCCGGCCCGGGCGCGGCCGACACGGACGCGGCGAACTCGAGGACCCGCTCCTCGCTCTCCACGTCCACGATCCAGTACCCGACCAGGAACTCCTTGGTCTCCGGGAACGGCCCGTCGGTGATCACCGGCACGCCGCCCTCCCCCGCCCGGACGATCTTCGCCTGCTCCGGCATGGCCAGCCCCTGCGCCTCCACGAACTCCCCGGAGGCGACCAGCTTCTCGTTGGTGGTGTGCATGAACTCGATGTGCGCCCGCACCTCTTCGGGCGCCCAGGTGGTGATCGGCGGAAACTCCTCCGCCGCCGCCGCCGCAAACTGCATCAACACCATGTACTTCATCTCCGGCTCCCTCCGGCCCCGCGCCCTTCCCGGACGCTCTCACCCGTAGGTAGAAGCACGCCTCCCTGTTCTCTACATGCTCCCGAGAACTCGTCCAAAAAAATATCGCGCCCGACCGGGCCCTGGCCGGGCCGCGCGCACCGACCGCAGTCAGGGAGTGCGGCCGGCGCGAAGCGGCTCACCCACGTACTCCCTGACGAAGGCCCACGTGATCGTGGAAGCCTTACCCTAGGGGGATGACGCGCAAGGTCCGGAGCATCGGCGTGGAGGGATACACCTCCATCCGGAAGGCCGATGTTCAACTGGGGGACGTCACGGTGCTGATCGGAGCCAACGGCGCGGGCAAGAGCAACTTCATCGCGGCGGTGGAACTCCTGGGCAGAATCGTCGACCGTGAGCTGGGTCTGGAGGTCGGGCTCCGGGGGGGCGCGCAATCCTTGCTGCATGCCGGGGCCAAGGGAACAAGCAGCATCGTTCTCCAGATTCAGGCCGCCACCAACAATGATTTGACGAATGGCTATGCGGCGGTGCTGGTTCCCGCAGCGGACGACAGGTTGATCTTCGAAGCCGAACAAATATCTTTTCAGGCCCCCAAACATCAGCATCCATGGACCGCCATGCTGGGGAGCGGCCATGCAGAATCCCTGTTGCACAAGACCCAGGGTGACGCCAAGAAGGTGGCCAGGCACGTTATCGACATCCTGGAAGGGTGCAGGGTCTTCCATTTCCAGGACACCAGCAGGAACGCTCCGGTAAAACAACTGGGCTACGCCTCGGGTCAGGATAGGCTCCGGCCGGACGCGGGGAACCTGGCCGCGTTTCTCCTATATCTGCGCGAGAATCACCCGCACCACTATGAGCAGATCAGACGAACCGTCCAGGGCATGGCCCCGTTCTTCCGGGATTTCGTCCTGGCCGAGAACGCCACCGGCCGGATCAGCCTACGCTGGAGCCAGCAGAACGTGGACGCGGTGTTTCCCGCGGAGGCACTCTCGGACGGAACACTCCGCTACATCTGCCTGACCACGTTGCTCCTGCAACCCAATCCCCCGGCCTTGCTCGCCCTGGATGAGCCTGAGCTCGGGCTGCACCCATTCGCCATCGTGCAACTGGCCGAGATGATCAGATCCGCCGCCACCCGCTGCCAGGTCGTCATCGCCACCCAGTCCGTAACCCTGCTCAACCAGTTCGAGCTAAACGATGTCGTGATCGCCGAGCGCGAAGAGGGGGCAACGGTGCTGCGCAGGCCCGACCACGATCATCTACAGGAGTGGCTGGACCACTACTCGTTGGCCGACCTGTGGGAGAAGAACGTGCTGGGCGGCCGCCCCACGCCGGAACGGAACATTCATCCGAGGTGACCTACACGCGAATCGTCTGCGTTCTGGTCGAGGGCCAGACCGAGGAGGTCATCGTCCGTGACGTGATTCAGCCAGAGATCGGCGGCGGTATATGGCTGCAGCCGGTCATCTTGAAAACATCGCGTCCGGCCGGCAAAGTCCCTGGCCGGGGTGGCGTTTCCCTATGGAAGAAGATCGAGAATGATCTGAAACTCCTCCTCCGCAATCCGGCATTCGATCTTGTCACCACACTCATTGACTATTATGCGTTGCCCGGCGATACTCCCGGCATGGCAACCCGCCCGTCCGGGTCACCATATGATCGCGTACGCCATGTCGAAGCGGCCATTCACGAGGCAATGGGCCGTAATCCCCGACTACTTCCCCATCTGGCACTACATGAGACCGAGGCCTGGGTGCTGGCCGCGGCCGAACGACTCGCCACCCTTACCGACGTGCCGGAACTCGCGAAAGAACTCGCCGCCGTGGTCGCAGCCGCCGGCGGACCCGAGCTGGTTAACGACGGAATTTCGACTGCGCCGTCCAAGCGGATAATCAAACTGTATCCCGCCTATCGAAAGACGGTGGACGGGCCGCTGGCCATAGCTGATCATGGCCTCAGCGCCATTCGCCAGGTTTGTCCCCATATGGATAAGTGGCTCACGCGAATCTTGGAAGTGGGGTAGGCGCTGACGAAGTTGAGTCGAACCCATGGTGCTTCCCGCGCGTACCCCTAGGCAACCGGCGGAGAGCACAGGGAGAAGGCGGGCGCGGTGGCTGGGGTTAAGGATCTTGTGTTGTCGCGCGGTGGGGCGCACAGTCCGTCGTTGTTCGCGGTTCGGCGGGGGGTCGCGGGCGGGCGTGAGGATCTGGTGGACTTCTGTATTCCGTGCAATCCGTACTTTCCGACAGGGGAGATGTTCGAGGGGCTGCAGCGGAATCTGGTGGATCTGCTGAAGTACTATCCGAGCGACGCGGAGACGGTGACCAGGGAGTTGTGCGCGACACTGGGGCTCAACCCGGCGACCGTGGCGATGGGGAACGGGTCGACGGAGCTGATCACCTGGATCGATCATCTGCTGGTGCGGGAGAGCCTGGCGGTGCCGGTGCCGACGTTCGGGCGGTGGACGGACCAGCCGCTGGAGACCGGGAAGCGGGTGGACATGTATCCGTTGCTGGAGACCCAGGGGTTCCGGCTGGATGTGGAGAGTTACATCCGGTTCATCAGGGATCGCGGGTCGAAGGTGGCGGTGATCTGTAATCCGAACAACCCGGATGGGGGGTACCTCGCGCGGCACGAGGTGATCCGGATGCTGGATCGGCTCACCGATCTCGATCTGGTGGTGGTGGACGAGTCGTTCATCGAGTTCGTGGACGCGGAGCCGTACGCGAGCGTGGCGGACCAGGCGGCCATCCGGCCGAACGTGATCGTGCTCAAGAGTCTCGGGAAGAACTTTGGGCTGCACGGCATCCGGTTCGGCTACATGGTTGCGAATCCCGCCATAGCCGGAAAAATCCGGAAGGCGCTGCCCAAGTGGAACCTCAACTCGTTCGCGGAAATTGTCGTGTTCATGTTGAAGGAGTACACGCAGGAGTACCAGCACAGCCTGCGACTGCTGGCGCACGACCGGGAGACCATGATCCGCCAGCTCAGGTCGCTGACCGGCCTGACCGTCTACCCGTCCCAGGGGAACTTCATCCTGGTCAAGCTGCCCCCGGGCAAGGACGGCGTGGAACTCTGCGACTACCTGCTGCGGGAGCACGGCGTCTACGCCAGGGAGTGCGGCAACAAGCTGGGCACCACCAGCCAGTTCGTCCGACTGGTGGTCCGCCCCCATGCCGATGTACAGCGCCTGCTGATCGGCCTGTACAACTACATCTGCGCCCCGGCCATGGCATCGGCCAGGTCGTCCGCGGTGTCCTCAGCCGGGTCCACGCCGGCCTTACCGCAGGCCAGAGCCGAGGTGGTCACCTCCACCCGGCCGCCGGGTCCCCGGCACGGGCGGCGCCGCCCTGACCTGCAGCCGGTACGGACCGGAGAGGTCCCGATCTACCACCTGCCGGGCGGACATGTGGCCTGACACCACCTTGATCCGACTGCCAGGATGAGGGGATGTCGCTCCAGAACGCGATAGTCCTCCCGGATGGCGCCCAGATCCGCGGCCGGGGCCTGCGCCACCCCCTCCCGGCCGGGGATCTCCCGGAACGCGGCCTCTACCTGGGCAGCGCCCGCCTGCGGCAACAGCACGACCCCACCCTGGACTGGGACCACGAGTGGCTCGACTGGCCCGACTTCCGGCTCCCCCGCGACCCTGACCAGGCCGTCCGCGCCATCGGCGACCTCCACCGCCGGGCCAGGCAGGGCCACCGCGTCGAGGTCGCCTGCGGAGGCGGCGTCGGCAGGACCGGGACGGTGCTGGCCTGTCTGGCGGTGCTGGCCGGGGTCCCGGCAGCGGACGCGGTCGGCTGGGTCAGGGCCAACTACCACCCACGGGCCGTCGAGACACCCTGGCAGCGACGGTGGGTGACGCGTTTCCCGCTCAGAACGTGATCTGTACCAAATTATCGGCGAGCAGCACCGCGGCGGGGGTGACGTTCTCGGTGACGTCGAACACCAGGGTTCCGTAGATCGGATCCCCCGGCTCCAGCCAGTCGGGCACCGAGTCGGACAGCTCGCTGGGGCCGTGTTCGAGGCCGTCGGCGTCCACCAGCGCGGCGCCGCTCTCGCCGACCTCCGTACCCTCCTCGCCGGTGTTCTGCAGCGCCCATTTGACCAGGCAGAACTTGCCCTGGGTGGTGTCGGTGTCGTTGAAGTTGGTGTAGCTGCAGTCGGGAGGCTCGGTCACCTGTACCTGGAGCGACGAACCCGCGATCTCCGCCCATTCGCCGACGCCGACCGCAGTCCCGGAGGATTCCGCGGGCGTCTCCTCGGAGCTCTGCGCGGTCTCGGCCGACTCCGAAGGCGTGGGGGCCGACCCGCCGCCGCCACGGGGAACCATCACCAGCACGCCGGCGGTGACCCCCACCGCCAGCACCGCCAGCACCGCCGCGAGAATCCACCGCCGAGGACGGGATGGGGCCGGCCGGGGAACATCGGCCAGTTCGGTCGATGCGGCGTCTTCGGCGGGCAGCACCGCCGTCGGCGAGCGCTCCGGTGTGATCACCGTCGTGGCGGCGCCCCCGCCCACCAGCGCGAGCATCAGATCCTGGGCGCCGGGCCGCTGGGCGGGATCGCGCGAGGTGGCCCGCCGGACCAGATCGTCCAGCGGGGCGGGCAGGTCGCCCAGGTCAGGGGAGCCGCTGAGCACCCGGGCCGCCATCAGCCCGGCGTCCCCCATCCCGTACGGATGCCGCCCGTTCCCGGCGTAGGCCACCAGGCAGCCCCAGGCGAAGATGTCCGTCCACGGCCCCAGCTCACCCCCGCTGACCTGCTCGGGAGCCCACCACCCCGGGCTGCCGACGACTTCCCCGGCCTGGGTCGGCCCCTGCGTGGCGTCCAGGGCCCGCGCGATCCCGAAGTCGATCACGCGCGGCCCCGACATGGACAGGATCACGTTGGCCGGTTTGAGGTCCCGGTGCACCAGACCGGCCACGTGAATGGCGGCGAGCGCGGTCGCCACCCCGATGGCCACGCCGTGCAGTTGCCCGGGCTCCAGCGCCCCGTGCCGGCTGATCTGCTCCGACAGCGGCGTGCCCGCGATGTACTCGGTCACCATGTACGGCCGGCCGTCCGCCGTGGTCCCGTCCTCCAGCACCTGGGCGGTGCAGAACGACGCGACCCGGCGGGCGTTGCCGACCTCGGCGTGGAACCGGGCGGCGAAGCTCCCGGAGGCGTACCCGCTCCGGATGACCTTGATGGCGACCAGCCGTCCCTCGGCGGAGGAGCCCAGGTACACGGTGCCCATGCCGCCCTCACCGAGCCGCCCCAGCAGGCGATAGGGCCCGAGCTCAGGTGGATCTTCCGGCTGAAGGGGAATCGTGCCGGTTGGCTGCATTTGGGAGACCTCTCACGTGACCTCCCCATTTACTACACCCCAACACCTCAGCCGGGGAAGGAAAAGCCGGTCAGCGCGCGGCGTCCTCGTCCGCGAAGGGACGGCCGTAGGTGACCGCGTCCAGCACCACCCGCGGCGCGTACGTCCGGTACTCCGAGTCGGGCGGCACCCCGAGCGCGTCGTTGACCGTGGCGAACGCGATGCGCAGCGCCACGAAGACGGTGATCGCGAAGATCTTGTCGTCGTCGATGCCCGCGTCCCTGAGCACCCGCACGTCTTCCGGGCCGGTCCCGTTGGGGTCCCGGGCGACCTTGCGCGCCCACCCGGCCATCGCCCGCTCGGCCTCGGTCAGTCCGGTGTCCTCGCCGCGCAGCACGCCGGACGCGGTCCGCTCGTCGGCGACGTCGGCGAGCTTGCGGCCCCAGGAGAGCGAGCAGTAGGAGTCGCCGAACGCCGAGGCGCAGGCGGCCACCAGGATGGCCCGCAACCTGGCGTCCAGCCCGTGCGGCGAGCTGGCCTGCCGCATCAGCGAGAACAGCCCCTTCATCGTGGCCGGCTGGTAGGCCCACAGGCGGGAGACGTTCATCACGAACCCGAGATCCTCGACGTCCTCGTCGAAGATGCGCCGGGCGTCGGCGTCGGCGTCGGGCAGTTCCAGAAATCCGATGGTGCTCACATGGTGCCTTTCTTGCGGGTCTTGCGGGTCTTGCAGGGTCTTGCTGACATCGAAGCCGGATCAGTGGAGCAGCGCGGCCAGCGCGGGATTGTCGATGTCGGAGCCGAGCAGCCGGGCCGCCCCGAGCGCGGTCGGATCGCCCAGCCGCCAGCGGTGCAGGTGGGCCCGGACGACCAGCTCCCGCATGTCGCACCGGGCGGCCAGCGCGGCCAGCGACGCCACCGTCGACCTGGCCCGCTCGTGGTCGCCGTGGGCCAGCGCGGTGCCGACGGCCGCGTCCAGCGCGTACGCGTGCACCCACTGGTACCGGTCGGGCACCCGGACGCACCGGGTAGCCGCCTCCCCCTGCCACCTGGCGGCGGCCAGGTAGTCACCCCTGGCGGAGTTGAGCAGGCCGAGCCCGCGGGCGGCCATGCCCTCCCAGCACGGGTCGTGCAGCTGGCAGCCCAGCTCCCAGGCCTGCTCGAAGCCGTCGGTGGCGGCGTCCAGGTCCCCTGCCATCAGGTCCAGCTCGGCCCTGAGCACCTGCGGCCAGGGCAGGAACACCATCCAGCGCTGCTCGTACACCAGCTCAAGGGACCGGGTCAGCGCGGCGGCGGCCTGGCTCCGCTCGGACCTGAGCAGATGGGCCCGGCCCACCATGGACAGCGCCCAGGACTGCTGGCGGGCGTCGCCGCACCGCCCGGCGCGCTCCACCGACTCCTCCAGGTAGCCGAAGGCGGCCGGATAGTCGCCCTGGTCGGAGGCGTTCTGCCCGCGGATGGCGAGCAGCGCGGCCAGCTCGCTGTCGGTCTCGGCCAGGTCATGGGCCTTGGCCAGCCAGACGTCGGCGGTCTTCCGCCGCCCGGCCTGCACCTCCACGAACCCGAGCTCGCGGTGCGCGGTGACCGCGGTCGCCCGGTCGCCGGTCCTGGTGGCCAGCTGGATGGCCTCGTGCAGGGCCACGACGCCCTCCTCGTCCCGGCCCCTGGCGGCGTGCACCAGCGCGGTGCCCAGGGCGATCAGGGCCCGCCCCTGGAGCGCGGCGTCCCGGCAGCGGGCCGCCTCCGACACGGCCCGCCGCAGGCACTGCAGGCCGGCGTCCACCGCCCCCGCCACGATCGCGGCCCGGCCGGCGTCCAGCTGGCTGGAGGCGGCGGCCCGGCCGCTGAGCGGCGGCGCCATCGGGTTGTCCGGCCCCACGTTCGCCGCCTCGCGCAGCGCCGGGGACGCCGCCACGCCGAGCTCGCGGCGGAGGATGTCCTCGCAGACCGCGATCTGGCGGAGCGCCGCCGTCCGGTCGCCCGTCGTGGCCAGGCTCCGGACCAGCAGCTCGTGGTTGCCCTCCTCCAGCGGGTTGCGGGCCACCGCGCGGGCGGCGTACGCCACCGCCTCGGCCGCCCGGCCGACGGCCAGCAGCGTGACGGCGGTCTGCCGCAGCCGGGCCTCGATCTGGGCCGACATCCGGTGCCGCTCCACCAGCAGCCAGGACTCGAACTCCAGGCTGGAGCTCAGGTGCACCCCTTCGAGCAGGTCCCCCCGCACCTCAAGGAGCGCCTCGGGGCCGGCGTGGTCCTGGCCGATCTGCTGGACGTCGACGGTCACGTCGTCGCCCAGCGCGGTGACGATGGGGTCGCCGCCGAGCACGTCGCGCTTGCCGAGCGCGCGCCGGAGCTCGGCGAGCGTCCAGCGCAGCGCCCCGAGCGGGTCGTCCGCGTCGCCGAAGAGCAGTTCGGCCAGGTGCCGCCTGCTCGGCGCGCGCTCGGCCAGCAGGAGATAGCTGAGCAGCGCCCAGGCTTTGCGGCCACGTGGTGAGCGGACCGGCTGGCCATCCCGTTCGATGACCGGCGGCCCGAGCAACCGGATGGTCAACATCGGGCTCAATTCTCCTCCAGCGGTGGTCACTCCCGGAATACGGAAACCGGTAATGCCGGCACCCTCACCTTGCCGGTCGCTCGTGTGAATGAGCGTGTGCGCCGGAGGGACCCCTGAGGTCAGGCCGCGAACAGCAGGAACAGCCCCAGCACCGTGTAGATCACCATGAGGGTGAGCAGCGGGACCTGGCCGGCCACGGCGGTCCGGTGCGGGAAGAGGGTGAGCGCGCGGTCGTGGGCCAGCGCGGTGCCCAGGATGTGGCCGAGCACGATGACGGTGACCTGGAGCATGGCGATGGCGGCCGGGGTGGCGCCGAGGCTCTGCAGGGTCCAGTCCGCGGTGCCCAGCCAGTTGGCGCCGGTGTCCAGCGGGTCGGAGAGCCGGGCCAGGGTGCGCTGGCCCTCGAAGAGGAAGAGCGTGAAGTAGTGCGCGACCAGGTAGCCGACCGCGATCGGGACCAGGGAGTGGGCCAGCTCGATCGCGACGGTCCGGGGGGAGACCTGGCCGAGCCGGGCCGCCCAGGTGGTGGCGACCAGGAAGATGGCGGCGACCAGGGCGATCACCACGATCAGGCCGAGCGTGCCGAGCAGCGGCGCGGGCAGGCCGCTCTCCTGGACGACGCGCACCCAGACGGGGGCGTTGGAGACGCTGTCGTACATGGTGGAGCCGAGCAGCACGATGATCAGCGCGGGCAGACCGGGCGCGTGCGGGAGCCCGGCCATGCCGTCCAGCGGGTTGCGGAAGGCGAACCGCCCGTCCTGGCGGACGATCGGGGCCATGCTGCCGACCACCGTGCTGTACGCCTCGAAGGTGTCCCCCCGGTCGAACCAGCCGGATCCGTAGACGGCGGCCCCGGTCAGCATGGCCACGGCGTACAGGGCCAGCCACAGCGAGATGACCGGCAGGGTGGCGCGTTCTGGGGCGACCAGCTCCAGCCAGACGAAGGCGAACAGACCGGCCGCGGCCGGCCAGTAGCCCACCCCGGCGGGGAGCGGCCGCCACCCGCGGGCCGGGTCACGGCGGAGCAGCGCGCAGGCGGCCTGGTGCAGGGTGCGGAGCGGGTTGAGGTGCCGCCAGACCGGTCCGAAGACCAGGGAGAGCGGCACCATGCCCACCCAGAACAGCACGTAGAAGACCCCGGCCGTGGGGTTCTCCGGGGTGTCGGGGCCGAACAGCAGGCCGACGCAGAAGTACCCGGCCGCGATCAGCCCGGCCAGCTGGAGCGGCCAGGCCGGGCGGCGCAGGTACGCGGCGACGCCCGCCAGCCGGGGTTCCCGCCAGAGGTAGCCGAGCGCGGCGAAGGAAACGAGCAGGGCGACGACCGCGCCCGCGAGGGCCGCGGCGAACGGGATCGGCAGGTCCTGACGTCCGCCGACCCCGTGCGCGAGCAGCATGCCTGTCGACGGGAAACCCGTCCCGGCCGTCCAGATCACGCCTTTCTCGTCAATCCTGGACCGCGAGCTGGAGCAGCTGCAGCCCCGATTCGTGGGTCTCCACCTCGAACAGCCCGTCCTGGTCGGCCACGAAATCGATCGTGGCGGGGGCGCCCGGCGCCAGGGCGGCGCTCTTGTCGTAGCCGTGCACGTGCGCCTCGTCGGCCACGTCACTGGTCACGGTGATCTTGACCTGCTGCCCCTTGGCCACCTCGACCCGCCCCGGCGGCGGGGTCACCGTACGGTTGGCGATGGTCACCGTGATCTCCTTGGCCGGGCCCGAGTACGTGGTGGCCTCGCTGGAGGCGCCACAGGCCGTCAGGAGGAGGGCGGCACCGGCCAGCAGCGCGGCGAAAAGCTTCATTTACGGGCTCCAGAGGGTGATTTCCTGGCGGAGGTGGATTTCTTTGCTGGGGTCTTCTTCGTGGCGGGAGGCTGCTTGGCCGGGCGGCGGGCGGTGCCGACCAGCAGGCCGACGACCCCGACCACGAGCACGGCCGGGATCAGCCAGACCACGATGCCGCCGCCGGACTCCGCGGCCGCGGCGGGCGCCGGGGAGAACATCGAGCTCGGCACGGGCATCTGGGGTCCCTGCACCGGAGCGTTGTACGGGTCCGTGGACGTCTGGCCGGGCTCCACGAGCAGGGCGGGGTCCGGCGCGTCGCTCGGCGGCTCCCAGTCGCTCGGGGGCTTGGTCATGGCGCCGGTGTAGTTGAACTTGAGCTCGCCCTTGACCAGCTCGCCGTCGGAGGCGCGGGAGACGTACTGGACGGTGTAGGTGCCCTGCTCGGGCCAGTGGGCCACCGGGACCTGGGCGGGGAACCCGGTCTCGTAGAGCCGGGGCTCCCACTTACCGTCGATCAGGAAGAGTTCGCGGACCGGCTCGTCCAGCCGTTTCGGCTCGCCGTGCGACCACTGCCGGTCCACTCGCCGGCCGCTCGGGCTGGTCACGGCGAAGAAGGCGTTGGACGCGGGTTGCTCGGTGAAGTACAGGAGCAGCTGCTCCCGGGGCTTGTCGACGGTGCTGTCCTTGGCCGGGTCCGACAGGGCCAGCTGCCCGTGCGCCGCCGCCGGTGGCGCGGCCACGCCCAGGGTCACCAGGCCAAGCGCGATCGCCATGAGGAAAGCCGAGAACCGCAGCCGACATGTGCGCACCGAAGCCGATCCCTTCGACTCATACGCGTGCGCCGACCACGCCAACCAACGGTTACGTCATCTCCCCCGTGACGTGCCACTGCCCCGGAGGAACCATCGCCCACACCCTACCAACCAGGCCACGAACCCGACAGATCAGGATTTAGGTGATGCTCGACAGCCCCTGACGAGGCCCCGGCGGCCTAGCTGCACCGAACCCGGGGGCGTGTCCACAATTCCCACGCCGACCCCGGCGAGGTCCGTTGTACGACCCGAAAGTTTTCGCCGAAGCGCTGGTCCGGATCGACGGTGAAACCAAGCTTCTCCGCGTAGAACTCTTTGGCCCGATCCACGTCCGCGACCGGAATCGGAATCAACTCGAGTTTCATCTGCATTAACCAGTGTCCCGCTTTCTTAGCTTTCCCTTAAATAACTGGCGAACGCGGAGGCAGATCCGACCTCTCCCGTCGGACAGAGCACTACGATGCCCCCGCCCACCGCGACAGAGGCCCTATGGCTGCGGAACCCAGTGGCCACAGGTAGCCGTCCGACTACTATCGATCATGAAGTCAGCTCGGGCGACTCCTCCGATCTTTGCCGGGCATACGAAGGTGGCGCGTCGTGCCCCAACGGGCGCGGCGATCTGACAGGATGGCGCCGACAGGTCGTGGCTTTGCAGTCGGCGTCCTCACATGGGAGAAGTCGCGGTTGTGCGTCGGGGATGTTTATTTTTATTCACCGGGATACCCAATAGGCTCTCGTTGGCTTCGGCGGATGTAGAGGGAGGCTGGGGTGTCTGACGAGGCTTCGGAGCTGTCGGGTATCGACGTGACAGTGCCGAACGCCGCCCGGATGTACAACTACTATCTCGGCGGCAAGGACAATTTCGCGGCCGACCGCGCGGCGGCCGAACAGGTGTTCAAGGTGGCACCCGAGACCCGCGAGCTGGCCAGGCAGAACCGGGCGTTCCTGCGTCGCGCCCTGCGGCACGTGATGGCCGAGAGCGGCGTGCGCCAGTTCCTGGACATCGGCACCGGCCTGCCCACCGAAGGCAACGTGCACGAGATCGTGCACACGCGCCACCCGCGGGCCGCGGTGGCGTACGTGGACAACGACCCGGTGGTGCTGGCGCACGCGCGGGCCATCCTCACCCGGAGCCCGAACACCGTCGCCGTCCGGGGCGACCTGCGCCGCCCGCTGGAGCTCCTGGGTGACCCGGAACTGCGCAGGCTGATCGACATGTCCCAGCCCGTGGTCGTGCTGCTGGTCTCGGTGCTGCACTTCCTCACCGAGGACGACAAACCGGGCGCGGTGATCGCCCAGCTCCGGGAGTCCATGGCGCCGGGCAGCTACCTGATCCTGTCCCACGTCACGGCGGCCGAGCGCGCGCAGAACGCCCAGCAGGGGGCGGACGTCTACCGCAACGCCAACGCCAGCATCACGCTCCGGTCCCGGCAGCAGATCGAGGAGTACTTCGACGGGTTCGACCTGCTCTCGCCCGGCCTGGTGAAGCTGTCCGAATGGCGGCCGGACGAGGACGCCATGTTCGCCACCTACCGGGGGCGGGAGCTGCCCACCTGGTTCTACTGCGGGGTGGGCCGGCTGAAGTAGTCCCTGGAAGTCCGGCCGCGGCGGCGCCCGCGGCCGGACGGTCTCCGGGGATTACCGGGCAGCGGCCTGGAAGGCCCGGCCCGCGGGGGTGGCGCTGCCGTCGCTCCGGAACAAGCCGGTGTTCGGCGTCTTGTCGCCGGACGGGAGCCCGAACCAGGCGTACCGCTGCACGTACGGCAGCGAGGCCAGCATCTGGGTGGCCGAGGTGAGGAAGGCCGCCTGCTGCGCCTCGGTCGGGTAGCGCACGCCGTTGGAGAAGTCGATCAACGCGAACTCGGTCAGCCAGATGGGCTTGCGGTACCGGTCGTACACGGCCTGGAGGTAGGACTTCAGCTGGCCGGTGGCCGCCTCCGCGCGGAAGTCACCGCCGTACCAGTGCAGGGTGATGAAGTCCACCCGGTGGCCGCGCGCGGCGGCCCCCGACATGAAGCGGTCGAGCCAGCCGCCGGCCCGGTCGCCGCCCCAGGCCACGGCGGGGCTGCCGAGGGCCTGCCCGGTGGACATGAGCTTCGGCCAGAGCGAGAGCGCGGTCTCCACGGACATGTTGGACTGCTCCTTCATATCCGGTTCGTTGAACCCCAGCAGGTACGGCCCGGCGGCCTTGGCCTGGGCCAGGTTCTGGTCGGTGACGCTCGCGGCGCCCCAGATCATCGGGACGAACTGGGTCCCGCTCGGCGTGGTGACGCCGTTGTGGTTGACCGCCCAGGTGTAGTACCAGCTCGCGCCGGAGGCGGCCAGGGCCGCGCTGACGTTGGGGGCCTGCCAGACGCCGACGCCCTTCTTGCCCACGGTGCTCGGCGTGGTGGCCGGTGTTGTGGGCGTCAGGGACGGCGTGCTCGACGCGGTCCCGTAGACCTGGAACTCCCAGAGCGAGACGCCGTACGGCGTGGCCCGCTTGGTGGTGTACAGCCGGAGGTAGCGCGCGGTGGCGGAGACGTCGATGGTCTGCACGCCGCCCCGGCCCGCCGTGGTGGTGTGGACGGTGGTCCAGTTGCCGCCCCCGTTGGACGCCTGGAGCTGGAACTGGGTGGCGTACGCCCGCTCCCAGTTGAGCACCACCCGCCTGATCGCCGTGGCCCGGCCCAGGTCCACCTGAAGCCACTGCGGGTCGCTGAACTTGCTGGACCAGCGGGTCCCGGTCTTGCCGTCGAAGGCCGCCGCCGGGGACAGGTCCGCGCGCTCGGTGGAGGAGGCGAGCGCGGGCCGGCCCTGCGAGAGCGGCGTCTCGGCGGCCAGCGCGGGCAGCGGCCCGGTCAGGGCGGCCATCGCGACCGCGAAGAGCCCGCCCAGAAACGCCCGGCGCACCCGCCGCACAGTCTCACTCATAGTCGATGAGGTCCTTGGTAGGGGATGGGGAAGCAGCGCCCCCGACCCGAAGGGAGAGGTGCGCTCCTACCACCGGAGACCTCAGCAAATGCGGCGGATAACAGAAATCCGGCTTCAGCCGATGATTTCCGCCGCAGGGGGTGAGCCGTGCCGCCGGGCGATCTCCTCGGCCCGGTCCTCGTCGCGGTCGCGGAGCGCCTGGAGCAGCCGGCGATGATCCTCGTACCAGCCGGCGGAGCCCTCGGAGGCGAGCTGGGCCACCGCCGCCTCCAGCCGGATCGAGGGGCTGAAGGCCCGGGCCTGTTCGAGCAGCCCGGCCACCACCGGGTTGGCCCCCGCCTCCTCCACGATGCCGTGGAAGCGGCGGAGCGTGACCAGCAGCCGCTGCACGGTGGCCGGGGGCAGGTCGCCGCCGGAGCGGTGGACGCGGGCCAGCACGGCCCGGTCGTGGTCGGCCTCGGCCAGCACCGCCTCCAGGCGGGCGAGTGTCTCCTCGTCGATGTGGCGGGCCGCGAACCTGGCGGTCAGCGCCTGGAGATGGATCTCCACCTCGCGGATCTCGGCCAGGGTCTCGGGCGAGAGCCGTACCACCCTGAGCGAACGCGGGCCTGTGCGTTCGACCAGGCGGTCCTGTTCCAGGCGGCGCAGGGCCTCGCGGACCGGGGTGGGGCTCACCGCCAGCCGGGTGGCCAGCCCGCGCTCAGTGATCTTCTCGCCCCAGGCCAGCTCGCCGTTGGCGATGGCCAGCCGGAGCGCCGCGTACGCCTGATCGGCGAGGGTCTCCGAGGTCAGGTGGGAGAGCGCGGTCACCCCAGTACCCCGGTTTTGCCATAGCAAATTGTCAATCTGCTACCTAACTTCACACGCCACTCCAACCGAGCGGGCGCTTGTACGACCACACGTATTCTTGACAGATCCCCAGACTCTAGTAAAGGTCAGTGCTCAACGCACCCGGAGCTCCACCCGCACATCCAGCCTAAAAGATCTTGGACTCGGCCGCCGAAGGAGGGGCCGTCCATCCCGCCATGGCAGCCCAACCAGGCCGCGAGCGATGCCCGGCCGGCATGCCCACCCTCCTTACAGCTGCCCGCAAAATCGTCAGAAACAGTAAGAAATCGTCACAGGGATCACAGTCGTCCCCAATCTTCACAGCCCTCAGTCAATGGTTCTAACAGGGAAGCCAACTCCTACCATTTCGCGACATCTCGCGACCCTCAGCCATGCGTCTTCAGATCGCGGCCAGAGGAGGGCTTTATGAACCAGTACGAAATGGGGTCCACGGCCACCATCGACAATGACCCCGTGGAGAGCATCGGCAATGTGGCGCGGCTGTCCGGCGGACGGGACCAGATCGTGAAAGCGCGGCGCATGGTCTCGGCCATGCTCGGCCGCGACCACCCCCTGCACGACGACTGCGTGCTGCTGACCAGCGAGATCGCCACCAACGCGGTGGTGCACTCCCGGTCCGGCGAGGGCGGCGAGTTCACTGTCACGGTGACCTTCCCGCACGGCCGGATCCGGGTCTGCGTGCAGGACGAGGGCTCGGCCAACCCGCCGTGCGCCGGGCACTCGGTGCCGAACGGGCAGAGCGGGCGGGGCCTGCCCCTGCTGGACGCGCTCTCCGAGCGCTGGGGGATGGTCCGAGAGGCGGGCCGAAACAAGGTGTGGTTCGAGATGGCCAGCCCTATGAGCGCGTGAGCACCGACCGTAAGAAGGCCAGCATGTCAGCGGCCAGTTCCACTGACCGGCCGGCCGAGCGAGCGCCATGGCCCACCTCGGGTTCATGGCGGAGCAGGATCGGACGCGACTCCAGGGGGCCGGAAGTCGCGAACTGCAGGGCGGCGCACATTTTCCGGGCGTGCAGCGGATCCACCCGGGTGTCGCCGCCGAAGACCGTGAACAGGGTGGCGGGATAGTCCACCCCCGCACGGACGTGGTGGTACGGGGAGTAACCCAGCAGCCAGGCCAGGGCTTCGGCGTCGTCGGCGGAGCCGTACTCGGCGCGCCAGCGCGGGCCGAGGCCGGAGCGTTCGTAGCGGGCCATGTCGAGCACGGGCGCGCTGCAGACGGCGGCGGCGAACAGGTCGGGATGCTGGGTGAGCAGGGCGCCGACCAGCAGGCCGCCGTTGGACTCCCCGCAGAGGCCGAGCCGGTCCCGCGTGGTCCAGCCCTTGGCGACCAGGGCCTTGGCGACCGCGGCGAAGTCGTCGAAGACGTTCTGCTTGCGGTCCAGCATGCCCGCCCGGTGCCAGGCTTCGCCTTCCTCACCGCCGCCGCGTACCTGGGCGAAGGCGAAGACGCCCCCGGATTCCAGCCAGGGCAGGACGTAACTGGAGTAGGTGGGGGTGAGCGGCACGCCGAAGCCGCCGTAGCCGTAGAGCACGCAGGGGCGGGGGCCGTCGCCGGGGGTGGCGAGCACCACCACGCGGACGGGGGTGCCGTCGAAGGACGGGCAGACCAGCTGGTGTGACTCGATCTCAGGGAGGTCGGCGACGCCGGGCGCGGCCTCCCAGAGGGTGGTCGCGCCGGTTCTGGCGTCGTAGCGGTAGACGCTCTCCGGGGTGACGTAGTCGGTGTAGGTGAACCAGGCTTCGTGGCCGCTGGTGGTCATGCGTCCGGTGGTGCCGTGACCGGGAAGCTTTATGGTCCCCCCTCGCTTCCCGGTCACGGGATCGTGGACGGTGATCTCACTCACCGCGTGGCGGATCCTGGTCACCAGCAGGGCGCCGTCGAGCAGGGCGAAGTCGGCCAGCACCGCCTCCAGGTCCTCGGGCACCAGGTCGGTCCACTCGCCGGGGCGGGCGGGGTCGGCGACGCAGAGCCGCCCGTGCGGGGCCTGGTGGGTGGTGGCGAGGTAGAGCCGGCCGTCGGGGCCGACGTTGGCGACCGTACGGCTGCCCGGGGGCGCCACCTGCTGCCACGCCGAGGTGGACATGTCCCCAATGCGCACGCCCTCCTGGTGGCTGGCGAGGGTCAGCCAGCGGCCGTCCGCGCTGAGCGCAAGACCGTCGGCCGCGGCGATCGGGAGGTCCTCGCCGCCCAGCCGGCGCAGACGGGCCTGCCCGTCGCGGATGTAGTAGAACCCGTCGCCGGACGGCAGCCAGGCCACCGGCGAGTGGCGGCACTCCCCGGCGGGGCCGTCCACGAGTTGCCCGGTCACGGCGTCCATGACGTAGAGCTCGCCGCGTTCCGTGCCGCGGCGGGAGAGCTGTACGGCCACCAGCGTGCCGTCCGGCGACGGGTGCCAGGCGTCGAGCACGGTGGTTCCGGCCGGGTCCAGGGCCATCGGGTCGAGGAGGGGGCGGTCGTCGGCGTACAGGACGGGATGCTCCTGGCCGGGGTCGCGGCGGACGCGGAAGCGGCGCCCGCCGCGCCAGATCGGGGGCCCGACCACGCCGGTGGCGGTCAGTTCGGCGATCCTGGCCCGGAGCCGGTCCTGTTCCGGCATCGGATGGGCGCGCCAGAGCTCCTCCTGGGCGGCCAGCCACTTCTGGGTTTCGGGGCTGTCCTGGTCCTCCAGCCACCGGTACGGATCCTCGATGCGGTGCCCGTGCCGGACCTCGACGATCGGCTGCCGCTGCGCGTACGGGTAGTTCATGAGGCATGCTCCAGGTCGGGGGTCCACCGGCCGGCCAGGTCGGCGTAGAGGGGGGAACGGCCCGGCAGGTCGGCGTGGGTGCCCAGCACGGCGGTGGCGCCGTCCATGACCAGGACGCGACCGGCCCGGCGGGCCGAGCTCAGCCGGTGGGCGATGACGATCAGCGTGCCGCCGCGCCGGGCGAAGGCGTGCTCGGCCCTGGCTTCGGCCGCCGGGTCGAGGTGGCAGGTGGCCTCGTCCAGGATGGTGAGCCTGGCCGGGGAGAGATAGGCGCGGGCCAGGGCGACCAGCTGGCGTTCCCCGGGGGTCAGCGCGTCGGCCTGGATTCCGGCCTGGTAGCCGCCGAGCCTCCGGACCAGGTCCGCCGCCCCGACCGCGTGCACGGCGGCGTCGACCCCGGCCTCGGTGGCCGCCGAAAGGTAGGTCAGGTTCTCCCAGAGGGTGCCGCGGAAGACGTACGCCTCCTGCGGGATCAGCACCCGGGCCTGGGGGTCGACCTGGTCGGCGGGCACGCCGCCCACCGTGACCCGCCCCTCCGCCGGCACGGCCAGCCCGGTGACCAGGGCCGCCAGGGTGGACTTGCCGATCCCGCTTGGCCCGACCACCGCCAGCCACTCCCCTTCGGGAACCACCAGGTCCAGGCCGTCGATCACCGGCTCCCGCCCGTACGAGAAGGTGGCCCCGCGCAGTTCCACGGTGAGATCCGGCGGCGTGACCCGGGCCGGAGCCGAGGGCCGGCGCCCGCCCGACAGGCGCTCCAACGTGACCAGCAGCCGCACCCCGCTCACCCCGAGCCCTTCGGCCAGCCCGTTCAGCGCGGGCGTCAGCGATTGCAGGATGTAGGCGAGCACACCCACCACCACCCCCGAGCTGGCGCCCAGACCCGGCCCGAAGGCCAGCACCAGCAGCACCGGCGCCCAGCCGCCCAGGCCGAGGGCGAGGGTGCGCGAGGCGGTGACCCGGGCCAGCGCGCGGGCGGCGTCCGCCTGCGTGTCGACGCGGCGGCCGACGAAGGCGGCGGCGCGCTCCTCGTCGCCGCAGGCCCTGATGTCCCGCAGGCCGCCGACCGTCAGCGCGACCGCGTCGGCTGTACGCTCGTCGGCCAGCAGGAACTCCCGCTGCCGCCGGGCCAGCGGCCGCAGCGCGAGCAGGAAGAGCGCGAGACCGGCCAGGAAGGGCGGCACCACCAGCACCAGCAGGGCGGGCAGCAGGGCGGCCAGGCCGACCACCACGCCCGCCACCGTGAACACGAAGGTGCGCAGCACCCCGAGCACGGTCGCGAAGGTGTCCCTGGCCACCTCCACCTGCATGGTCGCCGCCGCGGTGCCGATCCGCCCGGCGGCCAGCGAGTCCCGTACCGCCCCCGCCTGCAACACCTCGCGGAACGGCTCCACGATCCCGGCCAGCGCCAGCAGCGACTGCCGCGCCCCCACCGCCGCCACCGCCCACGAGAGACCCAGCACGCCGACCCAGACCAGCCCCGTCCCCGGCCGCCCTGCGCCGAACCCGTCGTCGATCGCCCCCGCCAGCGCCACCCCGATCACCCACGAGGGCGCGACTTCGGCCACCGACCACCCGGCCAGCCGCACCGCCTGGTACGGCTGACGCCGCACCGCCGCCCAGAGCACCTTCACTCGTCCGCCCCCTGGAAGACCGCCCGGTAGTCGGGGTCGCCCCAGAGGCGGGCGTGTGCGCCGTACCCGCGGACCCTGCCGCGTTCCAACCAGAGCACCCGGTCGGCGCGGGCGGCCATGGCGGCACGGTGGGTGACGATCAGCCGGGTCCGCGGGTCGGCTGCCAGGGCCGCCCCCACCTGGTGCTCGGTGACCGTGTCCAGGCTGGCGGTGGCGTCGTCCAGCACCAGCAGCCGCTCTCCGTGCGCGAACGCCCGGGCCAGGCCGATCCGCTGGCGTTCCCCGCCGGACATGGGGGCGTCGGCGAGCGGGGTGGCGTAGCCGCGGGGCAGGCGGCGGATGAAGGCGTCGGCTCCCGCCTGGCGGGCGGCCGGGCCGGAGTCGGGGCCGATGGCGTCGGCGACGGTCTCGCCGACCAGAGCAGGGCGTTCGAAAGCGAAGCCGATGGCCTGGCGCAGCGCGGCACGGGACAGCCGGTCGAGCGGCACGCCGTCCAGGCGGACCTGGCCCGCGGCGGGGTCGGCGAGGCGCCCGGCCAGCGCGGCCAGCCGGGACTTTCCCGATCCTGAGCGGCCGACCACGGCCACCGAGCTGCCGCCGGGGATCTTCAGGTCGGACACCGTGAGGCCGGGGCATCGCACGTCGTGGAAGCTCAGCGTGCCGGGCCCGGCCGGCAGCGGCCGTACGCCGTGCGGGGTCGGGCACAGGTCGAGCAGCGCGGCCAGCCGGGCGGCGGCCGAGCGGGCCCGGCCCAGCTGGGCGATGTAACCGAGCGCGGAGCCGAGCCCGGCGCCCAGCACGACATACCGGGCGGCGGCATACAGTTCCCCGGCGGTCAGGTCCCCCGCCGCCAGCCGGAGGCCGCCCACGCCGAGCACGCACACCTCCAGCAGCGGCACCACCACGGCGGCCCGCACGCCCGCCTGGGCGCGGGCCCGCCAGAGCGCCATGGCGTGCGCGCGGACCTGGGGCAGCGCGGTGAGCACCCGGCGGGTCTCCGTGGCGGCCGTCCCGGCGGCGGCGATGGTGCGCGCCCCGGCCACGGCGTCGACCAGGCGGGCGGCGATGTCGGCCTGCGCCTCCTGGTAACCGGTGGCCAGCGTGGTGGAGCTGCGGAGAAAGGCCCGGAGCACCAGGAGAATGACGGTCAGCCCGGCGACCAGTGCCGCCGCCAGCCAGGGGTCGATGAGCAGCAGCGCGACCAGGCCGCCGAGCGCGGGGATGAGCAGGGTGGCGCCGGTGATCGCGGCGTCGGGGGCGCGGGCGGCCTCCTCGGCGTTCACGCCCAGACGGGTGACCAGGTCGCCCTCCGGGACCTCCTGGGTGCTCGCGGGGCCGACGCCGAGCAGATGGTGGAGGGTGCGGTGGCGGAGCCAGGCCGCCGCGTTCGCGCCGCTCGCGGCGCCGGACCAGACGGCGAGGGTGTCGCAGAGGAGCAGCAGGGCGGCGATCGCCACCGTGGTGGTCAGCCAGGCGGGGTCGAGGGTGTCGGCGGTGCGGCCCAGCGCGTACGGGAGGGCGAGGGCGAGACAGGCGCCGAGCACCGAGGCGGCGGCGAGGACCCCGACGGCGGGGCCGCCGTGGCGGATCGTGCCGGCCAGGAGCCTGTCCATGCGCACCTCCCTCCCTGGGTGTCGGATGACGGGCCGGGCCCTGAGCTGCGGCAGCTCAGGGCCCGGGGTCTTGCTAGTGGCACAGAAGCAGGCTCAGGTTGCTGGGCGTGTAGGACTGGCAGCCCAGCAGGGTGAGCGTGCTGCCACCGCCGCCGCCGTGGCCGCCGCCGGGAACGTCCATCGCCTGGAGGTCGAGAAGAACCATGATCAAGCTCCTTCGTGGGGGATTTTTCCTGTTTTATGGGGACTTGATGTGCCCTAGTGGCACAAGAGCAGGCTCAGGTTGCTGGGCGTGTACGACTGGCAGCCCAGCAGCGTCAGGGTGCTGCCACCGCCGCCGCCGTGGCCACCACCCGGCGCCTCCATGGTCTGGAGGTCGAGAAGAACCATTTATTTGTCACCTCCTCCGTCGGCTCGGGGGTGCGGGTGCCGCTCGGCGCCCGGGCTCAGGGGCGCCCCTGGGCCGGTGTGGTCGCCTGGCGGACGTAGGAAGGGGAGCGGGGCGGCGCTGAGCGCGAACAACACCCCTGCGGTCCCGGTGGCGAAGTCCATCGAAAGCCGGAGCAACTGGTCTCCGGGGAAGGCCAGACCGTCCTTCCCGTACGGGAGGGCGTGCCAGTCCAGCCCCGCCACGAGTTCCCGGTCTGCCCGCGCGGCGAGGATCAGGCCCGCCCGCCCGTTGAACAGGCCGGGCTGCACGAAGAAGCGGGACCGGGTAACCAGGCGGAGCGCTTCCAGATCCTTCTGGAGTTCCGGATCCGGCCGGTGTTTCAGCAGGCGTTCCAGCACCAGGGCGATGCCCGCCGAGCCCTCCTCCAGGTACGGCAAGGTCCGCCAGCCCTGGTTGACTTGGAGCGATCCATCGCCGGTGCGGATGCACCTGCGCAGGTCCTGGCGTAGCGCTCGCTCGGCCAGATCCAGCAGGGCGGGGTCGCCCGTGTGCTCGTAGGCGTGCAGGAAGAGCAGGGCGGGGCCGCTGGAGCCGTACATCAGGCCGGTGCGGGGATTGTCGCCGCCGCTCAGCTCGGGGACCTCCGCCGGGAGCCGGTCCACGCAGGTCTGGATGATCTCGTCGGCGTCCAGGCCCAGGTCCAGGTAGGTCAGGCCGATTCCGGAGAGGCCGGAGTAGAGGCTGAGGTCGCGGGGGTCCCAGCGGAGGTGGCGGGCGGCGTCGACCAGGTTCAGGGCCTGCGCCGTGTGGCCGAATCCGTGCAGGACGTGGGCGATGCCGTGCAGGCCGTCGTAGAAACCGGGCGGGATTCCGGTGGTCTGTCCGGCCTGGCGTAGGAGCCACTCCTCGTAGGCAGGGTGGCGGCCTGCTCCGGCCGCGTCCAGCGCGTACAGGACTCCGGCGGCGCCGTGGGCGAAGTTGAGGCCTCCGCCGGGGCGGAACTGGGCGATGTCGCCGGGGAAGAGGCGGTCGTCGCGGGACGGGGTGGCGCTGGCGAGGATCGCCCTGGTCAGGGCCTCGGGGCCGGAAGGCCAATCCGGAGGGTCGACGGGCTCGGCGGTGCCCCGGATGGTCCGGGTCGCCTCGGCGATGATCTCGTGGGGCACCGGGAAGGTGCGCGTGATCATGTCAGCCAGCTGGGTGATCTTCTCCCTGTCCAGCAGGAGTGTGATCGTCGCCTGTGGGGCGAAGAATCCGAAGCACAGGCAGGCCAGGGCGTACCGGTCGATCTCCACGCCTTCCCGGTCGGGCGGGGCGAGGAACGCGGGGTGCGCGAGCTTGGAGCGGCCCCGCTCCTCGACCGGCATGGCCACCTCGAAGTCGATCAGCACCATCCGGCCGGTGCCGGTGACCAGGATGTTGCTGGGGTGCAGGTCGCCGAAGACCACGCCGCGCGCGTGCACCGACTCCACCAGCGCATGCACCTTCGGGAGGGTCTCCAGCACCCAGGCCGTGTACTCGGCGAGGTCCTGCTCGGTGCAGTCCGCCCTGGTCAGCGGGTAACGGTGGACGAGCTGCCGCTGGAGCGGGTTGCCGTCCACGAACTCCATCACCAGGAAGTGGTGCTCCCCCAGCGTGAAATGGTCCCGGTAGCCGGGCACGCCGTCCAGACCCTGGAGGCGCTGCAACATCTCCCGCTCATGCCAGAGCCGCGCGACCGCGTCCCGTCCCGCCGCGTCCAGTCCCGCGTACGGCCGGGCCTCCTTGAGCACCACCCGCTCGTCCGTACGCCTGTCGCGGGCCAGGTAGACGCCGCCGCCATTGGAGAAGTGCAGGACGGACTCGACCGTGTAGTCCAGCCCTTCGGTGGTGACCGCGTTCCGGGCGGCCAGATGGGGTTCCAGGAACTCCGGCAGGCTCATCCAGGCGGGGACGCTGAACGCCGGCCCTCGTACGTCGGGAACGAGCCGTCCGTCCGCGTCCTCGATCGCGGGCACGGATTCGCCGTTCTCCGCCGTGCAGTATCGGGGGACGAACCCTCCGTATCGCACGAACAGCGGGCCGCCGCCGTATCTGAGGTCGCTCAGAACGTACGGCCCCTCGATACCGCGCAGCAGGTCGTCCAGTTCCTTGAGGACCAGTTCGAGGTCGCTCTCGCGGGGATAGATGGTGACCAGCTTGCCGCTCGATCCGCGTGCCGCGGCCTTGGAGTTGACCATGGTGACGACCGCGCGGCTGCGCAGGAACTTGAACGGGATCTCCCGGGGGACGCAGTAGTCCCAGACCGTCTGCAGGGCGCGTTCCGCGTCGTTCAGGCGGGCCGAGACGTGGATCTTCCAGCCCTGTGCCGGGAGGTCGACGTCGACCGGCGCGTAGTGCAGCCAGGTGTCGGTCGCCTGGTGCTCCCAGCCCTCCGGGAGCGGTTGTCCCGCCACCGCGAAGTCGGGGTGTTCCATCGTCCGGTTGTCCGGCTTGTCGTAAAAGAGCCGGTCGACCAGGCAATAGATCTCATACTGCTCATCCACGGCCATCTCCCTGCTTTCCTCAACAGAGAGAATTACGGATAACCCGATGAGTTCCTAGTTACAAATTCAACCAATCCCACATGGGCAAATATCATGGGTTACGCCGTGAATGCGGGCTTGACCTGGGGTGTTGGAGGGGGTCCCAGGTCACTTTCCTGGACGGGGCCGGGATGCCGGAGGGGTCCTCGGCGAATCTCCGTTTAGTCCATTTTTCCGATTATCTGGCTATGGAATCGGGGGGTTCGGGCGTACCCGTAGAAACAGTCCAAGGGGTCGGTCGGCACGTACCAGGTGAAACATTCAATGAAAGAACCATTGCCGCGAATGGCGCGTCCAGGGGGCTCGACGTGCAGCGAAGCCGGCTACGCCCGGAGGTGCCGCCCACCTGGGGTTGACCGCTCTTTGACAGGTCGTCGTCAGCGCGGTGACCATCTGCCTCGCGAGACGTCCGCCCGCCAGAGAAGCCGGACATGGCCGCCACGCGCGCTCAACAAGGTGCGACCTCTTCGCCCCCGGCGACCTCGGCCTCCGCACCGCAAAACCCGCGCACCCCTGGTCTGCCGAATTCCCGGCAATCAACCGCATTTCACGAAATATCGTGAAATTCCATGACAGGAAGAGAGAACCGAAATGCCCGGTCTCGATGCCCGTCCCCCCGCCCCTCCCCGGGCCCGGAGATTCGGCTACTGGCGCCCCACCGCACGACGCCTCGCCGTGCTCGTCGCCGCTCTCGCCGCCGCCATCCCCCTCGTTCCCGGTACGGCCAGCGCCGCCCCCGCCTGCCGCGTCGAGTTCACGGTCAACCAATGGTCGGGCGGCTTCACCACCGCGGCCCGCGTGACCAACCTCGGCGCCCCGGTCACCTCTTGGACCCTGCGCTGGACCTACACCGCCGGCCAGCGGGTCACCAGCGCCTGGAACTCCGTCATCACCCAGTCCGGCACCGCCGTAACCGCCACCAACGCCACCTGGAACGGCACCCTGGCCACCAACGCCGCCACCGACTTCGGCTTCCAGGGCACCTGGTCAGGCACCAACCCCACCCCAACCGACTTCACCTTCAACAACACCTCCTGCAGCGCAACCCCCACCCCCTCCCCTTCACCGTCGCCGTCGCCGTCGCCCTCGCCGTCGCCTTCGCCGAGCCCGTCCCCCAGCCCATCGCCCAGCCCCAGCCCGAGCCCCTCGCCAAGCCCATCCCCCAGTCCCTCACCCAGTCCCTCACCCAGCCCATCCCCCAGCGCGAGCCCACCCGTAGGCTGCGCCGGCGCCGTCGTCTGCACGGGCTTCGAGGATCAGACGGGTACCACTCCCGGCAACGGCTGGCAGGTAGTCGCTCCCAACTGCCAGGGCACCGGCACCGCCACGATCGACTCCACGATGGCCCACTCCGGCGGCAAGTCGCTCCGCATCAGCGGCGGCGGCAACTACTGCAACCACATCTTCGCCGCCACCACGGCCAACGTCTCCACGGTCGGCCCGGTCGTCTACGGCAGGATGTGGATCCGTCACACCACCGCCCTCCCCGCCAACCACGTCACGATGATCACCATGGCCGACTCGGCCGCGAGCGGTCGCGACCTCCGCATCGGCGGCCAGGGCGGCGCCCTCCAGTGGAACCGTGAGATAGACGACGCCACCCTCCCCGAACAGAGCCCCAACGGCATAGCCCAGAGCCACCCCCTGCCCACCAACCGCTGGACCTGCCTGCGCTTCCAGATCGACACCACCCGCCCGGCCATGTCCACCTACCTCGACGACGTCGAAGTCCCCGGCCTCCACCTCGACGCCACCCCCACCACCGACATCGACAGCCAGTGGCTCCGCCGCCCCACACCCCCACGCCCGACCACGTTCCGCCTCGGCTGGGAAAGCTACGGCTCAGAAACCGACACCCTCTGGTACGACGACGTAGCCCTCTCCGCCAACCCCCTCACCTGCTGACCCCCACCGCCCTCCGGCGCGGACAACACAAGCCCGCGCCGGAGCGGCCGGCCCGGGTGACCTGCGTCCCGAAATCAGATACGGGCCATGACCTGGCGTACGGGATGGCCCAATGAACCAGGGTCAGCGGGTGAGTTGTCGGCCGCCTGCGACGGAGAGGGTTTCGCCGTTGACGTGGCCGTTGGCGGCTGAGCCCAGGTAGGCGACTGCGGAGGCGACGTCCTCCGGAGTGCAGATGCGGTGGGTCGGCGTCTTCGCTGCTTCGGCGTCGATGACGGACTGCCCGAATCCGGGCGTGTTCAGCGCGCGATCGGTCAGGGTGAAGCCTGGTCGGACGACGTTGGTCAGGATGCCGTGCCGGGCTTCGCGGACGGCGAGCACCTTCGCGGCCGTCTCCAGCGCGCCCTTGGCGGCCGGGTAGGCCATGGCGGCGGGCATCGGCTGGTCGACCACGTCGGACGAGATCAGGACCAGGCGCCCCCACCCGGCGCTCCTCATGCCGGGGAGTACCGAGTCGATCAACGACAGCGTTCCGGTCGCGTTCGCGATGAAACTGTCGGTCAGGATGTCCCAGGTGTCCGGCGCCCTCGGCGGCCAGGAGACCGCGTTGGCGACCAGGACGGCGATGGGGCCGAGCTCGCGTTCCACCTGGTGCACCGCCGCCTGGATCGACTCCTGGTCATGTTGGTCGATCTGTGTCTCCAGCGCCTTTCCGCCCGCCTGGATGATCGCGTCTACCAGGGTGCGGGCCCCCGCCTGCTTGCGGTGCCAGCCCGCCGCGACCAGCGCCCCTTCCGAGGCCATCGTGTCGGCGATGGCGCGGCCGATGTCGCCGGACGCTCCGGTGACCAGGACGACCTTGCCGTCAAGTCCGAGGTCCATCACTCCTCCATATAGTTAGTCGGCTATCTATTAGCCGACTATATAACCGTACGATGAGCGTGTGGATGCCGACGAGGTGATGCGCGTCAACCGAGCGCTGAACAAGATGGGCCAGCTCTACCGTGCCGCGAAGGCGCGCAAGCTGGCGGCGCTCGGCCTGCATCCCGGGCAGGACGTGCTGCTGTGGCTCCTGGCCCAGCGGCCGGACGGCATGACGGTCTCCGAGCTGGCGGCCAGGATCGGCATCGAGCCGCCCACCGCCACCCGCAGCCTCGCGCGGCTGGAAGCCGGCGGGTGGTTCCGGCGGGAACCGGTCGCCACGGATCGCCGCCAGGTACGCATCGTGGTCACGAACGCGGGCCGGCAACTCGTGCCCGGAATCGAACGCGCCTGGGCGGAACTGGCGGAAGAGGCGGTGGGCGAGGTGAGCGACGAACAGCGCGAGATCGCGATCACCGTGCTCGAACGCGCCAACGACCGGCTACGCGGCCTCGTCGGCGAGTCCGTACTGACTGACGAGTGACGTGGTGCGGCGGTGAGGCGTCAGTCTGGGCGGAGGTTCAGGCGGCGGAGGGTTTGGGCGTTGAGGGCGACCAGGATGGTGGAGAGGCTCATCAGGATGGCGCCGACCTCCATGGGGAGGGTGATGCCGGCCCAGGCCAGGGCGCCTGCCGCCAGCGGGACCGTGACGATGTTGTAGCCGGCGGCCCAGAGGAGGTTCTCCACCATCTTGCGGTAGACGGCGCGGGAGAGGGTGCGTACGCCGAGGACGGCACGGGGGTCGTCGGTGGCGAGGATGACGTCGGCGGACTGGGCGGCCACGTCGCTGCCGGCGCCGATGGCGATGCCGACGTCGGCACGGGCCAGGGCGGGGGCGTCGTTGACGCCGTCGCCGACCATGGCGACCTTGCGGCCCCGGGACTGGAGGTCGGCGACCTTGGCGTCCTTGTCCTGAGGGAGGACCTCGGCGAAGACCTCGTCGATGTGGAGTTCGGCGGCGACGATCTCTGCGACCTGGCGGGCGTCGCCGGTGATCATGGCGACCTGGAGGCCGGCGGCGTGCAGGTCGGCGACGGCCTGGCGGGATTCGGGACGGATCGCGTCCTCCAGCGCGAGGGCTCCGGCCACCTCACCGTCTACGAGGACGTGGAGGATGGAGGCCCCGCGAGTCGACCAGTCCGCCGTCGCTTCGGAGATTTCGGGCGGGACGGTGGTGTTGGCGGCGCGGAGCAGGGCAGGGCCGCCGACTTCGACGGCTCTGCCGTCCACGGTGGCGCGGACACCGCGGCCGGGTAGGGCCTGGAAGGCGGACGCGGCGGGGAGCGGGCCGCGGTCGCGGGCGCTGCCGACGATGGCGCGGGCGAGTGGGTGTTCGCTGTCGGATTCGGCGGCTCCGGCGAGGGCGAGGAGCTTCTCCTCGGACCAGCCGGGGGCAGGGGCCATCGCGGTGACGGCGGGCTCGCCCTCGGTCAGGGTGCCGGTCTTGTCGAACAGGACCGTCTGCACGTCGCGCATGCGTTCCAGGGCGTGGCGGTTCTTGATCAGGATGCCCTGGCGGGCGGACAGTTCGGTGGAGATCGCGACCACGAGGGGGATGGCCAGGCCCAGGGCGTGGGGGCAGGCGATCACGAGCACGGTCACCGTACGTTCGACGGCGGAACCTCCGTCTCCCAGCAGGGTCCAGGCGATCACGGTGATCAGCGCGGCGGCCGTGGCGTAGTAGAACAGCAGGGCCGCCGCTCTGTCGGCCAGGTCCTGGGCCCGCGATCTGGACTCCTGCGCATCGGCGACCATGCGCTGGATGCCCGCCAGTGCCGTTTCCTCGCCCACGGCGGTTACCTCAAGCCGTACGGAATTGTCGGTGGCCACCGTGCCGGCCACGACCCTCTCTCCGGGGTCGCGGGTCACCGGCCGGGACTCGCCGGTGATCATGGATTCGTCGAAGTCGGCCGAGCCCGAGACGATCGTGCCGTCCGCGGGCACCCGGCCGCCTGCCCTGACCAGGACGGTGTCGCCCACGCGGAGCGCGCCCACCGGGACCTTCTCCGGCTCGTCGTCCACAATACGTTCGGCCTCGTCCGGGAGAAGCGCGGCGAGCGCCTGCAACGCTCCGGCGCTCGCGCCGAGGGCGCGCATCTCCAGCCAGTGGCCGAGCAACATGATGTCGACCAGGAGGACGAGTTCCCACCAGAAGTCCAGTCCGTGGGAGGCGATCCCGAACGTGGCGGCCAGCGAGGCCAGGAACGCCACCGTGATGGCCAGCGAGATCAGCAGCATCATGCCGGGCTGCCGCTGCCGGAGCTCATGGCGTGCGCCGCTCAGGAAGGGGCCGCCGCCGTAGAAGAACACCACGGTCCCGAGAACCGGGGGAATCCAAGCCACCAGCGGCAGATGCGGCACCCGATAGCCCAACAGGTCAGCGAACATCGGGCTCAACCCGACCACAGGCACCGACAACAGAAGGCTCAGCCAGAACTTCCGCCGGAAAACCTCACCATGCGCACCATGCCCGGCGTGCCTGTCATGGGAACCACTCGCGCCATGCCCAGCGTGCCTGTCATGGGAACTACTTGCGCCATGCCCAGCGTGCTTGTCATGGGCATCGTGCTCGGCAACGTCAGCATGTATGACGGCATGCCCTTCACGGGAACTGCGGCCGCCTTGATCGTTGTCGACACCATGCATCGCATGCTCTCCAGCGTGCCCGTCGTGATCCATAGAGCCTCCCTCGGAAAGATCCCCCCGATGACCTGCGAACACCCGCATAAACCCCAGGGGGGTATACGTTTGTTCCCGGCAAACGCAGGCCAAAGAACAGGAAGATTCATGACATGACGGGCGTTACTGCCCACATGGACGACCGTTTCGCCGACATCGCCGTCATCAAGCGGCTCTTGCACGAGACCCGCACCTGGGCCTTCGTCGGCCTGGCTAACAACCCGGACCGCACGGCATACGTCCAGGCCCAGATGCTCCAGGCCAGGGGCAAGACGATCATCCCAGTACACCCGGCAGCGGAAACCGTCCTCGGCGAACAGGGCTACGCGACCCTCGCCGAAATCCCGTTCCCGGTGGACGTCGTAGCCATCTACCGGCACGCCAAGTTCGCAGGCGAAGCCGTCGACCAGGCCATAGCCACCAACGCCGGAGCCGTCTGGCTCCCCCTGAACGTCATAGACGAACCAGCCGCCCGCCGCGCGGAAGCAGCCGGACTGGACGTCGTCATGAACCGCTGCCCAGCGGTCGAGTGGGCGTTACGCCGCTAGTCGAGCACCGGACGATCCTGGACGAGGAGCGTGATCTGATCGCCGGGAACCACGGTGTGACCAGCAGGTATGCCCGGGTAAGGTGCTTTGTGAGCGGTTCATGGCGTCCATACGCACGTCGCCCGGAAAGATCGCGACATTCCCCCAGCCCCGCCCCAAACGGAGCAGGAAGGAATGACCACGAATCACCGCAACTCAATCACTGCCCGCATCACGCTCTTCACCGGCGCCGTAGCCGCGATTCTGTCCGTGTTGCTGGCCACTGTTCTGTTGATCGCCATCTACCGCTTCGCCTCCAGTTCACTCCTTGAGGACATTCGCGATACCGGCGGCCGCGTGGCGACAAAGGTCGAGCAGCATCAGCAGGACATCCTGCGCTCAGGCAACCTGGCTCACACCGCTCGCGTTCCCGACATCCAGATCCTCGACCAGGATCGGCACGTGGTGGAGTCCACCGAGCCGATGCGTGGCAAGCCGCCCATGGCGTCCTTCCCTCCCGGTGCCCAGGCCAGCGAGGAAGCGGTCGTGTGCGGGGGCACCTTCGGCGCCGGCCGGTGCGACATAGTGGTGGCGCAGTCGGCGAAACGGCCGGAGGGCCTCTGGACCATCTACACCGCCGCGCCCGCCATTCCCCCATGGACCGACACCGAACTGGCCGCCCTGATCGCCGGATGCGCAATCGCGCTGGCCGCGAGCGTCACCTACCTCGGCCACCGGATCGTCACCGCCTCCCTTCGCCCGGTGCGCGCGATCCGCACGGAACTGAATGAGATCAACGCATCCAGCCCCGGCCGCCGCGTGCCCGCCCCACTGGCGCGCGATGAGATTCACGCACTGGCCGAAAGCATCAACCTCACGCTGACCCGCCTGGAGGGGGCGATGGAGCAGCAGCGCCACTTCGCCTCCGATGCCTCCCATGACCTGAAGAGTCCCATCACCGCCATGCGGGCGGAGGTGGAGGACGCCCTGATGGCGCCAGGGGAGACCAGCGTGCCCGCTCTGGGGAATACGATCCTGGCCAGCTTGGACCGGCTGGAGTCGATCGTGTACGACCTGCTCACCCTCGCCCGGCTGGATGCCGGGCCGCCGCCCTCCGGCGAGATGGTCGACCTGGCCGAACTGGTGCGGCAGGAGTGCGACAGGCGCCACCAGGGAGCCAAGGCAATCGTCTGCCACCTGCGACCCGGCGTGGTGGTACGGGGTGAGCGGCTGCGCCTGGCGCGACTGCTGACCAACCTGGTGGACAACGCCGAGCGGTACGCGCGGACCACGATCACGATCACCGTTGAGGAAACCGGTCAGGAGCATGCGGACGAGCGCTTCCCGCACGGGCTCGCGGTGCTGGAGGTGGCCGACGACGGGCCGGGGATCGATCCGGACAAGCGGGAACTGGCGTTTCAGCGGTTCGCCCGCCTGAACCCCAGCCATTCCCGTGGCACCGGGCTGGGCTTGGCCATCGCCCGGCAGATCGCCGAGGGCTACGGAGGCAGCCTGCGCGTCGAGGACAGCGACCGGGGCGCACGCTTCGTGTTGCGTCTACCCCGCTACCCGGAAGAATCGCCTTCCCCAGAGAGTGCGTGACGGAACTCAGCACCTCAGGCGGGGGGCCAGGCCCGCGTAGTCCGGTTCGCGGTTGAGGTAGGTGGTCGTTGCGAAGTCGAGGAAGCGGTCGATGTCGGTGAGGTTGGACGCCAGGCCCAGGGAGACCCGGATGGCGCCGCCGCTGGGGAGGCCGAGGGCGTGGAGGTAGTCGTCGAGGGTGAGGTCGGCATGGAAGTACGGGCCGGCCAGGAGGTCCTCGTCGATGGAGAAGGCGCGTTCGCCGGCGCCGGGGTTGCAGAAGCAGCCGGTGCGCAGGGAGATCCCGGCGGCGGAGGCGGCGCGGGCGACCTCGCGTTCGTCGACCACGTCACCGGAGGGGGTGCGAAAGTTGAAGGCCACGGTCGCCCCCCGGTCCCGCATGGTGGCCGGTCCGTACAACTGCACGAACGGGACGCCGTTGCGGTGGCGCAGGGCCTGAAGGCGGGTCAGCAGGGCGCCGGTGAGGGCGGTGACATGGGAGTGGATGGCCTCGATGCCGATGGCGGCGATCCAGGACAGCCCGACCTCGACGTCGGGGATGGAGTGGAAGTTGAGGGTGCCGTCCTCGAAGGCGGTCTCGTCCTCGTTGAGAACGTGCCAGTTGCCGAGAGCGCTGACGGCCTTGATGGTGCCACCCGCGAACCACGGGCGTACCAGCCGGGCAAGCGCCTCCCGCCGGGCGATCAGACAGCCGACCCCCGTGGGGTAGCCGAAGACCTTGTACCAGCTCACGGGTACGAAGTCGGGCTGGACCACGCTGAGGTCGAGGCGGTTGGTGGGCACGAAGGCGGCGGCGTCCAACAGCACGTCGTACCCCCGGTCCCGGGCTTCGGCGACCCAGCGGAGCGGATGCCGTACGCCGGTGAAATTGCTCTGCGCGGGAAAGGCGAGTAAGCCCGGCGTACGGGAATCAAGGGCGGCGAGAAGTTCGCCGTCGTCGACGCGGAGTTCGGGACCGACCAGGCCCACGGTGGTCACGGCGGCGCCCCGGGTGCGGGCGTATTCCCGGATGCCGTTGACCGAATTGTGGTTGTCGCTGGTGAGCACGAGCCGAGTCCCGGGCCCGAAGGGATACGCTTCGCCGACCAACCGGCAGGCCCCGGTCGCGTTGGCCGTGAAGATCACCGCATACTCGTCGGAAGGCGCGTTGAAGAAGGAGAGAATCGCGGCGCGGGCCCGTTCGACCAGCGCGGTCGCCGCGAGGGAGGTCGGATTCTCGGAGTGCGGATTGCCGAAGCAGCCTCCCGCCACCCGCTCGGCGTGCGCCCGCAGCTGGTGGCGCGAAGGCAGCCCCGACCCCGTGTAGTCGAGGTAAACGTGCCCCCGCTCGTCCAGATACGAGTATTCACCAGCCCGAAGGCCCACCAATTCCAGCTTTACGGACATACGCTCCCCCAAGCGTCCACTAAATCCGTCTATATCCACTTTTATCAGCTTGAATTGGTGCAATTCGCTTACTGCAAGGTGAGACCTAACTGGACTCCCTGACAACGAGTTCGGTCGGCATGATCACCGCGTCGGTGGAGCCGCCGTCGAAGAGCCCGAGCAACTGGCGGACCACCGCCAGAGCCTGGTCGGCCATCGGACTGCGGACGGTGGTGAGCGGCGGATCGGTGTACAGCGCGGCCTCGATGTCGTCGTACCCGACCACCGCCACATCCTCCGGCACCCGCCGCCCGGCCCGGCGCAGCGCGTGCAACGCCCCGATGGCCATCAGATCGTTGGCCGCGAACACCGCGTCGAGCCCCGGATCGTCCTCCAGCAGTTGAACCATGGCCTGATCCCCGGAAACCCGGGTGAAGTCCCCGACCGCGATGATGGACCGCCGCCCGGTGTCCCGCAGCGTGTCCCGGTACCCCGTGAGCCGGTCCTGCGCCGCGATCATGTCCAGCGGCCCGGAGATGGTGGCGATCCGCCGCCGCCCCCGCTCCAGCAGATGCCGCACCGCCCGCACCGCCCCGTCGTGGTTGTCGTTGTCCACGTACGGCATGCTCGGCGCCGACACCGGCCGCCCGAACGACGCGATCGGCAGCCCCATCCGGATCAGCGCGGCCGGCAACGGGTCGGCGCCGTAGAAGGACACCAGCATGACCCCGTCCACGTGCCCGGCCGCGATGTACTCCTGCACCCGGAGCCTGCTCTCGTCCGACCCGGCCAGCATCAGCACCACCTGCTTGCCGGCCGCCTCCAGGGCCCGGCTGGCGGACCGGACCACGGCGGAGAACATCGGATCGTCGGAGAACAGGCCCTGCGGCGGATCGGAGACGATCAGGGCGATCGAGTTGGTCCGCTGGGTGACCAGACTGCGGGCCACCGAGTTGGGCACGTAGCCCAGCTCGTTGACCGCGCGGAGCACCATCTCGCGGAAGTCGGGGGTGACCGTGGTGTCACCGTTCACGACCCGGGAGACGGTCGACTTGGACACACCGGCCCGAGCGGCCACCGCCTCCAAGGTAGGACGTTTCATTAAATTCCGTTTCGCTGGATGACCCCGCGATACCACAGCGCGCTGTCCTTGAGCAGGCGCCGCTGCGTGCCGTAGTCAACGCGGACGATGCCGAACCGGAGGTGGTACCCCTCGGCCCACTCGAAATTGTCCAGCAAGGACCAGACAAGGTAGCCACGCAGATCCGCACCGGCGGAAATCGCCTCATGCGCGGCACGCAGGTGCCCGTCCAGGTACGCCACCCGGTCGGCGTCCGGAACCCGGTCGCCCACCACCGCGTCCTCGAAGGCGGCGCCGTTCTCGGTGACGATCAGGCCCACCTCCGGGTAGTCCCGGCTGAGCCGTACCAGCAGGGTGGACAGGCCGGAGGGGATGATCGGCCAGCCCATCGCGGTGGAGGGCACGTCCAGGCTGGCGAAGCGGATGCCCTCCGAGCCCGGGTAGGCCGGGTGGGCGGACTCGCCGGGGGCGGCCTCGACGATGCACGGGTTGTAGTAGTTGATCCCGAGCAGGTCGACGGGCTGCTTGATGATCTCCAGGTCGCCGTCCCGGATGTGCCCGAGGCCGCCGTGCCGTTCGACGATCTCCAGCACCTCGGCGGGGTAGCCGCCGCGCAGGGCCGGGTCGATGAACTGCCGGTTGAGCAGCGCGTCGATCCGGTGCACCGCCTCGGCGTCCTCGGGACGGAGCTCCAGCGCGGGGTCCAGGGCCTGGGCCGGGGTGACCACCGGCGCCAGGTTGAGGGTGAGCGCCAGCTCCCCGGTCAGGACCTGCGCGGCCAGGCCGTGCGCCAGCAGCAGGTGGTGGGCGGCCAGGAAGGCGTCCCTGGGCGAGGTCCGCCCCGGCGCGTGCACGCCGCTGCAGTAGCCGAGGAACGCCGACACCCACGGCTCGTTCAGGGTGGTCCAGGTGGTCACCCGGTCCCCCAGCCGTCCGTGTACGGCCTGCGCGTAGTCGGCGAACCGGTAGGCGGTGTCCCGGTTGGCCCACCCGCCCCGATCCTCCAGCGTCTGCGGCAGATCCCAGTGGTACAGCGTCACGTACGGCGTGATCCCGGCCCCGAGCAGCTCGTCCACCAGCGCGTCGTAGAAGTCGAGACCGCGCGGGTTGACCGGCCCCGAGCCGTCCGGCACGACGCGCGGCCAGGCCGTGGAGAACCGGTAGACGGCCAGCCCGAGCCCGGCCATCAGCCCGACGTCCTCCCGGAACCGGTGGTAGTGGTCGCAGGCCACGTCCCCGGTGTGCCCGGAGGCCACCCGGCCGGGTGTGCGGGCGAAGGTGTCCCAGATCGACGGGCCCCGGCCGTCCTCCCGGGCGGCGCCCTCGATCTGGTAGGACGCGGTCGCGGCGCCCCAGATGAAGCCGTCGGGGAAGGTGACGGAACCGGTCCGAGCGAGCCCCCGAGTCTCGATGGTCGACGTCATCCCTTGACAGCTCCCTGCATGATTCCTCCGATGATTTGTTTGCCGAGCAGGGCGAAGACGAACACCAGCGGGAGCGTGCCGAGCGCCGTGCCGGCCAGCCCCATGACGTAGTCGTTCACATAGCCGGCCGACAGGGTGGACAGCGCCACCTGGACAGTCGGGTTCTCCGGGGTGAGCACGAGCAGCGGCCACATGTAGTCGTTCCACGCGTTCATGAACGTGAGCATGCCGAGCACGGCGGCGGCCGGGCGGGCGGCCGGGAAGACCACGTGCCAGACCAGGCCCCAGGTGGTGCAGCCGTCCACCCGGCCCGCCTCCAGCAGTTCGGTGGGCAGCGCGCGGGACAGGTACTGGGTCATGAAGAACACGCCGAAGGCGTTGACCAGGCACGGGACGATCAGCGCGTACAGGGTGCCGGTCCACTCCAGCTTCATCATGAGCAGGTAGAGCGGGATCATGCCGAGCAGCGTCGGCACCATCATGGTGGCCACCGTCATCAGCAGCAGCACGTTCCGCCCCCGGAACCTGAGCTTGGCGAAGGCGAATCCGGCGAGCGTGGAGAAGAACATCACCGCCACCGCGATGGACCCCGCCACGATGACCGAGTTGAGCATGGCCAGGCCGAACGGGACGGTGTCGAACACCCGGCGGACGTTCTCGAAGAAGTTACCGCCGGGGATCAGCGGCGGCGGCACCTGGGCCAGCGCCGCGTTGTCCCTGGAGGCCACCACCACGCTGTAGTAGAGCGGAATCACGGTGAAGAAGGCCACCGCGGACAGCGTCAGGTAGGTCAGCCGCATGCCCTTGCCGGTGCGGGCGCCGCTCATCGCAGATCCCCCTTAGTTCTGCTGGTGAGGAAGTAGTTGACGGCGGCGATCACGACGATGAACAGGAACATCATCCAGGAGATGGCCGAGGCGTAGCCGAAGTCCAGCCGGGTGAAGTTCTCGTAGATGTACAGCGCCAGCGTCTGGGACTGCCGGTCCGCGCCGCCGGTGAGGCTGTAGGCGCCGAACAACAGCGGCTCGGCGAAGATCTGCATGGCGCCGATGGTCGAGGTGATGACCACGAAGATGATGGTGGGCCGGATCATCGGGATGGTCACCTTGCGCAGCTGGGTGAAGCTGCTCGCGCCGTCGATGGTGGCGGCCTCGTACAGTTCCCTCGGTACGGCCTGCATGGCGGCCAGCAGGATCAGCGCGTTGTACCCCGTCCACCGCCACATGATCATGGTCGAGATGGCGATGTGCGAGGTGCCGGTCCCGGCCCGCCAGTCGATCTCGCCCGCGCCGAACCAGGAGAGCACCCAGTTGACCAGGCCGAAGTCCCGGCCGAAGATCTGCCCGAAGATGACCACCACGGCCACCACGCTGGTCACGTTGGGGATCAGCAGGGTGACCCGGAAGAACGTCTGGGCGCGCAGCGGGCGGTTGAGCACGTGGGCCAGCCAGATGGCCAGCAGCAGCTGCGGGGCGGTGGACAGGAACCCGATCGACAGGGTGTTGAAGGTGGCGTTCCAGAAGTACTCGTCCTGGACCACCTCCCGGAAGTTGTCCAGCCCGATGAACGTGTGGTCGTCCTTGAGCAGCGTCCACTCGTGCAGGCTGACCCAGGCCGTGTAGAACACCGGGAACAGCCCGAAAGCGCAGAACAGCAGAAAGAACGGAGCGACGTAGGCATACGGCGAGCCTTTGACGTCGACCTGGTGGCGCCATTGGCGGCCGTCAAACCGGCGCCTCTTCCCGGGCTGCTGTGGGGGCGGTGCGGCCTGGCGTTCCGGAGCGCGTGTAGCCATGGCAGCTCCTTTCTGTGAAATTGGCCGATCCTCCGGATCGGCGGGCTCGGCCGCCGGGGAGCCTGTGTCTTCCCTCCTACGCTCTGGTAGA
>NZ_JAHCST010000032.1 GCF_018476525.1 Acrocarpospora catenulata
CGGACGATGACCCGCATCCCCTTCGGCCAGCCGGTCAAATCGAGCAGTCCGGTCAGCTCCGCCACCCACGCCCCGTCCCGGACGCCTCCGTCGGCGTCGTAGGCGACTTCCCACACCTCTGCCGGCACGGCCGATGTGAAGTGTTGTGCGGCCCTGTTGCTGTACTTAGCTGCTGTACGGAAGTGATTGGCGGTGCCCGTCAGGCGTCCAGCTGATACGACGTGAAGCGAGTGTGCTCCTGCTACTAGCAGGCGCCGAGAACGCAACTGCAATGCTCGTGACCCTCTACAGGCTACCTGCCTGGTATCACACAGGGTGAAGATGATCCCAATCTACACCGAGTTCACCGCGCTACGCTCCGTCGCTATGCTGGACAACACGTTGTCACGGAGCGTAGCGCGGTGAACTCGATGAAAGCCGATTCTGAACCAAATTGTGACAATATTGTAGCAATCGGCGACCGTTCGTAAGCCTGCCCAGACCAAGTGCATCAAGTGCTGCCGTGATGCCTTGATCGGTTTTGCCAGCTGGAGTCGTCAGGGTCGGCGGCCTTGATCGCATGGCCACCCCCGCTCGCTGAACGTCGGGGACTCTGGCGGCTACTCGCTAACATCGTCTATAGGCTGCCTGGCCACGTAACACCAGCTCAAGGGCTACCCGGCATGAGATCTTGGCGCAGTGGTGGACAACCTTTGAGCAAGGAAGGTTTTCATTAGTTTCGTTTCGAGGTACAGTTCCACTAAGTACATGCCATGACGGAGGACTCGGATGGGCAACACGTCGTTGGCCGCCGCGGACGCTAGGACATTCCTACCGGAAGAGGATCCTCAGACCCAGGCTGCCATAGTTGATCTAGTCGCAGAGCTACGCAAGAGAGGGCGAACAGTCGCTGACTGTCCTGCCCTCCTGACAGGTCCAGATGGTTCTCCACAGCTGCCTTTGCCACTGTCAGTTTATGAGGCTTTGCTGCAGGTGGCAGAAGCTCTATCGCTGGGCTTGGCCGTTACGGTCGCACCGCAGCACATGACCATGTCAACCTACGAGGCCGCTGAAATGCTGGGAGTTTCTCGACCTACTCTCGTCAAGCTTCTTGAGAGCGATGAGATCCCCTACCAGCGCGCAACGGATCGCCCTGGGGCGCACCGGCGAGTGAAGCTGCAAGACGTCATGGCGTACAAAGAGAGGCGTCGTGTTGAGCGGCGCCGGCTCCTAGACGAGCTAACCGCAGAATCTATAGGTGCGGGCATGTACGACAAGCCCGCTAACGAATTCTGAGAGGCTTATGCTGGTCTAGTGCCATTCTCTGCCGTGCTGGACGCATGCGTGCTGTACCCGAATGCCCTGCGTGACACTCTTCTGCGAGTCGCAGAGGCAGGCGTCTACCAGCCCTTATGGAGCGAGCGGATACTGGCGGAAGTTCGGGGAGCCCTGATACGGAACGGGCTTCCCGAGCTGAGCGTAGACCGTACCTTGTCTTTTGTGCGGGCCGCGTTCCCCGAAGCCATGGTGGAAGGCTGGGAACCGTTAGAGGACTCGATGGGCAACCATGTCAAGGATCGGCATGTTCTCGCTGCCGCAGTTCGCGGGCACGCTGATGTGATCGTTACCTCCAATCTCCGTGACTTCCCGAGCGCTGCTTGTGAGCCGTGGGATATCGATGTCCAGCACCCGGACACGTTTCTGTTGTATGAGCTGGAGCTAGCTCCGGCTGTCATCCTCGATGTGTTGCGGGAACAAGCTTCGTCGACTGGCAAGCCGCCTCATAGCTCGATGACCCTTGAAGACGTACTGGCCTCGCTAGAAAACTGCGGAGCCCCCGTTTTCGTCGCAGAGGTCCGCTCGTGGCTTCGCCGCTAGTGTAGAGGCTGGTCAAGCAGCTGTTTGGATCAGTACTTGCCGTCGAACTTCCGGCGCAGCTTCGCCAACGCCTGCGCCAAAGCTGACGTGCGAAGGGTTCACGTTCACGCGACGCGGAAGACCTGCGCGTCCCTGCTCGTCGCTCTCGATGTTCACCCACGGGTAGCTATGCAGATCCTTCGGCACAGCCAGATCTCGGTCACGATGAACATCTACAGCGAGGTCTCATCAGAGGAGACGCGGAAGGCGCTTCGGCGTCTCGGTGATCAGCTCGATTCGTAGACGTTGCTGTAAATCGCTGCTGTACGAGATCGAAAAGGCCACTTCCCGATCAAGGGAGGTGGCCTTTGACGTGGGGTGGAGCCTAGGAGATTCGAACTCCTGACATCCTGCTTGCAAAGCAACGATCACAGCTTGCCAGTACCAGGTTTTGCATACGCTGAGCTGCGAGAACGGGCCGCCAACATCCACACAAGTCCAGCGGTGTCTGCCCTCGTTGTCACCCAGTTCGTCACTCAGATGCTCGACCGCTGAGGAACAGCGCACGTCTTAACACCGTCGGGGCTCCGCCAGCGACGCCACTATGTCCGAAGGGTCCCCATGCAGTTGCCGAACGCGCTCGTGCTCGATCCCACCCGGACCCGCGTGGCAAAGGATGTCCACCACCCGAGAAGCGGAGTCGTACCCGAACGGGTGAGCGTAGACATAGCGCACCTAACTGGCCAAACGAACGGACATGACCAATCACAAGGCGCACTCTTCACGGAGCCTTTTTCATCCTTGGGCGACTCGATGGTTTTGAAGGACGGCGATGGCCTTGACCAGGTGGCCGGCCTTGCTGGGGCTGCAGCGGAGTTTCCGGAGGATGCGCCAGCTTTTGAGCTGGGCGTTCGCACGCTCGCCCGGCCCGCGGAGCTTGGCGTGCGCTCGGTTGGCCCGCTTCTGTGAGTCGGGCTTGTTCTTGCCCTTGTACGGGGTGATCACCATCTCGGCTTCCGCCCCCTGATAGCCCTTGTCGGCCAGGGTGATGATCCCGGCCTTGTCCAGGGCGCGCAGGATGCCCCAGATACGGGCGGCGGTCAGGTCGTGCGTGCTGCCCGGCAGCGCCCCGGAGGTCCATATGACGGTGCCGTCCGGACCGGCGATGACCTGGATGTTCATGCCGTGAACCCGGTGCTTGGCAGAGTAGTACGGGCGGTCGGCCTTCACTCGGTCGGTGCGGATGAGGGTGCCGTCCAGCACCAGATGGTGCAGCCCGTCCCGCTTGGCCTTGCGTAAGGCCGCCGCGAGCTTGGGCGAGCGCGCCGACAGCAGCGCGACGGTCTCCTCCACATACCGCCACGCGGTGGCCGCCGATACCCCGAAACCGGTCCCGAGCTCGGTGAAGGTCTCGCCTTTGCGCAGGTGGACCAGGACCAGAAGGGCCTGTTGCCCAGGGTTGAGCCGCCGCCAGACCGACCCGATCGCCTTGCGCCGCCTGCGGATCAGCCCGGCCACGTAGTTGAGCGTTGAACGCGACAAATCGACGGCAGCACGATAGAACAGCACCGGAGCTCCTGGTTGTGACGGTTCTGATTGTGGTGATCAACCCGTCTACCAGGAGCTTTCTACGTCGTCAGGCGAACACCGAGTTCGCGATCATGCTGTGATCAGCAGGCCGTCTTATATGGATGAAAAACGTTCACGGACTGGTGGAGTTCTCATGCTCGTACGGTGCCACGTCTTCAGTTGAAGATCAGGCGTTGTCGTCTGCGGTCAACTCACCCATGTCAGCATTGGCATCTCCAGTCAAAACCAACTGGATCCGCGCTTCTGGTGGTCCCGTGACCTCCTCGGAAGATGAAGAAGGGCCCGGGGTAAGCATGATCGCGGTGACTTGTGCTATCGAAGCGATGATGCTCAGAACAGCAGCGAACATACTCCATACGGGTTCCTGGACCTTCAGTCGTTCATACAGACCTGGTCTCATCGCCAAGGCTCCCGCCGTCCTTTCCAGGACGTCAACCAGGGCCTGCGTACCACGGATCTGGATGTCTTGGACCGCCTGTTCGATCTCCCTCAAGCGAGTGAGTAGGAAGGTCTTGAGGTCATCTGGAATATCGCTTTGCAGAACGTAATCGATGAGTTCCCGGGTCTTTTCGACGATCTCTTTCAGGCCATCATCGGAGATGACGCTCTCTGCTCTTCGACGATGTAGATAGTCGCTGCATGCCTCCAGGGCGAAGAGTGCAGTCGAGTCATACTTGGCAAAGACGTTGCCAAGTGCCGCGTTCGGTGATGCGAGAGACTCCTCTAGCGCAGCCTCTACGTCGGGCAAATGCCGTAACAACATGTCAGGATCAACGTCTTCGAGGGCATCAACTTCTGCACGGATCTGCCCAGGCAGGCTAACGAGCAAGCCGAAGCGACGGACGAATTCGGGTAGGTCGTCCGCGCGGATCCCCAACACCTTCGCCCAGGCGTGACGAACAGGGGTGTTGGGGCCAATCTCCCGAAGATCGGAAAGCATGGCCTGTAGCCGCCCAGCAGGATTGTCCAGATAGCGAGACATGAGCCAAAGCCTAGGCTATGCACCTACTCTCAGGCTGCCCCCGCTGCAAAGCTGGGCGCGGAAGCACCTGGCGGCAGTGGGATGGCGAGTGATGGGGACCGACAGGATCCAGGGCAGTCCACAGTCAAAGCAACACCAACCGCCTCGTCGTCCGTGCCGGGTACAACCCCGCCGGGCAGAGCAACCAGGTTCATCTCTGGGACGCCAACATGCCCCGAGTCATAGTCACGTCACCCGAGACGACTGGGAAGCGTTCGTCAAGGGCTGTGAAGGGCGGAGAACTCGACCCGCATGTAGAGGCATGATCGGCTTTCCCTTGCTCTCTCGATCCCATCAGGGCTTTTGCCCGTTTCCAGGGACTCTCCAACACCTGCCTTCTGGATGATCATGAACGTCTTGAGATCAAGATCCGCCATAGCAGCTAACGGTTAGCACACCTGCCCGATGAATGTGCCTCAAGGCCAGCCTTCCTAGTACATACTCTGACTTTGTGAACTGGAACCTCGTTCTCGACTATGTTCGAGTCCTGATTTGGCCCATCGTGGCCATGGGCTTAGCAGTCGTGTTCCGTCAACCGCTTCGCGGCCTGGTGGGACGCATAAGAAAAGCAGGAGCCGCAGGCGTGGAAGTTGAGTTCGATCAAGCAGAGGAAGTTCTCCGCCGAGCCGACGAGGCCCTTGAGGCTAGCCAACAACCAGCCGTTACTTCCTCCGAGGACGACGACAAAGATATCATCGACACAGAACAAGCGGACACGCCGGAAGAAGAGTTCGATGACTCTTGGCCTGAGCCCGCTCTTACAACTTTGGTGAATACACAGCTAGCTGAAACCGCAAGACGGAAGGCAATCAACGAAGTTCTCGTGGAAGGCATTCGACTTGGGTGGGAATACGCAAAATTCGGTGAAGCCGAGCCGCCGCGATTTGAATTGACTTGGAGCCTTTCCGGACACCCGCAAATTAAGAACTTAACCGGTGATGTAGCGGCACGAGTGTTGGCCGCTCGTGATTACACGAATCATATCCAGAACGCCATAATGCGCAATGTCGACAAGGCGGAAACTAGACTATCTGAGTCGCGTTGGCGGGGGGTCGATTTTGAATACAAAATCGACAATAGGTCCATTTTGGTTATCGTGAATCCAGTGATCGACAATGCCGATATACTGCATCAAGCTCACGACATCTATTCACTGGCCAAAACTTCGTCCCGGGGGCAATTGATGGGGATGATATTTATATGTAGAAGTCGTCCACCTCAGAGGATGGATAAGATCTTTAAGCTCTTATGGCCAGGAGACGAGGTCAAATACATCAGGCGGGTTCGCTGGGTAGACAGAAGTGACGATGACGAATTGCTTACCGCCTTTTTTCAGCTGGATGATGAGATTCCGCCATTTTAATGCGGTGTGGATATTTTATTGGGGCGCGGCGACACGAGGTTGGACAGGGCAACGCTCGGCCACCGCGCCGTCCCTCCGCTGTTCGACAGGCCCCGCGCTTGAGAGTGGGCCTGGACGCCGGTGCTCGATCACGGGAGAGGCGACCGTGAGGGCATCGGCGTTCGCGGAGGGAGTTCATGGGGCTGAAGGTCTAGGTGCCGACTTCGATGTGGTGGCCGTGTTCGTCGTTGTCGGTCCAGTCGTTCGTTCCGGTTTCCGGGGCGTTGGGGACAAGTGTCAGTTGCGGCTTACGGCGGCTGGACTTGCGCACGTGGCTGGGGGGCGGGCCGAGCATCTCCAAGGATGTTCCTTCGGGGGGCCAGTTGTCGAAGGTGGCGGCTCTGGTGTGCGTAGCGGAGTAGGCGTAGCCCCGGACGCGTAGCAGGCACAGTACGTCCCAGGCTGTTCGTTTGGATATGCCGTGTTCTTTCATGAGTTCCGGGATGGTGGCCACGCGGGCGTGGGGGGCGATCTGGCCGCGTCGGATCTTTCTGATCAGTACGGCGGCGATGTGGACGACCTGTTCTCGCACCGGTGGGCGTACGGGGTCGGGCGGTGGGCCGGGGGCGCCGACGACGTAGCCGTGGCCCGGGACCCTGCGGATCAGGCCGCGCTCCCTCAATGCGTGGTGGATCTGCATCGCCGTCCAGGGCGAGACGCCGTAGGTGTCCATGAGAGTGTGGGCGGTAGGGATCGGGGTTCCTTCGGGGAGCTCACCGCTGACGATCTGGCTCACCAGGATTTCTGTGATCTGCTCGCGGTGTGCGGCCTGCTCGCTTTGGCGGGGCCTTCTCTGCTTGGCGGGAGGGGCCGGGTAGGTGTCAGGAGGTAGTTCGATGAGCCCGGCCTTCACGTAGAGGTCGAGTCGGTCGCCTACGCGCTGGCACATCAACTCGGTCCAGGTCCGCGCCTGACCGGCTGCGTTGTCGTCGTCTTCGGGTGGCGGGGCCAGTTCACCCCAGACGATGCGCCGGCCTTCGTAGCCGTAGTCGTGTCCCCATTCGGAGGCGATGTGGTCCACCATGTGCAGCCCGAATCCGCTCTCCCGCTGCTCGGGGTCGGGGACCAGGTACGGGACGCTGCGTGCCGAGCCCTGGTCGGTCACCTGGATGTTGATGAACCCGTCCACGACGGTGACCTGGAGCGTCATCGTCCCGTCCGGGTCGCGGCCGGAGTCGGAGTGGCGGGCGGCGTTGGAGACCAGTTCGGTGACAAGGATCATCGCGTCGTCGAGGCGGTCGTCTGCCCAGCCGGTGAGCAGGCTGTGGACGAACGTGCGGGCGGTGGAGGGCGCGCTGAGGATTCCGGGAAGTTTGATGGTGCCCAGCATCCTGCTTGTCGAGGGCAAGGTCAGTAGTGGCTGCTTGGTGACCCGCGCTTCGGCGGGCCGGGTCTGATGGGGGGTGTTCGGCATGTTCTGCTTCCTGACTATCGGCGTTGGTCGGATCTTGGTTTCGAACCTTGGATTCGTGCTGATCAGGTGCGCGCGGGATGGGAGTCCCGGTGCGCGCCAGCACGGTTGAGCCCTGATCGCCTCGTACGCCGTCGTCCCACCCCGGAGGGGCAGCGGGCCGGGGACGGAGGGGCAAGCCCGGCCTTGCGTGTACCTGTGCCCGGTGCCCTTCCTCGCGCGCTGGTTGTCCTGCCTGCACGGGCTGGGCTTGAGCCGGAGGAGTCGGTCTGCTGGGCTTGCCTGGGGCGACGGTGGGCGAGGCGATCAGCCCCAGCCACCCACTACGGTCCGCGCGCTTTGCAGGGGCGATCACCTCGGTGCCGGAATCCCCCGCCGGAGGCGAAGAAGAGAACCTCAGCTGTCTGCCGGGCGGCACTGTCGGCTCCTCGTCGAGCTGTGCTCAGGGCTGGCGGACGCCGTGGTGCTTGCTTTGTTGTGGTCGGGCTGTCGTTCTGGTTGGGCGCGGTGTGCGGCGGCGCGGCCGGGACCGGCCCGAAGAGGCCGCACGCCCGGCCGCGTCCGGCCGTGCCGCGCCGCCGTCGCCCGCCAGGGCGGCGGCTTGAACCCGTAAAGGAGGTTGTAACCACGCCCAGGGGCGTAGTTCGGTGCGGCTACCAGTCAGCCGCCTGGGTGAGGGACGTGAGCAGTTCGTTCATGTCGCTGATCAGTTCAGTGGCGCCGGCGGCCTTCAGGGCTTTGGCCTTGTTGGGTGACTTGGCCAGGCCGATTGAACGGGCACCGGCCGCAGCCGCGGACTGCATATCGAAATCCGAATCTCCGATGAGGAGGATCTCGGATGGGGTGGTCCTGACGATCTCGCAGGCGAGCAGGATCGGTCTCGGATGGGGTTTCATCAGGTGGGGGTGGCCTATGGGGCGGCCCACGATGCCGCTGAGCCTGTCATCGAAGCCCGCGCGTTCGCACACCGTTTTGATGGCGGGTTCGGAGTTGTTGCTCACGATGACGACGGGTCGTCCGCTGTCCGCCGATTCCTTGATGACCTGATCCACGCCTGGGGTGATGCGGGCGGTCTTGGCGGCTTCAAGCTCGTGGATCATGAATGCGCGTTCGACCATTTCGAGGAGGTCGGGCGCGAAGTCTGGGGTGCGGCGAAGGACCTTGAGCGGGTCGTCCAATTCCGCCACGTCCGGCGGCAGTTGCGCTCCCGCTCCTATGAGCAAGGACTTGAGGCGCTCGGCCACCACAGGGGCCGGCAACCCGGCGAAGATGTCGCACACGGGGCCGTCGAAGTCGAGGAACAGCGCCTTCGACTCGTCCAACAGGTCGATCAGCCGTTCGTTGAGGTTCATAGCTCGACCTCGTAGCTGATGGTGTTCCACACGCTGTCGAACCACATGCGCGCCTGGTCAACGAACTGTGAGGCCATCGAGCCGGTGTCCTCGTTGATGGCGTGATGGAAGAGGACGGCATCCTTGCCCATCACGTCGTACACCTCCTGGGGCTCGCCTTTGATCCGTACGGCGTGTTTAACCACGGGGTAGAAGCCGAAGAACACCTGTTCGGCGTTGATCACGTACAGCTTGAACATCGGGGTGCCGGGGTAGGCGCGTACCTCGACGGCCGTGGACTTCACCAGGCCGAGGTCGGCCAGCTCGTGAACGGCGTCATGGATGGTTCCGACGCTGCGGCGCAGGATGCGGCGGGCGCGTTCTCGAATGGCCGGGTCGTCGATGCCGTCCTCGGCCCGGACGGGAAGCGCCATCGGCTGTGTCATGTCAGGGACGAGGATGCGGATGGTGATCGATTCGGGGGTGAGCCGTCCGATGCGGATCTTGTCCAAGGGTTCTTGGAGCATGCTGTTGAGGGTTTCGCCGGAGAAGCCCGCGAAGTCGATGCCGACGCTGGGTCTTTCGAAGGCGTGCTCGATGTGGGGGCGTAGTTCGACCGGGCGTTCAGTGCGTTCGCGGACGTAGACGCCGCTTCCCTGGCGGGACACGATGAGGCCTTCGTCGCGCAGGATGCGGATGGCCTGCTGAACCGTCATTCGCGCCACGCCGTAGGTCTTGGCGAGCTCGACGCCGGAGGGGAGTTTCTGGCCGGGCTCGAACTTCTTGGTGAGGATCGCCGCGCGGAGGGCGTTGGCCACCTGCTGGTACGGGGGCCGGGGGTCATCTGGGTCGAGACTCATACGAATCAGGTTAGGGCACCTAGGCTGGCTAGGCTAGTTGTTCCGAGATCCTTGACTTGGCTAGCCAACCCAGGCAACATCAACTCATCGGAAGTTGCCTAGGCAACATAGCCAACTCAAGGAGTTCGACCATGCGTAACATCCCTGTGGATCTGTCCGCCCTGGCCTTCACCGTCGCCGGTGAGCCGGAGCCGAAGATCGTCGACCGTGCCACCGGCGAGGTCAAGAAGGACGCCGAGGGCCGGGATCTCTACACGATCCCGTTGCTGCCCAAGCCGAACGACGACCGCCGCAATCCGGTGATCGTCGTCACCTTCCCGTCCGAGAACTTCCCGACCATCCCGGAAGGGGTCCAGGTCCGCCCGGTCGGGCTGTCGGCCTTCTACTGGCAGATGAACGGACGGGCGGGACTCGGCTTTCGCGCCGAGTCGATCGTCCCGGCGCAGACGCGCGCCACCGCCTAACCCAACTGAACATCAGCGCCCCGGGAGCGGCCTCATCGCCTGCCAGCTCCGCCGCTTCCGGGGCTTCCCTTCGCTCACGAAGAGAGACAACCAGTATGACCGACCTGCTCCTGTTTCTCGCGCCTTACCTGGGCGCCCTTACCGTTCTCGTTGCCGCCCTGGCAACGTGGAAGCGGCTTCATCCGGTCTCGTTCTGGCTGGGGGTAGGCTTCCCATACAAGGCGCTCACGGTGTATCTCACCTGGGCCAACGTGTCGACGGGTTGCGGACTGGCCCGCAAGCGCAAGCGGTGGCGGTTCACCCTCGACGGCCTTCCCATCCTGGGCACTGCGGCCATCGCCACAACCCACCTCATCGACCACCCGCGCAAGCTGCGCCGGATCACCGTCGACGTTCCGCCTCGGCTGGGATGGATCCGGCCGCTGGCCAACGGGTTCCGGATGACGGTACGGCTCGACGACGGCCAGACCCCCAACGACTACGGGGCCAAGCTCGACAACCTCGCCCACGCCTGGCGCGTTGAGGCGGTCCGCATTCTGGACTGGAAGCCGGGCCGGGTCCGCTTGCAGGCCACCGTACGTGACCCGCTCACATGCATCACCACGCCCGTCACGGGAGACGAACTGCTGCGGGTCCAGGTGGGCATGCTGGAGACCGCCACGCCCTGGGTCATCGACTTCACCACGATCCCGCACTGGCTCATCACCGGCGCTACCCAGTCCGGCAAGTCCACCCTGCTCAACGCGCTCATCACCGGCCTGGCCGCACAGCCGGTCGCGTTGATCGGGTTCGACCTGAAGGGCGGCGTCGAACTGACCCCATACGCGGCCCGGCTGACCGAACTCGCCACCGAACGCGGTCACTGCGTGGCCGTGCTGGGCAAGCTCGTCACCGAGATCAAACTCCGGATGGCACTCTGCCGGGCGCACCGCGTCCGCGACATCTGGAAACTCCCGGAGAACGCGCGGCCCATGCCGGTCGTGCTCCTGATCGACGAAGTGGCCGAGCTGTTCCTGATGGCCGACAAGTCAGAGAAGGACGAGATCTCCGCGACGGCCGTGCAGTTGATCCGGCTGGCGCAGCTCGGGCGGGCGTTTGGGCTGTACCTGCTGGTGTGCGGGCAACGGGTCGGCTCCGACCTCGGCCCAGGCGTCACCGCCCTGCGCGCCCAACTATCCGGCCGGATCTGCCACCGGGTCAACGATCCCGAGACCGCCAACATGACCCTCGGCGACATGGACCCCGCCGCGCTCCAGGCGGCCCGGCTGATCCCCGCCGACATGCCCGGCGTCGCCGTCTACGCCGCGTCCGATGGCCGCTGGTACCGGGCGCGCTCGGCCTACGTCCCCGAAGACCAGGCCGAAGCCGCGGCGACCTCGAACGCGCACCTGCGGGCGACCTGGCAGCAGATCACGACCGTCAGCGTCGAACCGGTCACCGATGCCGAGTTCGCCGCCTACGAGCCCGACGCGTCCTGATCTCCCGCTCCTCCGGCTGGCGTGAGCCGACATCACGCCACGTCCCTACCCCGCCATGCCCACCTCCCGGCATGTCCACCGACCCCGCGAAGGAAGCACCTGATGCGTCGTCAACGTCTCCGGCCCCTGGATTCCGGCCCGGTGGTGATCCTCGCTCTGATCGCCGCCGTCGGCTCCTTCACCCACATCAGCGAACTGGCCGCCGACCACGGACAAGATGGCTGGCAAGCCTGGGCCGTCGCGGTCTGTATCGACTTGATGTGTGTGATGGCCGCTCGTGAACTGCAACGCGACAAGCGGACCGGCCGCCCTCGGCGAAGTCCGGTCTCCTGGCCGGGACTGGTCCTGGCGGGCGGCATCGTCTTGACCCTGGCCGCCAACCTTGCCCAGGCCGAACCCTCCCCGTGGGGCTGGATCACCGCCGCAACCCCGGCCGTGGCCTTCCTCATCGCCGTCTCGATGCTCGAACGCCGCGCCGGCCACGTCCCCAACCCATCGGCATCACCCGGAACTCCGGCCCTGCCCGAGACCTCGACTTCGTCCGCAGCCCCGGCCGCCACTCGACCGCTCAGACAGAAGCCGCCCGACGATCCGCTCCTGGCGTTCGCCAGGCACATCGCCAGCGAACACGCCACCACACACGGACGACCGATCACCCGCGAGGTGCTCAGCAAACGCCTTCGCGTAGCGCCGGACGTCGCCGCCGACCTCCTCACCCAGCTCCACGTCTGATCAAGGAGAACCATCATGGCCCGACCCAAGAAGACCCCGCCCGCGCCGCCGGTCTGCTCGACCTGCGGAGGTGAGGGGCAGACCGAAGACTTCCTGATCATCGGTCACGGCAAGAAGGCCGTCCGCATGGACACCTGGGTGTTCTGCTTCGACTGCGACGGCACCGGCCACACCGCATGACCGGAGACCAGCCGCCCCTGATCATTGGCTACCGCTGCTACACCTGCGGCGCCACCGGCCTGGTCAACGACGACCAGAGCAACGCGGCCCGATGCCCCGACTGCGACGGCACCGGCCACACCTCCTGAACCCAAGCCCGTCCGAGGCGGACTCGCCTGCCAGCTCCCCGCCTCGCCCGGCCGCAACCCATATCGCTCACCTGGAGATTCACCATGAACACGCCTGTCTTGGCATTGCCCTGCCCGGAATGCGACGGCTACGCCACCGCGATCACCCGGGACCCCGGCACCCGCACCCTGGTCCTCATCCAGTGCCACGGCTGCGACGGCACCGGAACGGCGGCCCAATGACTCACGAGATCGAGCTCCCCATCCCGGTCGGGGACCTGGTCGGCCCAGTCATCCGCGACCTGGCCCGGCGCTCCGGCCATGACCTGAACCGCTGGCTCGACCAGGTCCACCGCCTTGGCGGATGCCGCGAACCGCTCCGGCTGACCGGCCACAGCACGACCGTCGACACCTGCACCGGCGAGGTGATCAGCCGCTACACCACCAAGGCCGAACCGCACGGACAGCTCCTGATCCGCTGCGGCAACCGCCGTGCCTCCCGCTGCCCGGCCTGCGCCGAGACCTACCGGCGCGACACCTTCCACCTGATCCGCTCCGGCCTGCTCGGCGGGGACAAGGGCGTCCCGGAAACCGTGCGGACGCACCCGCGTGTCCTGGCCACGCTCACCGCGCCGTCCTTTGGCCCGGTCCACCGTGGCCCTGGCAAGGACGGCAAGACCATCGTCTGCCACCCGCGCCGGACCGACCCGGCTTGCTTCACCTGGCACAAGACCGGCGACCCGCGTATCGGCCAACCTCTGGACCCAGAGACGTACGACTACACCGGACACGTCCTGTGGAACGCCCACGCGGGCGACCTGTGGCGGCGCTTCACGATCTACCTGCGGCGGCATATGGCCGCTGCTGCCGGGCTTACCCGCAAGGTGTTCAACGGGGTTGTACGTCTGTCGTTCGCCAAAGTGGCCGAGTATCAAGCCCGAGGTGTCGTGCACTTCCACGCGGTGATCCGCCTCGACGGCAGGTCCTGCGGCACCTCGCTCGCCGCTCCGCCCCCCTGGGCCACCGTCGAGTTGCTGAGCGATGCCATCAGGTCGGCGGTCGCCGCCGTGCGCGTCGATGCGCCCGAGTACGGGCCGCTCGCCTGGGGCCAGCAAATCGACGTCGCTACGATCAGCCCCGGCGCGCTCGATCACGGGACCGCGCTCAGTGAACGTGCCGTGGCCGGATACGTAGCCAAGTACGCCACCAAGTCGGCCGAGACATCGGGCACCCTCGACCGGGCCGTCAGAGCTCACGAGATACCCCGGCTCCACACGATGGGCATCCCCGACCATGCCGTTCGGCTTATCCGTACGGCTTGGCACCTCGGCAACGCCCTCTCCCGGCCGGACCTCGCCCACCTCCGACTGCGGGACTGGGCTCACATGCTCGGTTTCCGAGGCCACTTCTCGACCCGGTCCCGCGCGTACTCCACAACCTTGGGCGCCCTCCGCCAAGCCCGTGCCGACTACCGCCTCACCCAGCGGGCCAACCACGAGCGGGCGTTCGACCCTGACACCACGCTCGTTCTCGCGCACTGGAAGTTCGCGGGCCAGGGCTACACGCCCGGCGAATTCGCCTTGGCTTCCGGCCTCGCCAGTGGCCCGCCCAACGATCCGCCCCCCGCCTGCCCGTCTCTCGCGTTGGTCTCGCCTGATGGCTCAGACCGGTTCGAGATCACCCGTGAGGAGGTCTAACGCCGATGAATCGCCAGATGTACCGCGTTACCGAGGCCACCCAGGTTCTCGGCTTGGGGCGGAGCAAGGTCTACGAGCTGATCCGCGGGAAGCGGCTTCGCTCGGTCAAGGAAGGTCGCGTACGTCTCATCCCCGCGTCGGCGATCACCGACTACGTCGCGCTGCTGGAACAGGAAGGGAAGGCTGCCCGATGACCAAGCGACGTAGCAGGGGAGACGGCGGCCTGCACTGGGACGAGAATCGTCAGCGGTGGATCGCCTCGCTCACTGTCGGCTATACCCCGGCCGGAAAGCGAATCGTGAAGAAGGCCAGCGGGGAGACCAAGACTGAGGCCAACACCAAGCTCAAGAAGCTCATCCGTGACTACGAAGACGGCTTGGCCATCGAGCCGAGTAGCTACACCGTGGCTGATGCCGTCAGGTATTGGCTTCAGCATGGCCTGAAGGGGCGCGGAGACAACACGGTCAGCCTCTACACCGAGTTCGCCGAGAACCACATCATCTCTGCGCTTGGTGCGCGCAAGCTGCGTGATCTCTCGGTGGAAGACGTTGATCGGTGGCTGGCGAACAAAGCCCAGGGACTCAGCACGCGCACTCTCAAGATGATTCACGGCATCCTCAACCGTTCAGTGAAGAACGCCATGATCCGCGACAAGGTCAAGCGGAACGTCGTGGACCTTTGTGAGGTACCGCAAGGTCGATCGGGTCGCAAGTCAAAGGCACTCACTTTGGCCCAGGCCGTGAACGTGATGGCCGCCGCCGACCGAGCCAACGTGCGTATGCGCTGCTACGTCGTCCTGTCACTACTCACGGGAGTACGCACCGAGGAACTCCGGGAGCTGCATTGGTCGCACCTCGTGGCATTCGACGAGACGCGCAAGGCGTGGGTTCCCGTCGCCGAGGCGGGCTGGGATCACACTGAATACGCGATCTACGTCTGGAGGTCAGTCCGGCGTAGCGGCGACACGAAGACCGTCAAGTCTCGGCGAACCCTCAAGTTGCCTCAAAGGTGCGTCGACGTGCTTCGGCTGCTCTGGGAGCACGACGAGGAAGGAACCGCTGATGTCGGCAGGTTGGTGTTCTGCACGAAGAACGGGACGGCATTGAGCGCTGGTAACGTACGTCGCGACTTCCGGAAGGTCATCAAGGATGCCGGTCTGATCGACAAGGACTGGACACCCCGAGAGATGCGCCACAGCTTTGTGTCTCTGCTCTCTGACTCCGGCGTCCCCATCGAGCACATCTCTCGCCTGGTGGGCCACGCCAACACCGTGGTCACCGAGACCGTCTACCGTCTCCAGATTCGCCCCGTGATGCAGGAGGGCGCCACGGCCATGGATGACCTGTTCGGAGACGAGCGGGAGGCTTAGTCACTCAGTAGAGACTCACGCCCCGTTCTCATGATCGAGAACGGGGCGTCCTTCTGGCCACGGCCGTCCCAGCAATGGATGCTGGGCTGCTGATCCATAGTCAGTAGATCTTGATGACATCTGCCGAGAGAGAAGGCGGGTGTCACCACATCTTGATCCAGCACCAGTCGTCGATCGGGCAGAATCTCCTCATGCACGGGCTGTATGACGGAGAGTTCGTTGGTTACAAGATTGCTTCGCAGGAGGAGCTTGACACTGCTCTGCGCGAGGCCATCGTTGCGATCGACGCGAACGTCTTGCTGGATCTGTACAGGTTCAGGCCTCAGACGTCCCGGGACCTCATCAAGACTCTCAAGGGCTTGGGCGATCGACTAGTAGTCCCGCATCAGGCGGTTCGCGAGTTCTGGCGTCATCGGCAGCGTTCACACGGCAGTCCCGATGGGGCCACGAAGACGGCTAGCGATGCGCTTGACAAATCTGGTCGATCCATGGGGGATGCCCTGGCCACGTGGGCGAAGGCGGTCGGGGTCGATGAGGAGGAGCAGTCCGACCTGATCGCTCGGCTAGAGGGTTTTGTCACGGCACTCAAGGATGAGCTCCAGCGGCTTCTGCATGACTCAGATGCGGAGCGGAGTGGAGACCCAATCTTGAATCAGTTGGAAGAGCTTCTCGCTGGACGGGTCACTTCGGCACCGAATGAGGAGGAGTGGGCGCAATGCCTCGCGGAGGCCACTCGCCGAATCGAAGCTGAGGAGCCTCCGGGATACAAGGACGCTGATAAGCAGGACGGCGACTCGCCTGAGGGCGGCGCTGGCGACTACCTGATCTGGTACCAGGCCACCCGGTACGCGAAAGAACGGGATCGCGACTTGGTAATCGTGACTCGCGATGAGAAGGAGGACTGGTGGTGGCGCCAGCGATCGAACTTCCTTGGACCTCGCCCGGAGCTCACCTATGAGTACCGCCAGTTGACTGGCAGACGCCTGTTCCTCTTACGCCCGGCTGATCTGCTGTCGCGCGCTTCCGTTCTTGAGGTCGAAGTTGATCAGGCATCGCCCGCCGACGCTGTCCGAGTCGCGGAGCGCGAGGAAGAGCCGATCACCGAGCTCTGGACGCTGGAGGCGTTGTCCGCGCTCTTGGAGCGCCTAGACCGGGAAGCCCCGGTTCAGGCTGCGGCTCTCCGACTCGCTACACCGACGCAGGGTGGTCGCGTGAGCCGTGAGAAGGTCTACGAGCTTGGTGGCTACGCTGACGACCGAATGCTGCGTGGCTTCACCCGGCCTTTCCGCAGGTTGACGTCGGCCCTTCAGGAGGAAGGCGCAATCCCGGAGAACGTCTCACCGATCTTCGTCGCCAGTTATCCCGACGGGGTCAAGGCGTCCTACTTCAGTGTGCCGTTTGAGGTTTCTCGGCTCCTAGAGGAACTGTCGTCCTCGGGACAGAACCCCCAGGATGGGAGCTCTTCGACTGCCGAGTAGGAACCCTCCCGAAGGTGGCAAGTCCGACCCCCGAACTGCTCGAAGTCCATGGAGTCCAATGGTCGGGGAGCCACAATCAAAGGCACTCACGTTGGCCCAGGCCGTACGCGTCACGGCCACCGCTGGCCATACGAATGCGCGTATGCGCTGTTACAGCGTCTGTCGCTTCTCACGGAGTGCAGGGTGCCTCGGCCATGGATGACCTGTTCGGAGACGAGCGGCAGGCTTAGTCACTCAGTTAGACACTCACGCCCCGTTCTCATGATCGAGAGCGGGGCGTTTTGGCAGGTGGAGCCTAGGAGATTCGAACTCCTGACATCCTGCTTGCAAAGCAGGCGCTCTGCCAGCTGAGCTAAGGCCCCCGTGAGCGGTTTGAAGTGCGTGAACAGCGTGGATCAAGGTTGCTGTCTGGCTTGTACACGGTAGCAACAGGGCGGGGTTCGCGCCACTTGGAAAGGGGACGTCAGCGGACGGCGGTGGGGAGGGCGTGGGGGTGGCCGAGGAGGAGGGTGGGGAAGTCGGCGATGGAGTCGAGGATGTGGGTGGCGCCGCCGCTGAGGAGGCGTTCGCGGCTGTGGACGCCGGTGAGGACGCCGGCCGCGATGCCGGCGCCGGCGCGGCGGGCGCAGAGCATGTCGTTGTCGGAGTCGCCAGCGACGGCGACCTGGCGCACGTCCTCGATGCCGAGTTTGAGGACGGCGGTGAGGACCAGGTTGGGGTAGGGGCGGCCGCGGCCGGCGTCCTCGGGGCAGAGGGCGAGGTTGAGCTTGTCGTCCCAGCCGAGGGCGGCCAGTACGCGGCCGAGGGTGCCGCGGCTGAAGCCGGTGATGAGGGCGATCTTGATGTCGGCGGCGCGGAGCTTGTCGAGTGCCTCCACGGTCCCGGGGAGCGGGACGAGGCCGGAGCGCTCGATGGCCCCCTCGTACGAGCGCTCGAAGGTCAGGTTGGCGGCCTGGGCCTGGGCCTCGTTGTCAGGGAAGATGCCCCGGAAGATATCGATCTTGGGACAACCCCGGGACCGGTGGACGTGAACCATGGCGCGCGCGTACGCACTGGTCCCGGGAACGATGCCCTGGGTGGCGATCGCTTCGGCGAACGCCCGTTCGACCATGGCGATGTCGCCGATCGTGGTGCCCGCCAAGTCCAGGCAGGCCAGCCTGACGGGGGTCATACCCGCACCTTCGCCACGATCAAGCAAGACCCATCTCCGGATGGTCGGTCAGTTCTCGCTGCCAGTTGCCTCGGTCCACAGGTCCAGCTCGGCGCGATCGGACTGCACCTTACGCCAGACGAGCAGCCCCCCAATGGCCACCAGAGCCAGAATGAGCAGCTTCTTCATGGTGTGACCCCCACTTCCCAACGGTCTCACCAGCCGGGTGAGACAACGCCCGGTTCCAACAGGTTTCCTGAAGCCTAGCAAGGGATCGACGGACACCCCGGATAGCCGGATAACCGGTTGTACCTAATCTGACGATAGTGAACCGGGTTCAAGGCCATCGTAGCCAGGTTATATCTGGCGATAACCGGTCCATCTCATCCGATCTCGGACAGGTTTGGGGCAGGCACCGTACCAGGATCACTCCGCTCTCAGCGAACCCTACGGCAGGATCGCGGCGAGTCGGACCGTGGTGCCGTCGGCGCCGGTGTGGATGATGATGCGGGCGAGGCGGCGCATCAGCCAGAGCCCTCGTCCGCCGAGCGGGAGCCGCTCGGCGAGTTCGTCTCTTTTCAGGATCCGGTAGGGGATGCCGGGGCCGCTGTCCTGGACCTCGCAGTAGACGGCGCCGGACTGCTCCCAGATCGCGATGCTGTGCGGGGCCCTGCCGTACCTGACGGCGTTGGTGACCGCCTCGTGGACGGCCAGCACATAGTCGTCCAGCGCGTCTCCGGCCAGCCCGTACCCGCTGGCGGTGCGTCGCACCAGATGGCGGATATCGGTGATCGCTTTCTGATCGAACTCCAGGCTCAGCAGGATTCCTGACACTCTTTCTCGCCACCTTTCCGTGCTTTCTCCCCTCTACCCGTCAGAGCGGACGAAGCACACCGGATTCAGGCGAGATGGCGGTCGATCTCGGCGAGTTGCTCGTGCTCCTTGTCGACCACTCTCCGGGCCAGGCCGGTGGTGGGTGGGTGATCGCCGGTGGCCAGGACGACCTGCGCCATCGTGACGCTGTTGCCCAGATGCTTGGCCAGGGTGGTGAGCCAGATCCGGTCGAATTCCCGGCCTTTCCTGCTCTTCAGGGCGGAGATCTCGACGTTGCTCAGCATGCCGGGCAGCTGACGCGCGGCATTGGCGGGCGGGAGGGGGAGCCCCCAGTTCTGGAGCCAGGTCGACATCATGTCGATCTCGTTGGCCTGATCGATCTTGATCTGCCGGGCCAGCCCGGTGACGTAGGGGTCGGTGCTCCGGCCGGGGACCAGGTTGGCCAGTTCGATGGTCTGCCGGTGGTGGGGGATCATCTCCATGGAGAACTGGACATCCGGGTCATCGAGATCGGCCGCGCCCGAGCAGCCCAAGGCCAGGAACAGGGCTGGAAGCAGGGCCAGGAACACGGCGAATGTCCGTGCCCTTGCCATGGTGTGCAGCCTCCTGTGCTTCTCCGCCTGCCTGGAGGTACGCGGTGCCGGCGGCCCGCGTTCAAGCAACAGTTAGAAAGCAGGGGAGGCCGCGAACTCGGCGGCGAACCGCTCCTCGCCCAGGGCGGCCCGGGTGGCGGCGGTGATGCGCTCCACGTCTAACTGCTCGGCGGGCGCGAGCGGCAACTCCTTGCCGGCACGGAGCCGTGCGGCCGCGCCCAGCAGCCTGGCTGCCTGCTCATGCTCCCCCGCCAGCGCCAGCGCCCCGGCCAGCCCTTCGGCGGCCATGGCGTGGTCGCGCGGTACTTCGAAGGCGTGGGAGAGGTCGTAGGACCGCCGGTGCAGGACGACCGCCTCGGCCACCGCGCCGCGCTGTTCGGCGATGAAGCCGAGTTCGCGCAGCACCATGGGCAGATGCGGCGGCGGGGCCGACTCGTCCACCTCGGCAGAGCGCTCCAGCACGCTGCGCAGGTGGGTCTCGGCCAGGTCGAGCAGCCCTTCCTTGCGCGCGGCGAAGCCGAGGGTCATCTCGGCGAAGACCAGGGCGGGCAGGTGGGCTTGCTCGACGGCCAGCCGGAGCGAGCGTTCGCAGAAGCGGCGGGCCTCCCCGTACTGGCCGCGTTGGAAGGCGATCCAGCCGAGCCAGGACAGGCGGGTGGAGACCTCCACCCACAGGCCGAGTTCCTCGGCCATGGCCAGGCCGTCCCGCTGCCAGCGTTCGGCCTGGTCGTAGTCACCGGTGAGCTCGGCCAGGGCGCCCAGCCAGCCGGTGGCCTCCAGCTGGCCCCAGCGGTCCCCCAGCTCGCCGAAGATCGCGGCGCTGCGCCGGGCGCCCTCGCCGAGGGCGGCCAGGTCGCCGCGTACGTGCGCCAGCTTGGCCTGGGTGCTGAGCACGGCTGCCTCGCCCCAGCGGTCGCCGGTCTCCCGGAAGGTGGCCAGGGCCTCGTCCAGCAGGGTGGCGGCGCCGGTCAGGTCGCCGGTGTCGGTGCCGGCGTAGGCGAGGAACCACTGGGCTCTGGCGCGGCCCGCCGGATCTCCGGCGCGGTCGAAGGCGTGCAGGGCGGCGTCGCGGCGCCGGTAGCGGTCGGTCGTGTCGCCGTAGAGGAGGGCGATGCCCGCCTGCCAGGCCAGCCCGGCGGCCAGCCGACCGGACGGCTCGGCACGGGCGGGCAGGGCGAGCGCGGTCTCCAGGGCGCGCCGGGCCTCGGTGAGGCGGCCGCGCAGGAACCAGTACCAGGCGAGCGCGTTCACCAGCCGGAGCGCGTCGGAGGCGGTCTCGCAGGCGGCCAGGGCGAGCCGGAGGTTGGCGGCCTCGGCGTCCAGCCGCCGGAGCCACTCGCGCTGGGCCGGGCCGTACAGGCAGGGCTGGGCCTGCTCGGCCAACGTGGTGTAGTGGTCGCGGTGGCGGAGCTGGATCTCGCGGAGCTCGCCGGCCTCGCGCATGCGGTCCACACAGTACGCGGCGACGGACTCCAGCAGCCGGTAGCGCGGGCCCTCCGGGGTGTGGGCGACCACGACCAGGGAGCGGTCGACCAGGCGGGCGAGCAGGTCGAGGGTGTCCGCGTCGCCGCAGACGGCTTCTGCGGCCTCCAGCGTGCAGCCGTCGGCGTGCACGGCCAGCCGCCGGAGGACGGCGCGTTCCGGGTCGGAGAGCAGCTCCCAGCTCCAGTCGATCATCGCGGTCAGCGTCTGCTGCCGGGGCGGCGCGCCGCGGTGGCCGGTGGCCAGCAGCCGGAAGCGGTCGTCCAGGCGGGCGACCAGCCCGTGTACGCCGAGCGCCCGGACCCGGGTGGCGGCCAGTTCGAGGGCGAGCGGGATGCCGTCCAGCCGCCGAGATAGCACGGCCACGGCGGGGGCGGTGTCGGCGTCGAGGGTGAAGTCCCTGGCCGCGGCCTTGGCCCTGGCCACGAAGAGCCGGACCGCGCTGGACTGCTCCAGGGTGGCCGGGTCGGCGGCCAGGTCGGGGACCTCCAGCGGAGGCACGCTCCAGACCGACTCCCCCGGCAGCGCCAGTGCCTCCTGGCTGGTGGCCAGGACGCGCAGGCCGGGCGCGGCCCGGAGCAGGGTGTCGGCCAGCCTGGCCACCTCGTCCACCAGGTGCTCGCAGTTGTCCAGCACCAGCAGCAGCTCTCGGGACCGGACGGCGCCGACCAGCCGGTCGAGCGGCTCGCCCGAGCCCCCGATGTCCTGCACGTCCAGGATGGCCATCACGGCTTCGGCCAGCCCGGGGCCGCTGAGCGCGGCGAGCTCCACCAGCCAGACGCCGTCGGGGTAGGCCAGGCCACGCGCGGTCTCCAGGGCCAGCCGGGTCTTCCCGACGCCGCCGGACCCGGTGAGGGTGACCAGCCGGTTCTTCTCCAGCAGGGCGCGGATCTCGGTGACCGCCCGCTCCCGGCCGATCAGCTCGGTCAGCGACTCCGGCAGGTTGCCGCGCACGGCCGGGGGAGGCGCGGTGTTCAGCGACGGGTCCTGCGCCAGGATGGCCTGGTGGAGGGCGGCCAGGTCGGGGCTGGGGTCCAGGCCGAGCTCCTCGGCCAGCCGCTCCCGGAGTTCGGCGTAGGCGGCCAGCGCCTCGCTCTGCCGTCCTGCCAGGTAGAGGGCGCGGATGTGGGCGGCGCGCAGCCGTTCACGGAGCGGGTGCCGCGCTGCCAGGTCGGCCAGCTCCCCGGCGAGCGCGTGGTGCTCCCCCAGCTCCAGCCGGGCCTCGGCGCTCTGTTCGAGGGCGGTCAGCCGCTGTTCCGCCAGGCGGGCGAGCACCGGCTGGGTGAACTCCTCGTCGGCGAAGTCGGAGAAAGCCGCACCGCGCCAGAGGGCGAGGGCGTCGGCGAGCAGGGTGGCCGCGGCGCGCGGGTCGGGGGTCTGGCGGGCGCGGGCGGTGAGTGCGGTGAACCGCCAGGCGTCGACCGTGTCGGGGGCGGCCTCCAGGGCGTAACCGGGCGGACGGGAGACGACCAGGTTCCTGGCGCCGGGTTCGGCATCCTCCAGGGCGCGGCGGAGCTGGGAGACCTTGACCTGGAGGGCGCCCGCCGGGTTGGCCGGGGCGTCGTCCCCCCACAGGTCGGCCACCAGCCGGTCCACCGAGACCGGGCGGCCCTCGTGGACGAGCAGGTCGGCCAGGAGGGCCCGGACCTTCAGACCCGGGATCGTGACCACGCCACCGCCGTCGGTCCACACCGCCAGCGGGCCCAGCACCCCAAAGCGCATGACGCCAAGGTAGCCGGTAAGCCCGACAGAAAGCGGAGCGGAAGAAGACCGTAAGCCACCCCCGGCACCGTGGGACCTGCCAGCGAGGACCACGGCGAACGGAGGCGAACATGGCGGAGAAGCTGCGGGTGGCGGTCATCGTCGGCAGCACCCGCAACGGGCGGTTCGGGCCCACGGTGGCCGAATGGTTCGTCGCCAGGGCACGCCGCCGTACCGACTGGGAGATCGACACGATCGACCTGGCCGCCGCCGGCCTGCCGGGTGTGCTGGGGGACCAGGACGAGCCCTTACCCCCGCCGGTACGGCTGCTCGCCCCGCGCCTGGCCGCCGCCGACGCCTTCGTGATCGTCACCCCTGAGTACAACCGGAGCTTTCCCGCCTCGCTGAAGACCGCCATCGACTGGTTCTACGAGGAGTGGCAGGCCAAACCGGTGGCCTTCGTCTCCTACGGCCGGGAGTCCGGCGGCCGGCACGCCACCGACCAGCTCCGCCAGGTGTTCGCCGAGCTGCACGCGGTGGCCATCAGGGACGGGATCGCGCTGCCCTGTTACTGGGAGCAGTTCGCCGCCGACGGCAGCTGGCCCAAGCCCACCGCGGCCTGCAACGCCGCCGTCCTGACCACCCTGGAGCAGCTCTCCTGGTGGGCCCACGCACTGCGGGACGCCCGCGCCCGGCGCCCCTACAAATTCGACTGGAGATGACCCATGCGCAAGATCATCGCGTCCACCTACGCCACCCTCGACGGCTTCATCGACAACCCGCAGCTGTGGTCGCTGAACTACTGGAACGAGGAGGCCGGCGTCTTCGCCCGTGACCAGCTGTTCGCCAGCGACATCCTGCTGATGGGCCGGGTGACCTACGACGGCTTCGCCGCCGCCTGGCCGGGCCGCGCGGACGCCGACGAGTTCGCCCACCGCATCAACACGATGGAGAAGTACGTCGTCAGCTCCACCCTGGAGAAGGCGGAGTGGCAGAACACCTCGATCATCCCGCGCCAGGACCTGATCCCCGAGGTGACCCGGCTGAAGGAGCAGCCAGGCGGGGACATCCTGATCTACGGCTGCGGCCGGCTGACCGACGCGCTGCGCGAGCACGGGCTGCTCGACGAGTACCGCATCTGGGTGCACCCCGTGGTGGTCGGCGAGGGGCAGCGGCTCTTCACGGAGGGCACGAAGGCCACCTTCCAGCTGGTCTCCACCGAGGTCCTGGCCACCGGCGTCGCGATTTTGTCGTACCGGCCTGAATGAATGTCGAAAACGTCGGGTCCCGTCCGACGTAGAGATGAGGAGGTACGCGACATGATCCAGCTCGCTGACTACGTGGTGGAGGCCCGGCACGCGTCCGAGGTGATCGGCGCGGTCCGGACGGCCGCGGAGCGCGGTCTGGCGCTGAACGTCTGGGCCACCGGCCACGGCAGCCACGAAACCCTGGGTGACGATGTCTTACGCGTCACCACGACCGAGATGAACGAGGTCCATATCGATCCGGCGCGCCGGGTCGCCCGGGTGGGCCCCGGCGCGCGCTGGGGGCAGGTGATCGCCGCCGCCGCCCCGTACGGCCTGGCCCCGCTCGCGGGATCGCACCCCGACGTCGGCGTGACCGGCTACACCCTCGGCGGCGGCCTCGGCTGGCTCTCCCGCCGGTACGGCTTCGCCGCCGACAGCGTGCTCCGCGCCGAACTGGTCACCGCCGACGGACGGCTGATCACGGTGTCCCCGGACGAGCATGAGGACCTGTTCTGGGCGATCCGCGGGGGCGGGGGCGGCTTCGGCGTGGTCACCGCGCTGGAGTTCCAGCTCCACCCGGTCGCCCAGGTGACCGCGGGCACGGCCACCTTCCCGGTGGAGCGGGCGGCCGAGACCCTGGCCGCCTACCGCGACTGGTGTGCGAGCGCCCCCGACGAGGTGAGCACCGCGCTGGTGCTGACCCCGCAGGCCGTGACCGTCAAAGTGATGTGCGCGGCCCCGGCGGAGCGCGCCGTGCGCCAGCTGTTGGCCAGCTCCATCACCGACACCCTGACCACCATGCCGTTCGGCCGCGCCGCGATGGGCGGCACCGCGGCCCAGCACCTGGACCTGCTCCCGGAGCTGCCGGACGCCGCGATCCCCGCGCTGGTCCAGGCGGGCCGCCAGGCTACCGTGGAGGTCCGCCACTGGGGTGGGGCGCTGGCCCTGCCCGGCGGTCCGGTGAGCCACCGGGACACCCGGTTCTCGGTGATCGTGAACGCCCAGGTCCCCGGCGTGGCGGAGGCGCTCGCGCCGTTCGCCAACGGGGGCGCCTTCCTGAACTTCCTCTCCGACACCAGCCGGACGGCCACCGCGTACACCAGCGGGGACTTCCGGCGGCTCGGCGAGGTGAAACGTGCCTACGACCCGGCCGATCTGTTCCGGACCGGCCACCGCATCCCCTTGCGAGGAACCCCATGAGCGATATTCAGAAGAACGTGCAGGCCGCCATCGACGAGCTGGTGGAGTCCGGGGCCGAGCGTGGCGTGCAGGTCGCGGTCTACCGGAACGGCGAGCAGATCGTGGACGCCGTGGCCGGGGTGGCCGATCCGGAGACCGGCCGCGAGGTGACCTCCGGCACCCTCTTCTACAACTTCTCGATCGGCAAGGGCGCCACCGCGACCGTGGCCCACGTGCTGGCCGAGCGTGGTCTGTTCGGCTACGACACCCCGATCGCGGAGCTGTGGCCCGAGTTCGGCGCCCACGGCAAGGAGGGCGTCACCATCCGGCAGGCGCTCAACCACACCGCCGGGGTGCCCGGTATCCCGGTGGAGAGCACCGTCGAGGACATCTGCGACTGGGACAAGATGTGCGCGGCCATCGCGGACGCCGAGCCCTGGTGGGAGCCGGGCACCCAGATGGGCTACCACGCCTACAGCTTCGGCTACATCGTCGGCGAGGTGGTCCGCAGGGCCACCGGCAAGCCGATCTCGCAGGTGCTGCTGGAGGAGGTGGCGGGGCCGCTCGGCGTGGGCGAGGAGCTCTACTTCGGCATGCCGGTGGCCGAGCACGGGCGGCTGGCCGTGCTGGAGGACGAGCCGGTGACCGCCGACGCCTTCGGCGACATGCCCACCGACCTGCCGATGTTCCGGGCGGGGCCGATGACGCTGTTCCCGTCGGCCACGCTGGGCAACCGCACCGACGTGCTGGCCGCCGACATCCCGGCCGGCGGCAAGACCTCCGCCCGCGCGATCGCCAGGATGTACGCGGCGCTGCTGGGCGAAATGGACGGCGTGCGGCTGGTTTCCCCCGAGCGGCTCAGCGAGATGACGGCGGTCTCCTTCAGCGGGCCTGACCAGGTGTTCGGCATGCCCAGCACCTGGGGTCTCGGGTACGCGCTCGGCGGCCCCTCCTCGGACACGCCGACCGCCTTCGGCATGGCGGGGGCGGGCGGCAGCTACGCCTACGCCGACACCGCGACCGGCCTGGTGGTGGCGGTCACCAAGAACAAGCTCACCGGGGACTTCGCGGTGCCGGTCCGGGTCGCGGAGATCGTCGCCGAGGCGTAGTCAGAGTGCAAGGAGTAGGGCCAGATTCCTTACAGGGGTCTGGCCTTACTTTGTGATCAGAAGTATTCGGGTTTGCCCTAACTGATGACTTGTCACCTGGCATGGTGTCAGCGTGAAGAAGGGATACGGGCAGTACTGCCCGATCGCTTTGGGCGCCGAGATCTTCGCCGAGCGCTGGACCCCGATCATTCTCCGCAATCTCATGGTGGGCTGCCACAGGTTCAGCGCGATCCTGGAAGGCGCCCCCGGCCTGCCCCGCAGCGTGCTCGCGCAGCGCCTGCGCAGCCTCGAACACGACGGCGTGATCGAGCACAGGGACAACGAGTATCACCTCACCCCGGCGGGCCGGGAGCTCACCGAGGTCTGCCTGGCCCTGGGCACCTGGGGCGCCCGCTGGCGGGAGGTCCGCCCGGAGCACCACGACCCGCACCTGGTGCTCTGGACCCTGTCCCGGCTGGTGGAACCCGCCTTCCTGCCCCGTCCCCGGGTGGTGGTCCGCGTCGACCTCACCGACCGCTCCGACCGGTACTGGCTGGTGCTGAGCGTGTCGGGCAACGAGGTCTGCCTGCGCGACCCCGGCTTCGCGGAGGACGGCGTGATCATCGCCGACGCCGGGTCGCTGGTGCGCTGGCACCGCGGGCTGGGCTCGATCGGCCCGTTCCTGACCGGGCCCCCGTGGCTGGAGCAGGCGCTGGACGGCTGGGTGCTGCTGAGCCCGTTCGCGGGGGTACGGCCGGCCTGACCGCCCCGGAAACTGTCGGTGGCGGATGGCAGGGTGTACGGCGTGGCTGAACCGTTGAAGGACATGATCAACGCCGTCTCCGTGGGGGTGCTGGCCGACGGGATCGCCGCCGTCTGGCGGCCGTTCCAGCGGGACAGGTTCGTGCGCGCCGCGCTGGACGGTCTGGCCGGTCTGGAGCTGAAGGACCGGGTCCGCCGGGTGGCGGCCGCCCTGCACGTCTCCCTGTCGCTGCCGTTCCCCGCCGCCGCCGAGGTGCTCAGGGAGGCCGCGGGAAAGGTCCGGCTGGACATGTGGAGCGGCTGGCCAGCCACCGAGCACGTGGGCACCTACGGGGTGGACCACCTCGAGGAGTCGATGACCACCCTCGCCACGCTCACGCCGTTCGCGACGGGCGAGTTCGCGGTGCGCCCGTTCCTGGAGCGGTACCGGTCGGGCGCGCTGGACATCATGTACGGCTGGGCCCACGACGAGAACGAGCACCTGCGCCGGCTGGCCTCGGAGGGCTCCCGCCCCCGGTTACCGTGGGGTGCCAGGGTCCGCTGGCTGATGGAGCCGGGCCCGACCCTCCCCATCCTGGCGGCCCTGCGCGAGGACCCCAGTGAGTACGTGCGCCGTTCGGTCGCCAACCACGTCAACGACCTGGCCAAGGACCACCCGGAGACCGCGGTCGAGCTGCTCGCCCGCTGGCGGGCCGAGGGCGGCTCACACGTCGAGAAGGTGCTCCGCCACGCGGCCCGCGGCCTGGTCAGGAGCGGTCACCCGGGTGCGCTGACCCTGCTCGGCGCCACCCCGGGCAGCGGCTCGGTGGACCTGCTCGCCCTCGACGACGAGCGGGTGGCCACGGGGGACCGGCTCCACTTCACGGTCACCCTGGCCGCCGACCACCCCGGCCCGCTGGTGCTGAAATACGCGATCGTCCGGGACGGCTCCCGCCGCGTCTTCCATCTGGGCGAGCGCTCGGCCGAGACGCCCGGCCAGCGGTTCACCCTCACCAAGTCCCATTCGTTCCGCCCGGTGACCACCCGGAGCGAGCCCCCGGGCCCGCGCACCCTGGAGATCATCGTCAACGGCACGCCCCGGGCCACCGCCGCCTTCACCTTGACCTAGCCGGCGGGAACAGCCCGGGGGACCAGCACCGGGGGACCGGCACCGGGGGGACTAGCGCCGGGGGATTAGCGCCGGGCGAGGTCCGGGGCGGCCACGGCGGGCAAGCCCGGGGCCTCGCGCAACCGTGCCCGAGGACGGACGCCGCGCAGCCGTACCCACAGGGTCAACGCCAGCAACGGGAGGCAGATCGCGCTGAGGAAGCTGACCGTGGTCAGGTGGCGCACGGCGTCCACCCGGCCGCCGAGCATGGCCACCCCGAACTGGATCACGATCATCAACGGCACCGTGACCGCCAGCATCCCGACCGCCTTCCGCGGAGCTTTCAGGCGGCGGCGCCGTACCGTCGAGAGGCCGACGGCGAAGGTGGCCACCCAGAGCAGCACCAGCAGCACGGGCGCGAGCCGGAAGATCCCCCAGAGCCAGCTGTAGACGGCGATCCGGTGCTCGCGCGCCCCCGACGGCTGCCCGGCGTCAGGCGGATAGGAGCCCAGGTAGTCGGGCGCCAGCCGGCCGATCGCGGCCAGCCCCCAGCCCACGGTCCGCACCAGGTGGGCGGGATGGCCCGCGTAGAACCCGATGAGGCTCGGCAGGGTGACCTGGGCGCGGAACTCGGTGTAGAGCGGTGTCGCGGCGGCCGAGTTGTCCGACAGCAGGGTGGTGTCCGCCGCCTTGGCCAGCTCCTCGGCCATGGCCAGCGGGAACCCGAGGTCCTGCAGGTCCTTGGCCGCCCCCGGGTTGTCGTGCAGGATCGAGCCGAACACGGCGTCGTAGAGCGCCACCTCCAGCTGCCGCTCCGGCTGCCGCGCCAGGTGGTACCCGGTGGCCGCCAGCAACGCCAGGCACACCACGATCGCGGGCAGCCGCCGCAGCGTGCGGCCGAACCAGCGCGGCCGCCACCAGGACAGCCGCCGATTCGGCAACCAGAGCAGCGCGAGGCAGACCGGCACCAGGAGGGCGGCCAGCTGGATCTGCGACCCGATGGCGAACAGGGCGGCGGCGGACACGAACAGCACGCGGGGCACGGTGGCACGGCCCATCCGCCAGAGTGTCAGCAACGCCACCAGCAACAGCCCGACCCCGAGAAGGGAGGCGGGTTCGGCGTACGGCGACACGAAGAACCCGGCGAAGGCCGCGTCCGCGTAGACCAGGCCGACCGCGCTGGCGGCCAGCGTCCGCACCCACCACTGGCCAGGAAGCACCCAGGCCAGCAGCCCGACCACCACCCCGACCAGGACGGCGCAGATCACGCCGAGCGCCCGCAGATCGATCACGCCGGGCAGCCCGAGCAGCGGGGTGATCTTCCCGGCCAGCCAGAGCAGCCAGAGCTGGGTGGACCGGTACGCCTCGCCGGTGCCCTCCACGCCGCAGGTCTCGCCGAACCAGGAGTGCGCCAGCCAGGTCGGGTAGACGTGCTCCCACACGTTGGCCTGCCACGGCCGGTCCACGGCCGCGCCGAACCCGCAGAGCAGGCGGTTGCCGTCCCCCTGGTCGGCGAGCCCGACCGTGCCGCCGGCGAAGAGCCGGATGAGCATGATGCCGGCCCAGGTCAGGCCGGTCCAGAATGCGGTCTTCATGCCAGCCCTCCGCGCAGCGTGGTAGTCGAGACCGGATGGGTGATCCAGCAGCTGACCTGGCGGTCGCGCCAGTTGGCGCGGGTGACGGGGTCGAACCGCACCCCCATGCCCTTGATCGGCCCTCTGGCGTAGGCGCGGGCCGCGTCCCGGCAGAGCCGGGTGACCCGCCGGTGCGCCTGGTCGTCCTGCGGGAACCTGTGCCAGGTCAGGTAGACCCGGGGCTCGATCAGCTCGCTGTCGTGCGGCCGGGCGCAGATGGTGTCCTGCGCGCCGAGCCGGCACCGCCGGACCAGGGCCGACCAGGGGCGGCGCATGATCCCGGCGAGCGGCACCGCGATCTCGGGCCCGGCCCCGTCCTGGACCGTGGGGGCCAGCAGGTCGCACCGGATGGTCCGGTCCCCCGCCGCCCACTCGGCCCGGGTCGGGAACTTGCCCCAGATCTGGAGCCCCCACTGGATGTCCCGGTCGTCGGCCCCCAGGTAGCGCCGGATCGGCCGCCAGTCGCAGGCCTTGGTGACGGCCGGGAGCAGTTGTTCCTGGCCGGGCCGTTCACTGGCCGCGGCCAGCTCGCCGGTGAACCCGGTCACCAGGTACGTCTCGCTCTGGTGGGGTTCGGTGCACGGTACCGGCGGCGCGGTGTCGCTGCCGGTGTAGAGCTCCTCTGGCTTGGCCATCCGGTGACAGGAGCCCACTTCCGCGCTCACGCTCAGCACCCCGACGGCGGTGGCGTGCTCCAGCCCGCAGGACGCGGTGAGCGCCGGCAACAGTGCCGCCAGGCAGTGGCGAAGCGGCATTCCGTACCCCCTTTCGAGTAGACGTCGCCGAACGCTAGTTGGCCCGCCGACGCGGGGAACGGGGGCGCGCCCCGGCCTCCTCCCACGGGGTGAGAGGCGGCCCGTCAACCCACGGGTGAAACCCGAGAACGAAAAAGCAGGAAGGCCCAGACGATAATTCGTCTGGGCCTTTCCGTTATGCGCCCTGCGCATCCGGACCGAGCGGATAAGGAGCGGGTCGAACAAGCGTCGGGCCTGGAGCCTCTCACTCCATTGGGTGAAACTCCTCGGGGCGAAACTCCTCGGGGTGGAATTCCGTGGGACGGTCGTTGTGGCCGAAGTGCCAGCCGCAGGCCAGCGCCGTACGGTCGGCCGCGCGGCCGTCGCCGAAGACGCAGGGGCGCGGGCGGCGCACCCCGGGAGCGGCGAGCCGGTCCAGCACCCCGGCGGCGGTCTTGAAGATGAGTTCCTCGTCGGTGCCGACCAGGTGGACCTGCGGACCGGCCAGGGCCTCCCGGCGCTCGGTGGTCTCCCGTGTGATCAGCAACGGCAGCCGGAGCGCCGCCGCCTCCTCCTGCACGCCGCCGGAGTCGGTGATCACCAGGTCGGCCGCCATCAGCGTGCGGACGAACCGCCGGTAGCCGAGCGGCGGCGCGCACTCCAGGTTGGCCAGGCCGCCCGTCTCCTCCGCGAAGACCGCCTGGACCGCCGGGTTCATGTGGGTGGCGACCAGCACGTCCACCTCCGGGTGGGCGCGGCCGAGCCGGGTGACCACCCGGGCCACCCGGCGCATCGGCTCCCCCCACGACTCCCGCCGGTGCGCGGTCACCACCACCAGCGGGCGCTCCCGGGGCGCCGGGGCCGGGCCGTCCGCCGCCTGGAACAGTGCGTCGATCACCGTGTTCCCGGTCACCAGGACCCGCTCAGCCGGGATGCGCTCGGCCACCAGGTTCCCCCGCGCCTCGGGGGTGGGCGCCAGGTGCAGGTCGGCGAGCGGTGCGATCAGCCGCCGGTTGGCCTCCTCGGGGAACGGCAGCCGGTCGTGGCTGCGCAGCCCCGCTTCCACGTGTGCGACCGGGATCCCGGCCAGGTATGCGGCCAGCGCCCCCGCCAGCGCGGAGGTGCTGTCCCCCTGGACCAGCACCAGGTCGGGCCGGAGCCGGTCGAACTCCGCGCCCAGGCCGGAGAGCAGCCCGCCGGCCAGCCCGGCCAGGCCGTCGGCGGCCCGCTCGGCCACCCGGTGGTCCACCGCGACGCCGAACCCGCCGAGCGCCTCGTCCACCACGGCGCCGTGCTGGCCGGTGCCGACCACGACCACCTCCGCCCAGGGCCGGTCGCGGAGCGCCGCCACCACCACGCCCAGCTTGATCGCCTCCGGCCGGGTCCCGACCACGGTCGCGATCCGCCGCCTAGGCAACGCTTCCCCCCCTCTGGCGCTTCTGCACCGGGATGGGGGAGTCGGCCCGGCCGCGGCCCAGGGCCATGGCGATCACGTGACCCCGGTCCCGGGCGCCGGTCTTGCGGAGGATCGCCTTGATATGGCTTTTCACGGTGTCGATGGAGATGCGCAGCCGGACCGCGATCGACCGGTTGTCGTAGCCGAGCAGGACCTCTTCCAGGACCTCGCGCTCGCGGGCGCTCAGGCCGAACCGGGAGAGCGGGTTCTCCTCGCCGGGGCGCCAGGAGCGGGTGGTCAGCCGGTCGTCGATGACCTGCTGACCGGCCAGCACCCCGGACAAATAGAAGATCAAGTCCTCGGGAGGTGAGATCTTCAACAGGTATCCGGCGGCGCCCCAGCCGACCGCCGAGGCGGCCAGCGTGTCGTCGTTCACGCCGCTGAGCACCACGGGCACGGTGGCGGGGCTGGCCAGACGGATCCACGCACAGAGTTCCAGGCCGCTCTCACCGGCCACCTCCGCCTCGCAGAGCACCAGGTCCGGCCGCTGTCGGAGCACCAGGTTCCGCGCCTCGTGCACGGAGGTGGCGGCGGCGGCCAGGCGGAAGCGTCCCGACTTGGCGAAGACCGCATGCAGCGCGATATGGGTGAGTTTTGATTCATCTACCAGGACAACACGGTATTCCTGCGTCCTTGTGTCGGTAACCAAAGGAGACCCCTTTCAGCCTTTCACCGCACAACCGTCAAAATGACCTGGGAGGCTGACCCGGTCATCAATGTAGTGCGGCGCCCGGTCCGGACCCGGAATAACACTCATCCCCTGGAGTGAATAATCAAGTATTGGTCACTCCGTAGGGTGAGTAACGATGGAATATGTGTCGTTGCCATTCCGCTTCCGACATAACCTCTGGGAACAGGCGACTTGCGGCGTAAACACCCCAGGGGGAATGGATGACAACGCTTGCAAAAAGTGCGTTCACCGTGTCACTCACCAGCGTCCTGTGCGTGCTCATGCCGGCCGGCCGTGCCTCGGCGGCGGCTGACATCGAAGCCTTCGGAGTCCAGGCCACGCTGGCCGTGCTGACCGTGGGACCGGCCCGCTTGGCCAACCTCGGCACGCCGTCGGCCTCGACACCGAGCATCCGCGCGGGGTCCGGGGCGAACCAGATCAGCACCGGCGTGGCCACCGCCGACATCAACCAGGACACCGCCGCCGGCACCGAGCACGCCGAGGCCACCGTGGCCAACCTGGGCGCCACCATCGCGGGCATCGGGCTCACCGCCACCTCGGTGGACGTGCAGTGTGACGCGGCCGGCGGCGCAACCTCCACCGGCTCCACCACGATCACCGGCGGCAACCTGGCCGGCACGCCGCTGGCGAGCGATCCGGCGCCGAACACGACGATCTCCTTTCCGGCGCTGCTGCCGGCGCTCACGGTCACCCTGAACCGGCAGGTCGCCGACGGTGACCGACTCACCGTGCAGGGCATCCACATCACCACCGTCGGCGGCACGGGCGAAGTGATCGCCGGTCAGGCGCGGTGCGGCCCCGCCGACCTGGACGCGCCGCCACCGGTTCCGCTTGACTCCAGTGCGGGCCTCTACCTGGGCCTCGGCCTGGCCGGCGCCACTGTCGCGGGTATGGCCACGCTGCGCTTGCGGCGTCGCGGCACGGTTCTGGCGTAGTACGGGCCGCGACCGGATGACCCGGCGCCGCACCCGGCGCCGGGTCACACGAGGTCTCACACGACGATGGCGGATGGTTCTGATGACAGGTTCCATCTCACGACCATCAAGGAGACACCCATGGCCGGTAAGGCCGTCATCAGCTTGACCACCGGACTGGAGGACCCCGAGCGCGTCACCGTGGCCTTCCTTGTCGCCGTCGGCGCCGCCGAGGTAGGCCGCCCCACCCTGATGTTCCTCACCAAGGAGGCCGCCCGCCTCGCCCTCGACGGCGTGGCCACCGGCGTCGCGTGTGAGGGCTGCCCGCCCCTGGCCGATCTGGTGGAGCGGTACGCCAAGGCGGGCGGCAAGTACATGGTCTGCCCGATCTGCTTCGACGCCCGCAAGCTGGACAAGTCCCAGCTGATCGAGGGCGCTGAAATGGGCGGCACCATCCCCATGTGGCAGTGGATCGGCGACGAGGGCGCGACCACCTTCAGCTACTGACCTTCGGCCTGTCCCGGCCGGACCAGCCCCTGCTCGTACGCGAACACCACCGCCGCCACCCGGTCACGCAGGCCCATCTTGGTCAGCACCCGCGACAGGTGCGTCTTCACCGTGGCCTCGGACAAATGCAGCGCCGCCGCGATCTCCGCGTTGGAACGGCCCCTGCCGATCTGGACGAGCACCTCCCGCTCCCGCTCGGTCAGGCCCTCCAGGGCGGTGCCCGACTCCGGGGGCACGCTGAGGAACCGTTCGATCAGCCGCCGGGTGACGGCCGGGGCGAGCAGCGCCTGCCCCGCGGCGACCGTCCGCACCGCCTCGGCCAGCTGGCCCGGCGGGGCGTCCTTCAGCAGGAAGCCGCCGGCGCCCGCGCGGAGCGCCTCGTAGACGTACTGGTCGAGGTCGAAGGTGGTCAGCACCAGGACGGCCGGGGCGGCGGCCTCGGCCCGGATGCGGCGGGTGGCCTCGATGCCGTCCAGCCGGGGCATGCGGATGTCCATCAGCACCAGGTCGGGACGGTGCCGCCGGGCCTCGGCCACCGCCTCCACGCCGTCGGCGGCCATGCCCACCACCTCGATGTCCGACTGCACGCCGAGCATCGCGGCCAGTCCCGACCGGGCCAGCGCGTGGTCGTCGGCGACCAGGACCCGGATCACGGGGTGCCCGCCGGCAGCCGGAGGCGGACCGCGTACCCGCCGTCGCCGGAGTGGCCGGCGTCCAGGGAGCCGCCGTAGAGGCGGGCCCGTTCCCGCATGCCCGCCAGGCCGTGGCCTGCTCCCACGCCCGCCAGGTCCGGTCCGGCCTGGGGCGAACCGTTGATCACCTCGATGCCGAGTTCGGCGGGGTGGTAGGTCACGCGCACCTCCGTGTCCGCTGGACCGGCGTGGCGGCGGACGTTGGTCAGGGCCTCCTGCACGATGCGGTAGGCGGTCAGCTCCAAGCCCGCGGGGAAGGACCGCCGGTCGCCGTGCTCGGTGAGGCGGACCGGCAGGCCGGCCGTACGGACCTGGTCGATCAGGTCGGGGAGCCGGTCCAGGGTGGGTTGCGGGGCGAGCGGGTCGTCCTCCTCGTCGCGGAGCGCCTCCAGCAGGTGGCGCATCTCGATGAGCGCCTCCCGTGCGGTGCCGGCGACCGCGTCCATGTGATCCCGCGCCCGGTCCGGGTCGAGTGTGCTCAGCTCCCTGGCCGCGCCCGCGTTCACCGCGATGATGGACAGCGAGTGGGCGACCACGTCGTGGAGCTCCCGCGCGATCCTGAGCCGCTCGGCGGCCACCGCCTCCCTGGCCCGCTCCTTCGTCCGCTCCTCGGCGTGGCGCAACTGCACCTCCCGGCGGCGCAGCAGCCGCCCCGCCGTCCACGCCCCCGTCACGAAGAAGACCATGACCAGCGCCGAGCCCGGGTCCGGCCGGTCGTCGTAGAACCGCAGCGCGATCGCGCCCACCATGCCGCCCACGGCCACCGCCCACGCCCCGGCCGCCAGCCAGAGCCGTCGCAGGTGCAGCGCCGCCGAGAAGGCCGCCACCAGGATCGCCGGGAAGGGCGCCACCGTGGCCGGGGGGCCGTCCACGGTCACCGCCCGGATCAGCAGCGCCGCCACGATGACCGCCAGCACGGGCAGCGGCAGGCGGCGCCGTACCACCAGGGGAGCCGAGGTCACCACGGCGAACACCGCGCCGGGCCAGCTCGGGATCGCCTCGGCCACGCCCCAGAGGGCGAGCGCGCCCGCGAGCGCGACATCCGACCGGGGTGGCCGCCGGGGCGCCTGGGCCAGTTGCGCGAGGGGATCCACGTCCCGAAGGTACTGCCCGCCCTGGCCGGAGTCGTCAGCCAGCTGGAGTACCCGCCTCAGCTTCCCGAGGTACGTGCCACCACCCATGAAACTATCTAGATATATCCCTCGGAATGCTCAGTTCGGCGGCGGGCTGGTCGTGGGCGCCTACTGGCTCCTGGTGGGCCGGCTGCTGGCCACCGACACCCTCGCCCGCGTCACCGCTCGGTGAGCTTCTCCGAGAGCTGGAGTTCAGTGAGGAACCGCTTGGTGATGCGGCCGTCGTAGGCCGAGTCGATCAGGTGGCGGATGCAGGCCAGGAGCCCCTCCCGGGCCTCGGAGTCGAGGGCGCGGTGGTTCGAGTAGGTCATCAGCAGGTCCCGGTATGTCGCCGCGGTGTAGGTGAGCTCCCATTCGTACCGGCGGAACAGGGCGGGTGCGAAAAAGCCGGAACCGTCCACCTCTGCGCTGTCCCTGGGGATCTCGTCGGCTTCCTCCAGCCGCAGGTCAGGCGGTGTGTCGGGATCGAAGCGCAGGTAGCACTCCTGCGCTTGCGCGAAGAACTCGCTCGTCCCCCCTCTGACGTGGTGGGTCCGGACGATCGCCAGCTTCCCCCCGGGCCGCAGGGCGGCGGCCGACTTGGCCACCCGCATGGCGGGATCCAGCCAGTGGAACGACGTCGCCGCCACCACCAGGTCGTACGGCTCCGCCGGCAACGGCCAATGTTCGAAATCGGCGGTCACGACCTCGGCCTCCGGGAAGGCCGCCAGCCGCCGCCGGGCCACCCCGGCCAGCGCCGGACCAAGTTCCACGGCGGTGACGCGACAGCCGCGCTCGGCCAGCGGAACGGTCGCCTTCCCGGTCCCACACCCGATCTCCAGCACCCGGCACCCCGGCCCGGCCCCGGCCAACTCCGCCAGATCCGCGAAGAGCGCCGCCGGGTAGCCGGGCCGTGCCCGGTCGTACAGTCCGGCGTCCTCGTCGAAGGTGACCCGTAAGCGCAGTCGATCCAATGGTCGGCCCTCCGGAATCAGCAGGTGGAATGGAACAAGCCGCCGACCGCGGTCGTCTCGGTCAGGGCGTTGTACCTCTCCACGGCCGCCTTCGTCTCTTCGATAAGGACCTCGACGCCCCTCTCCTGGAGGAGATCCAGCGTTTCAGGGCAGGTGAGCAACGCCAGATCCATCCCCCGGGACAACACGATCACCTTGCTGCCGTGCTCCAGCAACTCGGCCACGTCAGCGGGCTGAATACCCGGAGCATGCCGGGTTCCCGTCTCATTCCAGTCCCAGGGCCGCCCTCCACCGGGATAGAGCTTGAAGTCCTTGCCCTCCCCCAGGCCTTCCACTTCCATCCGGCCCCAGGAGATGTGTGTGATACGCGGAGACCGCTCCATGAGGCGGACACTAGCGCCCCAGGACTCGGGTGGCGGAGATCTCTCGGCAATTTTGCACCCCTGTCAGCCGATGCTTTCGTAATTGCCGCGCGTGCGCCGTCCGTTCCGACGTCGAGGCACCTACCGTCCTTGGCAGTGCGGCTCATAGGACGGGAAATGGACGAGGTTGCTGCCGCCTTGGAGCGGCGGGTGGGGCCTGGGAGTGTGCTGGTCGAGGACGTGGATCAGGTGCTGCGGGCTTGCCAGGACATGGCGGTGCGGTTCCGGCGGGGCGGCAAACTGATCGTGTTCGGTAGCGGTGGGGCCGTTACCGATGCCCAGCATGTGGCGGTGGAGTTCGTTCATCCGGTCATCGTCGGGAAGCAGGCGCTTCCGGCTGTCTCGTTGACCAACGATGTGGCGATCGTGACGGGTATCGCCGGTTCGACGGGGTTGGATGACATCTTCGCCGGTCAGCTAAGGTTGCTGGCTTCCCCGGAGGACATCGCCATGGGGTTCGGGCAGTGCGCCGGCGTGCTGCGCGGCCTGGCGGTGGCGAGGGAGTCGGGCCTGCTCACCGTGGGGCTTCGCGGCGAGCGGGATGTTCCGGCGGAGCCGGTGGATCACCTGCTGGTCGTGCGGTCCGACGATCCGCTGGTCGTCAAGGAGGTTCATATGACGATCTATCACCTGCTGTGGGAGCTGACGCATGTCTTCCTGGAGCAGCCGGAACCGGAGGGCGCCCGATGACCGAGCAGCCCGAGGTCTGCCTCACCTGCTCCGACCAGGCGGTGCCGGCGCGCGTGCTGCGGCTGCTGGGGGACGGCCTGGCCGAGGTCGAGACCGGGTGCGGGACGGAGGAGGTCAGCGTGGCCCTGGTGGACGCCCGGCCAGGTGACGTCGTGCTCGTACACGCCAAGGAGGCCATCGCGGTCACGGGGGCGCACTGCGATGACCAGTGACTTCGCCATGCTCTACCCCTTCCTGTACGGCACCGCCAACGGCGCGGACGTGCTCGCGCAGGCCCGCGCGTCCACCGAGGAGAAGATCGCCGAGATCGTCGCGCTGCGCCGGTCGATGGCCGCGCTGCACGGGGAAGGCCTGGCGGCCTGCGCCAAGGCGATGGCCGCGGCGTTCGGAGCGGGCGCGCGGCTGTTCGCGTTCGGCAACGGGGGCAGCAGCACGGACGCCCAGGATCTCGCGCAGACCTTCGCCCGTCCTCCGGCGGCCGGGCAGCCGGTTCCGGCGCTGGCGCTCGCGCAGGACGTGGCCGTGCTCACGGCGCTCTCCAACGACGTCGGCTACGACCTGGTGTTCGCCCGGCAACTGGCCGCGCTCGGCCGCCCGGGGGACATCGCGGTCGGGTTGTCGACCAGCGGCGGGTCGCCCAACGTGCTCAACGCCTTGGAGGAGGCACGCCGGCGAGGCATGATCACCGTCGGTCTGGTGGGCTATGACGGCGGCAAGATGGCGCGGGACGGGCGGGTTGAGCATCTGTTCGTGGTGCCGTCCGCGTCGGTGCACCGGATCCAGGAGGCACAGATCACGCTTTATCACGTGCTGTGGGAGCTGACGCAGCAGGCGCTGACGGAATGACCCACCCGGAGCGAATCCGGGTGCGGGTCCACGGGCTGGTCCAGGGGGTGGGGTTCCGCCCCTTCGTGTACGGCCTCGCGAGCGCGTACCACCTGGTGGGTTTCGTCGGCAACGACGCCGGGGGCGTGTTCATCGAGGCCGAGGGGCCGCGCCCGGCGCTGGACGGTTTCGTGTCGGACCTGCGGCGGCAGGCGCCACCCCTGGCCGTGGTGGCCGAGGTGGCCGTCGAGGTGAGGGAACCGATCGGGGAGACGGGGTTCCGTATCGTCGGCAGCGAGCCGGGAGCCGTCCGTGAGGTTCTGGTCGCCCCCGATACGGCGACCTGTGCCGAGTGCCTGGCCGAGGTCGCCGATCCCGGTTGCCGCCGTTACCGCCATCCGTTCACCAACTGCACGAACTGCGGGCCGCGTTTCACCATCGTCACCGGCGTTCCGTATGACCGGCACACCACGACGATGGGGGAGTTCGCGATGTGTGCCGACTGCGCGGCGGAGTACCACGATCCGGGAGACCGGCGGTTCCACGCGCAACCGGTCTGCTGCCCGGCCTGTGGGCCGGTGTTGCGCCTGGTGGGAGCCGATGGGGTGGCCCTGCCGGGGGATGCGATCACCACCGCGGCGGCCTGGCTGCGGGAAGGGCGCGTCCTGGCGGTGAAAGGGCTGGGCGGCTATCACCTGGCTGTACTCGCCGACGACGAACGGGCGGTGGCCAGGCTGCGGGGACGTAAACGCCGGGAGGACCGGCCGTTCGCCGTGATGGCGCCTGATCTGGCGGAGGCCAGGAAACTGGTCCACCTCGAACCGGCGGCGGAACGGCTGCTCACGAGCGTCCGCCGTCCCATCGTGCTGGCCGCCCGCCGTACCGACGCGGTACTGGCCGCGGGGGTGGCCCCGGGTAGCCGGGAGTTGGGGGTGATGTTGCCGTACACGCCGCTGCACCACCTGCTCGCCGATCAGCTGGCCCGGCCGTTCGTGTTGACCAGCGGCAATCTCTCGGACGAACCGGTCGTCTTCGAGGACGTGGACGCCAGGAAGCGGCTGTCGGGGGTCGCCGACGGGTTCCTGGTGCACGACCGGCGCATCCAGGTGCGCGCCGACGACTCGCTGGTGCGGGTCTTCCGTGGCAGGGAGCTGCCCATCCGCCGTTCCCGTGGGTACGTCCCGTCCCCGGTCACCGTGCCGTGGCCGTTCCCGAGGCCGGTGCTGGCCTGCGGGGCCGAGCTGAAGAACACCTTCTGCGTGGCCAAGGGGACGCGGGCGTTCCTGTCCCACCACATCGGCGACCTGGAGAACTACGAGACCCTGCGGTCGTTCACCGAGGGCATCGAGCACTTCTGCCGGCTCTTCGGCGTACGCCCGGCGGTGATCGCCCACGACCTGCATCCGGAGTACCTGTCCACGAAGTATGCCCGGGAACGGCAGGAAGACCTGGTGGCAGTCCAGCACCATCACGCCCACATCGCGGCCTGCCTGGCCGACAACGGGTACGACGGCCAGGTGATCGGTGTGGCCTTCGACGGCCTCGGCTACGGCGAGGACGGCACGCTGTGGGGCGGGGAACTGCTCGTCGCCGATCTCACGAGCTACCACCGGGCGGGTCATCTGGCGGCGGTACCCATGCCGGGCGGGACCGCGGCGATCCGCCAGCCCTGGCGCATGGCCGCCGCCTACCTGGACCAGATCTACGGGGACGCCGTGCCGGAACTGCCGGTCGTGCGGCGGAATCGCGATCGATGGGCGGCGGTGGTCACCCTTGCGCGAACCGGGATGAATTCCCCGCTCACCTCCAGCGCCGGCCGCCTGTTCGACGCCGTGGCAGCGGTCGCGGGTGTGCGCGACACCATCTCTTATGAAGGCCAGGCGGCGGCCGATCTGGAAGCACGGGTGGACCTCGGCGAATCGGGCGCCTACCCGGCACGGGTGGACGAGCTGATCATCGCGGGAAGCGATCTGGTCCAGGCCGCGGCCGAGGATGTGCTGAAGGGGGTCCCTGTCGGGCAGATCGCCGCGAGGTTCCACAACGGCTTGGCCGCCGCGGTCGTCCGCGCGGTACGAACGCTGAGCGAACGGACCGGCCTGACCACGATCGCGCTCTCTGGCGGCGTCTTCCAGAACGTCCTGCTGCTGGAACGCACGGTGTCCGGACTGGAACAGCACGGCCTGCGGGTGCTCGTGCACTCAAGGGTGCCGCCGGGGGATGGCGGCATCTCCCTTGGTCAGGCGGTGGTCGCCGCCGCCGTCAGCAGATCCGGGGCAGCGGATCCCCCACCAGCATGTCCACGATCCGGGTCCCCCCGAACGCGGTCCTGAGCAGCACCAGCCCGGCGGGATCCTCCTCCACCACGCCCACCACGGCGGCCCCCTCGCCGAGGGTGTGCCCGCGCAGCGCGTCCACGGCGGCGTCGGCGTACTCACCGTCCACCACGGCCACGAACCTGCCCTCGCAGGCGACGTACAGCGGATCCAGGCCGAGCAGCTCGCAGGCCCCGGTCACGACGGGACGCACCGGCACCGCCGCCTCGTCGACCACGACGGTCAGCCCGGCGGCCTGGGCGATCTCGTTGAGCACGGTCGCCACCCCGCCGCGCGTGGCGTCCCGCATCACCCGGACCGGCACGGCGTCCAGCAGCGTCGCCACCAGGTCGTGCACGGCCGCGGTGTCCGAGGCGAGGTCCGCCTCGATGTCCAGTTCGCCGCGGGCCACCATGACCGTGATCCCGTGTTCGCCGATCGGCCCGGAGACGATCACCACGTCGCCGGGCCGTACCGTCGGCTCGCCCAGCGTGATCTCCCGCTCCAGCACCCCGATCCCCGAGGTGGTCACGTAGCAGCCGTCGCCCTTGCCGCGCTGCACCACCTTGGTGTCCCCGGTCACCACCTGCACGCCCGCGAGCGCGGCCGCCTCCGCCATGGACTCGGCGATCCGGCGCAGCTCGGCGACGGGGAAGCCCTCCTCCAGGATGAACCCGGCCGACAGGTGGAGCGGGCGCGCCCCGCAGACCGCGAGATCGTTGACCGTCCCGTTCACCGCGAGGTCGCCGATGTTCCCGCCGGGGAAGAACAGCGGGTTCACCACGAAGGAGTCCGTGGTGAACACCACGCGCCCGCCCTTGACGTCGAGCACGGCGCCGTCGGCCAGCGGCTCGAGCGCGGGGTTGCGGAAGGCGTCCACGAAGACGGCCTCGACCAGCGCCCGGGTCGCCTTGCCGCCCGCGCCGTGGGCCAGCGTGATCCGCTCCTCCCTGACCTTGGGCCTGCGGCGGCGGGCGCGCTCGATCCGCGCCAGCACCTGCTCCTCCCGGGACGGATGCGCGGCCCCATTGACGGTCATGTACGGCTCGTCTCCTTGATCCGGCGCCGGGTGAACCGGCCGAAGTTGTAGTACGCGGCGCAGGCCCCCTCCGAGGAGACCATGCAGGTGCCGATCGGCGTCTCGGGCGTGCAGGCCGTACCGAAGACCTTGCACTCCCACGGTTTGAGCACGCCCTTGAGTACCTCCCCGCACTGGCACGCCTTGGGATCGGCCACCCGGACTCCGGGCACCTCGAAGATCCGTTCGGCGTCGAAGGCCGCGTACGCCTCCCGCATGCGCAGCGCCGAGTGCGAGATGAACCCCAGCCCCCGCCACTCGAAGTACGGCCGGGGCTCCATCACCTGGGAGATCACCTCAAGCGCCCGGCGGTTGCCGTCCCACGGCACCACCCGGGTGTACTGGTTCTCCACCTCGGCCCGGCCCTCGGCCAGCTGCCGGAGCAGCAGGTAGATCGACTGCAGCACGTCAAGCGGTTCGAAGCCCGCGCAGACCAGCGGCTTGCCGTACTCGCGGGCGATGAACTCGTACGGCCGGCATCCGATCACCGTGGACACGTGGCCGGGGCCGATGAAGCCGTCCAGCCGCTGGTCAGGCGAGTCCAGGATGGCCTTGATGGCCGGAATGATGGTCACGTGGTTGCAGAAGACGGAGAAGTTGGCGATGCCCTCGGCGGCGGCCCGCAGCACGGTCATCGCCGTGGACGGCGCCGTCGTCTCGAAGCCGATGCCCATGAAGACGACGGCACGGTCCGGATTCGTCCGCGCGATCTTCAACGCGTCCAGCGGCGAGTACACCATACGGATGTCCGCGCCGGCGGCCTTGGCGTCCAGGAACGAGCCCTGCCCGCCGGGCACCCGCATCATGTCCCCGAACGAGGTCATGATCACTTCGGGCCGGCGGGCGATGGCCATGGCGTCGTCGATCCGACCCATCGGGATCACGCACACCGGGCAGCCGGGGCCGTGCACCAGCGTCACGGCCTCCGGCAGATAGTCCTCCAGACCGTGCTTGTAGATGGTGTGCGTGTGGCCCCCGCACACCTCCATGAACGTGTAGGTGCGGCCCGGCTCACAGAGCTCCCGGATCTGGGAGGCCAGCATCCGGGCTTTGTCCGCGTCGCGGTATTCGTCGATGAACCGCATGTCGGCCTTTCAGGTGATGTCTGACTCTGCGAGCGCTTCGAGCTCGTCGGTGTAGGCCTGTCCAAGACCGGTCAGCAGGGCGAGCGTGGCCGCCGCCTCCGCTTCGTCGATCTTGGACATCGCGAAGCCCACGTGGACCAGCACCCAGTCGCCTGGGCGGACTTCCCCTTCGCCGAGCAGGCCGATGTTGATGGCCCGCCGGACGCCCACGACGTCCACCGTGGCCAGGTCGGCCGGTCCGGGGATGAGTTCGATGATCTCGCCGGGAATGCCCAGGCACATGGTCGTGTCACATTCTTTCGATCTTGATGTAGCGCTTGATCGCCGGCAGCTCCCGCCAGAACAGCGCGAGAAGCACCGCGCCGGCGAGCATGCCCAGCACCTTCTTGCGATGCCGCATGTTTCCTGTCACCTCCTTTCGCATCGGTCAGCCCGGGGGCAGGTTCGGCATGACGGACAGGATCGGGTTCTCCTTCTTGGGCCGCACGCCCGTGGAGCGGCGCGCGTCGGCGGTGCCGTCCTTGTGGTGCCCGCGCGGGAAGCGGGCGTGCCGCTCGTTGCCCATGCGTACGCCCTTGGTGTGTGAAGGGGTGTCGGGCGCCACGTCAGGCTTGCCCACTCGGATCTGTGCCATGTCGTCCTCCCTTGTCCTTGTCCAGTTCGGCGAAGAACGTGCTGAGCCGGGTCCAGAGCTCCTGGCCCCCGGACATGCCCTTCCATTCCGCCCGTACCAGGGCGACCAGCCGGTGGCAGTCGTCGATGGGCACCAGCCACCGTTCGTCCATGCCCCGGACCACGGCCACCAGGAACGCCTCCAGGCGTGGCCGCATCGCCCGAAGGGGCTCGTACTGGCCGGTCAGGCGCTCCCAGGTGGCGGGGTCCAGCTCCCATCGGGTGGGGCCCGCCGGGCTCGGATAGTGCGCGACAACCACGTCGTCCGGATTTTTCACGAAGTACGCCAGACCTACGGGAATACCCAGATCCTGGGGTGGGGGACCGGCCAGCCGTACCCGGCGGTCGGGCACCAGCTGGAATCGCCCCAGCCCGGCCCCGCCGCGCTCGAACAGCAGCTTGCACGCCCGGCAGGCGCAGAGCAGCTGCCCGTCCCGCTCGGAGAGCAGGTGGGAGTGCGCGTCCGCCAGCGGCGCGCCGCACAGCTCGCACGGCTCGGCCGCCCGCCGCCGGCGGGTCACCGTCCGGTTGATCACCCTTTCCAGCACCAGACGCTCCTCAGCTCGGGCGGCGCAGCAGCGCGTCGGCCGGGATGAACGCCTGCCCGGCCGTGGCGGGCTGCCCTGCCGCAATGCCGTGCAGCGCGAACAGGTGCGCCAGCAGCACGTCCCCCGCCAGAGCGGTGCGCAGCTCCGGCTCCGCACGGTCCACCATGCGGGCGAGCGCCTCGCCGTACACCTCGGTGAGCAGGGTCACCGCGTCCAGCGCGGTCTCGACGGGCGCCGCCTCCAGCTCCGCGAGCAGCTCGTCCAGCACCTCCAGCCGCCCGGCCACGTCCCGGTCGTCGAGGCGGGTCCGGTCAGACATTGCCTGCCCCCGCTCCGAACATCGGGGAGTGCAGCTTCTTCAGCGTGCGGCCCTTGCCGAGGTACATGTGCACCCCGCAGGGCAGGCACGGGTCGAAGCTGCGCACCGCGCGCATGATGTCCACGCCCTTGAAGTCGTCCGGGCCGTTCTCCTCGAAGATCGGCATGTCCTGCACCGCGTCCTCGTACGGCCCCGGCGTGCCGAACTCGTCACGCGGGCTGGCGTTCCACGGCGTGGGCGGGTACGGGTGGTAGTTGGCGATCTTGCCGTCCCTGATCACCAGGTGGTGCGAGAGCACCCCGCGCACCGCCTCGTGGAAGCCGCAGCCGATCGCCTCGTCCGGCACGTCGAAGTCCTGGAAGACCTTGGTGTCCCCGCCGCGTACCCGGGCCAGCGCCTGCTCGATGAAGTACACCGCCATGGCGGCGGCGTAGGCCGTGAAGTACACCCGGGCACGGTTGCGCTCGATCGCGTTGGACCACTGCGGGATGCGCCACTCCAGCGTGGTCTCCGGCAGGCTCTCCCCCTTCGGCAGCGAGATCCGCACCGCCGAGCCGGTCGCCTTGACGTACGGGGTGTCCACCACGCCGGCCAGCGCGGTGGTGTACAGCCGGGCGAACGGGCCGCCGCCGGTGTCCAGCGCCAGGTGCTCCCCGGTGCGCTGGTCCAGCCAGCGTGGGCTCATCACCCAGCTGTAGTTGCCGTTGAAGTCGCGCCGCTGCGGGGCGGGCAGGGTGGTCTGGTTCCAGGGGTGCCGGATGTCGATCGGGTTGCCGAGCGGGTCGTGGGTGACGAAGGGCTCCTCCTTCACCCAGTCGTCGTAGTAGGAGCTGCCCAGCAGGATGCGGATGCCCAGGTTGATGTCGACCAGGTTGGTGGTGATCAGCTTGCCGTCCACGACGACGCCCGGGGTGACGTACATCGCCTTGCCCCACTCGTTCATCGTCTCGTAGCGGTAGTCCACTACCTCGGGGTCCTGGAAGGCTCCCCAGCAGCCCAGCAGCACGCGGCGGCGGCCGACCTCCTCGTATCCGGGCAGGGCCTCGTAGAAGAAGTCGAAGACGTCGTCGTTGAGCGCGACGGCCTTCTTGAAGAAGTCCACGATGCCGAGCAGCCGGGACAGGTAGTCGGTGAACACCGTCGGCCCCGGCATCGTGCCGACCCCGCCAGGGTAGATGGTCGACGGGTGCACGTGCCTGCCCTCCATCAGGCAGAACATCTCCCTGGTGGTGCGGCTGACCTTCAGCGCCTCCTTGTAGATGTCGCCCTCGAAGGGGTTGAACGCCTCCATGATGTCGGCGATGGTGCGTTTGCCGTGGATGGCGGCGTTGGGCGCCTCGGTGTTCCTGGCCCGTTTGAGCAGGCCGGGGTTGGTGTCCCTGACCATCGCCTCGCAGAAGTCGACGAAGACGAGATTGTCCTGGAAGAGGGTGTGGTCGAACATGTACTCGGCGGCCTCGCCGAGATTGATGATCCAATCCGCCAGTTTGGGGCTCTTGATGCCGTACGCCATGTTCTGGGCGTACACCGAGCAGGTGGTGTGGTTGTCCCCGCAGATGCCGCAGATCCGGCTGGTGATGAATCCGGCGTCCCGCGGGTCCTTGCCCCTCATGAACACCGAATAGCCGCGGAACAGCGAGGACGTGCTGTGGCACTCCACGACCCGCCGGTTGGCGAAGTCGATCTTCGTGTAGATGCCGAGGTTGCCGATGATCCGGGTGATCGGATCCCACGACATCTCGACCAGGCGCGCGGCCTCCTCGACGCCTTCCTGCTCCTCTATGGCCATCCCCCGAACTCCTTCTCTCGCTGCGAGGACTGCGCTACGGACGCCAGCGCGGGTTGAAGCCGCTGGTCAGCGCCTCACGGTTGTGCCGCCACCGGGGCTCTCTGTTGGCCGTGTGGTTGGTGATGCCGCGTAGCCGCCGGATGATCACGCCGTACGGCTTGATGAGCATCGTGGAGAGGCTGCCGCCGGGCGGCATGTCCATGAAGGGCATGAACTTGTCGGGGAAGCCCGGCATGGTGCAGCCGATGCAGATGCCGCCCACGTTCGGGCAGCCGCCGAGCCCGCCCATCCAGCCGCGTTTGGGCACGTTGCAGTTGACGACCGGGCCCCAGCAGCCCACCCGCACCTGGCACTTGGGCGAGTTGTAGTCCTTGGCGAAGTCGCCCTGCTCGTAGTAGGAGCCCCGGTCGCAGCCCTCGTGCACGGTCTTGCCGAACAGCCACTGCGGGCGCAGCAGCTCGTCCAGCGGGGGCGGTGGCGCGGACCCGGCGGCGTGGTAGAGCACCCAGGTCAGGGTCTCCATGAAGTTGTCCGGCTGGACCGGGCAGCCGGGCACGTTGACGATCGGCAGGCCGCCGGTCGAGACGAAGTCCCAGCCCAGGTAGTCGGCCAGGCCCATGCACCCGGTCGGGTTGCCGGCCATGGCGTGGATGCCGCCGTACGTCGCGCAGGTGCCGATCGCCACCACCGCCCACGCCCGGGGGGCCAGCAGGTCGATCCAGGTGTTCAGCGTCATCGGCTGGCCGGTGGCCGGGTCGTTGCCGAACGAGGTCCAGTACCCGTCGCCGTTGATGTTCTCGTTGGGGATGGAGCCCTCCACCACGAAGATGAAGGGCTCCAGTGCGCCGCCGGCGGCGGCTCGGTACGGGGCGAGGAAGTCCTCGCCGCCGAGGCTGGGCGAGAGCACCTTGTTGTGCAGGTGGACCTTGGGCAGGCCGGGGATGAGGCCGTTGACCACGTCCTCGATCGCGGGCTGCTTGGCCGCGGTCACCGAGACGGTGTCACCGTCGCAGCTCATGCCCTCGGATATCCACAGGATGTGGATTTCGTCGAAACCGGTGGATGGGACGGTCATCGCGTACCTCCGTATTGCTCGGCCGGGGCATCGTCGAATCTGTCGCGCTCGTCGAAGGTGATCGACTCCACTTCGACCTCACCGCCGCCCGTCACCTCGATGTCCACACCGCCGCAGCGGGGACAGGCGACCAGCATCGTCGCGTCCGCGGCGCCGCCCCGGTTGCCGCAGTCCCGGCACCGGATGGACAGCTCGTCGGCGACGACCTCGACCTCGATCTCGGCGTCCTGGGCGGGTGTCCCGGCGGCGGCCACCCGGAAACCCTGGTCGATGAGGGCGGGATCGACCTCGTGCCCGCCCAGGTGCCCGCCCACGCGGACGCGGGCCGACCTCACGCGCCGGCCCTCGGCCCGGTTCAGGACCGCCTGGACGATCGCGTCGCACATCCCCATCTCATGCATCAGCACACTCCGCGTCGATTTGTTGGATCCCCTGCGCGGCGAAGTCCGCCGCCTCCCTGGCCAGCTCCGTCACCAGCCGGACCGCCTCACCGACGGCGGCGGCCACGGGAGCGGACAGGCCCATGACTTCGTCGATCACCCCGGGGTGGCAGCCCACGACCAGCACCCGCTCGACCTCGCCGCCCAGCGCGCGGAGCAGGTCGAGCACGGCCTGTGGATGCATGCCGTGCCCGTTCACCGGGGCGGGCCCCGGCAGGTCCTCGCCGTCGAGGCTCATGTCCACCTCGATCACGGCCAGGGTGCCCGGGGGGCCTTCGATCGGGACGGCGTCGACCATGATCAAGGTGTGGTGGCGGCCCTCGAGCAGCTCGTACGCCAGGTGCACGCCGCGGATGCCGTAATCGGCGACATCGACGGTAGGGGGGAGGGTGCTTCTGTCCATTCTTCTGGCGACTTCGACACCGAAACCGTCATCGCCCAGGAAGACGTTGCCGATCCCCGCCACAAGCACCCGTTTCATTCCTGGTCCCCTTCGGTCTCGTCGTTCCCGGGCAGGGGTTCCACCTCGTCCGGTGCGAAGTAGCGGAATCGTCCGTACCACTGGTTCAGGTCGGCTCCCGGGTCGTCCTCCAAGGTCACGGCCAGGTGGTAGGCGCCGTCGACGTCGAGCAGCACCGCCTCGACCCGGGCCGTCCTGCCGTCGAGGAACATGTCCTGGGGGTCGCTGCCCCGTAGCCGGGGGCGGAGCCGTACCCTGCTGCCCCGGCGCAGCGGCTTCCCGCTGACCACGATGCTGTTGTGCTCTGGAGCGACGGCCGCGTCCGCCTCGGGACTCCACCACGCCGGTGCGGTCAGCGTGGCTGGTTGCACCGTGCGTGCGACGCCGTGCAGGCGGGTGAGCACCTCCGGCGGCATCGTCTCGACTCGGTCGAGGATCGCGGCGGCACGCTGGTCGGTCGCCCGGGCCTCCCGTTTCTCGGCGTCGGTGAGGGTCAGCGTGCGCAGGGACAGGATCTCGTCGATCTCGGCCGCGTCGTGCAGGTCGCCCGGGCTCTCCGGAGCTACCTGCGGGTGGTCGTAGAGCAGGATCGGGGAGGAGAGCACCACCTCACCCGCCAGTACCGGGAAGGTGCGCACGTTCGAGCAGTCGCGGGCGGCCGCCTCCGCCCAGTCGGGCGGCTCCAGGAGCGAGACGAAGCAGCCGTCCGGTACGGCCAGCAGCAGGTGGGACGCGATCAGCGCGTGCCGTAGCGCCTCGTCCCGCGTCGTGTCGGCTTGCTTACCTAGGTTTTCGACTCGTACGCGAAGTCTGACCAGAGACGGGGCATCACAGATGACCGCCGAAATGACGAGGGAGGCTTTCAGCGGCCACCCTTTCCGTCGAATCCGGCCTTCCGTGAACGACTCCATCTCCTCGGAGCCGGCGATCTGTATGTCGAATCGGCGTTCCCCTTCGAGGAGTTCGCCAATGGAGACCTGGAAATCGAATTCCTTGGGGACCGCCTCATCGAAGCCCAGCAGCATCCGGTCGCCCGCCTCGACCTGGTCGACCTCGCGGTGGGTTCCGTCAGGGAGGCGTTTCTCCACCGTCCGGCGGCGGAGCCGCAGGAACCGGAGACGGCAGTGGACCGTGGCGTCCGTCCCGGCCTTGACCAGGCATTCGGTCTGCTGCCACCACGACTCGGCCGAGCCCGCCACACCCGTGCCCACCAGTTCGTCCAGCCTCTGCGCCTTCGCCCAAGGCTCCGGCAGCAGGACCCCGAACTGCCACCGAACCCGGTTCTTGACCGAGGAACGGCGGTACGGATACAGCAGATAGCCCTCGTACAGAATCGCATCGGCGACCGCCTGGGCAGCCGGAAATCCGGGGACCGCGTCGATCCTTTTCGCGGCCACGCTCGCCCCTTTCTTCCGCTCCTGTACAGGCTTAGGTGATACCTGTCCATAGGCCGCTATACGCCAGGTGCCTGCGCAAGAGAGCGCAAAAAAAGGATTCGGGAGACGGCCGATCTGGACGGCTGCAAACATCCCCAATGGCCATGCGTCACCATGAAAGGTGTGACGCCGAAGGGCCTCCTACGGACCCTGCCGGCCTGGCCGCCTTCGTCATCGCCCGCCCGACCGACGAGGAGGCCACGACCGAACACCAACGGCTACTGGAACTGTCCACCCTCGACGACCGGTCCGCGCTGGCCGCCGGGGTGGACCCAAAGGCCGCCATGTTCAAGGTCAACCAGAACGTCCCCCGGGTGGGCACCAACGGCGGCACCGCCGCCGGCCTGGTCGGCTCCTACGACACCGTCGCCCGGCGGCTCAGGGCCTTCGCCGACGCCGGGGTGGAGCTGTTCATGCTCCAGTTCCAGCCGCTGGAGGCCGAACTAGACCGTTTCGCCACCGAAGTCCTGCCCAGAGTCCGGCTCCTGGAGCCCGTACGCGGCTGAAGGCCGAATCACACCACGAAGAGGAACAGCATGACCATCTCCCCGCCGGCCCCCACCGACGTCACCCGCCTCTGGTACACCCGCTGCCCCGTCCCCACCGCCTCCAGCATCGCGATCAGCCGGGGCCTGCTCGCCGCCGAGTTCGCCCCCGACGGCATCGAGGTCTCCTCGCTGCTCGAATCGGCGGACTCCGCCGTACGGGAGTCGCACTTCGACCACACCAGGGCCGACTCCTTCCGGCAGGGCGGCAACATCCCGCCCATCTGGTCCCGGTCCAAAGGCCGTGACCTCCGGCTGATCGGCCTGTCCTGGGCGGAGCAATACCAGGCGATCCTCGCCCTGCCCGAGTCCGGCATCACCGGCCCCGAGGACCTGCGCGGCCGGCGGCTCGCGCTGCCGCACCGGGTCAACGACCAGATCGACTTCACCAGGGCGACCGCGCTGCGCGGCTACCACACCGCGCTGGCGCTCGCCGGACTGGCCGAGGACGAGGTGAAGTTCGTCGACATCGCCGTGCCGGAGACGTTCCTGGGCCAGGCGGGATCCCCCACCGGGTCGCTCTTCGGCGCGCGCAACCAGCGCACCCTGAACCGCGCCGAGATCATCGCCCTGCTCCGCGGCGAGGTGGACGCCGTCTACCTGTCCGGCTCGCGCGGCGCCGACTTCGAGGCGTTCCTCGGTGCGGTACGGGTGGTGGACATCGCGGCACTGCCGGACCGCGCGCAGCGCGTCAACAACATCACCCCCGCCACGCTCACGGTCAGCGGCGGCCTGCTCGACCAGCGCCCCGACCTGGTCGCCCGGTACGTGGCCAGCACGCTGCGCGCCGCCCGCTGGGCCGAGGAACACGCCGACGAGACGCGGCGCATCATCGCCGCCGAGGTCGGCTCGGCCGAGGAGTGGGTGGACCACGGCCACCCCCTGGACCTGCACTCCCGGCTCACCCCGTCCCTCGACGAGGACCTGATCGCCGCGGTCGAGTCCCAGAAGGACTTCCTGCTCAGGAACGGGTTCATCACCACCGACTTCGACGTGCGGGAGTGGATCGACCCCGAGCCGCTGCGCCGCGCCCAAGAACTGATCGAAAACGACTGAGGTTCCACCATGTCTTCCCGAGTTCTCCGCAGACCCCTGATCACCCTCCTGACCGCCGTCCTGCTCGCCTCGGTCGCCGCCTGCGGAGGCGGGTCCGGTGCCGCGGACGCGCCCGCCAAGGCCGACCTGTCCAAAGGACTCGACCCGGCCAACCCGATCACCGTGACCGTCGGCGTGCCCCGCAACTTCGGGTACCTCAGCACCCTGTGGGCGCGTGACACGCAGGTGCCCGGCGTGCGCATCGAGTACAAGTACTTCCCGGTCTTCTCCGACATGCTGGCCGCGCTCAACGCCGGCCAGATCGACCTCACCGAAGTGGGCGACGTCGGCGCGATCAGCTCGTACGCCAACGGCGGCCAGGTGGTGGCCGTGGCGACCACCGAGCCGAACCCGCACAACCCCTCCTGGTGCCCAAGGACAGCCCGGCCAAGTCGTTCGCCGACCTGAAGGGCAAGAAGATCATCTTCTTGAAGACCACCAACACCTACACCCAGTTCCTCAAGCAGGTGGCGGAGGCGGGTCTGAAGGAATCCGACTTCACGATCGTCCAGATCGCCGGGCCCGACGCCAACAAGGCCTTCGAAACCGACCAGGTCGACGCGTACTACACCATCGACCCCAACATGGCCGACGTCCAGAACCGCAGCGGCGCCCGGCTGCTGCTCGACGGCGAGGGCTACCAGAACAACTACTACGTCTACACCGCCACCAAGAAGGCCGTGGCCGAGAAGGCCGCCGCCATCGGCGCCGTCATCGGCGAGGTCGCCAAGACCATCCCCTGGATCCACGCCAACCCCGACGAACAGGCCAGACTGCTCTCTCCCAAACTCGGCTTCTCCGAAGCCGCCATCAAGACCGGCTACGCCCGCGGCTCGACCAAGCTCATCCCGCAGGACGCCGAGTTCCTCAAGCAGGAACAGTCCCAGGTCCCCACCTTCGTCAAGGCCGGCCTCCTCCCACGCGAGGTCGACCTCACCCCTCTGTTCATCCCCGACTTCAACGCCTTCATCAACCCAACCTGAGCGCCTCGCCCCGGCCGGTACGACCGGCCGGGGCGCACTTCTACCTATATTCAGCAGTCATGCGAATTGACCTGGTCACCATCGTCGTTGACGACTACGACGCGGCAATCGAATTCTTCGTCGACGCTCTCGGCTTCGATCTGGCTGAGGACTCACCGTCGTTGACGAACGACGGTCGTCCCAAACGGTGGGTTGTCGTCCGGCCGCCTGGTGCCGAAACGGGCATCCTGCTCGCTCGTGCGGACGGGGAGCATCAATCCACCGTCGTCGGGAACCAGGTCGCCGGGCGGGTGGGGTTCTTCCTCCAGGTGGGCGACTTCGACGCCGCCCACAGACGAATGGTGGCTGCCGGTGTTGAGTTCGTGACCTCACCGCGTACGGAGCCGTACGGGCAGGTCGCCGTGTTCCTGGACATTGCCGGCAACCGCTGGGACCTGCTTGGACCGGCCTGAGCAATAAATCAAGCACTTGCTTGACAAGGATGCTGGGACTATCGTCGCGACGGAAGGTAGGCACGCGCGACACCTGGGCCTGTCGCGCGGTTCGCACGAGCGCTCGTGAGGGGGCCATATGACGTCCGACGCCCTTGTCCAGCGGCTCGCGGAGCTTGAGGCGGTCCGGGACATCGAGGCTCTCGCCGCCCGCTACCACTCGCTCTGCGACGGCGGATGGTCGGGCCCCAGCCACGAGGACCTCGACGGACTCGTCGCCCTGTGGGTACCCGACGGCGTCTACAGCATCAACGCCGCGAGGCCGCCATGTCAGGGCCATGAGGAGATCCGAGCCCAGTTCTTGCGCCTCCGGACGTCCATGCCCTGGATCTTCCACACGTTCATGAACACCGAGATCCAGGTCCACGGCGACACCGCCGACGGACGGTTCAAGGGAGTCGCCTACTACCGCCGTGACGCCGGCAGCCACATCGTGATCGGCACCTACGTCGGCCGCTTCCGCAGGACACCGGAAGGCTGGCGCTTCGTGTCCTGGATCGCCGACCTGGCGCATGGATCGGTGCTCTCTCCCGAGGAGGGAAACGCATGACGCTGCCCGTGGGCACCTGGGGAGTCTGGTCTTCAGGCCTCCGGCTGCGCGGAGAGGCCGACGCGGTCACGGCAGCCGCCGCGTTCGAGGACGCCGGCTGCTCGGCCCTGTGGCTGACCGGTGGGCTCGGGAACCCTTTCCCACGGGTGACGGCCCTTCTCCGCGCGACGCGGACGGTCACTGTCGCGACCGGGATACTCAGCATCTGGGAGATGTCCGCGACCGCGGTGGTGTCCGAACTGGCGCGCCTCGCACCGGAGCACCGGGCCCGCTTCCTGCTCGGCCTGGGCGTCAGCCACTCTTCGCTCGTAGATCGCGACCACCAGGGCCGGTACGCCCGGCCGCTCTCCCGAATGCGCGAGTTTCTCGACGAGCTCGACGCCTCAGACGCCGAGGCCGTCGGCGCGGGCCGCGATTCCCGAGTCCTCGCCGCCCTGGGCCCCCGGATGCTCGACCTGGCGTCGGAGCGGGCCGCCGGCGCCCACCCGTACCTCACCACGCCCGAGCACACCGAGACAGCCAGGAAGACACTGGGTGACCAGGCATTTCTCGCGCCCACGCAGATGGCCCTGTTGGAGCCCGACCCTGTCCAGGCACGCGAGACCGCCCGAAACTATCTGCGCGTGTACCTGCGCCAAGCCAACTACGTACAGAACTGGGAGCGGCTCGGCTTCACCCCCGACGCCGCCGCCGACGGCGGCTCGGACCGCCTGGTCGACGCCCTCGTGGCCTGGGGTGACCCCCAACAGGTGGCCGCGCGAATCCGTTCGCATGTGGAAGCGGGCGCCGACCACGTCTGCATCCAGATCCTCGACCGTGAAGCACGCTGGAACGACCATCCCCTGCCCGTCGAGGACCTGAGGGTCCTGCTCAAGGCTCTGGGGTGATCACTACTACGGCAGCGATGTGCCCTGCACGGCCTGAATGTCCAGCTCCACCCTCAGCGTCGCGCCGATGAGGTTGAGCGTCTACTCGGCGTGCACGAGCCACAGGTCGCGGTCGTCGTCCCGGCCGTTGATGATCACGGTGTCGGCGACGGGCGGGTATCCGGTGGCGATGAGGGTGTACTGGCCACCGGCCAGGTCGGCGAAGGCGTACGCGCCGTCCGTACCTGTGGTCGTGGTGCCGATCACGTTCCCGGCCGCGTCCAGCAACGTCACCCGCGCGTCGTTCAGCGGGACGCCGTCGCGCACGCGTACGATCCCCCGGATCTGGACGCCGGGCCGCAACTCGACGTCCTGCCTGGTCTGGCCGGTGCCGTTGACCTCGACCGGAACAGCGGCAGGGCGGTAGGAGGCCGCACTGACCGCGAGCGTGTAGTCGCCCGAGACCACCCCGGAGAAGCTGTAGGAGCCCTCCGCGTCGGTGCTGCCCGAGGTGACGACCTCGCCGCGGACGTCGGTCAGCACGATCACCGCCCTGGGCACCCGCCTGCCCTCCAGGTCGCGTACGACGCCGGTCAGCTTGTTCGAGCTTGTGAGGATCAGGTGGAAGTCGACCGGCTGGTCTCCCACCACAAGGGTGGCCACCTGCGGATCACGATGAGCGGCCGAGGTGATCAGGACATAGGTGCCGGTGCCCGGCGTCCATACGCTGTACGCGCCGTCGGCCCGGGTCAGGGCCCGGCCGAGCTGGTGGCCGCGCACGTCGATCAGCGTCAGCGTGGCCTGCTCGACCGGCTGGCCGTCGTCGCCGGTGACGATGCCACGGATCTCGACACCGCTCTCCGGCTCCGCCCACGTGGCGCTCACCGGCTCGGACACGGGCTCGGCGTGGGCGGTCACCTGCGACGTGACCGCAGCGTTCCTGTGGGGAAGAAAGGCGGCGAGAACGAAGGCGAGGAGGGCGGCGCCGCAGCCGATGGCCATGACGACGCGGAAGCCGTCCTCGGAGGGGAGAGCGACCGGGCCGAACCTGGTGGTCATCTGAGCCAGGACGACACCCGCCGCAGCGCTGGCGATGGCGGTGCCGACGGCCCGCATGAGGGTGTTGATGCTGTTCGCGGCGGCCGTCTCGGACACCGGCACGGCGCTCATGACGAGGGCGGGCATGGAGGCGTAAGAGAATCCGATGCCGGCTCCGATGACGCAGGAAACCAGCACGAGGTGCCAGACCTCGGACATCAGCACGATGTTGAGGCCGTAACCCGCGGCCACGATGACGGCGCCGATCATCAAGGTCACCTTGGGCCCCTTGGCCGCGGACAGGCGAGCCGACAAGGGCGCCAGGACCATCATCACCAGGCCGAACGGCGCCATGACCAGGCCCACGGTCAGCATCGACTGCCCCAGGCCGTAGCCGGTGGCGGCGGGCAGCTGCAGCAGTTGCGGCAACACCAGGGACATCGCGAACATCGAGAAGCCCAGCATGCCGGAGGCAAGGTTGGTGACCAGCACCTGACGCCGTGCGGTGGTGCGCAGGTCCACCATCGGCTCCCTGGTGTGCAGCTCCCACCAGCCCCACAGCAGCAGCACAACAACAGCTGCGGCGAACAGGCCAACGGTGAGATGGTCGCTCCAACCCCAGTCGGCGCCCTTGGAAATCGCCAACAGCAGGCACACCAGCGCGACCGACAGCCCAGCAGCCCCGACCAGGTCGAACCGCCCACCACTGCACATCGCCGATTTGGGCACGAGCGCCAGCACCAGCACGGTGGCCACGACGCCAAGACCCCCCGAGGTCCAGAACAGCACGTGCCAGTCGGCGTTCTCAGCGATGAGGGCGGCACCCGGCAGACCCAGGGCACCGCCCACGCCGAGCGAGGCGCTCATCAGCGCGATCGCGGAACCGAGCCTGCCCGCAGGCAGTTCGTCGCGCATGATGCTGATCCCGAGCGGAATGACACCGGCCGCCAGTCCCTGCAGAGCCCGACCGACAACCATCGGGGCCAGCGAGTCACTGAGAGCACACGTGACAGACCCGACAACCAGCAGAACCAGACTGGTCAGGAGCATGCGCCGCTTGCCGTACATGTCTCCCAGCCGCCCCATCACCGGCGTGGCAACCGAGCCCGCGAGCAGCGTGGCCGTGATCGCCCAAGTGGCGTCGCCGGCCGCGGCTCCCAGAAGCTTGGGAAACTCGGGAATCAGCGGAATCACCAGCGTCTGCATCACCGCCACCACAATCCCGGCAAAGGCGAGCACCAACACAAAAGCACTCGACCGCGACGGGCCGTCCACCTGATCAGCGCGGGAGGAGAAATTGGCCATGCGAATCTCAATACAGGGTCTGAGCAGGCAAAGAACGAGGTTCCCGTGAACCAGCCGCTTGCCTAAAGAGATCCGGGTGGATTTATGACCACACCAAGAGCTCACGCCGCGAAGGAGGTCCCGCACTACCCGCCCGAAGGGGAAGCGTGCCCTTCGCGATTACCCTGGACCCGGAGTTCCCCTGCCGGAGGTCTTGCCTGGAGTCCAGCCTCTGACAGGATGGTGCCATGTCGATCACACGAAAGGGCTATGGCGCGTAGACGCCCGGCGCAGATCCGCGCCGATGTTCCGCGCCACAGGCAGGCAACCAGCGCTCGGGCCGAGGTCATCCCCGGCTTGTCCCAAGCGAGGTTGTATCGCAGTCGCTCGCCTGGAGCGCAAGCGCTACTGGACGGGTGCAGCAGCAGAAGCATTGCGCATCTGGTCGTTGTTCTTACAGGACCCATGGAATCGCCGCTTCGATCCAGCGGGGTCGTGCGGACTGATGCTCTGCTGTCCAGATCCCCTTGAGCTTTACGAGCTATTGGACGCCGTCGTCCATGTCCTCCCGAGGAAGGACGCGCGTGTGCTCCGCAAGGAGATCGGCGAACCCGACGATCACTGGCAACCGTCCCTCCTGACCCGAACACGGTGAACCAACCGCAACGGGCGTGGCAATCGATCAGCGACGGAGGCCACCTCCGGCGAGAAGGTCCCCCGCGTTCTGGGCGGGTGCGGCCAACGCCGCGCCCTCCCAGAAGGTGAAGGGAGCGCCCGGTGCCCTGCGTACGACGTCCGGCCATCGCCCCTACGTTGCGGGCCTACTTGCTGGCGCGGGAGATGATCTCGCGCAGGAGCTTTGCCTGGTCCGAGTTTCCCATCGCCTCGAGTTGGTTCTTGGCTTCCTTTGCGAGCTTGGCGGCGATCGGTTTGAACTCCCAGGCGGGTAGGACGATTGCCGCGTTGCACAGTCCGGCGAGTTCCGTGGGATCGGCGGTGATGTGCTGGGGCTTGAGGTTCGCGAAGACGGCGGTGGCGAGGTGGCGCTGGGTGTCGATGGTGACGCCCTCCATCGAACTGCCGATGGTGCGGAGGGCTTCGGATATCAGCGCGGGCTTTCTCTGGGCGTTCTGGAAGCCGAACAGGAGGTACGAGGCGCGGATGTTGTTCTGGTACTGCGCGGCGGTGGGATCGCTCGCGGCGGTCGGCACCGCGTTCAGGTGCTGGATCACCGTTTCCGGCGCCAGCTGGCCGAGGTCGATCGGGGGGTCGGCCTTGTCGCCGTTGGGGAACAGGCCGCTGGACAGGTGGCCGAAAGCGTAGAAGTTCTCGACCATCTTCTCCTTCGGCTCGTGGCCGGTGTTGATCCGCACGTAGTAGTTCTCTGTGTCCGCCTTCGGCCACGGTCCCGGGATTCCGCCGACGTACGACGTGCGCAGGAACGAGAAGCTGTCGCGCTGATCGACTCCGGCGAGGCGGCCGAAGATGCCACCGACCTTCCCGGTGGGCGTCGAGCGCAGGAGTAGGGGGATGCCGTCCACGTATTTGGAGCCCTGGGCATAGCCCAAGCCAGGGTCCGCTTGGATCGGCCAGCAGAACTCGTCCACGAATTTGGCGTTCTCGGAGGCGTGGTCGATCAGCGCCAATTCGTCACGATGCCCGTGCTTGAGCATGTGGATGATGAGCTGCCCCTCGTCGTGCGCGGCGAGGTCGAGGTCGAACTCCTGCAGCAGCGCCTCGGCACGCGACCACGCCGAATCGAGGTTGCCCCTCTTCGACAGCATCGTCAGATCACCGGCGGCCACCTTGCCGGTGCCGAACGAGGCGTACTTCTGGAAGCTCTTGCACAGGAAGACTTCGAGGCTGCCGTCGGCGATGAGGTCTTTCAGGCCGTCGAGCACGGCGTCCAGCTGGGTCGGGTCATCGGTCGACTTGGCCGCCATCTGGATGGTGGTGTCGAGGATCAGCGCGAACGGCGGGTCACCCTTTTTGCGTGACTTCAGGGCGTCCCGCACGTCCTTCACCAGGTTCTCCGTCGATGGCGCGACGAAGGGTGAGCTCGGGTTCAGCGCCGCGACCAGGACGTCCTCGCGCGGTTGCACCGTCTTGCCCTTCTTGAGGCTGTCCAGCAGCATCCCCGTCTCGAAGTAGTCGATCTCTTCGGTTTTACGCGAGACCTTGTCCTGGTCGCGTGCGGACAGGGCGATGTACAGCGCCGTGCTGAGCGAGTCCATGCCACTCGACATGAGGTGGCTTTCGAGTTGGATCTGGTTCTGGGTGACCAGCGGCTTTATTTTCGGCGCCCGCTCCAGCGTGATGTCCCGCATCGTGGCCCAGTAGTCGGCGGTGTGGTAGTTCTTGGCGGCGGCGACCACGAGGCCGATTTCGTCCATCATGAGGTCGGCCGCACGCATCGCCGCGGAGGGGTTTCGCTCGTTCGCCACGATGATCTCGACGAGCCGGTCCATCGAGTTCAGGGCGCTGGCGGTGAGTGCGTCGAACCGGTCCGGGCCGTTTTCGTCGGTCAGGCCCAGGACGAGGTGTTCGACCATGGCGCACACCGTGGCCAGCTGGCCCTCGCTTCTGGCCATCTCCTGCAGACGGGAGAACTTGCTGGAGGTCATGAGCGCGATGAGGTCGGCCCGCGTGTCCACCTTGACGTTCGTCGGTGGCTCTTGCTTGCCCAGGTCCATGAGCTCGTAGAGCTGGTACGCCGAGGGAGCCGCGCCCAGTTCATGCATGATGGAGTCCCAGTTGATGTCGCTTCGCAGGAGTTGCCGGACGCCTTTCAGCACGCTGACGCCCGTCGTTCCCTCCAGAGGCACGATCGTGAGCTGGTCGGTCACGTCCTTGCCCAGCATCATCTCCAGCCGCTTCTTGACGCGGGGGCTGTTCACCAGCAGGTCGCCGTCTTCGATCTTGACCTTCGTCCGCAGCATCTTCATGAAATCGGGCAAGGTCTTGGCGAAGGTTGAGCGCCAGTAGGTGGACGTCAGTTCGTTCTGGGCTGACAGGCCCTTGTCGTTGCGCTGTGTCGGTGCCGTACGGAAGCCGATCTGGCTGACGAGGTGCTCCTGGGTCGTGTCCTTCAGCGCCGTCAGACCCGAGTCGTCACGGCGCAGCTGCGAGTACGTCGTCTTGTTGCCCAGGTCGTCGACGAGCTTCACCGCCATCTTCAGTTGGGCCATCGACGACGCGTCACTCTGCTCGTCGATGTGCTGCTCCATGGCGGCCAGGTCGACCATGTGCTTGTCCGCGGTGTACAGATCCAGTGCGTCGAGCGTCAGCGGTTCGGCGAACTTCGAGGTCGTCGGGAGCTTCGGTTTCGTGAGGTCCTTCGGCCGCGCGAGGTCGAGATAGTGAACCGGGTTCTTGCTCTGCTCCGTCGTCGGAGCCTTCGGCGTCCCGATCGTCGGAGCCTTCGGCGTCTCGACCGGATGCTTGAGGCGGGTGGCAGCGGTCACCTTCAGGAAGTCGCGGGCGTGGTCGCCCATGAGCTCGGCCACGATGAGCCGGGACATCTCGCTGCGCTCCTCGGGCGAGCGCTCGGCCAGTTGGTCGGCGATGAGCTTCATGGGCGCCTTCGCGGCGGTGGAGCGCATGCTCTGCAGCTCGCCGGCGACCGTCTTGGCGGTGGCCACGTCGGGCTTGAAGACGAACGTCTGCCAGCCCTTGGGTAAGGACGCCGAGGAGACGGACACGTCGTGCTTGGTCACGGACAACGGCACCGTGCTCGTCCCGTCGAGCCCTGGACGCCGTTTCGTGGTCGTCGGCCGCTTGATCTTGCTGCTATTGCTGCTTCCGCCTCTGTTCTTCTTCATGATCTCCCAGCCAATCCCTCGCTGACGACCGATCGTCCACCTTTGGACACAGCTTGAGCAAATGTCTCTGTAGTCATATTCATGAAGCCATATATAGGTTTGTATCACTCTAGGTGGACCGCTCCAACAGGCTTGCTCTCTTGAGGGGGACGTATGGCGGGAAACGACGCGCTGCCGAGCTACGAAGAGCTGTTCGACGACTCTGACCTCGATCGACGACAGGAGGACGAGGCCAGAACGGTATATTCGCCCGGCGCCTATCTCGCGGAACTGCTGACATTCCTCGACAACGTCCTGGAGCAGCCGTCGGTGCTCGGCGAAAACCGGCGCGCCGACCTGAAACGGATATTTCTGGACGCGGAGAACACTTTTGGCGAATCGCCTTATCTCGATATCGTCATCGAGCTGCTGGAGAAGCTGGCCGGAGGTCAGCCGTACCAGCTGATGCGGCGGCTGGAGCACCCGTTCGGGATGCCGTTCTCCCTGGACGAGGAGCGGTTCAAGACCTACCTGCGCCGCCTCAGGACGGGGCCGGACGAGCTCTACCGGATCTTCGCTCCGGTGGCCGACGCCGACACGGTGGCGAGGCTGTTCCTGGGCCTGTCCACGGATGCCGTCTCACATCTGACGAGACCGGCCGACGAGGCCAGGATCAAGGCGTTCTACGGGCTCACCGCGCAGGATCCGCTGACGCCGCTGGCGAAGGTGGAGACGTTCAAGCAGCTGACGGGCCTGTCCGCGCTGGAGTTACGTGAACTGCTGGGCGACCCTGAGGACACCGAGCGGCCGGCCAAGGAGTCGTACGCCAACCAGGGCGGCGCGCCGGTCACCGTGTCGGCGGACGGCGCCGAACTGCGGGGGACGACCCTCGGCTGGTACGACCGCGTCAGCCGGATCGTCCGGCTGGCCAGATGGACCGGGCTCGGCCTCGCCGACCTCGACCGCGTGCTGACCACCTGCTGCGGAGGCGAACTGAACGCCGCGGCGCTGCGGACCACGGCGCTCGTGGCGCACCTGCGGAGCGGCTACGACCTCACCGTGGACGGCGTGTGCGGGCTGGTGGCGGCGGTCGAACCGGTGCCGGAGGAACTGCCCGCCACCTCGGGTGACATCCTCGGCCCGCACAACAAGGAGTACCGGCGCAAACTGGCCATCGGCATCGAGACCGCCGAGAGCGACCTCGTCGAGACCGTGCGGCGCTACCGCGACCGGCACAGCGCCCTGGAGCCGAGCCTCTTCGACCGCGGCCCGACCGGGCCGGCGCAGATCGCCCTGCTCCGGCGGGTGGGCCGGCTGACCTCGGCGCTCGGCCTGTCCGCCGCCGAGCTGTTCGACCTGCTGGCGGTGCTGGAGAGCGACCCGTCGCTGTGGCGGTACTCGACCTTCTCCATCCTGGGCGGGGTCGAGCCGACGTCGCAGGACTGCTACCGCATCCTGGAGGGCGGCGACCCCGCCTCCGGCCTGTGGCTGGCCCAGACGCTGCTCGCGGTCACCCGGTGGATGCAGGACAGCGGCTTCGGCGCGCGGGAACTGGCCGACATCCTGGGCGGCGCGCCGGCCGCGTCGTCCGATTCGGAGAGCCGGCTCGCGGTGCTGGACAGCCTCGACCAGCGCTTCCAGGAAGTCGCCCTGGACCCGGCCGTCTTCGCGAGCGAGCGCTTCGGGCAGCGCGCCGCGCAGGTCGTCCACGACGTGCTGGCCCAGCGCGCCGAGGGCGTGGTGTCGAAACACGACCCCCGGCTGCTGAACCTCGATCCCCCCGCCCTCCCCGCCGCCGCCTACGAGGCGGTCACCGCCCTGGGCATCATCGTGGACCAGGACCTGATGGGGCTGGGTCTCGGCGAGCGCCTGGCCGGCAAGATCCACACCCAGCTGGTGTTCACCGGGCGCCTGGACGCCGACAACATGCTCGCCGCCGAGGGCCTGCCGGTGACCGACTACGCCCTGGTCCTGGAGCGGGACTTCACCCCGTTCAGGGAGGCGCTGTTCAAGCTGATCAACAGCGTCGGCAACGGTACCTCGACCTTCTACCCCTCCGACCTGGCCACGGTCGGCAGCCTGACGCAGGGGCAGCTCGACGAGCTGTACGACAACCTGATCTACCACGGCTACCTCGACGACGAGGGCAACGTCCAGGATCCGGCGTTCTTCGCCGACGAGGCGAACATCGAATGGTTCCGCGTCAACGCGGGCCTGTCCGACGCCGCCCCCGAGGTGCTCGACCTGCTGCGCCAGCGCGTCGCCGACTTCCGCGCCGAGCCGCTCGTGCTCGACTCCGGCGTCTTCGCGTCGCTGCGGCTCGGCGAGGTACGGCTGGCCAGGCTGATGGACGGGCTGCGCTTCAACGGCTACCTCGACGAGAACGACCACTACCTGGACAAGCAGGCGTTCAGCACGCTCCAGCTCGCGGACTTCGCGCTGCCGCCCGAGTTCCACCCGCACCGGCAGGCCGTACTGGACGCCCTGAAACGGCAGGTCGCCGAGCTGGAGGCAGAGCTGCTCACCTTCGGCCCCGAGGACTTCGCCGAAGTCGCGGACGCGGTGATGGCGCAACGGGCGATCACCGCGATGGAGGGCACCGCCCTGGACGACGGCTGGCTGGTCTCCGAGGTGGAGACGCTCACCGATGAGTTCACCGCCACCGAGACCAGCATCGTGACCCGCAGGGTCGCCGAGTGCGCGCAGGACGAACGACCGTACCGGATCCACCTGGACGCGCTGGCCGCGCTCGGCTTCGACCAGGAGCAGCAGGGCGGGCTCGTCGAGCAGCTGGTCGCGACGGGATCGCTCACCGACGCCATGTCCGTACCGGCCGAGGCCGTCTCCTTCTTCGCCAACCCCACCAACGTCATCCACTTCGCCCTGCCGGGCCTGGAGGACTTCGAACGGGACGTGTTCTTCCTGCTGCACGCGGTCGCCGTGGAGCTCACCGAGGCGATCGACGAGGTGACCACCGCCCTGGAGACCCGCGCCGGCCAGCAGCAGGAGGCCCTCACCGCCGTGCTGGCCGACGCCTTCGGCGTGACCGAGGAGACCGTCGCGGCGATCTGCGAGGGCGTCACGGGCGGGCTGCCCGAGGCGATCGAGATCCTCGTGCCGCCGGTCATCGCCGCCCCCCGGCAGACGGAGAACCCGCACTTCGCGGCCACCTACCAGCGCATCCACCGCTTCGCACTGCTGGCCGCCAAGCTCGGCATGAGCGCGACCGAGGTCGCCGTCGTCTTCCACGACCAGGACCTGACCGGCAAGTACCCCGAACCGCTGGCGCTGCCGCCCGGCGTCGAGGCCGTGGACGCGGTGCTGCGCAGCTCGGACGGCCTCGTCTACGTGTTCGCCGGCGACGCCTACTGGACCTACGCCGCCGACACCTACACCCTGCTCGACCCCAAGCGCAGGCCACTGACCGACCTGTCCCCCCGGTTCACCGGGCTGACCTCCGTCGACGCCGCCTTCGCGTTCCCGGACGGCAGGGAGTGGATCGTCGGACGCGCCCTCGCAGGCGAGGGCCGGGAGGTGTCGCGCCTGTTCGTCAAGGAGCCGGGCAGCATCCGCTGGGCGCCCCGCGAGCAACTGTGGGGCAAGGTCAGGAACAACTTCGAGGCCCCGCGCCGGATCGACAGCGCGTACGTGGACGAGAACGGCAGGACCTACCTGTTCTGCGCCGACCAGTACATCCGTTACTCCACCCCGGACTTCACGACGGTCGACGAGGGTTACCCGCGCAGCGTCGCCGAATGGTGGCAGGCGGAGGGCCACGACACCGCGCTGCCCGCGGCGTTCACCGGGGCGCTGGACGCGGCCTTCGACGACGTGGACGGGCACGTACACCTGTTCGCAGGCGGCCGTTACCTCGAGATCGGCGGAACGGAACAGCCGATCTCCGCCCGTTGGGGCCGGATCAACAACGCCTTCGACGGCGCGGGCAGCCTCGGCGCCGCCTTCACCGGCCCGGACGGCAGGGCGTACCTTTTCCGCGACAACCAGGTGATCCGCTACACCGACGGTGTGGAGAACACGGCGTGCGGGTGGACGACGGCTACCCGCGGCGCGTCGAATCCGAGTTCCCCAACCTGCCCGGCGAGTTCCACACCGGCGTCGAGGCCGCCTTCGCCGAGCCGGGCTCGGGGATCGTGCACCTGTTCAAGGACGGCAGGACGGTCTCCTTCTTCTCCTCCGGCGTCGGCGCGCCGCAGGCCACCGCGGAACGGTGGGGCAAGCTCACCGACGTACTGACCGGCGGCGGCGTGGACGCCGCGTTCGTGGGCATGGACGGCAAGACCTACCTGTTCAGCGGCGAGCGGTACATCCGCTACTCCGGCGCCGACTACGCGGTCGTCGACCTCGGCTACCCGCGCGGGATCGCCGGCGACTGGGGCGGCCTGCGCAAGGTCGGCGCCGCCTTCGTGATGGACGGCAGGACCTACCTGTTCGGCCAGGGCGGCAGGCTGTTCGACGTGCCGCTCGTGCAGGAGTCCGAGCTGAACGCGGGCCGCCTGTCGCCGGCGCTGCGCCGCCGCTTCCTGGAGCACGGCCTGACCCTGGCCGAGAACGCCGCCGTCACGGCCGAGGGCACGGCCGAGTACCGGAAGTGGCACGTCACGACCGAGCAGGGCATCGCGCTGACGCTCCAGCGCAACCCGCTGCACATCCAGGTGCACGCCGACGGCGGCCACTTCCACGTCCGCTACTCCACCAGGGACTACACCACCGCCGACCCCGGCTACCCCAAGCCGGTCTCCGACAACTGGTGGAACCTGCCCGCCTCGCTGGCCGCCGACCCCCGCTTCGCGACCATCGACGCGGTCCTCACCGACGGCGCGGGCCGTACCTACCTCTTCGCCGGCGACCGCTTCGTGGTGTCAGACGCGCGGCACCGCTGGTGGTCGGAGCCGCGTACGATCGCCGGGCACTGGGACAGCCTGCTGCCGTTCACCAAGGTGGACGCGGCGTTCGTCGGCAAGGACGGCCGTACCTACGTCTTCTCCGGCGACCGCTACACCCGCTTCTCGACCGGCGACTACACCAGGGCCGACGACCGCTACCCGGCCTCGGTTCCGGCGTACTGGGGCAACGTGGTCAACCGGATCGCCAGGACCGGCCGGGTGGACGCCGCGTTGGTCCGGACCGTGACCGAGCTGATCGACGGCAGGTCGGTGGAGAACCGGTACACCTACCTGTTCTCCGGCGACCAGTACGTGCGCTACCTCGGCACGAGCCTCGACCACGTGCAGGACGGCTATCCGGCAGCGGTGTCGGAGCTGTCGCGCGAGCCGGGAATGGCGGCCCTGGACGTCGCGCTCGACGGCGTGGACGCGGCCTTCGCCGACCGCCGCACCGTCTACCTCTTCCGCGGCTCCCGCTGCCACGTCGTCTCCGACGGCCTCTACCGCCGCTACGACGACAGCTCGCTGCGCGAGGCGAGCTGCGTTTTCGTCGAGGACGGCAAACTGCTGGCCGAGGACGGCGGCGGCTGGCACCACCACGCGGCCGTCGAAGGGGCTCGGAGCATCGCCTCCGTGCCACGGGAGGTCACGCCCCGGCTGCTCCGCACGGTGCCGGAAGAGTTCCGCAGTGGACTCGACGCCGTCCTGCGCGGCGCCGACGGCACCACGTACCTCTTCAAAGGGCCCAAGTGCCTCAACACCCGGCTCAACAAGTCCTACCCGCTGGCCGAGGAGTGGGGCAGACCGCGTAACACGATTTATCAGGACAACAAGGTGGACGCGGCGTTCGTTGGCACGGACGGCCGGACCTACCTGTTCAGCGGCGACCAGTTCGTCACCTACGCCGCCGACGGCCCCGGCCTCACCATCGACGGCGAGCCGCGGCTCATCGCCGACCACTGGGGCGGCCTGCGGGACGTCGCGCTCGCCTACGTGCGCGGCGGCAGGACGTACCTCTTCGAGTCGCCCGACGGGGACGGCCTGATGCGCCACGTCGTCTACTCCGGCGCGGACTACACCACGCCCGACGGCGAGCCGGAGACCGTCGACGAGAGCTTCTGGCAGGTGCCCGAGCGGTACCGCGTTCCCGGCCACCCCGTCCCCAGCGCCGTGCTGTTCGAGGGCGGCACCATGCTCCTGCTGTACGGCGAGCAGTTCCTGCAGCGCGACGAGGGGACAGGCACCTGGTCCTACCCGCGCCCGATCGAGCGGCTCTGGCCCGGCTTCGAGCGCACCCTGGAGGCCAGCAGGGAGGCGGGCGACGCACTGCGCACGGCCTTCACCGCGCCGGACGGCTCGACGTACTTCTTCCTGTCCGAGCAGTTCTCCCGCCACGACGGGCACGACTTCAGCCCGCTCGCCGTCATCCGCGACCGGTGGGGCAGGTCGCCCAACCCGTTCGTGCCCGACGACGCGACCGCCCGGATCGACGCCGCGTGCGTCTTCGGCGAAGGCACGACGTTCCTGTTCTCCGGCGACCGGTACGTGCGCTACACCGGTTCGGAGTACCGCTACATCGATCCCGGGTACCCGAAGCAGATCGTCGGGAACCTGCGCAGGGAGGCGGCGTTCGCCAACCTGCCCGAGTCGTTCGACGACGACGTGACCGGCCGCACGGTCGACGCCGCCATCGCCGACGACCGCACCGCCTGCCTGTTCGTGGGCGGCTCCGGCCACGTCGTCTCCCGCGCCGCGGTAGCCGACCGCCATCTGAGCGCCTTCGGCCGCGTCCGGAACAACCTCGTGGAGAAGGAGAAGGTGGACGCGACGATCGTCGCCGGCGCGCGCACCTATCTGTTCTCCGGCGACCAGTACGTGCGCTACACCGGCACCGAGTACGCCTACGCCGACGACGGCTACCCCCGCGCCATCCACCCCAACCTCGCCTTCGACCTGTCCATCCAGGAGCCGCTCACCGACTTCACCGACGGCCTGGACGCGGCCTTCCGCGCTCCGGACGGCACGATCCACCTGCTCAAGGGCGCGCTCTGCCAGCGGATCCGCGCATCCGGCTCCGACACGGTGGCCGTCAACAGCCTGTTCGGCAAGGTCCGCAACGCCTTCGCCGACGCCGGCCACGAGCTGGTCGACGCCGCCTTCGCGACCCCCACCGGCGAGCTGTACGCCTTCAAGGCCAACCAGTACGTGCGCTACCGGCCCGGCCAGCTCGACTACGTCGAGGAAGGCCACCCGCGTACCGTCCGGGACGACTGGGGCAACATCCCGGACCGATTCGAGGACGGGATCGACGGGGCCTTCGTCTTCGAGGGCCGCACCTACCTGTGCAACAACGACGAGTACGTCCGCTACTCCGGCGACTTCCACGAGGTGGACCGCTCCTACCCGCAGCGCTTCCGGTACCGCTGGGGCGGCACGGCCGACTACCGGCTGAGCGATGTACACACGATCACCCGCTTCATCGAGCTGGCCCGGCGGCAACCGGACGGCCTGGCCGCCTTCCTGCTGGACTCCCCTTCGGTGGTGGAGGATCCGTACGCCTACCTCAACCGCCTGTTCGGCTGGGACATCGACGAGATCAGATGGGCCAAGCGCAACGCCGCCCTGCTGACCGCCGAAGCCGAGGCCATCGCGGCCTCGGCCAACAGCGCCGCGCCGGCCCGCCGGGAGGAGGACCGCTTCGAGATCGAGTTCCTGCTCCGGCTGGTCGAGCTCTTCCAGCTCACCGACCGGATCGGGGAGGCCCCGTCCGCGCTCCACAGTGGCGTCTGGCGGCCGGCCTTCGGCGCCAAGCCCGACCTGGCGACGGCGAACACCGCCCTCTACGGGATCATGGAGCGCCTGTTCACCGGGGAGTGGGCTGCGCTGTCGGCCGCCGTCCACGACGAGATCAACGTGCTCAAGCGCGACGCCCTCGTCTCGATCGCGCCCAAGGCGCCCCACGAGCTGTACGACGATCTGCTGATCGATGTCGAGATGGGCGGCCAGGGCCGTACCTCACGGGTGCGCGAGGCGATCGCGGCGGCCCAGCTCTACGTGCACCGCTACCTGCTCAACCTGGAGCAGGCCGCCGGCCGGAACGGGCAGGACCCGGAGGAGCTCAGGCAGCGGATCAAGACCTGGTGGGGGTGGCTGAAGAACTACCGCACCTGGGAGGCCAACCGGAAGGTCTTCCTCTACCCGGAGAACTACCTGCGACCCGAGCTACGCGGCTCCAAGACGCCCGCCTTCCGCGACCTGGAGGACGACCTGCTCCAGGGTGAGATCACCCAGGAGAAAGTGGAGCGCGCCTACAAGCGGTACCTGGACGAGTACACCGAGGTCTCCAGGCTCTCGATCACCGGCGGCTACGTCTACACCGCCGACGGCGCGGAGCCGGGCGTGCGGCGGCTGGTGATGTTCGGCCGGACCAGGACCGAACCGCGGCGCCACTACTGCCGCGAGGCGGAGTTCAGGGACGGCGAACGCCTGTCGGCCGCCTGGGGGCCCTGGCTGAAGGTCGACGCCCAGATCGAGGCCGAAAAGGTCTATCCGGTGCACGCCTTCGGCCGCATCTTCGTCTTCTGGCCCACGATCGAGCCGGTCGCACCCGAGCCCGGCGCCCAGACCGCCCTCATCGACAAGCAGAGCGGCGACACCCGCACGCTCACCCCGCCGCCGCCCAAGCACCGCGTGCGCATCAACTACTCCTTCCGCAACCTCAACGGCGAATGGGTGCCCGCGCAGGTCCTGCCCCTGGAGGAGGTGCAGGACGCGCCCGTCTACGACGCGAGCCTGTACGTCCAGGCATCCGCCACCGTGCCCGGCCCGCAAGGCGACACGCACGACACGATTGTGATCACCTGCTCCTACACGGTGCTCACCCCACTCGGCCCGAAGCAGGTCTCCCCGGCGTTCGCGCTCACTCCCGAGCTGTACGCCCTCCGCGCCACGGGCGTGCCCGAGCCGGTGCGGGAGTCCCGGCTGGACCGGATCTTCGCCGAGCCCGTCGACCAGACCAAGGTCGTCAGGTTCGCCATGCCGGCCGAGGCCGAGAGCAGTTCCTGGGTGAGCGTCGACCACAAGGGCGGCAGCTTCCTGTGCCGGCCGATCGCCCCGCCCCCGGCGGGCGACGAGACACCGCGCACGCTGAGCAACAACGGGGACCGGTTGCCGGCGTGGTCTCCGATCCACGCCGCGGTCGAGCTGCCCGGCGGGTTGCGGTACTTCTTCAACAACACCGGGGAGAGCGGCTCGGGCCCCTACTACGTGGAGGTCCCGGCGGACCGGACCAGCGCCCTGCGCCTTTCCAAGCCGCCGACCGCCGACCGCTGGGGACACGTCGCCACTCCGCTGTACAGCGACAAGGCCGAGGTGGACGCGGCCATCCTCAGGAACGACCAGCTGTACCTGTTCTCCGGCGAGAACTACTACCGCTACTCCGGCGCCTCCTTCGCCAGGATCGACACCGGATACCCCAAGAAGATCGCGGTGAACAAGGAGGGCTTCCCCCAGTGGAAGACGATCTCCGCCGCCGCCGTGGACGCGAACGGGGCTGAGTACTACTACTCGGCCGCGGATCGCCAGTGGGTCCGCAAGGCCCAGCCGGGCGGTGCCCTGGAGTCCTACCAGCCGCCATGGGTGGCCGGCCTCACCAAGGTGGACGCGGTCCTCTTCGAGGGTGACAAGGTCTTCGTCGTCTCCGGCGACACCTACCGGCGCTGGGAGGGCCGTGTCGAGTCCCCCATCCAGCTCAAGGACAACCCCGACGGCCTGCCCCGCACCGCCCCCGTCAGCGCGCCCTTCCGCCACGGCGGCCAGGTCTACTTCTTCGACAACAACACCCACACCTACATCACCGTCACCCCCAAGGAACCCGAGAAGGGTAAGAAGGGCAACAGTCCCAAGGAGTTCGTCCGGAGCGAGCCGACCCCCATCAAGACGCTGGGCGTGGCCAGGACCGTGATCAGCGACGAAGGCGTCGACGCCGCCTACGTCGCGGACAACATGCTGTACCTCACCAGGAACCAGGAATACGTCGGCTACACCCTGAGCGGCGGCGTACCGGGCAGCCTGGCCGACGCCGGCTATCCCAGGACCATGAACCGCCGGATCCGGGCCGTCTTCACCCGCGCGGGCCTGCGTTACGTCCTCAGCGGCACCGACTACGCGGTGCTGCAGCCCGGCCGGGAGCTGGACTCCAGCCCGGCCTTCTCCCCCGTCCACGGCAACTGGGGCGGCCTGCCCGCGGGCTGGGAAACCGGCCTGGACGGCGTCCTGGACAGCACCGACCTCTACCTGTTCATGGGCGCCAAGTACGTCACCTACGTCTCCAGCCCGAAGGTCCAGCGGCCGTACGAGATCGCCGCGCTGCCGCACGAGGTCATCAGGCTCACCTCCAGCACCGCCTACAAGCTGAACAAGACGCTGCTGGAGGGAGGGGTGCCCGCGCTGCTCTCGCCGTACATCCAGGAGCTCGACGAACTCCCCGCCTTCAGCACGCGCGTCTCCAACACCACCACGATCAGGGTCACCGACTCGGCCGCCGCGCAGGGCGTGCCAACCAGCTCGCACCTGGACTTCAACAGCAGCAACGGCATCTACTACTGGGAGGTCTTCTTCCACGCGCCCACGCTGATCGCCCAGGCGCTCAACGCCGCCCAGCGCTTCGACGACGCCCGGACCTGGTACGAGTACGTCTTCGACCCCACCCGGCCACGGTACTGGCGCTTCCTGCCGTTCCTGGCGGTCGACGTCGAGGCCCTCATCCAGAGCTGCCGCGACGACCTGGCCGAACTCGCCGCGCGGGGCGTCGATGCCGGCAAACCGGTCGAGGACCTCAAGAAGATCCTGCTCAAGGTGGAGCCGATGGCGCCGGCCTTCCAGCACCACCGCGAGCTCACCGAGGAGGAGAAGTCCTACCTGGCCGGCCTGCCGACCACCGAGCTGCCGCCGATCGAGGGGGCGCTCAACGCGCTGAAGATCCCGCAGGAGGCCGAGCCGGCCCGGCTCGCGCTGGGCGAGCGCATCGCCATGATCGGCAGGCTGCACTATCAGTACTCCCTGATGGGAAACCGGGGCGCGCTGCTGAAGGCGTACCTGGAGGACCCCTTCGACCCGCACACGATCGCCGAGCTGCGCCCGACGGCCTACCGGCGCGCGGTCGTGATGGCCTACGTCGACAACCTGCTCGACTGGGGCGACCTGCTCTTCCGGCAGTACACCGCGGAGAGCGTCGACGAGGCCCGGATGCTCTACATCTTCGCCTACGACCTGCTCGGCGAGCGCCCGCCCGAGGACCTCGGCAGCCGGCCCGCGACGACCGCGCTCACCTACGAGCAGATTCGCGCGCTGCCCCCGGCCGGTGGGGTTCCCGAGATCACCGCCGGTACCGCACTGCTGAAGGGGTCGGGCGAAGTACACGCCAGCGTCGCCGGGCCGTACTTCCACGTGCCCGCCAACAGTGTGTACCTGGAGTACTGGGACCGGGTCGAGGACCGGCTGCGCAAGATCCGCGCCACCCTCGACATCATGGGCGTCAGCCGTCCGCTGCCGCTGTTCGAGCCGCCGATCGACGTGATGGCGCTCGTCCGCGGCGTGGCGGGCGGAGCCTCACTCGACCAGGTCGCCGCCGCGGCGGCCGTACCGGTGCCGCACCATCGCTTCGCCGTCACCTTCCGCAAGGCGCAGGAACTGGTGGACAAGCTGCGGCAGTTCGGCGGCGACCTGCTCAGCGTGCTGGAGCGGCGCGACTCCGAGGAGCTGACGCTGCTCAACCAGCGGCACGAGGGCAAGATCCTCGCCCTCACCCGCGCCGTACGCGAGGCGGAGCTGGAGATCGCCGCCGAGAACCTGCGCGAGGCACAGGTCAGCGAGCAGGGCGCGCTGGACCGGGTCAGCCACTTCGAGAACCTGATCGACGAAGGGCTGTCCCCGCTGGAGGAGGCGCAGCTCGGCATGATGTCCGCGGCGGTCGTCGCCCACTTCGTCGCCACCGGCTTCCAGGTCGGCGCGGCCATCGCCTCGGGCCTGCCCGATGTCCTGCTCGGCCTGTTCATCATGGGCACCAAGGTGGGCCGCGAGCAGGTGGCCGAGGCCCTCGGACACGGCGGCGAGGCCTCCTCGACCGCCGCGGAGGCGCTCAACGTCATCGGTGAACTGCTCGGCATCCGCGCCGGCCAGGAGCGCATGGTCCAGGACTGGACCTTCCAGCTCGCCCAGGCCCGCAACGACGTGCGGCAACTCGGCCACCAGATCAAGGCCGCCGAGCTCCGGCACAAGGCCGCCCAGCGCGAGCTGGAGATCCTCGACCAGCAGATCGCCAACCTGGAGGCGGTCGGCACCTTCATGACCGGCAAGTTCACCAACCTCCAGCTCTACCAGTGGATGTCGGGACGGCTGGCCGGGCTCTACTTCCAGTCCTACGCCATGGCCTACGAGATGGCCCGCTCCGCGCAACGCTCCTACCAGTACGAGCGCGGCATCCCCGAAGGCGAGGCCGACTACATCCAGCCGCTCTACTGGGAGAGCCGTCGCAACGGCCTGCTCGCCGCCGAAAGCCTGGGTCTCGACCTGGAACGGCTGGGCAAGGCCTGGATGGAGACCGACCGCCGCGGCCTGGAGATCACCAAGAAGGTGTCGCTGCTGGCACTCGACCCCCTCGCCGCGCTGAACCTGCGCACCACCGGCCGCTGTGAGTTCGCCCTCACCGAAGCCCTCTTCGACCGCGACTTCCCCGGCCACTACCGCCGGCGCATCAAGACGGTCTCGGTCGACTTCACCGGCCCCGACGGCAAGCTCGGCCTCAACGCCGTGCTGACCCAGCTCGACAGCAGGACCGTGCTCTCGGCCGACCCCAAGGCCGTCAAGTACCTCCTCGACCCCAAGGGCCCCATGCCCGCCACGCTGCGCGCCGACTGGCGCGGCGGCCAGCAGATCACCCTGTCGGACCTGGAGGAGTACAAGGACAACAACGGCCTGTTCGACCTGCGCTACGACGACGACCGCTACCTCCCCTTCGAGGGCACCGGCGCCGTCTCCCGGTGGCGCCTGGAGCTGCCCTCCGGCGGCGCCGCCCAGCTCCTCGACGTCACCATCACCGTCAAGTACTCCGCCGACCAGGGCGGCGAGTTGTTCGCAGGCGCGGTCAAGGGCATGCTCAAGCCTTACGCCACGGCCCGCCACTGCGACGTCCCGACAGAGTTCCCCGAAGAGTGGTCCGCGTTCCTCGAAGGCTCCGACGACACCCTCACCCTCCCGTTCAGCTCAACCATGTTCCCCGGAATGTCCAGCCGGGCCATCACCGGCGTCTACGCCCTCTACACACACGAATCCGGCGCCTCCGGCCGCTTCCTCCTCAACGGGGAACCACGCCTGGCCCTCAACGACGGCAAGTTCCTCCCCACCCCCGGCCTTTCAGCCGGAACCTGGAACCTACTCTTCGAAGGAGACAAGTCCACCCTCCAGGGCCTGAGTCTGATCCTGTCCTACCGCGCCCGTTAACCGGCCCCCGTGCCCTGACCCACCTCCGTCAGGGCACGGCCCCCGGGCCGTCCCGACTCAGGGCACGGCCCCCGGGCCGTCCCGAAGATCGGTTACGGCCATGTGCTGATCCTTAGCGTGGACCTAATGCTCGCTCACCCAAACACGGCAACCCCATAACGACCTGGGGGTGTGGGGGCGGCGCCCCCACACCCCGGGGGTCGTCCCCCGTGCAACGACACAAAGACCCTGGGGAGGAAGCACAGCTTCCGACCACCCAGGGTCAGTCGTTCGTGGGGCTACCAGGACTTGAACTTCCCTAACCCCTCGCCAAGCGATCAACGAGCCGGGCTTTCGCTGTCGGCCATTCGGCTCGTTGCATGGTGTAGATCAGAAGGTCTCTCGTGGAGCCGTCGGACCGACGTAGACCCCCCGGCTTGAGTTCTTGTAGGCGTGCGCCAATGCGCATGATCGCGTCCTGTGAACGCTTGTTGTCCACAGCGATCCGCCACGACATAACCACGAAGTCGAGGGTGTCGAACGCGTAGGTCATCGCGAGCAACTTGGTCTCGGTGTTGGCTGCGGTACGCCACCAGCGCCTTCCAAACCAGGTGCCGCCCATCTCCAGGCTGCCGTCCGTGCAGTCCCAGCTATGCAGGCTCGTGGTGCCGATCGCGGTCTCGTGGTCGCGGCTCAGCACAGTAAAGGCGACTCGCCTGCCCGCTTCTACTTCCCTGAGGCGCCTGGACGTGATCGCTTCCAGTTCCTCTTCACTGTCCGGGGCGGGAGTGCTCAGCCCACGCCAGACTTCCTCATCACGGCCCCCCACCTGGAAGAGCGCCGGGACGTGGCGTAGGTCCAGAGGCTCAAGACGTACGTAGCGGCCTTCGAGGACAGTCGGCACAGGCGTTAACGGCACGACAGGAAGGTACTGAGGGTCAACGCGTGATGTCACGGCGTCCCGCCCAACCACCTGAAATCCGGCTACCCATGCGGGGTGATCATGGACCGCATCTTTGAGATGTGATCGGGAACGGTAGTCACGTACATAGACACGCAGACAGCAGAATGGCCACTCTCCAAAGATCGGATAGCGGCCTTTTTGCTGGTCAGAAGGGTGGGGCTACCAGGACTTGAACCTGGGACCTCTTCCTTATCAGGGAAGCGCTCTAACCGTCTGAGCTATAGCCCCCAGTCGGGCGAGACCGGGGGTCTCGGTTGGACTGAGAGAAGCTTACCGCGTTTGGTGGGCTGGTCGCACCACGGATCCCGTACGGCTACCGCGTAGCCGTACGGGATGGGTTACTCGGCCTCGCTGAAGGTGACCTCGATGCCGCCCACCAGGTCGGCGGAGAGGTTGTAGATGACGGCGCCCAGGGTGGCCAGGGCGGTGATGAGGACGACGTTCACGGCGCCCAGGAGGGCGGTGTAGCCGAGGATGCGGACCGGTTCGAACCAGCTGGCCACGTCGAAGCTGGGGGTGGCGTTCTCGCCGACGGTGAGCTGGTTGACGGCTTTGACGATCTCGTCGAAGACGCCCATCGCGGAGAGCACGCCGTACAGGACGGCGACCGCGACGAACAGGACCACGAAGCAGACCAGGGAGACGACGAAGCTGAACTTCATCGCCGACCAGGGCTCGACGCGGCGCAGCACCAGGTGGGCCTTGCGGGGGGCCCGGACGGCGGTGGGTTTGCGGTCCTCACCGGGCTGGGTGCGCAGGACGGGACGCTCGGTGGTGTCGGCGGGGGAGCCGAGCGCCGAGTTGAGCGCCGAACTGGTCGCCGGAACGGCCGGGGTCGTCGTGGGCGGCCGGGACGCGCCGCCGGGCGGGCGGGGGGTGCCGTAGGTGGTCGGCGCGTCGTCGGGTTCGGAGCGGCGGGCCGACCACGGCTTGTCGCCGGCGCTGGCGGTCCGGATCCGGACCGTCGAGTCGCCTGGCTTGGTGTCCTCGGCCGGCGAGGTGGGCGAAGCGGGCCCGGTGGGCTTGGTCTCCTGCGGCTCCGCCTTGGGCTCCGAGCCGTCGCCGTCGCCGATCCGCTCGGACACCCCGTCCCGCATCGAGGACGACGCCGGTCTGGCGGATACGCCCTTGGAGGTTTTGGAGGTCCTGGCGCTGGCGCTGCCCGGGTTGCTCATTCCTGGTCTCCTGCCCCGTTATCTGTCTCGCGTTCGGTCACGCTGTCGGCACTGTTTTCCCCAGTTTCCAGCGCTTCGGCGTTGCGGGCGAGGGCCACTACGCTGTCCCCGTCGGCGAGGTTCATCAACCGGACGCCCATGGTCTGACGCCCGGACTGCTTGATCTCGCCGGCGCTGGTACGGATCACTCCGCCGGCTGAGGTGATCGCGAAGACCTCGTCCTCGGGTCGCACCATGACGGCTCCGACCAGCTTGCCACGGGCACTCACGATTTTCGCGGTCAGCACGCCCTTGCCGCCCCGGCCTTGCAACGGGTAGTGCGAGACCGGGGTGCGTTTCGCATACCCGCCTTCGGTCGCGATAAGCACGTCGTCGCCATCGCTCATCACGTTCATGGCGAGCAACTCGTCCCCGTCCACGAAACGCATGCCGATGACGCCGCTGGTGGCCCGGCCCATCGGCCGGAGCGCCTCGTCGGACGCGGTGAACCTGATGGACTGCGCGCCCTTGGAGACCAGCAGCAGGTCGTCGTCCTCAGAGACCAGGCGTGCGGCGATCACCTCGTCATCTTCGCGCAGGTTGATCGCGATCAGGCCACCAGAACGCGGCGAGTCGTACTCGGACAGGCGCGTCTTCTTCACCAGGCCGCTCCGGGTGGCGAGCACCAGGTACGGCGCGACGTTGTAGTCCCGCAGGTCGAGGATCTCCATCACGTGCTCGTCGGGCTGCATGGCGAGCAGGTTGGCCAGGTGCTGCCCGCGCGCGTCCCGCCCGGCGTCGGGCAGCTCGTACGCTTTGAACCGGTAGACCCGCCCCTTGTTGGTGAAGACCAGCAGCCAGTGGTGGGTGGTGGTGACGAAGAAGTGTTCGACGATGTCGTCCTGCCGGAGCTGGGCCCCGCGCACCCCCTTGCCGCCGCGCTTCTGCGCCCGGTACAGGTCGATGTTGGTGCGCTTGGCGTAGCCGCCGCGGGTGATGGTGACGACCAGGTTCTCTTCGGCGATCAGGTCCTCGATGGACATGTCGCCCTCGTAGGCGATGATCTCGGTCTTCCGGTCGTCGCCGTACCGGGTGATGATCTCGCCGAGTTCGTCCCCCACGATGGTGCGCTGGCGGGACGGGGTGGCCAGGATCTCCTTGTAGTCGGTGATCTGGGCCATCAGCGTCTCGTACTCGTCCTGGATCTGCTGGCGTTCCAGGGCGGCGAGCTTGCGGAGCTGCATGTCCAGGATGGCCTGGGCCTGGATCTCGTCGATCTCCAGCATGGCCATCAGGCCCTGCTGGGCGGCCGACGCCGAGGGCGACTGCCGGATGAGCGCGATCACATCGTCCAGCCGGTCCAGGGCCTTGAGCAGAGCGCGCAGGATGTGCGCCCGCTCCTCGGCCTTGCGCAGCAGGAACCGGGTGCGCCGGACCACCACTTCGATCTGGTGGGTGATGTAGTACTTGACGAACTGGTCCAGGCGCAGCGTCCGGGGCACCCCGTCGACCAGGGCGAGCATGTTGGCGCCGAAGGTGGTCTGCAGCTGGGTGTGCTTGTACAGGTTGTTCAGCACGACCTTGGCGACGGCGTCGCGCTTGAGCACGACCACCAGCCGCTGCCCCACCCGGGAGGAGGACTCGTCCCGGACGTCGGCGATCCCGGTGACCCTGCCCTCCTTGACCAGCTCCGCGATGGCCAGCGCGAGGTTGTCGGGGTTGACCTGGTACGGAAGCTCGGTGATGACCAGGCACTGCCGGCCCTTGGCGTCCTCCTCGACCTCCACCACCGCGCGCATGGTGATCGAGCCGCGGCCGGTCCGGTACGCCTCGTCGATGCCGCGCTTTCCGACGATCAGCGCCCCGGTCGGGAAGTCGGGGCCCTTCACCCGGGCGATCAGCGCTTCGAGCAGTTCCTCTTCATCGGCGTCCGGGTTCTGCAGCGCCCACTGCACGGCCGCGCCGACCTCGCGCAGGTTGTGCGGCGGGATGTTGGTGGCCATCCCGACCGCGATGCCGGCCGAGCCGTTGACCAGCAGGTTGGGGAAGCGGGACGGCAGCACGACGGGCTCCTGGGAGCGGCCGTCGTAGTTGGGCTGGAAGTCGACGGTCTCCTTGTCGATGTCCCGGAGCATCTCCATGGCGATCGGCGCGAGTTTGCACTCGGTGTACCGCATGGCCGCGGGCATGTCGTTGCCGGGGGAGCCGAAGTTGCCCTGCCCGTCCACCAGGGGGTAGCGCAGCGACCAGGGCTGCGCGAGCCGTACCAGGGTGTCGTAGATGGAGGTGTCGCCGTGCGGGTGGTAGGAACCCATCACGTCACCGACCACCCGGGAGCACTTGAAGTACCCGCGGTCCGGACGGTAGCCACCGTCGAACATCGCGTACAGCACCCGCCGGTGCACCGGCTTGAGGCCGTCCCGCACGTCCGGCAGCGCTCGCGAGACGATGACCGACATCGCGTAGTCCATGTAGCTGCGCTGCATCTCGGACTGGATGTCGACCGGCTCGATACGGTCCGCGGGCGGGCCGGGAGGCAGGTTAACTTCGGTCACGTCAATCCTTTTCAGCTTGGTACGGCCGGCCGGGTCACACGTCCAGGAATCGCACGTCGCGCGCGTTGCGGATGATGAACTCCCGGCGCGGTGCGACCTCCTCGCCCATCAGCACGCTGAACATCTCGTCGGCCTGGGCCGCGTCGTCCAGGGTGACCTGGAGCAGCAGCCGGGTGTCGGGGTTCATGGTGGTCTCCCACAGCTGGTTGGCGTTCATCTCGCCGAGACCCTTGAAGCGCTGGACGTTGTCCCTCGGCCGGGGGTCCGGCTTGCCCGCATCGATGCCGGCCTGGATGACGGCGTCCCGCTCGCGATCGGAGTACGCGTAGGAGGCGTCCTCCCCCTTCCGGTCCCACTTGATCTTGTACAGCGGAGGCTGCGACAGGTACACGTGACCTGCCTCGATCAGCGGGCGCATGAAACGGAAGAGCAGCGTCATCAGCAGCGTGGTGATGTGCTGGCCGTCGACGTCGGCGTCGGCCATCAGGATCAGCTTGTGGTAGCGCAGCTTGGAGATGTCGAACTCGTCGTGCACGCCGGTGCCGAGCGCGGTGATCAGCGACTGGACCTCGGTGTTCTTGAGCACCTTGTCGATCCGCGCCTTCTCCACGTTCAGGATCTTGCCGCGGATCGGCAGGATGGCCTGGAACCGCGAGTCGCGCCCGCCCTTGGCCGAGCCGCCGGCCGAGTTGCCCTCGACGATGAACAGCTCGCACTTCTCCGGCTCGCTCCACTGGCAGTCGGCCAGCTTGCCGGGCAGCCCGCTGCCGCTCTCCAGCAGCGACTTGCGGCGGGTCAGGTCGCGCGCCTGGCGGGCGGCGATCCGGGCCCGGGAGGCCTGGAGGGACTTGTTGATGATCTCCTTGGCCTCGCCGGGGTTCCGCTCGAACCAGTCGCGCAGGTGATCGTTGCAGGCCTTCTGCACGAACGACTTGGCCTCGGTGTTGCCCAGCTTGGCCTTGGTCTGCCCCTCGAACTGGGGCTCGGCCAGCTTGACGGAGATGATCGCGGTCAGGCCCTCGCGCACGTCGTCGCCGGTGAGGTTGTCGTCCTTGCCCTCTTTGAGGATCTTCTGCTCGCGCGCGTACCGGTTGACGATGGTGGTCAACGCGGCGCGGAAGCCCTCCTCGTGGGTGCCGCCCTCGACGGTGTTGATGGTGTTGGCGAAGGTGTACACGGACTCGGTGTAGGAGCCGTTCCACTGCATCGCGATCTCGGCGGAGATGCCGTCGCCGTGCTCCTCGAAGTCGATGATCGAGTTGTGCACGGCCTCCTTCTTGGAGTTCAGGTGCGCCACGAAGTCGGACAGGCCGCCCTCGTACTGGTAGCGCACCTCGACCGGTTCGTCCTCGATGTGGTCGGGGCGCTCGTCCCTGATGATGATCGCGAGGCCCTTGTTGAGGAAGGCCATCTCCTGAAAGCGGCGAGAGAGCGTCTCGAAGTTCCAGGTGGTGGTCTCGAAGATGGCCTCGTCGGCCCAGAAGGTGATCGTGGTGCCGGTTTCCTCGGTCGGCTCGCCCTTGATCACCTCGGTGACCGGCTTGGAGTTGACGTAGGCCTGGCGCCAGTAGTGCCCGTCCCGCTTGATCTCCGCCTCCAGGCGGCTGGACAGCGCGTTCACCACCGAGATGCCCACACCGTGCAGACCGCCGGACACCGCGTACGACTTGCCGTCGAACTTGCCGCCGGCGTGCAGCACGGTGAGCACGATCTCCAGGGTCGGCTTGTTCTCGACCGGGTGGATGGCGACCGGGATGCCGCGGCCGTTGTCGACCACCCGGATGCCGTTGTCGGCGAGAAGCGTCACCTCGATGGTGTCGCAGACACCCGCCAGGGCCTCGTCGACCGAGTTGTCCACAACCTCGTAGACAAGGTGGTGAAGGCCGCGTTCGCCGGTGGAACCGATGTACATGCCCGGCCGCTTGCGAACCGCCTCCAGGCCCTCGAGAACGGTGATAGAGCTTGCGTCGTAGGACAACTGTGAAATCCTCCTGCCGCGGACACGCGGCAGGAGACATCCGAGGATGGCTGTCCTGCCGTGCCCGTCACCGTCGTGAGTGCCCCGATGCGCTCACCCAGGGGAGTCGGCGCGTGAGGCCGGGGTGACACGCAAACGGACGTGTCCTTAAGTCCGCTTTCATTCTACCGGTCTTCCGGACCTCAGGTGGCATTGACGGGGGCTGTGATGGTCCCTAATGCGATGATCTTGCTTTGAATGTGAACCCCGCGGGAACGGGGGTTCTCGCCTCAGGGACGATTTCGGGCCGGTGTGACGTTTTCCACAGGCTGGTTTCGGTTGTGTACGGCCCCGCGTCAGTGCTCGACCGGCACCTCTAACCATACGTGTCACCGGGCCCTTTACTCCCGTGAACCCGAAGACCGCCACCCGGACGGGGCCCGGCGTTGGGCCCGTGCACCCGGACCCGGCGCACGGTCCCGTCGCCGAGCTCCTCGTTCAGCCGCCTGACCAGCGACGTTGCCAGCATCCGCACCTGGGTGGCCCAGGCGGTGGAGTCGGCGGCGATCAGCACCTCGCCGTCCTCGAAGTGCTCCGGCCGGGTGTGCGCGGCCAGCTCGGGGCCGACGATCTCCCGCCACCGCCCGAACACCCCGCCCACCGCGACCGACTGCTCCCAGCCCCGGGCGGCGAGCAGGTCGCGGATGGCCCGGCCGAACGGCTGCGGGTCGGCGGAGTCCCGCTGCTGCCCCTGTCGGCGTCGCCGCGGCTCGGTGCGCGGCAGTTGGCCGCGGCGCAGCGCGTCGGCCTTGGCCTGGGCGAGCTTCTCTCTGGCGAGGGCAGCACCTCTGGCGGCCGAGCCTTGCGAGGACTGGTCGCCGGCCGGTGGCGGATCAGCTGGCACGGGTCACGCTCCCTTCGGCGACCTCGAATCGGGCGCCGGTGAGCTCGGGGGGCACGTCCGCGGGCACCGCCGCGGTGATCAGGACCTGTTCGGCGGTGGCGACCAGCTCGGCCAACCGCCGGCGGCGCTGGGTGTCCAGCTCGGCGAAGACGTCGTCCAGGATGAGCACGGGGTCGCCGCCGTCGGCGCGGAGCAGGTCGTAGGCGGCCAGGCGGAGGGCCAGCGCGAAGGACCAGGACTCGCCGTGGCTGGCGTAGCCCCTCGCAGGAAGCTCACCCAGGCGGAGCAGCAGGTCGTCGCGGTGGGGGCCGACCAGAGTCACACCGCGTTCCAGTTCCGCCCTGCGCACCTCGGCCAGCGCCGATCTCAGGTGCTCGGCGAGTTCTTCCCGGTCGGTCGTGCCGCCTGTGGACAACCCGGCGTACTCGAGTTCGGCCGCGCCGGAGGCCGGGGCGAGGTCGGCGTACGCCTTGGCGACCAGGGGGCGGAGGGCGTCGACGAGTTCGAGGCGGGCGGCCAGGAGCTCGGCGCCGTGCCGCACCAGATGGGCGTCCCAGACCTCCAGAGTGCTCAGGACGTCCCCGGCGCCCGCTTCGGCGAAGGCGGCCTCGTCGTCCTGTCTGCGGGCGCTACGGCGCTTTCCTGAGCGGGCGGGCAGGCCCGTACGCAGGAGGGCGTTGCGTTGCTTCAGGACGCGGTCGTAGTCGGCCCGGACGGCGGCGAAGCGGGGGTGGCGGGCGACCAGGAGATCGTCCATGAAGCGGCGGCGCTCGGCGGGGTCGCCCTTGGCCAGCGCCAGGTCCTCCGGCGCGAACAGCACGGTTCTGAGCAGGCCGAGCGCGTCGCGGGCGCGCGAGACCGCGGCGCGGTTGATCCGGGCGCGGTTGGCCTTGCCCGGGTTGAGTTCGAGTTCGATCAGAGCGCGGCGATCGTCCTTGATGATCACCGAGCGGATCACGGCCCGGGTCGCGCCGTGGCGGACCAGGGGGGCGTCGGTGGCCACCCGGTGACTGGACTGCGTCGCCACATAGCCGAGCGCTTCGACCAGGTTGGTCTTGCCCTGCCCGTTCGGGCCGACGAACGCGGTCACGCCGGGGTCGAGCGCGAGCTCCACCCCGGAGTAGGACCGGAAGTCGGTGAGCGAGAGATGGGCGACGTGCATGCCGCAACGCTAGCGGTCCCCACCGACATCATGGGCCGCTGTCCACAGGCTGTGGACAGTTTTCGAGCCCGTTTTCGAGGGCGGGTCAGCCGCCGGCCTCCACGGGGGGCGTGACGTCGGCGCCGGGGGCGTCCGCGCCCTTCTCGACCTGGCCGGGGGCGGCGTTGACCGCGTGGCCGCCGAACTGGTTGCGCAGGGCCGCGACCATCTTCATGGCCGGGGAGTCCTCCTGGCGGGAGGCGAACCTGGCGTAGAGCGCGGCGGTGATCACCGGGAGCGGGACGGCGTGGTCCACCGCCGCCTGGACCGTCCAGCGGCCCTCGCCGGAGTCCTCGGCGTAGCCGCGCAGGTCCGCCAGTTCTGGGTCCTGCTCGAGGGCGCGGACCAGCAGGTCGAGCAGCCAGGAGCGGATCACCGTGCCGTGGCGCCAGCTGCGGAACGCGCCCGCGACGTCGGTGACCACGTCGGTGGCCTCCAGGAGCTCCCAGCCCTCGGCGAAGGCCTGCATCATGCCGTACTCGATGCCGTTGTGGACCATCTTCGCGAAGTGGCCCGCGCCGATCTTGCCGGCGTGGACGAAGCCGTCCACACCCTCCGGCTTGAGGGTGTCGAAGATCGGCCGCAGGCGCTGGACGTCCTCGGCGGGACCGCCCGCCATCAGCGCGTATCCGTTCTCCAGGCCCCACACGCCGCCGCTGACGCCGACATCCACGAACCCGATGCCCTTGGCGGCCAGCTCAGCCCCGTGCTTCTGGTCGTCCACATAGTGTGAATTGCCGCCGTCGATGACGATGTCACCAGGCGCGAGCAGTTCACCGAGCTGGGCGATGGTCGCGCGGGTGGGTTCCCCGGCCGGGACCATGACCCAGACCGCACGAGGCGCCGCCAGCCGCTCGACCAGCTCCTTCAGGCTTCCGACATCGCTGACCCGGGGATCGCGGTCATATCCGACCACGTCATGGCCACCCCGGCGAAGCCGCTCGGCCATGTTCCCGCCCATTTTCCCCAGGCCGATCATGCCTATCTGCATATGAGCCACCCCCTCAGCATTCACCGTGTACCCAACGCGAGGGAAGATCATACGATTGGCCGAATTCGCCCCGCCGAGGCGGCCCGGTCACCGCCTCACTGCGACAGCCGGATGGGCATGATCAAGTAGCGGTAGTCGGAGATCATGCCGTCTTCCACAGGTTTTCCACCGGTGAGGATGGCCGGCTTGGTGGACGTGGTGAAGTTCAGGCGCGCCACGTCGGAGTCGATCGCGCCGAGACCCTCCAGCAGGAACTGGTGGTTGAAGGCGATGTTGATGTCGTCGCCCTCGAACTCGACGGGGAGGACCTCCACCGCCTGGGCCTCGTCGCCGCTGCCCGCCTCGAGGACGACCTCGGCGCCGCGGAAGGCCAGCCGTACCGGGGTGTTGCGCTCGGCCACCAGGGCCACGCGCTTGACGGCCTCGACGAAGGCGCCGGTGGGCAGGTCGGCGTGGGCGGAGAACTCGGTGGGCAGCAGGGAGCGGTACTTGGGGAACTCGGGGTCGAGCAGGCGGGTGGTGGTGCGGCGGCCGGAGCTGGAGAAGCCGATCATGCCTTCGCCGGTGCCGCCCGCCGAGGTGAGGGCGATCTCGACCTCAGCGCCGGTGATCAGGGATTTGGCGGTGTCCGCCAGGGTCCGCCCGGGAATCATGGCGATCGCCTGGAAGTCCGGCTGGTTGGGCTGCCACTTCAGCTCGCGTACGGCCAGCCGGTACCGGTCGGTGGCGGCCAGGGTGACCGTGTCGCCCTCGATCTCCATCCGGACCCCGGTGAGCATCGGCAGCGTGTCGTCCTTGCCAGCGGCCACCGCGACCTGCGCGACAGCCGAGGCGAACACGTCGCTGCCCACCCGACCGGCGGCGGGCGGCATGGCCGGCAGCGAGGGGTAGTCCTCCACCGGCATGGTCAGCAAGGTGAACCGGGCGCTGCCACAGGTGACGACCGCCTTCGCGCCTTCCACCACGAAATCCACAGGCTGTGCGGGAAGCGCGCGGGTGATCTCGGCGAGCAGCTTGCCGGAGACCAGCACCACGCCGGCCTCGCCGGTCTGCAGGTCGAGGGTCACCTCGGCGGAGACCTCGTAGTCGAAGCCGGACAGCTTCAGCTGCTGGTCCTCGGTCACTTCCAGCCGCATGCCCGCCAGTACGGGCACGGAGGGCCGGGCGGGCAGGCTGCGTGCCGTCCAGGCGACCGCCTCGGCTAGCACGTCTCGGTCGACCCGGAACATCACGTCAATCAGCCTCCTGGGTTGGTTCCCAGCTCTTCTGGGAACACAGCGAAGTGGCGAACGCTCATCCTCGCCGCTTTGGGTCAGGTGTCAACTCTCCCGCACTTCGGCACCTCGAGAGCCCTGTTATGGCTCTTGAGTTCTCTCTTGATAGATCAGAACGTCATCTTCATAGGGGCTGTGGATATGTGGATAACCCCTGTTGTCGCAGCTCAGTGACGCTGCGGTCGTCCACAGTGGCTGTGGGTGACCGGTGGATGACGGAGACCGGCCTGTGGAGAAGGAAGCTTTACCCACAGGCCGTCCACAGGAAACCCACCCGTTGTCCACCGGTTATCCACGAGTTATCCACTGGTTATCCACGGAAGAAACCACCAAGTCGGTGGGTGTTTTTTCCCCTGTACACATAGGGTCCACAGAAACCCCACAGGTTATCCCCAAGTTATCCACAAGCTGTGCACAGACTTATCCACAGGGAGCGCGCAGGCGACGAGGAAGGGATGATCTTCGAGGGTGAGGTCAGCGGCTCAGCGGCACCGGATGTCGGTGATCCACAGAGATATCCACAGCCTGTGCATCAAGCGTTGCGGGCCCGCTGCTTGATCCGGGTGGTGAGTTCGTTCACCTGGTTGTACATCGAACGGCGTTCGGCCATCAGCGAGCGGATCTTCCGCTCGGAGTGCATCACGGTGGTGTGGTCGCGGCCGCCGAACTGCTGGCCGATCTTGGGCAGCGACAGATCGGTGAGCTCTCTGGCCAGGTACATGGCGATCTGCCTGGCGGTCACCAGCGCCCGCGACCGCGAGCCGCCGCACAGGTCCTCCAGGGAGACGCCGAAGTACTCGGCGGTGGTGGACATGATCAGCGCGATGGTGATCTCCGAGGTGGAGTCCTCGCTGATCAGGTCCTTGAGCACGATCTCGGTCAGCTGGATGTCCACCGACTGGCGGTTGAGGCTGGCGAACGCGGTGACCCGGATCAGCGCGCCTTCCAGTTCCCTGATGTTGGTGGCGATCCGGCTGGCGATGTATTCCAGCACGTCGGGCGGCGCGGCCAGGCCCTCCTGGATGGCCTTCTTCCGCAGAATCGCGATCCGGGTCTCCAGCTCGGGCGGTTGCACGTCGGTGATCAACCCCCACTCGAAGCGGTTGCGGAGCCGGTCCTCCAGGGTGACCAGTTGCTTGGGCGCCCGGTCGCTGGAGATGACGATCTGCTTGGAGGAGTTGTGCAGGGTGTTGAAGGTGTGGAAAAACTCCTCCTGCGTCTGCTCCTTGCCCTCCAGGAACTGGATGTCGTCCACCAGCAGGATGTCCACCGCGCGGTACCTGGCCCGGAAGCCGTCGGCCTTGTGGTCCCGGATCGAGTTGATGAAGTCGTTGGTGAACTCCTCCGAGCTCACGTACCTGACCCGGGCGCCGTCGTACAGGCTCTGCGCGTAGTGGCCGATGGCGTGCAGCAGGTGCGTCTTCCCCAGCCCGGAGTCCCCGTAGATGAACAACGGGTTGTACGCCTTGGCCGGAGCCTCCGCCACGGCCACCGCGGCCGCGTGCGCGAACCGGTTGCTGGCCCCGATGACGAAGGTCTCGAAGGTGTACTTGGCGTTCAGCCGGGCCGGCTCCCCGCTGGTACGGCTCCCGCGGGCCTCCCACCGGTTGGTCGGCGGAGCGGACGCCGGGTCCTGAGCGGCGGGCGGCGGTGACTCCTGTGTATAGGACTGAGGGTTTTCCGCAGCCTGGGGAAAACTGGGCTGCCCCTGTGGATGACCCTGTTGATAATCGCCGCCCCCCGCTGCCCCTTCGGGCCGGAACGGCGGCCCAAAAGCGGGCTGTCCCTGGGGAAACGCGTTCTCCCCACCCTGGGGATATCCGGGCGGCCTGGGGAAGTTCTGCCCACCGGTCTGTGGATAACTCTCCGGCTGCTGCCCCTGGCCCTGTGTGTTGGTGGAGTCCACCATCACCGCGATCCGGACCGGGCGGCCGAACTCCTGGGAGAGCGCGTGCGCGATCAGCGGGCGGAGCCGTACCTCCAGGACCTCTTTGGCGAAGTCGTTGGGGGCGGCCAGCAGGATGGTGTCGTTGATCAGTCCGGAGGGCTGGGTCATCTGCAGGAAGGCACGCTGCTGCCCCGACAGGCCCTCCTCCAGGAGGGTGGCCAGTGCGCGGGCCCAAACCGCGTTGAGGTCGACGCCGTCCACGGCTCGGCCCTCCTCCCTACGCGGCCCCCGCTCGCTCGCCGCGATCCGTTGTCCACACCCGTCCCGGCCGGAGTCCTCCCGGTACGCCGGTCCCCGCTGCCTGCGACACAGCGATCCACACAATGATCCACAGGGAATCCACAAGATGTGCACAGGATGTGCACAACCCTTGGGAAGGGGAGGGCAGGTCTGGACGCCTGACAGTAGCGGTGCGCCCGACCAGCGTTCAAGACGTTGTCCACAGCCTAGTGGTAGTCACGACCACAGGATGTGGATAACGGAACCCCCAGTGGATAACCAGGTCACCAGCCTGGGGATAACTTTTTTCCGGCTCGACACGGCCGGTCCGGTTTGACCTGACGGCCGATCACCCGTAACGTGTGGCGGTCGGCTTATCCCGTGACGGCTATTTCGCATGCCCTGCGGTGGGTGAGCCGTAAACTTTGCTAGAGCAGTGCGCCCGTGGATCCGCCCCGGGTGTCCTTGAAGCCTGGAGCCCACTCGTGAGCAAGCGTACGTACCAGCCGAACAACCGCCGTCGCGCGAAGGTCCACGGCTTCCGTCTGCGCATGCGGACCCGGGCCGGCCGCGCCATCCTGGCCGCCCGCCGCCGCAAGGGCCGCGCCGAGCTGACCGTCTGACGCAGCTGTCCGCCCGCCGCCTGGCCGGGCGGCGGGCCACCCTGAGGTAGTAGCCGGTGCTGTCGTCCGCTTTCCGCATGCGGCGGGGTGACGAGTTCGCCGAGGCGATCCGTCGTGGCCGCCGTGCCGGTCGGTCTTCCTTGGTCGCCCATTTGCGCGTCGGCGATCAGGACGCTCCGCCGCTCGTCGGGTTCGTGGTCGGCAAGGCCGTCGGCAAGGCGGTTATCAGAAACCGGGTCAAGCGGCGCCTCAGACACCTGATGCGGGCACGTGTGCACCTCCTTCCGAGAGGTAGCCTGCTGGTAGTACGCGCCAATCCTCCGGCCGCGTCCGCGCACAGCGAGAGCCTGGCCGCCGATCTCGATGTCGCGCTCGAACGACTTCTCCGGCGGCCGCGGGATGGACGGTCATGACTGCCGAGCAGCCCTCACCGGCGGTCCCGGGCACCACGCTGCCCGGGCCGGTGACGCTTGCTGCCCGGATTCTGCTGGCGCCGATCAGGTTCTACCGGGCCTTCATCAGCCCTCTGCTCGGTCCGCGATGCCGTTTCTATCCTTCTTGCAGCGCGTACGGTCTCGAGGCGATCGCCGTTCACGGGGCGTTGCGCGGAACGTGGTTGACCATCAGGCGTATCGGCCGATGTCATCCCTTCCACCCCGGCGGGTTCGATCCCGTGCCCCCTCGATCCCACAACAAGCAAGGGAGCTAGCTCCGTGGAGCTGTCCTGGCTGAACTGGCTGTACACGGCCATCGCTCAAGTGATCACCTGGATCCACACGGGCTACAGCACCTTCATCAACCCGGCAAGCGGTCTGAACTGGGCGTTGACCATCATCACGCTGACCGTGCTGATGCGAATCCTGATCTTCCCGCTCTTCCTGAAGCAGATGCGCTCGTCGAAGAAGATGCAGGAACTCGCGCCCAAGATCCAGGATCTGCGGAAGCGCTACAAGAACGACAAGCAGCGCATGAACCAGGAGGTCATGCGCGTCTACCAGGAAGCCGGCGCCAACCCGCTGGGCGGCTGTCTGCCGATTCTCGCCCAGTTCCCGATCTTCATCTCGATGTTCACCGTGCTGAACGCGATCGCCCACGGACAGCACGACAAGTTCGGCATGACCCCGGAACTGGTGGACAGCGCCCGGGCCGCGCACATCTTCGGCGCGCCGCTCCCCGCGACCTTCTTCACCAGCGGGGCCGACATCGCGAAATATGGCGCCGACCCGGTGATGGCGAAGATCGTTCTGGTGATCTTCGTGGCGATCAGCTCGCTCACCACCTTCCTCACCGTCCGGCAGAGCGTCACCCGCTCGATGGCCCAGATGCCGGACAACCCGATGGCGCAGCAGCAGAAGATCCTGATGTACATCTCGCCGCTGTTCGCCGTCTTCTCCCTCAACTTCCCGCTCGGCCTGATCCTGTACTGGGTGACCACCAACCTGTGGACCCTCGGCCAGCAGCACTGGTTCTACAGCCGTAACCCGATGCCGCAGTTCGACGCCAAGGGGAACCTGATCCCGGTGCAGCCCCATCCCGGGCTGCTGTCCCGGTTCCGCAAGTCGAAGGCGACGGCGCCCGAGCCGGAGGCGCCCCCGGAGCCTAAGATCGTCCGACAGCAGCCGACCCGCCAGTCCCGCAGCAAGCGGACCGGCAGCAAGAAGTCGTGACGCTGGAGAGACTCTGATGCGGAGACTCTCGAAGAGACAAGGAGTTCGGACGTGACCGAAGCTGAGGAGACCGCCAAGGCGGCTCCCGATGTCGCCGCTCTCGAACAGGAGGGGGAGATCGCCGCCGACTATGTCGAGGGACTACTCGACATCGCCGACCTGGACGGCGACATCGACATGGATGTCGAGGGCGACCGCGCGATGGTGTCGGTCGTCGGACTCAAGGGTGGCGACCTGGTGGGCCCCGGCGGCGAGGTGCTGGAGGCGCTCCAGGAACTGACCCGGCTGGCCGTGCACCGGCAGACCGGCGAGCGCTCCCGGCTGATGCTCGACGTCGCCGGTTACCGTGAGCGCCGCCGCGCCGAGCTCACCAAGATCGGTTCGGCCGCGGCCGAGGACGTCAAGGCCAGCGGCGAGCCGAAGGCGCTCCAGCCGATGACCCCGTTCGAGCGGAAGATCGTGCACGACGCGGTCGCCAACGCCGGGCTGCGCAGCGAGTCCGAGGGCGAGGAACCCCGCCGGTTCGTCGTCATCCTCCCCGCGTAAGCCTTCCGCCGGAAGCCGCCGATCTCCCATCGGGATCGGCGGCTTTCCTGTTTGTACACCCCCCACGCCCCGGATGGAATCGCCCGGGCCGTGCACGCCCGCATGCCTGGCCGATGGTGACGCCACCCGGCCGATACGCTACGAGAGATGACCGGAGACATGAGCGAACAACTTCCCCCCGCACCCGAGGAGGCCCGCGCGGTATTTCCTGGTCCCCTCATGGACCGGGCCGCGGCCTTCGCCGACCTGCTGGCCGGGCCGGGGGTGGTCCGCGGTTTGCTCGGGCCGCGTGAGGTGCCGCGGATCTGGGACCGCCACCTGCTGAACTGCGCGGTGATCGCCGAGGCGGTCCCGGCGGAGGTCTCCCTGGTGGACATCGGCTCCGGGGCCGGGCTACCCGGCATCGTGCTGGCCATCGTACGGCCGGACATCCGAGTGACCCTGCTGGAACCCCTGCTGCGCCGGACGGTTTTCCTTGAGGAGTGTGTGGCGGCGCTGGGGTTGACCAACGTGGAGGTGGTCCGCGGGCGCGCCGAGGAACTCGCGGGCAAGGTCCTGTTTGACGTGGCCACGGCGCGGGCGGTGGCGCCGCTGGACCGGTTGTTGACCTGGTCGATGCCGCTGCTGCGGGAGGGCGGGATGTTGCTCGCGATGAAGGGGGAGCGAGCAGCCGAGGAACTGGCGGCAGCGGAGTCTCAATTGCGGGTGTCCGGAGCGCGAACGGCCGAGCTTGTCACGGTCGGGCACGGTAAAGTCGATCCACCTGCAACTCTCGTCCGGGTTGTCGCCGGGCCTCAGGGCAATCTCAACGGTCGGCGTGAGGTTGGAAAGAATGGCGATCTCAGGAGTCGGCATGGGATTGCGAGAGGGAGCGCACGTCGCCGACGAAAGAGGTGACGGTCGTGCCCGCTGCGGTGACTGGTGCGGTGACGGGCCTGGGATGGCCGGAAGAACTCGCGAAACCGCGATCGGGGCCGCCGTCGGGGGTCGGCTGGCCTCGCTCCGCACTGCCGGAAGTCCCCGCACCGTCCGGCCTTCCGGAAGAAAGGACATCGGTCGTGTCCCAGCCCCCGCTTAACCCAGGTGATTCCCCGCTGGTTCGAGAGGCACTGAGTTCTGTGGTTTCACGTGAAACAGCCACGCCCGCGACGGCAGCCGCCATGCCCGTCGGATATTCCGCCCAACGTGACGGTGGCTGGCCACGGCCGCCCCGTACCCGCGTGATGACGGTTGCCAACCAGAAAGGCGGCGTCGGCAAGACGACCAGCGCCGTCAACCTGGCGGCCGCGCTCTCCATGCACGGCCAGCGGGTGCTGGTGGTCGACCTGGACCCGCAGGGCAACGCGTCCACCGCGCTGGCCACCGAGCACCGGGCCGGCGTGCCGTCCATTTACCAGGTGCTGGTGGAGGACCTGGCCCTGGAGTCGATCGTGACCGAGGTTCCGGACATGCCCGGTCTCTACTGCGCCCCGGCCACCCTGGACCTGGCCGGCGCGGAGATCGAACTGGTGCCGATGGTCGGCCGGGAGACCCGGTTGAAGCGGGCGTTCACCGCCTTCGAGTCGAAGATGAACTTCGACTACATCCTGATGGACTGCCCGCCCTCGCTCGGCCTGCTGACGGTGAACGCGATGGCGGCCGCGCAGGAGGTGCTCATCCCGATCCAGTGCGAGTACTACGCGCTGGAGGGCCTCACCCAGCTGCTGCAGAACGTGGAACTGGTCCGGGCCCACCTCAACCAGTCGCTGAACGTGTCCACCATCCTGCTCACCATGTACGACGGCCGCACCCGCCTGGCCTCGCAGGTGGCCGAGGAGGTGCGCTCCCATTTCGGGCCCACCGTGCTCGACGCGGTCATCCCCCGGAGCGTACGTGTGTCCGAGGCGCCCAGTTATGGGCAGTCGGTCATGACGTACGATCCCGGGTCCAGTGGGGCGATGGCGTACATGGAGGCGGCGCGCGAGATGGCGTATCGCGGTGCGGCGGTTGCCGGCTCGTGAGCCGGTAGCCTTTCAGGGTTCTGCGGTCGGTACGGGTAAGGAGCATCGTTGAGTCAACAGCGTCGGGGACTCGGGAAGGGCCTGGGCGCCCTCATTCCCACCGGGCCGATCGTGGACCCGGTCGTCGCCGCGGGCAGCCCGATGGCCGGATCTCCCCCGGTCCTGCCGAACACCGGGCTTCAGCCGGTGGCGGGGGCGTACTTCCAGGAGATCCCGGTCACCGCGATCGTCCCCAACCCGCGCCAGCCGCGTGAGGTGTTCGATGAGGACCGGCTGGAGGAGCTGGCCGCGTCGATCACCGAGGTCGGCCTGCTCCAGCCGATCGTGGTCCGGGCGGCCGAGGCGGGCACCTTCGAACTCGTCATGGGGGAGCGGCGATGGCGGGCCTCCCAGCTGGCCGGGCTGGAGCAGATTCCCGCCATCGTGCGCAGCACGCAGGACGACGAGATGTTGCGCGAGGCGCTCATCGAGAACCTGCAGCGGGAGCAGCTCAACTCGCTGGAAGAGGCGGCTGCCTATCAGCAGTTGCTGGATGACTTCGGGGCGACGCACGAGCAGCTGGCGAAGAAGGTTGGGCGGTCGCGGTCGCACATCACCAACACGCTGCGTCTGTTGAATCTGCCGCCCAATGTTCAGGTGCGGCTGGCGGCCGGGACGATCACGGCTGGGCATGCTCGGGCGTTGTTGCCGCTGGAGGATCCGGTGGCGCAGGAGCGGCTGGCGGCGCGGATCGTGGCCGAGGGGATGACGGTTCGGACGGTCGAGGAGATCGTCTCCCTGGGCGACGCCAAGTCCGGCCCCGCTCCCCGGAAGCCCAGAGCCAAGCAGCCGACCGCTCCCGCCCTCCGCCATCTGGCCGACCGTCTCTCGGATCATTTCGAGACTCGCGTCAAAGTTGATTTAGGGCGTCGGAAGGGCCGGATCGTGGTGGAGTTCTCCACGATCGACGACCTGGAACGCATCATCGGCACGATGGCTCCCGACGCAGCCAACCAGGTACGCACCAACCTGGATCAGTAGCAAACGTTCCACATGAAACAGCCCCGGCCCATCTGGACCGGGCTGTTCCATTTCCCAACGACGCTCCCCTCCCGAACCCGATGCCACATACGAACCCGTGCTCCTCCCTAACACCCGCCCCTGTCCACGTGGCCCCTTCGACCCAGGCTGATGAGGCCCCGGCTGTGCGGCCCCGGCTGTGCGATCTCGGCTGTGCGATCTCGAGCACGCGGTCCCGTGTGCGTATGACCCTGGTATGTGGGCCTGGCGTGTGGGCGTGCATATGAGCCGGGTGGGTTCGCCATGCGTAGCACCAGGTGTGTGGAAGCGGGGTGTGTGGAAGCGGGGGCTTTCCCGCGCGTGATGAGTGACGCGGCCCCGCTTCGTCAACCCTTCGATTCTGGCGGCGGGTAGCTCTGGCGCTGGATAGCGCTCTTCGAGCGTGCGATTCCCTGCGAACCCGCCTCCCCCACCTAGCCCAATGTTTCACGTGAAACCGTGGCTCTCCCCCACCTAAATCAGATCCGCCAGCCATGCTCTCCGCAGACCCAACACCCTGGCACTCGCCAGCGGGGGCAAGCACTGGTTGCCCCCGCCCGGTGCCGCCGCCAGCCAGGTTCCCTCGCGTACCCACACGGGGGCATGATTCCCGGACTCTCCCACCCGCCCTCCCTCGATGACCGTCAGCTGAACCAGCTCCTGCCGGGCGGTCGCCGCCTCTCGCGTGAAGAGATTGATTGCCGGGGGACTC
>NZ_JAHCST010000033.1 GCF_018476525.1 Acrocarpospora catenulata
GGTACCGGCCCGGCTGCGGCCGGGCAAACCCTACATACGACCACGGAAGTTGGTTGCGGGGAAGCGACTGCGTCACAACCCGGGGTAGGCGCGGGTCAGGCGCGCCTACCCCGGGCTGGGGGCGCGGCTGCCGGGATGTGTGGGAAGGGCATCCGGCAGCCGATATGGGGCCCCTTGAGTGGGCCCGTGGAGCCCGCCTCCCCCAGAGGGGTCCTTCTGGGGGAAGGCGGGCAGCTTGGTTATGCGGCGGTGCAGGTGACCGTGGCCGGGACTCCGTTGGTGGTGGTGTAGCTGCCGTTGAAGCCGAAGGCGGTGGTCGTGTCGGGGGAGAGGCTGCCGTTGTAGCTCAGGTTGGTGACCCTGACGTTGGCGCCGGTCTGGGTGTGGGTGCCGCTCCAGAGCTGGGTGATGGTCTGGCCGTTCGGGAAGGTCCAGGCCACCGTCCAGCCGGTGATCCCGACGGCGCCGCTGTTGCGTACCGTGACCTCACCGCCGAAGCCGCCGGGCCACTGGTTGGTCACCTTGTAGGTGGCCGCGCACGCCTTCGTGCCAGGGCTGGGGCTCGGGCTGGGCGAGGGGGAGGGGGACGGGGAGGGGCTGGGGGACGGGCTCGGCGACGGCGACGGGCTGGGAGAGGGGCTCGGCGACGGCGACGGGCTCGGGGACGGGCTGGGGGAGGGAGACGGGGAGGGGCTGGGGGACGGGCTCGGGCTGGGTTCGGCACCGGGCGGGTTGCCCCAGATCTTGGTGGTGCCCGCGTACAGGGTGATGTTGTTCACGCGGACCGGGGTGGAGCCGGGCGTGGTGGACACGCCGGTGTAGGACCAGTCGTTGGCCGGGTCCCACTGCTTGCTGCTGGCGATCCGGAACTGCACCTCACGCCGGTGCTGCGACTGCCCGGCCGGCGCGATGACCTGCCCGGTGCAGTTGATCGTCACGTAGTAGATCCGCCCGGAGAACTGGGTGACCCCACTCGGCGGCGAGCACTGGTTGTAGTTGGCGGTGATCGTGATGTCCGCGGGCTGGGTGTCCCCGTCCAGCGTGAAGTAGTACCGGAACGAGCCGTTGTTCAGCACCCGGGCCGGCCACCCCGACTGGTTCCGCACCATCGCCTTGATCTCGGTGAAGTTGGGCCCGGTGGCGTTGACCGACGCCTCCATGAAGATCTCGGCCGGGTCCGGCGTCTCGGCGACCGGGAAGTTGGCCAGCGGGGTCCCGCCGTACTCGCCGGCCAGGCGGGCCAGCGCGCTGGTGAAGCCGGCGTTGTAGTCGGTGGCCACCTCGTTCATCACGAAGTCGTCGCGCTTGTCGGTGTAGGCGTCGTTCGGGTCGGGCGGGCCGCCGACCAGGGCGCCGTACAGGACGTGCCGGGTCTCCACCGGGTTGGTCATCTGGTCGGTCCAGGAGCCGTGCGCGGTCCGGTGGTGCGGGTTCTTCGGCGGGTTGGCGCCGAACCCGATCACGTACGAGGAGTTGCGCGGGTTGTCGCCCAGCGCGTAGTCGATCTGCCGCTTGGCGAAGTCCTTGTAGCGCGCCTTCCGGGTGGCGTCGCTGATCGAGTCGCTGTAGACCAGCGCGGCGAAGGCGGTGTTGGCCGCGTACCGCAGCGAACCCCACCGGTCCAGCACGGCCTGGCCGCCCGGCGAGTACGCCACCCGCTGCCCGTTCACGCCGACCGTCCACCAGTCCAGCCAGCGGTTGGCGTCGTCCAGATACTGCTGCTTGCCGGTGAGCTTGGCCAGCAGCACGTACGCGCCGTAGGACTTGTCGTCCCAGGCGATGGTCCACTTGTAGGACTTGGTGGTGCTCTGCGGCTCGTTGCTGAGGTTGGCGTACCCGGCCTCGGCCTTGGCCAGGTAGGACGCCTCGCCGGTGGCCCGGTAGAGCCAGATCGCGCCCCAGACCAGCTCGTCGTTGTAGCCGCTCCAGGAGCGGTAGTAGCCGGCCGCGTCGGTGATGCAGTCGCTGTAGTTGCGCTTCACCGTCTCGGCGAAGGTGTAGAGCTGCCGGGCGTGGGTGAGCAGCCGGTCCGCGTACGTCGCGTCGGTGGGCCGGAAGACCATCGAGGAGGCGGCCATCGCGGCGGCCGTCTCCCCGGCCAGGTCGGCCCCGCCGCAGGTGGCGTCGATCTTGTACGACGGCCGGTTCATCTGCATCGCCTCGGCCGGACCCCACCAGGCGTGGTCGAGACCGCCGTTGCCCACCTGCCCGTACAGCACGTTCGCCGACGGGTGCGCCTTGATGAAGTAGTCGTTCACCCAGCGCAGGTTGTTCAGCAGGTGCGGCAGCTGGTTGCCGTAGGAGTTGCGGTATTCCACCGCCCCCCAGGCCAGCATGGTGGTGCTGAACGCCATCGGCAGCCCGAACTTGACGTGGTCGCCGGCGTCGTACCAGCCGCCGGTGAGGTCCAGGCCGACGTCCTGGCCGTCGGTGGTGCCCGAGTTGCCGCGCCAGCTGACGCGGTTCCAGCTGGGCAGCGTGCCGGACTGCTGGGCCTCGTAGAAGAAGATGGATTTCTGCAGGGCCTCGCCGTAGTTGAAGGTGGCGGCGGAGGCGGGGGTGGAGGGCTGGAGGGTTATCGCGGCGGCCAGGGCGGCCACCACGACCGGGATCGTACGGCGCATCGCACGGCGCATGGAAGCGTCCTTCAGTACGGGGGGTCAGGGGCGCGACAGCGGGTCAGGCGCCGTCGCGCCCCGGCTTCTGGGGCGGCCCCTCAGGGGAGGGGCCGCCGGGGGTGATCAGCCGTTCGGGAAGAGCCGCCCGAACTCGCCCAGTGCCACCGCCACGTCCACCTGCGCCCAGAAGCGGTGGTAGTTGAACGTGGGGGCCGGGCCGGTGCCCTTCAGGAAGGCGTCGACCTTGGGCCAGTCGGGGTCGTTCTTGTAGAACGAGCGGATCGAGATGAAGGTCGAGCTGGAGTTGATCGGGTCGCCGTTCGGCATCTTGCCGCTCCAGCCGGCCGGAACGTAGATCGGGTCGCCGATCCGGCTGTAGTCGTTGCGCGTCTCGGGAACCGAGACGCCCTTGGCGTCGGAGAACTTCCAGATGCCGTCCAGCAGCGCCTTGGCCATGTTCTTCGCGGCCGTGTTGTTGGCGCGCGCCGCGTAGTACATCAGGACCTTCGCGTACGACCCGGCCACACCGACGTCCGTGGTGTGGTCGGCGACCGTGACGTGCAGGTTCGGGTTGGCCGGCGGCATCCCGGTGGTCGAGGACCAGTCGCCGGCCGGCTGCCCGGTCCAGCGCAGGGTCGACGGGATCTGGTAGGTGCCGTCGGCGTTGATGGTGGTGTTCGCCATCGCCCAGGCGACCCACTTGTCGAGGATCGTCTTGGCGTCGGCGTTGCCGCTCGCGTTGTACAGGGCCGCCACGCGCTCCATCGACCAGGCCTGGAAGCCGAACCACTGGTTGGACGGCGGGTCGTGGTAGACCGGCTGCCAGTCGTAGGTCATGCCGTGGAACTTGGGCAGGCCCGCCGGGGGAGCCGCGTAGTGGCCCTCCCAGCTGTTGGTCGCGCCACCGCCGATCGCGCCTTCTGCCGACTGGAGCCACTTGTAGAACTGGAGCTGCCGGGTGAGCGAGGTCGCCCAGTCGGTGGCGCCGGTGGGGCTCTTCGGCTTCAGTTCGGGCACCGTGGACAGCGCCCACGCGGCCAGCGGGTTCTGGTAGCCGCCGTGGTTGTGGCTGGAGCCGATCCGCCAGGCCCAGCCGGCCGAGCTGTCGGTCGCGCCGCCCCAGGCGTAGTACCAGGAGAGCAGGTAGTTGGAGCTGTCCTTGCCGGTGCCGGCCGCGCAGGAGGTGCTGGTGCAGCCCGGCTTCTTGAAGTACTTGTCGTACATGCCGTACCGGAGGTAGTCACCCATCTTGGCGGCCTTGGCGACGGTCGCCGAGATCTGGGACTCCTTGCCCTGGGCCTTCGCCCAGGTCTGCGCCCAGTACGCCACCTGGACCGCGCGGGCGTCCGCGTCGGGGGCGTTGGTGTACTTCCACTGGCGGGCGTACGAGCCGTCCTTGATGAACAGGTCGAGGAAGCCGTTCGGGCCGCCGTGCTTGAAGGTGTCGCAGGACGGCTGCGGGATGGTCTCGAAGACCGACTCCTCAGGGCCGCGCTGGTAGGTGTTGATGTAGGCGGGCCTGGTGGTGCCGTCGCCGCAGCGGCCGAAGCCGTAGGTGTTGTCGACGTCGAGCAGCCAGTGCATGCCGTAGACGTCGCTGGTGCCGTACGCGGTCTTCAGCTCGTTGGCCAGCGGGTCCACGCCGACCGAGACACCCCCGTCGATCTGCGACGGGTAGCTGCTGATCGAGTTCCACTCACCGGCGTAGGTGGCCGGCTTGGACGGGTTGTAGAAGGAGTTGGTCGGCTGGTCGGCCGTGGCCGGGATGATGTACTTCTCCATTGAGGTCCAGGCCGCGTTGAACTTGCTCCAGTCGCCGGTGACCTGGCCGTACACGGCCTCCAGCCACAGGTAGTAGCTGTAGGCCTCGGAGGTCGTCTCGTGCCCGTGGTCCGGGGCCTCCACCAGCAGCGTCTCGACCGAGTGGTACGGCACGCCCTCCGGTGAGAAGTACCCGTTGGCCGGGTTGTGCAGCTTGTTGTAGAGCGTGGTGAAGCGCTGCACGTACTCGTTGGTGTTGCCCGCGTCGTCGTCGGCCTCGGTCGCGGTCAGCGTGGAGGCGAAGTAGAAGACGCCGCCGCCGGTGGCCGAGAACGTGAAGGTGGCGCTGCCGCTGACGGTGTCGGCGTCCTGGGCCGCGGAGATGGTGACGTTCTGCGCGGTGTTCCAGGTGGACGGCGTGAAGGTGAGCGTCGTGGGCGCCGCGGACAGGTCGGCGTCACCGCCGCTCTGCTTGGTGACCGTGACCGTCACGTTGGAGGTGGGCTGGAGAGAGAGCTTGACGCCCACCGTGGCGCTGCCGCCCTCCGGCACGACCAGCGAGGTCGTGGTCAGCGAGACGAAGCCGTCCGGCTGCGGGGACGGGCTCGGGCTCGGGCTCGGCGAGGGGCTGGGGCTCGGCGACGGGCTCGGGCTGGGGGACGGGCTGGGGGACGGGCTGGGGCTCGGCGACGGCGAGGGGCTGGGGCTGGGGGATCCGCCGCAGGTCACACCGTTGATCTTGAAGGAGGTCGGCTTGGGGTTGCTGCCGACCCAGGTGCCGTTGAAGCCCAGGCTCGTGGTGGCGTTGGTGCCGAGGCTGCCGTTCCACGGCATGCTGGTCGCGGTGACGTTGCTCCCGGACTGGGTCCAGTTGGCTGACCAGCCCTGGTCCATGCGCTGGTTCGCGTTCGGGAAGGTGAACCCGAAGGTCCAGTTGGAGATGGGGTCGCCAGTGTTCGTGATGTTGATCGAGGCGGTGAAGCCGCCCTGACCGGGGCTGGATGTCCAGTCATTCGATGTGTACGTGACGCTGCAGGACACGGCGGCGGAGGCGGGTGCCTGCGCCAGGCCGGTCAGAACGCCGGTGCACATCGCGATCACGGTCGCCCACACGACGCGTCTCCGCGTACGTGGGAGCGCTCCCGTGCCGACAAGTCGGGTGCGCATGGGTGCGGGGTCTCCAAAAAACGGTGGTGCAGCGTGGTGATGCACCAGGAATCATTGGTAAATGGGGGAAAGCCAGCTGGTAGTGCGGGGTTGGTGGCCATGGGATGAGGTGGATAATGGGAGCGCTCCCACATAGAATTGTGGGAGCGGCCCCCGCCCTGTCAATCATTCGTCGCCGGGCATTCACCGCGCGGGGTCACCGTCGTACGCCGGGCTGGACTTTTGCCGGGAGTCACACGGAACCCGCTTTTCCCGTACCTGAAACTTTCAGTTGTTACCCGTGGGTTTCACCCGCGTCGCAAGCGTGTGACCGGCCAATCCAGGGGTAGGCGCGTCTTCGAGCGGAACCTCGCGAAGGAGAGGGAACCGAGCAAAGGGAACCGAGGAGAGGAAAGCGGACCGATGGCCAAGGACCGAATGATGAACGAAGTCGTCGACCGGCTCCCTGAGCCGGTCAAGGACGCCGCCGACAAGGTGGTGGCCAAGGTCGCCGAGGTCGCCCCCGAGGTGAAGGAGACCGCCGACCGGATGGTCGCCAAGGTGGCCGAAGCCACGCCGGACAGCGTCAAGGAGACCGCGGACAAGGTGGCGGAGAAGGTCGCCGAGGTCACCCCCGACAGCGTCAAGCAGGCCGCCGACAAGGTCGCCGACGAAGCCCGCCGCCACCCTGGCATCGCGATCGCGGCCGGGCTGGCCGCGCTGCTCGTGGTGCGCCGGCTCTTCCGCCGCAAGCGGTGACGGGCGCGCTTCGCGGAGCTGAACAGATTCCCGATCCGCGGTGGTGTTGAGATTCGCGGTGCTGTTCAGCTTCGCGACGGTGCTCCGGTGAGCCGGTAGAGCAGGCCGGGCCGTCCGACGCCGCCGTACTGGGGCACCCGCCGGGCGACGCCGGTGTCGGTCAGGTGCTCCAGGTAGCGGCGGGCGGTCACCCGTGACACCCCGACCAGGACGGCGACCGCCTGCGCCGACAGGCCCTCGCCGGCCGCCCTGAGCTCGGCCACCACCGCCTCCAGGGTCGGCTGGGTCAGCCCCTTCGGCAGATGCGAGCGCGCGGGGCCGCGGAGCGCGGCGAGGGCGTCGTCCACCTCGCCCTGCCCGCTCGCCTCGCCGGAAGCGTCCACCGAGGAACGGAAACGCGCGTACTGCCGCAACTTCTCGCTCAGCGTGGCGAACGTGAACGGCTTGAGCAGGTACTGCGCCACGCCCACCGACACCGCCGACCGCACGACCGACAGGTCCCGCGCGGAGGTGATCGCGATGACGTCGCAGAGAATGCCCGCGCCCCGGACCGCCCGGCAGACCTCAAGCCCGTGCATGTCCGGCAGGTAGAGATCCAGCAGGATCAGATCCACGGGCTGCCGCCGCAGGAACCGCAACGCCTCCCCGCCCGACCGGACCACCCCGGCGACCCGGAAGCCCGGCACCCGCTCCACGTACACCCGGTTGGCCTCGGCGGTGATCTCCTCGTCCTCCACGACCAGTACGGAGATCATGCCGGGCTCCGTTCCGGCAGCGGGAGCCGTACCGTGAAGACCGCGCCCGCGTCCCCGGTCACCTCGATGGTGCCGCCCATGCGGCGCACGGCCTGGGCGACCAGGGACAGGCCCAGGCCGCGGCCGGTGCCCTTGGTGGTCCAGCCCCGCTCGTACGCCTCCTCGGCGGCGCCGGGGTCCAACCCGGGGCCGCTGTCGGCCACCCGGATCTCACAGACGCCGCCCGAGGCCCTGAGCCGCACCTCCACCCGCGCGGGCGGGGGCCCCGACATGGCCGCCTCCATCGCGTTGTCGATCAGGTTGCCGACGATGGACACCAGGTCGTGGGTGTCCAGGCCGAGGTCGTCGAGCTCGCTGTCCTCGCTGACGCGCAGGTCGACGCCGCGCTCGCCCGCCTGGGCCGACTTGCCCAGCAGCAGGGCGGCCAGCACCGGCTCCCGGACCGCGCCGACCACCCGGTCGGTCAGCTCCTGGGCGACCCGGAGCTCCTCGGTGGCGAACGCGATGGCCTGCTGCGGTTTGCCCAGCTCGACCAGAGTGATCACGGTGTGCAGCCGGTTGGCCGACTCGTGCGCCGCCGAGCGCAGCGCCTCGGCGAACCCGCGCTCGATGTCCAGCTGCCCGGTCACGGCCTGGAGTTCAGTATGGTCACGTAGCGTGACAACGGTGCCGAGGGAGCGAGTGCCCGATTGCACCACGGAGACGCTGACCACCAGCACGCGATCCCCCGTCAGGTGGATCTCGTCGGCGCGGTTCTCGCCGCAGGCCAGCAGCTCGGTGAGGGAGGGCGGCAGCCCGAGCGCGGTCACGTGACGACCCTCCGCGTCGTCGGGGAGACCGAGCAGCGCCCGTGCGCCATCATTACACAACGTGAGCACGCCCGCGCCGTCCACCAGCAGCAGCCCTTCGCGGACCGCGTGCAGGATCGCCTCGTGGTAGTCGTACATCCGGCTCAGTTCGGACGGCCCGAGGCCGCGCGTCTGCCGGCGCAGGCGGCGCCCCGTCAGGTAGGTGCCCCCGGCCCCCGCCGCCAGCCCCAGCAGCCCGGCCAGCCCGGCCTCCTCCACCTGATCCCGCAGCCGCCCGCTCACCTTCTCCACCGTGATACCGGCGCTGACCAGGGCTCTGACGGTTCCTCCCGAGTCGGCTACGGGGGTGATGGTGCGGACCGACGGCCCCAGCGTGCCGGTGTAGGTCTCGCTGACCGTCCGCCCGGCCAGCGCGGGCGCGATGGTGCCCAGGTAGCGCTTGCCGATCTGGTCCGGGAGACGGTGCGTGTACCGGATGCCGTCCGGCCTCATGATCGTGATGAAGTCCACCCCGGTGGCCGCCCGCACCTTCTCCGCGTACGGCTGGAGCGTGGCCGACGGGTCGGCCTCACCGAGCGCGGCGAGCACCGACGGCGCCGCGGCCACACTCACCGCCACCGTCCTGGTCACCCCTTCCGCGTCCTCCGCCACCAGATCACTGGCCTGGAAGTAGGCCATCACGCTACCGGCCACGACCGTCACCGCCACGACCACGATCTGGAGCACGAGCATCTGCCTGGCCAGACTCCACCGCCGCATGCGCGCTCACTTCCCCTCGGCGACTCCGGTGATGAACGAAATGTACGCAATGGTGACCTAGGTCACTCCCACGGCGCATATTCACTCAACCGACCATCCCAAACAACTGGCCATCCCCCAACAATGGAGAGTGAGCGCCATGCCCGCGCCATCGGCAGTCTCGCAGGCTACCGGCCCCGAGAAGCGGGACCGAACCCGCTACCTGTACCTCGCCGTCATTCTCGCCGTCTTCGCCGGGATCGCGGTCGGCTTCCTCTCCCCGGAACTCGGCAAGCAGCTCAAACCCCTCGGCACGGCCTTCGTGGCGCTGATCAAAATGATGATCAGCCCGATCATCTTCTGCACGATCGTGCTCGGCATCGGCTCGGTCGCCAAGGCCGCGAAGGTCGGCCGGGTCGGCGGCCTGGCCCTCGGCTACTTCCTGGCGATGTCCACGGTCGCCCTCGCAGTCGGCCTGGTCGTCGGCAACCTCGTCGACCCCGGCCAGGGACTGCACCTCACCGACGAACTCCGCCAGGCCGCCGAAGCCGAAGCCGCCAAGGGCGGCGAGGGGAACACCACCGATTTCGTGCTCGGCATCATCCCGGCCAGCCTGTTGTCGGCGTTCACCGAAGGCCAGGTGCTCCAAACCCTGCTCGTCGCCCTGTTCGCCGGGTTCGCCCTCCAGGCCATGGGGCAGCGGGCCGCGCCCATCCTGACCGGCATCGGCCACATCCAGCGGCTGGTCTTCCGCATCCTCGCCATGATCATGTGGGCCGCTCCGGTGGGAGCCTTCGGGGCCATGGCGGCCGTGGTCGGCGCGACCGGCGTGGACGCCCTCACCAGCCTCGGCGTCATCATGCTCAGCTTCTACGCCACCTGCGTGGTCTTCGTGTTCGCCATCCTCGGACCCCTGCTCTGGGTGGTCGCCCGCGTCAAGATCCTTTCCCTGTTCGGCTACCTGCGCCGCGAGTTCCTGCTGATCCTCTCCACGTCCTCCTCCGAGTCCGCGCTGCCCCGGCTGATCGCCAAGATGGAGCACCTCGGCGTCAGCCGTCCCGTCGTCGGCATCACCGTCCCGACCGGCTACTCCTTCAACCTGGACGGCACCGCCATCTACCTGACCATGGCCACCCTCTTCGTGGCCTCCGCCACCGGAGCGCCCCTCAGCCTCGGGGAGCAGCTCTCCCTGCTCGCCTTCATGATGATCGCCTCCAAGGGCGCGGCCGGGGTGACCGGCGCCGGCCTGGCCACCCTCGCCAGCGGCCTGCAGTCCCACCGCCCCGAGCTCGTCGACGGGGTCGGCCTCATCGTCGGCATCGACCGCTTCATGTCCGAGGCCCGCGCGCTGACCAACTTCGCGGGCAACGCCGTGGCCACCGTCCTGATCGGCAGCTGGACCGGAGAGTTCGACCGCGCCCGCGCCACCGAGGTCCTCTCCGGCCGCAACCCCTTCGACGAGACGACCCTCCTGGACGAAGACCACTCCCCGTCTCCGTCTCCGTCTCCGGCGGGGGAACCCGCCGGGGCGTCACAGGCCGCCTGAACAGGCCCTCGGCACCGCCCACTCACCCCAAGTGGTGCGGTGCCGAGGGTCGACCTCGTCGGTAAGACCCCGAGGGTTGACCTCGTTGATATGGCACCGAGGGCCGACCCGACCTCGGCGGCGCGGCGCCGGGGGCCGACCTGGCCTCCTTGGTGCGGTGCGACGGCTGACCGGACCTCGGTGGATGTCAGAGGGAGCCGTTAGGGTCGGGCGGGTGACCGATTGCCTGTTCTGTGCGATCGCCGACGGCGAGAAGCCCGCCCACGTCGTGTTCTCGGACGCGCTGGCGGTGGCGTTCCTGGACGCCCGGCCGGTCTTCAAGGGGCACGTTCTGGTGATCCCCCGCCTCCACGTGGAGACTCTCACCGATCTCGCTCCGGAGACGGTGGGCCCGTACTTCGCCCGCGTCCGCGCGGTCACCGGCGCGGTCGAGTCGGGCCTGTCCGCCAAGGGCTCGTTCGTCGCCCTGAACAACCGCGTCAGCCAGAGCGTCCCCCACCTGCACACCCACGTCGTCCCCCGCAACCCGAAGGACGGCCTGCGCGGCTTCTTCTGGCCCCGCACCAAGTACGCCGACGAGACCGAAGCCGAGTCCTACGCGGAACAGATCAGATCCGCCATCTCATTTCCTGGCCAGGAATAGGAGCTCGGCACCCAGATCGCGCTCGCAGACCGGCGAAGTCCGCTCTCACGTCCGTGGGGTGAACCAGGATCGCCACCTCGTCACCGGGCCCGGCCACGTCCGCTCTCACGTCCGTAGGGTGAATCGCCTGAGCCCGCCGGGCCAGGATGTACCGGAAATGTCGGGTGCGCGGGTAGGCTCCCCGCGTGGAACCGCTGGTGGCCGTGTTCGTGCTGCTGGGGCTGGTTGGGGTACCGGCCGCTGTGTTGTGGCGCGTGTTGCGCGGTCGGCGGGAGCTGGGGAGCGGTCCCGCCGAGCGGGCCACCTTCGAGACCCTGCACACGGCGTCGCTGGCTGCTCCGCTGCTCAGGGCCGGTCTGACCCAGGCGGGCGTCACGAAGGCGTCCCGGCATTTACGCCAGCTTCTCGGCACACCCGCCATCGCGATCACCAACGCGGAGGGACTGCTGGTCTACGACGGAACCGGCGACCACCATTCGCAGGACGCGTTCGAGCACGCCACGGCCACCCTGAAGGACGGCCGCACCCAGGTGCTCCAGTTGAACTGCGGCCTTCCTGAGTGCCCGATCCGGCATGCCGTGGTGGTCCCGCTGACCACTGACGATCGTGTGGTGGGGTCGCTGGCGGCATACGGGGATCATGCGTCGGCCGGGCTGGTGCGGGCGGTCCAGGAGGTCGCCCGGTGGGTGGACTCGCAACTGGAGCTGGCGGAACTCGACCGGTCCCGGACGATGCTGATGGAAGCCGAGGTCCGAGCGCTGCGGGCGCAGATCTCACCGCATTTCATCTACAACTCACTGACGACCATCGCCTCCTTCGTCCGTACCGATCCGGAGCGGGCGCGGGAACTACTCATCGATTTCGCCGACTTCACCCGATACTCGTTCCGGCGGCACGGCGACTTCACAACCCTGTCCGAGGAACTGCACTCCATCGACCGCTACCTCACCCTGGAACGGGCGCGTTTCGGGGACCAGCTCCGGGTGACCCTGCGCATCGCCCCCGAGGTACTCGCCGTCGCCGTCCCCTTCCTCTGCCTCCAGCCGCTGGTCGAGAACGCCGTACGGCACGGCCTGGAGAGCAAGCCAGGGGTAGGACGGATCACGATCATCGCCGAGGACGCCGGCGCCGAGTGCGGCATCTCGGTCGAGGACGACGGCCTCGGAATGGACCCCGAGCGGCTACGCCGGGTCCTGGCCGGCGAAGAACGGGCGACGGGGGTCGGCCTGGCCAACGTCGACGAGCGCCTCCGGCAGGTCTACGGGGACGAATACGGCCTGATCGTGGAGACGGGGGAGGGGGCCGGAACCAAGGTGACACTGCGGCTGCCCAAGTACCGGCCCGGGGTCAGCGCCCGTTAGAGCAGGTCCGCCAGGGTGAGGTCGCGGATGTCAGGGGAGTCGCGCGCGACGAGGTGATCGGCCGCGCCAGCCGTGGCCGGCTCCAACGGCGGGACGATGCCGAGCTTGGCGGCGTCGATCTGCTCGGCGATGAACTTGGCCACGCGGGGGCGGTCCGGGGGGACCAGGTCGGGAGAGCACCAGGCTTTGATGATGGCCTCTTTACGCAGGTCCTCGAAGGTCTCCCGGTGGCCGCGGAGCTTGGCCTCGATGGCACGGGCGATCAGGTCGGCCAGCTCGCGGGTGATGGGGTTCGGCAGTTCGGTACGGCATTCGATCCGGAGCACCAGATAGTCGATACCGGTCGGGCGGACGCCGTCCACGTGCAGCAGCCCGTCGGCGATCGTCAGTTCCCCGGGCGACTTGGGGGTGTTGAGGACCACCAGATGCCCCGCCTGCACCGGACGTCCACCTCCACCAGGCGCGAGCATGCTGAAACTGACCCCCAGAACCGGCTGCTCACCCGTGGCCTCAAGCACCGAATCCAGCCCGTCGGACACCTTCGTCGCGATCGACGCGGCCGTGGCCAGCGGCGGCCCCATCAGCCCCGCCAGCGCCCCGACCACCTGAACCGCCGCCCCCAACGGACCTCGGTCGGAGGCCCGGTACAACCCGGCCTGAACCCCCACCACTCCCGAGTTGTACGGCACTAGCGGCGACATCTGCTCATCCAGCCGAATCCCCGCCGCCATCCACACCGGCTTGCTCATCGTGCTGAAGGTGACCGCCTCGTCCCCGAGAAAGCCGAGCGTCACCCCGCCGTGCAACGCCGGATACCAGTCAACCCCCCACGAACGCCGGTCCGCCAGGAACCCTTCCGCCAGCCAGAGGCGTATGTAGCCCTGGTAGGGCACGAGCGGTCGCGAGTCCTCCTCCGGCAGGAACACCACGGTCACCTGCTCCGCCTGCGCGGAGAACCATCCGGCCACCCGCTGCCATACGCGGTTGCTTCCCATGAACGCTCCTAGTCCGGAAGAAACATGATCAGGTCGAAGAGAGCCCGCTCGCCCTCACGGGTCGGCTCGTGACCGGCGATGAGATTACGGAGCGGACGGAGCATGCGCAGGTAGGTCATCGGCCCGGGCTGCCCGACACCTCGGTTCAGGTACATCCAGCGGAGGCTCCTCGTCAACGCGACAACAGTCGGGCGGGCGGGTCGCGGACCCCCGCTCGCGTACGTCCGGCAGAGGTCCCTGGCCAGCCGAGCGACGTCATCCGGCAACGGGGGGATGATCAACACTGCCCGCGCCCCTTCCGCGATCAGCTGACGGGCGAAGGCCACGAAACCATAGCGCTGGTCGCCGAGAGGGCGGGGCGGGCCGTCCACGGGGTTCGCTTGCAGGACGATCAGCGCGAGTTCGCCGGGCTTGAGGTCGCGGGCGCTGATCAGTCGCCGGTCACGCCGCGACGTCCCGCTTTCGGTGTACTGGGGGTCATCGTCGTAGATGCCCATCCGCCATTCGCTACCCGTAGGGACCGGGGACCCCACGATATGGGTCATCCCCGGACCTTTGTCCTTCCTGGGAGTCGTGGTTGAGGCGTACAGGTGGGGTGGGCCGATGTACTGATACTGGCCCTGGGCATCCCGCCCTGCGTACCAGCCACCCTCGACCGGCCTGCCGAGCAGGCGGAACCAGAGTGGCATCCGCCGGAGGTCGGAGTTGGCATTTGCGCCCAGCCACTGCTCCCACGCGCCTTGGTCGAGACCGGGGGGCACATCGAGGCGAACGATGCCTGGTCTTTCCTCCCTCGGGAAGGGGGTGCTGAGCGTGATGTCGGGGAAGTGTTCGAGGTCGAGCCGGTGGACTGTGTCGACGGTTTCGAGACGGCCCGACTGCCAGTGCACGATCCTCCAGCGGGTGAGCTGGTTGGTCCACGGGCTCTCCCACGCGGCGAACGACGATTGAAGGACACGCTCGACCTTCCATGGGTTCCCTCCGTGTCGATTGACCCGCAGTGTCATCCCCTCTGCCTTGGGTGGATGGACGACTCCCGAGAGCGTGGAGGTCAGTCCGAGCAAGGCAACGACGGTGATCCACCACGGCCCTCCGAGCAGCGGCACCGCGAGGGCCGCGAGGGCTGCGAGGGTGGGTAGCGGCCCCACCGTCCAGCGGAGCCGGAAATCCGGCTCCTTCTCCGGGATGTCATCGACCCACAGGTCGGGATCGGCAACCGGCCAGTCCACACCGTCCGCCCAGTGGGCTTCATTGCTTCCCGGGTCGGGACGCACTCCGAGCGGGAGCTCTGTCGTGTCGGGGACGTCGGGTGGCGAAACACGGTTGGGTCGCGTGCATTCCGGGACGGCGAGTACTGATGGTTGCCCAGCCACCAGGTCGGCCAGCGAAGTGGCCCGGTCGGGCCAGCCGGAATCCCCGCTGGCCAGGGCGGTGGCATACGGGCCGGACAGCTCGTCCAGGATCTTGATGAGGGCCTCCGCCGTCGCCGGAGGTAGTGGTTCGCCGCTCGGTACCGTCCTGACCGTGGCCAGACCAGCGAGCACCAGCGCCTGGGCCGCGTGCGTGATGTCCCCCGCCTCACGTAGGTCGGCGACCGTGGACGACAGGATGGCCGCCGCACGCTCCGGGAACCTGAGGGCGAGGATTTCGGCACGCGCGAGGGCGGCACGCCCCCGTGAACCCGGCCGTTGCTCGTCCAGATCCGGACGGAACTCGCGTGGTGTGGGCGGGCCCGGGCGAGGCGTCACCCCACGGAAGTCCTCGAGTTCGCGAATGCTCTCCCGCAGAAGATGGTCGGGTATGGCTGGCTCACCCAGATATGGCGCGGAGAATCGCCACTCTTCCCGTATCGACACCGAATCTTGCGACTGCCACCAGCCGTACCAGCTGCCCGCCTCTTCTGGTGACTGCGGCTGCCGACCCGTCACCAGCGCGAGGGTGGTCCACGCTTCGGCCCGGACGAGCGGGGTGCCCGTGTTCGCGAGGACGCTCACCTGCGGGAAGTACCGAAGCGTCCGGTAGCGGCGGCAGAGGCGGATCAACGCGATCTGGCATTGCTCGGTGGTCTCCGCGTCGTCCCCGGCGCTGACGGCCGCGTCCAGCCAGTGGACAAGATAATCGGCGGCCTGATCTGGATGATTGAGAATGGTCAGGTATTCGGCGTTGCTGACCATGAGTGGCGGGATCGTGTCATGAAGCCAGTTGCATGTGTCTGTCGCCCGCCGATCGTAATCGAAGTTCACCTCGCTGATGGAGTCCTGGACGAGGCCATGCCCGAGCAGGAGGTGTACGGCCAGTGAGTGAAGGCGGTCGAGATCAACACTCCAGCGAACGGCTCGATGGCTATAGTCGATCCGCAAGCCGTCGCCTATCTGCAGTTCTCTGTAATGCGACGCACTGCTGAGTAGGGTGCCACACGCCTCCTGTACGTCTTGGCCCTGAAGACCAGCGATGAGCAGCCGGGCGAGCTGGACCCTGCTGAACGGGCTCTCGGGAGGTAGCCAGTCGGCGTACCGGCCGCCGGGAGGAATCTGTATGACTCCCTTGCGGGCCAACTGACCGATTTCATCGAGCGGTGCGAAATATTGGGACGGCTGCGACCACCAAGCGGACTCCTCGTCCCCCGCCCAGCCGCAGGCCATCAGCGCGGATTCGGCGAGAGGCCCGGCCTGTTCCGGATTCTCGCGTAGGGCGAGCACGGCGGATTGGGCGAGCGCCACGGCACTTACCATGCGGTCTGCGTTCCAGATCCGGACCTCGCCGTCGAGTGAGCTCGTCGTGAACCAGGCGCCGGATGGCGCGATGCGGATCGTCACCTCGCCGTCCGGGCGCACCTTTACATGTCCCCTCTCGTCGTGGTTGTAACTGCCCTGGCGCTCTTCGGCGTCAAGGAGCTCCACGATGCCGTCACGCGCGACTGCCAGCCAGGAACTGTGGGGGGCGATGGCCAAGCTATGAGCGCGCACACCCGCGAGCTCCTGCCGGGTCGTCCCGTCCGGGTTCCACAGCCGTACCTTTCCGTCGCGGGAGTGGGTGGCGAACCAGGTGGCGTCCGGGGCGATGAGAAACCGGTCGATGTCCGGCATGAGGTTGGTGCGTAAGGTCCCGTCCGCATTCCATAGCTGGCCAATACCGTCGGTGGACGTGGTAACCAGCCACTTCCCGTCAGGTGAGATGGTCAGGCCGGTGAAGCGGCTGTGTTCGCGGGTGAGGGTCCCGCGCAGGATGCCGTCCGGCTCCCAGAGGTCGATCTCGCCTTTCCCGTCGAGGCAGGCGAGCCAGCTGCTGTCGGGCGCCGTCTCGATGGACGTGAGTTCGGGAGGCAGGATCGGCAATCCGGGTCCCGAGGGGAGGACGGCCCGCAGGGTTCCGTCGGTGTTCCAGATGTGGACGTCCTCCCTGCGCGAACGGCCGGCCAGCCAGGTTCCGTCCGGAGCGATGACGAGGCAGGGGGACTCGACCGAGAGTTGGGCGGGCAGGCTGCTATCGATATCAGAGGCGATGTCTCGTCTCGTTGGTTGCTCGGGGGCGATGCTCAGTCTCAGTGCGCCGCTGAACATGTCACGACCATGCAAGGTGGCCAGCGGCGTGCCGTCGGAGCTGTTCCACAGGCGTGCCGTTCCGCTGGAGGCTACCGTGGCCAGCCAGGAGCCGTCCGGCGCGATGGCGACGCTGATGATGTCGCCGGAGTCCTCGACGATGTCGGCTCGGACCGCGCCGTCCGGCCGCCAGAGGCGGAGTCGGCCCGCCTGCTCCGGGGTGGACCCGGGCCGTCGTGTCGGCGGCGGTGCCACGAACCAGGAGCTGTCGGGGGAGACGGCGAGCGAGTCGACCTGCCCAGGCTCGCCGTCGACCCTGCCCAGCGCTGAGCCGTCTGGCTTCCAGACTTCGATGACACCGGTGCCGGAAGTCGTCGCGAACCAGTTGCTGTCCGGTGCGATCCACACCTGGCGTTCCCAGTCAGGGGAAGGATCAAGGTCCTTGCGTTCCCTTCCGAGTCCTGGGGGGATCCACGTCTGGCGCTCGCGCTCCGACTCCAGGGGAAGATCGAGGTCCTCAATTCGTGGACGCGGGTGGTGTTCGCGCCCCGGGCCCGGAGGAAGGGCGGTGTCCCCGATCAGGGGACGGAGGTCGCCGGATTTCAGTTCGCCCCATATCCCGTCCCGCATCCATCCGTCGATCGCGGCGACCAGTGATCCCGGCGGGGCCGCACCCTCGGCCAGGATGCCGGGCAGGCGTTCGTCCAGCGGGACTTTCACCCCTGCGGCGGCCAGCCCGAGGAAGGCCCGTGCCGCCAGGGTGCGGGCCTGGGTCGGGTGCCGTTCGGCGTACTCCTCGACCTGGCGCCAGATCTCGGCGACCCCGCCTCCGCCGGTGTGGATGCGTGCCGACGCCTGGGTCGCCAGGACGGCGGCGAGGATGGTCGGGGTCATCCCGCCGGTTGCGTCACCCGTTGTCTCGGCGGCCACCCGGGTGGTCACGTTGGCGGCCCAGGCCCAGGCGTTCTCTCGTACCGTGCGGTCTTCGATGGCCGACCAGAGGGCGGCGGCCTCCGGGAGGGGGAGGAGGCGGACGGCGGCCAGGACGGTGGAGACCGGGACGGTGTCCAGTGAAGGGGCGCTCTGGATGACGGTTGCGGCGTCGCGGCCGAGTTGGGGACGGGTGAGCGGGAAGCGGGTGGGGGCAGCCGAGGTGGTGGTGCGGAGGCGGTCGCGGAGGTGGGCGTCCACTTCGATGATTGAGGGGCGGCCGTCGGGGCCGAGTTCGACGACCTGGATCCATTCCTGAGCGGCGAGGTCGTCGAAGACGAGGTCGGGGTCGAGGCCGAGGCGGTGCAGGGCGGGGGTGATGAGCGGGCGGTCGAACCGGCCGAGTTCGGCGACCACGGCTAGCGCGCGGGCTATGGGGGTTTCGGAGATACGGCCGATGATGCGGCGTTCGATGTAGGGGTCCCCGGACGTACCCGACAAATCAAGATCGGGGTCGCTTAGCGCCCATTCCGTGTACGCGGCCAGGTCGAACGGGTTGAAACCGAGCTGCTCCGACATGAGCGCTCGTGCCAGGATCGCAGACCGTTGACCGGTCAGTACCGCACGTTCGGCCAGGTACCCCGCAGCCTCGTCCTCGGTGAATCCCGCCACGGGCACCACGCGCAGATAGCCGCGGGGGAGCAGGACCGGCCCGGCGGCGTTCTCCTCGTCTGAGGATGACGGGGTCAGCCACCGCCGTCCTGCCAGCACGACCCGGATCTCGGGCATCCGTGCGTGAATCAGCTCCAGGACGCGGAACGTGACCTCGATCGCGGGCGCAGGGGACCGTGGCGGATAGAGTTTCGCCAGTTCCTCGCAGGTGTCCAGGACGAGAACTGCCGGTCTCGAGAGTTCAGCCGCAAACCGCGTGAACCCGGCGACCGCCTCCTCCAACAGTCGGTCGACCACGCTCCCCTCTCGCTCCCGCCGGGACAACTCCTCGTGCAGCCGGTCAACAGCCTCCCGGAACCGGTTGTACCGAGCCTCCGCGTCCCGGGACTCGACGAAGCCGAGCAGCTCCGCCGCCAGCGCCACCAGGATCTCCCCGGGCCGGTCTTCCGGATAGCGGGGATCGAGGTGGTCGAAGTCGATCCGGGCCACCGGGAACGGCTCCAACCCGCGATCCCGGGCGAACCGGCCGGACATCAGATACCTGACCAGCATGGTCTTCCCCATGCCGCCCTCACCCAGCAGGTGCACCGCCCACGGCACGGGCCGATCCGGTTCCTGAGCTTCGCCCCCTTCGGCGAGGGTGCGTTCGGGCAGGTCCCGATCCGACACCTCCACGGGCATCGGCCAGGAGGGGTGAATCGTCGTCCGTGTGCTGGAGGAGCCGGGCAGGATTGAGGCGGCGAGCGCGTTCTCGATCTCGCGGCGGCGCAGGTAGTGCCGGAGGAAGTGCACATCCTCGGCCTCCCGTTCTGCCCGGGACACCCGCCAGGCGGCACGGCGGGCCGAGTGCCCTAGATGCCCGCCGAGGGTCTCGCCGAGCATGCGGGCGACGGCGACCAGGCGTGCCGCGCCCGGGACGTCACCGGACTCCACCCGCCGCGAGGTCTCCTGAACCAGCTGGATACCTGACGGGTCCTCCACATACAACTCCGCGACCCGGTACCAGTTGCGCAACCGGTCGAATCCGGCGGTGATGAACAACTCGTCGAAGTCGTCCCGCAGGGCGGGCAGGTCAGGCGGGGAATTGATGGCGAGGTACTGGCCAAGCGGGGGGACCCGGTCCAGGTCGACGGTCTCCGGGGGCCGAGCGATCCGCCACAGCTGCGCACAGAGTTCCGTGCGCGCCCGAGGGAGCACTGCGGGATGCACCCTCCTCAGATACGCGCTGACCTCTGTTCGGGCGGCGGGGTGCAGCCAGAACGTGGTCTCCTCAGCCCCGTCCTCCCCGAGTGTGGGGCGGAGTTCGACCAGGTCCTGCTTGATCAGCTGATCGAGCAGATCCTGCACGTTGTCCCTCCCGAACGAGATCCGGGATGCCAGAGACTCTGTCCATTCCGGCAACAACGCCAGAATGGCGAGCGTCTCGGGCGCGAAGGCGCTGAGCCTGTCGGTACGCCGGGCGTCCGCGCGCCGATCCAGTTCGGCGTCGAGCAGTTCGGGAGTGAGTCCAGGCTGGGGCTCCTGGGCGAGCGTGGACAGGGTTCCGCCCCCGTCGAGTTCCTGGTCGAAACGGGCGGCGAGGTCCCGTCCGGGAGGGTGGGCGATGCCTAGTTCCAGATGCTCGATGTAGAGCCGCTCACACCCCACACGTCGCGCCAGCTCGCGCCGGGACATCCCCGCCTGCTCCCGGAGGAGGCGCAGCTGGGTGGCGAAGGTCGGCGGCCTGCTCATAGGTCCTGCTTCAGGCCGTGGAGTTTGGCGTAGGCCTGCCAGGCGTGATCGTCATCCTCGATCCGGAAATGTCCGTAAGCGGCGAGGTCGTCGACCATTTCGTATAGCTTGAGGGGAATCCACTTGGGCTCGCCCTTGAGCCGTTTCCGGAAGCGTTCGCGGAGCTTGTCCTGGTCGTGGTCGGGGGCGGCTACGTACACCTTGCGAAAGTCCACGTCGGGATGCCACGGATGCAGCAGGATCCACTGGTAGCCAAGGGCGGCCTCCTCGTCCGGCAACGGGCCCAGTTCGGGGAACACACAGCCGCCTATTCCCGGCCGGTCGGCTTGGAAGGCCCGCAGGGCGGCGCTCTCGCTCATCGACGCTGTCGCGATCACCGGCACCGGCGACGACGGGCTGCCCAGGCCGTCCGGATTGAGCAGTTCGAGCAGCCCCGGCGCGTCCTCGGTCCAGCCCAGCGCACCCTTCCACAGGTGCAGGGCTTCCGCGAGTACCACCGTCCGCGTGTGCTCTCCGAACGGCGGTCCCAGTTCCCGGGCCGCCATCGCGAGCGCACCCAGGTCCTCGGCCAGCAGCTCGCCGACGGAATCGGGTGACAACTCGCCGGTGGATTTCCGGAACGCGGAGATGTCGGAGCGTAAGCGCTGGCGGGCTAAGGCCGAATCGGGCGGTTGCTCCCCGCCGAGGATCAGCGGCACCCGGAACGGTAGCCCGAGGCCACGCCGTACCCTGAAGTCGGCGTGCATCATCTCGGTCACCACCTCCCGCAGGCTGGTGGGCGCCGACTCCTCCTTGTAGGGCAGCAGTGGCAACGGCACATGTCCCTCCTGGAGCAGCCGGAACCCGAGCTGCCGCAGCAGCCGGGTCGACCCCAGGTTCTCCAACCCGGACCTGCTGGCCGCCACCACGAAACTCGTCTTCCGGGCGAACAGCTCGTCCACCGCGTCGAAGATCGGCCGACGCCCGATGTAGACCGGCTGTTGCAGCAGGTCAAGCCGCCGGGCCAGCTCTCGGACCCGCTGCGCCGGCCCCGGATCCACCGCCCGGAACCCGGCGGGCACGGTCTGCGCCGCGTACAGCACGGGCATCGCCCAGTCGAACCGGTCCCGCGCGACAGGCCCCGCCAGCAGGGCGGCCCGCCGCCCATGCGCGACCGCCTCGGCCACCTCCTGCCCGGCCAGCAGCGAGCGGGTCATCAACCGGGAGAACATCCGGCAGGCCTGCTCGCTGATCTCCCCGGCCATCGCCGCCACCAGTGGCACGCCCGCCGCGATCAGCGCCCGCGCGATCGACGAGGTACGCTCAGGGCCGCCCGCCGTGATCCGTCCGTCGGCGGCGCTGTGGCAGCTGCTCAGCACCACGGCCAGCGGCGGCTCCGGGCGGAGCGCGTCGACCAGTTGCGCGGCGGAGACGTCCTGGCCGGCCAGCTGGATCATCGGTTCGCCGCGTTCGTCCAGCCGTCCGTGGGCCACCAGATGCACCAGGTCGGGGCGGAAGGTGGCATAGCGCTGGGCCAGCCGGTCGAGGGTCACGCCGTCGTCGAGCCGGGTGATCGCCAGGCCGCCGGACTCGCACTCCCGGGCCAGCCCGAGGAACATCGCGCCCGGCCGGATGACCGGGTCGGTGAACAACGTGCCGCTCGCGAACAACACCCGGAGTGCCCCGGCCGCCGGGCGCGGCTCCCGATTCGCGGGAAGCGTCCGGGTGAACGCGACCAGCAGGTCCGTGGCGGCCAGCGGCTGCCGCCCGTCGTGCATCGACTCCCAGCGGAACGGCTGCAACCCCTCCGGCAGGCGCAACGCCAACTCGACTCCGCGTGCCGCCCGCACCTGGTCCAGCTGGGTGATCTCCCCCCACGCCGGGCGAAGCAGAGCGTCGAAAAGCGCGGCCCCGTGGGCCGCCACGTCGTCCCCGGCCGTGCCCAGGCGCGCCCGCAACTCCACGATCTCCAGCCGGTACGGCTCACACAGCGGTTCCCCCGCGCAGGAGACCACCACCGTCGACTGAGTGACGGCGACATCGACCCTGGGCAGGCTCATCGGGCCACCAACCGGGAACGCGGCGGGTGCCACGGGGCCGATATCGAAGGTGTCCTGGGCAGGCTCATACGGCCACCAACCGGGCTGCCTGACGCTGCCGGGTGAATGGCGTCGACCTGGGCTCTCGGTCTCATGGGGCCACCAACTGGGCGGCCAGACGACGGGCGATGGCGTCGACCTGGCTGCTCGGTGTGTCGCCCGCCATGGTTCCGGGAGGTCCGCAGCGGGGGAGTGTGGCGGACAGGTTCTCGTGCACGCGGTCCCGAGCTTTGGCGGCGGGGTGGGTCTCGGCGGCGATCACCCCTGCGGAGACGAGGACTCTGGCGGCGCTGCGTTCGTCCAGGCGGGTCAGCAAGGGATCGTGTTCAGTCAGGCGTTCCGCCCAGATGGCGGCTAGCCCACCCGGCTGGAACCACTCCTGCCGTAGTCCCGAAATTTCGGGAAGTGAGTGGTCTTGCACCTTCAACGCGAGTACTGCGGAGGCAGCTCGCGATATTTCCGGCATTTGTGGGATGCCGGGGCCCTGGGGTAACTCGGTGGGGTGGCCCGGGTCGCCCAAGCCCGACTGTCGGGCGATCTCGGACATCAGCGCGAGCCGTACCGACGGGGGAGGGTAGGCGTCGCCTGGACGCGGGGAACGATCCTCCTGGCCGTGCTGGAGCTCCGCGACCGCCCACAACGCGGACGGGCCGACCATGAGCACCGAGTAGGCGTCGGCGAAGAGCTCACCCGACCAGCTCACCCATTCCGGCCCGACGGCTGCCAGCGCCTCCTGCGTCGCGTAGCGCAAATCACCCAGGTCATGCTGCACGTGATGCCCGGTCTCGTGTGCGGCCAGCGTTAACCACCAGGCTTCCCGGGTAGCCCACCCGGGCAGACAAACCACAGGAATCGGTAGCTCATGGACAAAGGCCGCGACCACCGCATCCGCCGGCGCCCGCAGATCCACCGGAACCGACACCCTGGGCGTGGCATACGCGTCGAACCGAGGCTCCAGATAGACCAGCGGCCCGCTCGGTGGCACGGCCCCCACCCGGGCGAAGGGCTCCCGCCAGCAACTCCGCACCACCTCGTCCGCCGCCGCCAGCACCGTTCCGAAACGGGGATCCCGGCGCTGGTCGTACTTGGCCGCGTACCAGTCGAACAACCGCCGGACCACCAGCACGCCACGGTCCAGCCGGGCACACCGCTCGTAGGTCTCCCGTGACCCCCGGATCTCCCGCGCCAGGTCGAGCTCACCGCCGAGCGCCGCCAGCATCTCCCCGAACACCCGCTCCAGGATGCCCAGATGATCGGCGAACCGCGCGAACCGCGGATCGGCTCGCCGCGCGCCCAGCCATGACGCGGTCTCGGCGCGCAACTCCTCCACGGTGGCATTCGAGCGGTCCACCCGAGCACGGACACGGTCAGGGTGCACACGGTCAAGATACGTGCGCCCGGCCGCCCGCCTCACCCGCAGGCGCGAGCTGTGACTCCTCCGTGACGCCATCGACAACATCACGGGTCGCCGACGAACCCACCGCGTGCCTACGGAAGGCCAGGATCTCCTGCCCCGCAGGCGGATGGGTACGCATCCGGCCTCAAGCCGAACAACATCGACGATGGCGCCGACGACCCGATGACGCCGCGCACGCTGCTGGAGACGCCGTTGACTTCTGGGGGACGTTTCATCAGTCTCTATGGAACAAGTTATGAGGAGGCGGACGTGACCGGGCTGCGGGTCCTGGCGGTCGATGACGAACAGCCCGCCCTGGAGGACCTGGCGTACCTGCTCCGTGCTGACGCGCGCATCCGTGATGTGCTGACCGCGCGGGACGGCGCGGCGGCGCTCAAGCTCCTGGACCGGGCCATGGCCGAGGGGCGCCCGGTGGACGCGGTCTTCCTGGACATTCGCATGCGCGGTCTGGACGGGGTCGTGCTCGGCCGTCTGCTCACCCAGTTCTCCCGCCCTCCGAAGGTCGTCTTCGTCACCGCGTACGAGGACCATGCGGTGGACGCCTTCGAGTTGAAGGCCGAGGACTACCTGCTCAAACCGGTTCGCCCCGACCGGCTCGCCGAGGCCATCCGCCGGTGTGTCGGGGGCACCGGGCTACCCGGCGACAGCCGTGCCGAGCAGGACGCCGACACCATCCCGGTGGAACTGGGCGGCGTCACCCGGTTCGTGGCCAGCACCGAGGTCCGGTACGTCGAGGCTCGCGGCGACTACGCCCGCCTGCACACCGCCACCGGCAGCCACCTGGTCCGCATCCCGCTGGCGGCGCTGGAGGAACGCTGGGCCTCGGCGGGGTTCCTGCGAGTGCACCGAAGTCACCTCGTCGCCGTCCGGCACATCGACGAACTCCACATCGACTCCGGCAAATGCGTGGTCCGCATCGGCGACACCGAGATCCCCGTCAGCCGCCGCCACACCCGCGAACTCCGCGACCTCCTGGTCCGCCGCGCCCGCAAGGCCAAACCGGAATGAGCCGAGCCGGAATAAGCGGACCCGGTGTACGCCGAGCCGGAATGAACGGAACTGGTGTACGCCGAGCCGGTATGAGCGGACCCGGAGTGTGCCGAACCGGAATGGGCGGCACAGGAGTGCGCCGAGCCGGTATGAGCGGACCCGGAGTGCGCCGGACCGGAATGGGCGGCGCAGGAGTGCGCCGGGCCGGTATGAGCGGACCCGGAGTGTGCCGAATCGGATGGAACGGTCGGATCGCCGCGCCCTCGCCTCGGAACTGGACGGATCCGCGATGAGCGCCAAACCTCGGCGGGTCGTGGTCACCAGCCCGCGGACGGCCGCGGCCCAGCGTCCGCGCTACCCGGTCACCCGGGAGATCGACGAGCAGACCAAGCTGGGCGAGGTCTACATGCGCTCCCTCATCCGCACCCAGCTGCGGCTGGCGCTGTTCGTCTGTACCGTGCTGGCGGCCCTGATCGGCGGCCTGCCCCTGCTCTTCCTGTTGGTCCCCGAACTCCGCGAGGTGGAGATCCTCGGCATCCCGCTGCCCTGGGTGGTGCTGGCCGGGCTGATCTACCCGGCTTTCGTGGTCGGCGCGTGGCTCTACGTCCGCCAGGCCGAGCGGTACGAGAGGCACTTCGCCGAACTGGTGGAGCGGGAGTGAGCCCGAGGCGGGAGTGAATCCGGGGCGAGAGTGAGCGTGGGGTGGAAGTGAGCGCAGGGTGGGAGTGAGTTCGGTCAGCTCGGTTATCGCGATCGTGCTGGTCGTGGTGGCGGCGGTGCTGATCGGGGCGTTCGGGATCCGGGTCTCCCGGACGACGTCGGACTTCTACGTCGCCTCGCGGACGGTCACCCCACTCTGGAACGCCTCGGCGATCGGCGGCGAGTACCTCTCGGCGGCCTCCTTCCTGGGCATCGCGGGCCTCATCCTCACCTACGGCGCGGACATGCTGTGGCTGCCGGTCGGCTGGACCGGCGGATATCTGGTGTTGCTCGTGCTGGTGTCGGCGCCGCTGCGCCGTTCCGGGGCGTACACGTTGCCGGACTTCGCCGAGGCCAGGCTGGAGTCGATGGCGGTCCGGCGGGTGTCCAGCGTGCTGGTGGTGCTGATCGGGTGGCTCTACCTGATGCCGCAGTTCCAGAGCGCGGGGCTGGTGTTCCGTACCATCACGGGGGCGCCGACGTGGGCGGGCGGGCTGCTGGTCGCGGTAGTCGTGGCAGTCAACGTGCTGTCAGGCGGGATGCGATCCATCACATTCGTACAAGCGTTCCAGTACTGGCTGAAGCTTACCGCACTAGCGGTCCCCCTCGTCTTCATGCTCCTCGCCTGGGGTACCAACGGATCTCCCGGCCTCCAGCCGCAGGACCCCTGGGCGCTGCCGCTGCACGGGCGCGAGCACCCGGTGTACGCCACGTACTCGCTGATCCTGGCGACCTTCCTCGGCACCATGGGCCTGCCCCACGTGCTGGTGCGGTTCTACACCAACCCGGACGGGCGGGCGGCCCGCCGTACCACCCTGGTCGTGCTCTCGCTGCTGGGGGCGTTCTACCTGATGCCCGCCATATACGGCTATCTCGGCCGGATCTACCTCCCCAACCTGGACCGGCCGGACGCCGTCGTGCTCACCCTCCCCGGCCACCTGGTCGGCGGGGTCGCCGGGGACCTGCTCACCGCGCTGGTCACTGGCGGCGCGTTCGCGGCGTTCCTGTCCACTTCCTCGGGTCTGACGGTGTCGGTCGCCGGGGTGGTCGGGCAGGACATGCTCCGCATCAAGGACGGGGTGCGCGCCTTCCGGGTCGCCACCGTGCTCGCCGTGCTGGTGCCGTTCGCCCTGGCGGGGACGGCGCGGGCGCTCCCGGTCGCCGACGTGGTGGGCCTGGCCTTCGCGGTGGCCGCGTCCTCGTTCTGCCCGCTGCTGGTGCTGGGCATCTGGTGGCGGCGGCTGACCACCGCGGGCGCGGTCGCCGGGCTGCTCGCCGGGGGCGGCATGGCCTGCGGGGCGGTGATGGTGACCATCATCGGCGGCCCGCACACCGGCTGGCTGGGCGCGCTGCTGGCCCAGCCTGCTGCCTGGACGGTGCCCATCTCGTTCACCGTGATGGTCGTCGTGTCGCTGCTGACCCCGTCCCGGGTGCCGCCGAACGTGGCGCGTACCATGGTTCGCCTGCACACTCCGGAGACCCTGGACGTGGATCGCGGCGACTGGCGCCCCCGTTCTACGTGAACACCATGTGTCCAGACATTTCGGGATCTTCCATTCGTCGCACATAGCGGACCATTCGGCGCAAGCCCACCCCAATTGAGCGCCATGTGCGGACGGCTCGGCGAACACTGCGGCCCGGCGTCTCGTCGGCGGTCAACCTCCTGCCTACGTTGTGAGTGATTCAGATCACAGCGTTGGAGGCATCCGTGACGACGCAGCAGCATGATCCGTCGGTATACGAACAGATAGGAGGCTCCGAACGGTTCCAGGAGCTGAAGCGCCGCTACCGATCGTGGGCCTTCCCGATGACGGTCGCCTTCCTCGCCTGGTACCTGCTGTACGTGATTCTGTCGGGCTTCGCCCGTGACTTCATGGGCGCCAAGCTGTTCGGCAACATCAACGTCGCCCTGATCTTCGGTTTGCTCCAGTTCGCGTCCACCTTCCTGATCGCCTGGGCGTACGCGCGGCACTCCGCCGCCAAGCTCGACCCGCTGGCCGACGAGCTCCGGCACGAGATCGAAGGCGCCGCCACAGACACCGCCAAGGACACCGCGGGGGACAAGGCATGAGCGAGACCACCCTCTCCACCGTCCTGTTCCTGCTCTTCGTCGCAGGCACCCTGGCCATCACCTTCTGGGCCAGCCGGCACACCAAGACCGCCGCCGACTACTACGCCGGCGGCCGCTCCTTCAGCGGCGTTCAGAACGGCCTGGCCATCGGCGGCGACTACATGTCGGCCGCCAGCTTCCTCGGCATCGCCGGCATCATCGCCCTGTCCGGGTACGACGGGTTCCTCTACTCGATCGGCTTCCTGGTCGCCTGGCTGGTGGCGCTCCTGCTGGTCGCCGAGCTGATGCGCAACTCCGGCAAGTTCACCATGGCCGACGTGCTCGCCTTCCGGATGAGCCCCCGCCCCGTACGGACTGCGGCCGGCGTCTCCACGATCACCGTCAGCATCTTCTACCTGCTGGCCCAGATGGTCGGCGCGGGCGCCCTGGTCGGCCTCCTGCTCGGCGTCACCTCCGAGGCCGGCAAGGCCCTCACCATCGTCGGCGTCGGCGCCCTCATGATCGTGTACGTCGTGGTCGGCGGCATGAAGGGCACCACCTGGGTCCAGATCGTCAAGGCCATCCTGCTGATGGGCGGCGCCACCCTGGTCACCCTGCTGGTCCTCGGCCACTACGGCTTCAACCTCTCCTCCCTGCTCGGCGAGGCCGCCACGCAGAGCGGCAAGGGCGACGCCTTCCTGAACGCCGGCGGGAAGTACGGCACCGAGGCCCAGGGTCTGGCCGGCAAGATCGACCTGATCAGCCTCGGCCTCGCACTGGTACTCGGTACGGCCGGTCTGCCGCACATCCTGATCCGGTTCTACACGGTGCCCACCGCGAAGGACGCCCGGAAGTCGGTTCTCTGGGGCATCGGCATCATCGGCTCGTTCTACTTGCTCACCCTGGTCCTCGGTTTCGGCGCCGCGGCCCTCGTCGGATCCAAGGTCATCTCTGAGCAGAACGCGGCGGGCAACACTGCGGCGCCACAGCTCGCGAAGGCCGTCGGTAACCTGATCTTCGGCGAGGTCGGCGGCACGATCCTGTTGGCGGTGATCGCGGCTGTCGCGTTCGCCACCATCCTCGCCGTGGTCGCCGGGCTCACCCTGGCCTCCTCCTCCAGCTTCGCCCACGACCTGTACGCCCACGTCTTCAAGCGGGGTAAGGTCAGCGAGCAGCAGGAGATCCTGGTGGCCAGGATCGCCGCCTTCGCCATCGGTGCGGTGGCCATCGTGCTGGGCATCTTCGCCCAGAAGCTCAACGTGGCCTTCCTGGTAGCCCTGGCCTTCGCGGTCGCCGCCTCTGGCAACCTTCCCGCCATCCTCTACAGCCTGTTCTGGAAGAGGTTCAACACGGCGGGCGCCGTCTCGGCCATCTACGGCGGCCTGGTCTCCGCCGTGGGCCTGGTCATCTTCTCCCCGGTCGTCTCCGGCTCCGCGACGGCCCTGTTCCCCGACGCCGACTTCGCCTGGTTCCCCCTCCAGAACCCCGGCATCATCTCGATCCCACTCGGCTTCTTCTGCGGCTGGCTCGGCACGATCCTGAGCAAGGAACACAACGAGTCGAAGTACGCCGAAATAGAAGTCCGCTCCCTCACAGGCGTGGGAGCGGAAAAGGCGGCCCAACACTAGCCGCCTTCCCCCACCAGGGCACGGAGTTCCACTCGAACTCCGTGCCCTGCGCCATTTCCACCACCCCGTCCGGGCCTCGTCCTGCCGTATTGAGCAGAGAATATGGAGAAGATCCAAACGTATTGTGCGGGTTGCTAGTATCGTCCGTCCTCTGAGCGCGAGGTCCGGGGCGGTGGGATGGCGAAGAGCGTGCCAGACGTGGGGACGGTCATGGGCGAGAAGGTGGAGGGAACGCCGCTCGACGAACTGCCGCTCAGCGAGAAGAAGCAGCAGTTCAGCCTTGCTTTCGTCCGGATGGTGGTCGCTGCGGCAGGATGCTCGGTCAAATGCCATGAAACGGACTATGACGGAGTAGATATCACCATAGCCTCGTCGGCTGAGTATGCGCGATACTACTGTCCCCAGTTCGAACTCCAGCTGAAGTGCACGTCCCAATTGGGCGTGCTGCGCGACACCTCCCTCATGTGGCAGATGAAGGCAGGGCCGTTCCGCCGGTTGACCAACCCCAAGCGTCACATTCCCGCCTACCTCGGGGTGCTCCATGTGCCCGAGTCGCCGGAGTCATGGCTCCACCAGAACGAGGAACGTCTCTTGGTCAACAGCAAGATGTACTGGGAGAATGCGGCAAATCTGGGGGTCATCGCTGAAGGACAGGCGTCGAAGACCGTCCGCTTACCGAAGAGTAACCTGTTTGATGTAGACAGACTTCTCGGCATCATGAAAACGATCGGCGAGGGAGGTGACTGGTGAGCCGCTCCATCACGGACGCCTCCCTGCAAGAGCTCGTCCAGACGCTCACGCCCAACGCGGTCTCCCGCTACCTTGCGTCACACGATTGGGAGCTGGAGTCACGGCAGGACGACATCCGGGAGATCTGGCGCCTACCGGGCCATGACGGTGACCTGCTGGCCCGTATCATGTTGCCATTGGACAGCGAATACCTGGACTATCCGCGACGCTTTTTTGACGCGCTCAAAACGATCACTCTCGTCAATGACTGGGATGCGAATAAACTATACGAAGAGGTCACGGTCGCGTCTGCGGACCTTTTGTATATTCGCCTGGATCAGGCAATGTCTGATGGAACAATCCCTTTCAAGCAAGCCGAGTCAACGATCGGCGCAATCTATCGAATGATGCGAGCCGCCGCGACCACGGCTGCCGATCCAAGTCACACGCATCGCGGGCGGCGTTCCACACCGGTGAACGAGTTCCTCGACAAGGATGTCCGCCTGGGACACACCAAGCGCGGCAGCTTCGTATTCACTGTTGTCACGCGACTCGACGGAGGTGAACCTCCTCCGCAATCGTCCTCTGACCCCGACACCCCGTTTTCGCGTCGTGTTATGACGACGCTCGCACGCGGTCTTGAGACAACACGGCAACTCGCCCGGGGCCAGAGTCGCGAGGCGCTGGACTCGCCCGCCGAGTGGGGTCTGAGCGCGAACTTGGTCGAGTCGCTGGAAGAGATGGCGGGCTTCAGTCGACTGCGCGCTCTGGACATGTCCTTTGAGTGGGCGGCAATTCGTGGTGTACCGGCCATGAGCGCCCGGTTGATCAAACTGGAACAGGAGTTGCTTGAGCAGCTACCGCTGGTCCGGGAACGTCTGGTCCGCAGGGAGGAGCCGCCTCGGCGCGAAACCCTCGTTGGGCCAGTCAAATCGCTTACGCGGGAAGAAGGCGTTGGCATCGACGACGAGGCCGGAACTGTCGTGATCACGGCCTACGTCAATGGACGGATACGAAATGTACACCTGATTCTGAGTGGAGAAGATCACGACTGGGCTATCAAAGCCTATCGGCACAAGCTGCCATTGACCGTGAGCGGCGATCTTACCTTCGAGCGGAGATCCTGGCGGCTGGTCGGAGACACCGAAGTAGATACGAGCTTCCTTCGCCATCGCCTTGGTGGCAACCCAGAAGGGGACTCCTAAAGCATCTTGGTCTCGGCCGTTGTACTTCAAGGAGCCTTCAAAAGGTCCCTACGCGCTGGGCACAGGTTCCCTTTCATCAGCCGATGATGCGGCGAAGGGCACTCCAGGTAGCAAGCTCCCTATTTTGAGCTACGGCAAAAGTGAGATGTCCCTCGGCAGCGATGTCAAGAGGGGCGACGATGTTTTCTTCGCTGCAACTCAGTCGTCTCTTTTCGTTTGTGGTTCGTTCTGAGCCATTTTGTCGACCTTTTGCCTCGCCTGCCATGAGTCCGACCATGTGGTAATTTGATCAACAGGTCTGGCCTGGAATTGCCGCCGCGTGCCCTCTTGGGGTTATGGCTGGGGCTGACTTATCGCACGGAGTTCGACTGGGAGTAGCGATCCGCCGTCGCGAACTGCGGGCTACCAGTCTCGTCAGAGTCGTCATGTGTAGCGTGTGGGCTCCCTGGGGTCACGCTGATGTCCGCCGATGGAGCCCGCCGCAGTGACGACGCATGGACCAAGGCGTGCGACTCCAACGGCTGAGCTGAGGCTTTGTCTCGAGGGTGGCGGTCTCCTGCCGCACTCTGGACGGCCTCGGGGAACGGGTCGACTCGTGTGCGGCAAGCTTGTACAGGTTGTGCAATGTCACACACTAGGACCAAGGTGGTGTCGAACGTGTAAAGGGATCTTGTTGGTTATGTGGACATTCGTGGAGATTTCGGGTGTTCCTGAGTCTCTGGAGGATCCTGTGCCACAGTTACGAGCGACCCTCGTCGCCGTCGGCCTGGTCCTGCTCGCCGCCGCACCGGTTCAGGCGAGCACGGCCCCTGCCATCACAATCGAGGAAGGACGCACCCAGCCGGTCTTTTCGTACGCCGATGCCATCCGCGAGCACGTCTACGTCGAGTCGAGCGTCGACAGTGACGCCGACGGGCGGCTGGACCGGGTGCGGGTGGACATCATCAGGCCCCGCGAGTCCGGTCCGGGGCTCAAGGTGGCGTCGATCATCGATGAGAGCCCGTACTACGACAACTCCGGACGAGGTAACGAGTCCGAGCGCAAGGTCTACGACGCGGCGGGCAACCTCGCCAAGTTCCCCCTCTTCTACGACAACTACTTCGTGCCCCGCGGGTATGCGGTGCTCAACGTCGACATGATCGGAACCACCAAGTCCGACGGCTGTCCCGACGTGGGCGGGCAGGCCGACGTGCTGGGCGGCAAGGCCGTCATCGACTGGCTGAACGGTCGCGCGGTCGCCTACCGCGCCGACGGCACCCAGGCGTTGGCCGACTGGAGCACCGGCAAGGCCGCGATGATCGGCAAGTCCTACGACGGCACGCTGGCCAACGCGGTCGCGGCGACCGGCGTGCAGGGGCTGGAGACCATCGTCCCGATCTCCGCGATCAGCTCCTGGTACAAGTACCAGCGCTCGAACGGCGTGGTCTACAACTACAACTACATGTCGTACCTGGCCAGGGTCGTCGACACCGACCCGGCGGCCAAGTGTGCCGCCGTACGGGCGCGCCTGGACGCCGAGGACGGCGACGACACCGGCAACTACAACGCCTTCTGGGCCGAGCGCGACTACATCGCCGGCACGCTGGGCGACGCGTCCCGGGTGCGGGCCAGCGTGTTCGCCGTCCACACCGTCAACGACCTGAACGTCAAGCCCGACCACTTCTCCACCTGGTGGGAGGCGCTGGCCAACCGCAACGTGCCGCGCAAGATCTGGGTCGGCCAGTACCAGCACGTGGATCCCTTCGACTTCGAGGGACGCCGGGACCTGTGGGTGGACACCCTGCACCGCTGGTTCGACTACTGGCTGGTCGGCGTGGACAACGGCATCATGAAGGAGCCCCGCGCCGACGTGCAGGTCGGCCCGACCGACTGGATCACCCAGAAGGACTGGCCGGCGCCGGCCGCGTCGACCCACTTCTTCCGCCCGGCCGCCGACGGCTCGCTCAACCTCAAGCCGGCCAGGAACGGCGAGACCGCGACCTTCACCGACCAGCGTCTGTCCGAGAACACCATGGTGGCCAACGTCGGCACCGTCCACCCGGGACGGGTGGCCTTCACCACCGGCGAGCTGCCCCGGGACCTGCGCCTGTCCGGTACGCCCGTGGTGGACCTGACCGTCGCGCTGGACAAGCCCACCGCGAACCTGACCGCTCTACTGGTCGACTTCGGCGACGACGACCGCATCGACTGGCGGCGCGGGCAGGGCATCACCACCCTGACCACCGAGAGCTGCCACGGCGAGTCCACCGCCGCCGACGACGGCTGCTACCGGACGGTCGTCACCAACATGGTCAACCGGCCGCTGGAGATCGTGGCCCGCGGCTGGATCGACGTCCAGAACCGCGACTCGCTGACCGAGTCCGCACCGCTGACGCCGGGCACCTACGCTCAGGTCAAGTGGGCCACCCTGCCCCAGGACTACGTCTTCAAGAAGGGCCACCGCCTGGGCCTGGTGATCGCCGGAACCAACTCGACCTACAGCGGCGAGACCGCCACCGGTACGAACGTCACGATCGACCTGCACCGGAGCAGGGTGGAGATCCCGCTCGTCCTCGGCGTCGGCCACGCCCTGAACAACGGCGACCTCACCCGCGACAACGGCAGCTGGTTCGGCCCCGGGCACATCGACCTGCCGGTGCCGGACAACCGCCTCTACTAACCCCTGAATCCGACGACAACCGCGGGCCCGGCGACGACCGGGCCCGCGGGCGTTTCACAGTCCCAGACCGGCCTCGCGGGCTCGGGCGATGGCCTCGGCTCGGTCGGCGACCTGGAGTTTGGTGAAGATGGCGGAGATGTGGTTGCTGACGGTCTTGGGGCTGATGACCAGGTGGCGGGCGATCGCCGGGTTGGTCCGGCCGGCGGCGATGAGGTCGAGGACTTCGCGCTCGCGGGCGGTGAGCTCGGGGAAGGGGTCCGCGGCGGGGCGGGGGCCGTGGGTGAAGAAGTCGATGATGCGGCGGGCCACGGTGGGGCCGAAGATGGCCTGGCCGGCGGCGACGGAGCGGATGGCGCGGATGATCTCGTCCTGCTGGGCGCCCTTGACCAGGTAGCCGGAGGCGCCGGCGCGCATGGCGGCGAACACGGAGTCGTCGTCCTCGAACATGGTCAGGACGAGCACCCGGGTGGCCGGGGCGGCGCGCAGGATGGCCCGGGTGGCCGCCACGCCGTTGGTGCCGGGCATGTGCAGGTCCATGACCACGACGTCGGGGCGGGTGAGCTGGGTCTCCCTGCGGGCCGCGTCGCCGTCCCCGGCTTCGCCGACCACCTCGATGTCGGGCAGCGAGGCGACCAGGGCGCGCAGGCCCTCCCGCATCAGCGGGTGGTCGTCCACGATCGTGATCCGGATCGGTGGCTGCGCGGTCATGCGGGCTCCAGCGGGAGCAGGGCGTGCACCCGGCCGCCCCGGTCGGTCGGTCCTGCCGTGAGTGCGCCGCCCAGTTCGGCCGCGCGCTCGTGCATGGAGCGTAGCCCCACGCCGGTCCGCCAGGCGGCGGCGCCGTCCGGGCCGCCGTCGCGGACCTCCACGTGCAGGGCGTGATCGGCGCGTAGCGTCACCCGGCAGCTGGTGGCCCGGCTGTGGCGGAGCGCGTTGGTGACCGCCTCGGTGGCGATCCGGTAGGCGGCCACCTCCACGGCGGCGGGCAGCGCGGGCAGGTTCCGCCCGCCCGCAGGCCCACCGGCAGGTCGGCCCCGTCGGCCACCTGGAGCGGTACCGTGTGCCGGAGGGTGGGCGGCTCGCCGTAGGTGGCCACCAGGCGTCCGTCCGAGCTGATCGCGGCGTACGGCAACCGCAGCGCCTCGCACACGGCGCGCAGCACTCCCGCCAGGCCGGTGCCCAGGCGTACCCCGACCTGGGCGGCGGCCTCGGCGGGGTCGCGGCGCCTGCCGTACATGACTCGATCCACGGTGGACTGGACGGCGGAGCGGGCCGGGGCGAAGGCGAGTGCGATCACCCCGGTCGCGATCAGCGGCTGGGCGACGAGCCGGTCCTGGGCCAGCGCCGACAGGGCCGCCACGATGCCCAGGTACGCGCCGATCACGCCGATCGTGAGCAGGCCGTACACCAGAGAGCGGTTGACGATCAGGCGGATGTCGTACAGCCGGTGGCGGACGATCGCGACCGTCGCGGCGGCGGGGATCAGCGGCAGCGTCAGCAGGAACAGCACCGGGCCGTCGGTGGTGAGGATGCGCTGCGCGTTCAGCGCCGCGAACACGACCGCCGCCCAGAGCAGCCACATCACCTGCAGCCGCTGCTCCTCCCGCGACCGGTACGCCCGTACGGCCAGCGCGGCGAGCCCGGCCAGCAGCACCACCGCGTCGGTTCCGGCGGCGACGGGCAGCATGGCCGCCGCGACCCGGCCTGCCTCGGGGGACAGCACCAGGTCCAGGCCACCCCCGCCCTCCTGCGCGCCGAGCGCCAGCGTGACGACCGGCGTGAGCGGCAGCACCGCGAAGGTCGCCGCCACCAGCCACCGCCACCGGGGAGACACCGGGCGCCCGTCGGGGAACAACTGGAGGATCAGCGGCAGGCAGACGGCGGGCGCGGGGATCCACACGGTGATGCCGAACAGCTGGATCGCGCGCGTCCACCAGGGCGGCAGGGCGAAGACCCCGGACAGCAGGCCCAGGCAGGCGACGCTCGCCGTGTAGGAGGCGCCGTACGCGACGAACAGCCGCCCGACGTTGTGCCGTCGGCGGTGCGCCAGGACGATCACGCCGAGCGCGGTGAAGGTGACCGCCTGGACGCTGTTGGTGAGCAGGTACGAATCGCTCGCCGCGTCGGCGAAGGTCAGCCCTCCGGCGAACCAGGACACCCAGGCCGCCACGATCACCACCGTGGTGGTCGCGGCCACCGCCGCCGGTCCGCCTCGCCTGCCTGACATGCGGCCATCATGTGACCTGGCCACTCCCAGGGGCCATAGGGGTACCCTCCCATTCCGGCCGGGACCGGATGGGAGGCGGATGGGCGCACGTCCCCACGACGGCGGGCGAGTGCCGGCGTGAACCTGGCGAGGACAGGGTTCACGACTCGGAGGGTCACATGCAACCAGACATCCCCGCCAAGCCGCTGCGGGACGTACGAGGCTTCTGGCGTGTTCTGCTCGCCGTCGTCGCGCCGCTGCCGATGATCGGCATGGGCGTCCACTACATCCTGAGTCCCATCGACGGCGGGTCGTCGTTCGAGGCCACCGCCGCGGCGTACGTGGCCGACGAGCAGTTGGCCGATCTGGTGCGCTGGTTCGGCGTGCCGTTCCTGGTCGGCCTGATCCCCGCCACCTTCGCGGTCGCCTGGGTGGCCCGCCGGGGCGCTCCCCGGCTCGCCACCGTGGGCGCGTTCCTCGCCCTCCTCGGCGACCTGGCGGGTTTCCCGCTGATCGAGGGCGGCGACAACCTCGCCCTCGTCACCGTACGGGGCGGCTTCGACGTGGCCACCATGGCGAAGGTCCAGGCCACCATGGACGATGACATCCTCGGCCAGGTGGCCGGCCTGCTGTTCATCGTGGGCATCGTCTTCGGCCTGCTCCTGCTCGGCCTCGCGCTGTGGCGCAGCGGCGCGGCCCCGGCCTGGGCGGGCATCGCCCTGGCGGTCGGCGGCTTCACCCACCCGTTCATGCCCGGGCACGTCGCCTCCGGCATCGGCCTGCTGGTCGCCGCGGCCGGCTTCGGCGGCGCCACGCTCGCCCTGCTCCGCATGCGCAACGACGACTTCGACCTGCCGCCGGCCCGGGCGCGCATCTCTTGAGTAGTGGGCTACTCAGGTCGTGGACCCGGTCACGGGCGGAGGATCGGGAGCACGAGACTGCGAGACACGCAACGAGGTGAGCAATGGGCGAGTTCGATTTCCACGTGGCACGTGCCAGTGCGGAGCGCGCGCTGGCGGTGGCGGCGACCCGGTCGCCGTTCACCATCGAGGTCCGCTTCCTCGGCGGCCTCAGCGACACCCAGCAGGCCGCCTTCGCCGCCGCGGCCGACCGCTGGGCCCGGGTGATCGTGGGCGACCTGCCCGAGGTCGCCATCCCCGACCTGGCGCAGCTCCCGGACGGACTCACCGCCGGAGAGGTCGTGGACGACGTCCTCATCCTGGCCAAGGGCGCCGAGATCGACGGCCCCGGCACACCGCAGGGCAACATCCTGGGCCAGGCCCGGCCGCTGTTGGTCCGCTCCGGCAGCCGGCTGCCGGCCGTCGGTGAGATGACCTTCGACAGCTTCGACCTGGACCGGATGGAGGAGTCCGGCCTGCTGCACGACGTCATCTGCCACGAGATGGGCCACGTGCTCGGCCTCGGTGGCGGCATCTGGCAGGCACTCGACCTCGTCCAGGGCCTCGGCACCGCCGATCCGGTGTTCACCGGCACCCGGGCCGGCCAGGAGTTCGCCGCCCTGCTGTTCAGTGTCGACCCGCACGTCGTCCCGGTGGAGAACGTCGGCGGCCCCGGCAGCGTCGGGTCCCACTGGCGCGAGTCGGTGTTCGGCGCGGAGCTCATGACCAGCAGGGTCGCCCCCGGCGTCGGCAACCCGATGAGCCGCCTCACGGCCGCCGCGCTGGGCGACATGGGCTACGAGGTCGACATGGCCGCCGCCGAGCCCTACACGCTGCCGTCCCAGCTGCTGCTCGCCGACCTGCGCGCGGTGGCCCCGGAGACCACGCTGACCTGCGGGGTCTCCGTGGACCAGCCACCCATGATCATCTGAGTTCCGCGTCGGCGAGCTTGGTGAGCTCGGTGGTGGCGTCGTGGATGTGCGCCATCATCTGCCAGATGTCGGGGACGCGGGTGGGGCAGGCCACGATGCCGAAGTCGAGGCTGCCGTCGTAGGAGATGCAGGTGATGCTCAGCGCGCCGGTGACATCGGTGAGGACGGACATCGGGTAGTACGCGAGCAGGCGGGCCCCGGCCAGGTAGAGGGGGGACTGGGGCCCGGGGACGTTGGAGATGATCAGGTTCACGCCGGGGGTGACCAGACCGGTCAGGCGGAAGACCGCCGGGGTGAGGCCGGCCAGGGGGGCGGGCAGCGCCGAGCAGAGGTCGTGCAGCCAGGTGGTGCGGGAGACCGCGAAGCGGCGTTTGGCGGCCATCATGGTGGCCCGGACCGCGGCCAGACGGGCCTTGGGGTCGGCCACGTCGGTGGCCAGCGGGGTGATCATCGCGGAGATCTGGTTGCCGATCGAGTCGCCGTCCCGTCCCGTACGGACCGAGACGGGGACGGCGGCGACCAGGGGCTGCGCGGGCAGCCGGCCGCGGTCGGCGAGCCAGGCCCGCAGTGCCGAGGCGCAGACCGTCATGACCACGTCGTTGACGCTCATCCCGAAGGTTCCGGCGATGTGCTTGAGGTCGTCGAGGGCGACCGAGCCGTAGGCGAAGCTGCGGCGGCTGGAGATGGTGCCGTTCAGCGGGGTCCGGGGGGCGGCCAGCGATGGCAGGTCGGGGACGGGCCGGTGGCCGCGGAAGGATCGGGTGGCGCGGGCGATCTGGCGGGCGCCGGGCAGGGTGGCGATCACCGGGATGGCGTCCAGGTCGGCGAAGGCGCGGCCGAGGGAGCGCAGGGAGGCCATCGGCTGGCGCAGCCCCCGGCGGAACGCGTCGGCGAGCATGTCGACCGGGTCAGGCGCCTGGACGGGGACGGCCGGGGGAGCGGCCGGGACCGGCCGGGGCTCGGGGGAGAAGTCGAGGAAGGCGGCCAGGAGTTCGACGCCGGAGACGCCGTCGATCGCGGCGTGGTGCACCTTCGAGTAGACCGCCACCCGGTCCTCGCCGATGCCGTGGATCAGGTGCATCTCCCAGAGAGGGCGCTTGCGGTCCAGACGCCGCGCGTGGAGACGGCCGACGTGGCGGGCGAGATCGTCCGGTCCGTGCACCGTGGACTCGTGGACGTGGTCGGCCACGTCGAAGGACGGGTCGTCCACCCAGTACGGGCGGTCCAGGCCGAAGGGCACGTCCGCCAGGCGCATGCGGAGCGGCGGGGCCAGGTGCAGACGCGCGCGGATCAGGTCGATCAGCTGGGCCCTGGTCACCGGCGCGTCCAGGACGGCGACCCCGGCGACGTGGGCGGCGGTGGTGGCCGACTCGGTGCTGAGGAACTGCGCGTCGAGAGCCGTCAGCTGACGCATGGGCATCCTCCCTGTTGGACCTGGCGGTTCTACACAGTGTGACCATCATCACCGTGTCGGGTTACCAGGGCATTTCCGCGGCGTCTCCGTGAGATTCTGTCAGCAGCCGGCCCATGACCTCCGCTGGCAGCACCTCCCTCCGGCACGCGATCACGCCCGGCCACCTGGTCTTCTACCCCGAAACTGTCCTCAAGGTGACAATTAGCTATTCAACGATCACTGGGTGTTCCACAATGGCTCCGAAAAGATACCCCCTCGGGTTGTAGGGTGCGCGCGCCGGCTGACCGGCGCCGGTCTCGTCGACCGCTCTGGCCAGGAGCTTGTACGGCCCCGGCGTGCGCGGGCACCAGGCGAAATGCCACATCGCCCAGGCGGCGGAGGGACGGCCGCGCAGATGTGCGCGCTGCCAGGTCTCGCCACCGTCGGTGCTGACCTCGACCCGGACGATCCGGCCCTGGCCGGACCAGGAACGGCCGTGCAGGATGTGCTGGCGTCCGGCGGGGAGCCGTGCCTCCCAGGCGAGTTCGAAGGCGCTCTTCACCACCTGGGCGGTCAGCTCGCTGTCGGGGAGGCGGTAGAAGCCGGTGCTCCACGGGGATTCGAGCGGGCGGGTGGCGACCTCGATGGAGCCCAGCCATTTGATGGACGCCACGCCGACCCAGCCGGGGACCACCAGGCGGGCGGGGAAACCGTGGTCGGGTGGGAGTTGCTCGCCGTTCATCTCGTACGCCACGAGTACGTCGGTCATGGCCTTTCCGGCCGGGAGGGGGCGGCGGACGTGGCCGTGGTTGACGCCGTCCTCGGTGTACTCGGGGTCGAGGCCGACCGGGAGTACGTCGACGGCGTCCGGGGTGATGCCGGCGAGTTCCAGCAGCAGCGACAGGCGTACGCCGCGCCAGCGGGCCACGCCGATGCCGCCCAGGCGCCATGGGGTGCCTTCGGTGGGTTCGCCCTGCTGGGTGGCGAAGAAGGACCGGCCGTTTCCGGCGCATTCGATGGCCACGTCCAGGGTGGTTGTCGGTAGGGAGAGGAGGTCCTCGTAGGTGAAGTCTCTGGGGTGACGCAGGGCGTCGCCGTGGACGCGCAACCGCCAGGTTCGGGCGTCGATGGTGGGTGTGACGGTGTGGTTGCGGACGAAGAAGAGGTCGTTGGGGACGTGGTAACCCTGGCCGCGCATGGATTCCCAGCGCATCTCGGCTGAGCCGCCGTGGCGGATGTAGCGGTCGGGGGGGAGTGGTTTGTGGATTGGTCCGGATCGGTTGGTCACGAGGGGGGCGATGTCCCCCAAGGTACAGAGATCCATCGGAGCGCTCCTCTCCGTAAATCTTCATTCCCTACCAGGAAACCATTGATTCCCCATGATCGCGAACTGTGCAGTGACCGTGGGCTGACCTCGGATCCGGGGCCGTTGCCGGAGGGTGGAGTTGAGCTGGGTCGTTAGTCGGAGTCTTTCGACAGCCAGGTGAGGAGGCGGTCCACCGGCCAGGTGTTGATGACGTCCTCGGTGGTCAGCCAGGCGCGTTGGGCCAGGCCGATGCCGAAGCGCTGGTTGGCCAGGTGGGGGATGGCGTGGGAGTCGCTGTCGATGGAGAACTTGACGCCGTGGTGGCGGGCCCGGCGTACCAGGTCGGAGGGGAGGTCGGCGCGGTCGGGGTAGGAGTCGATCTCCATGGCGGTGCCGGTGCGGGCGGCGGCGCGGAAGACGGCGTCCCAGTCGGCGTCCACCGGCTCCCGCTTGCCGATCTTGCGGGTGGTCGGGTGGCCGATGATGTCGACGCCGGGGTTCTCGCAGGCCGCGATGAAACGGCGGGTCATCTCGTCGCGGGACTGGGTGAAATGGGAGTGCACGGAGGCGACCCGGACGTCGAAGCCCGCCAGCACGTCCAGCGGCCAGTCCACCGAGCCGTCGGGGGCGATGTTCAGCTCCGTCCCCTGCAGCAACCGCATGTTCGGATATTTCGTCTGAAGGGCGGCTATCTGGGCGCGTTGCTCCAGCGCCTTCTCCAGGGTCATCCGCTGCATGACCAGGTTGGGGGCATGGTCGGTGATCGCGTAGTAGGCGTAACCGCGGCCCGCCGCAGCGGCCACCATGTCCTCCAGCGAGGCGATCCCGTCGGTCAGGTTGGTGTGCGTGTGCAGATCGCCCTTCAGGTCGGCCAACGTCACCAGCCGAGGCAACTCACCCCGGAGCGCGGCCTCGACCTCGCCACCGTCCTCCCGCAGCGGCGGCGGCACCCACTCCATACCGAGCGCGTGGTAGATGTCCTCCTCGGTCGCGGCGGCGATCACCCGATCCTCGGCGTCGAACAGCCCGTACTCGGAGAGCTTCCACCCCTTCTTCACAGCCATCTCGCGAATGCGGACGTTATGCTCCTTCGACCCCGTGAAGTAGACCATCGCGGCCCCCCACGACTCGGCGGGCACCACCCGCAGATCCACCTGCATGCCGCGATCGGTTCGGATCGAGGTCTTCCGCTCACCCCGGGCGATCACCTCCGCCACGTACGGCCGGCTCGCGAACACCTCCATCAGCGAGACCGGCCCGACCGCCAGGATGTCGATGTCCCCCACGGTCTCCCGCATCCGCCGCAGCGAACCCGCGTACGCGATGCGGCCGGCCGGCAGCGAGGCGATCACCTGCTCCGCCAGGTCCATGGCGATGCCCAGGTGCACCCGCTGCCCCGACTGCGCCATCTGCTCGATGCCCTTGAGCAGGTTCTCCTCGGTCTTGGCGCCGAACCCGCGCACCCCGGTGAGCCGCCCCGCGCGGATCGCCTCGGCCAGCGCGTCGGGCGAGTCGATGCCGAGCTCCTGGAAGAGGAACAACGCCTTCTTCGGCCCGAGCGTGGGGATCCGGGTGAGCCGGCGCACCCCTTCGGGCACCTTGCCGCGCAGGTCGTCCAGCTGCCGGAAACTCCCGCGCGCCAGGAACTCCTCGACCTTCTTCGCGATCGCCTCGCCGACCCCCGGAATCTGCCGGACCGGGATGGCCCGCAGGTCCTCCGGATGCCCGGCGATCGCCTTGGCGGCCTTCTGGTAGCTGCGCACCCGGAAGGCGTCCCCGCCGTTCAGCGCGAACAGCTCCGCGTACTCCTGCAGGGCCGCCGCGGCCTCGTCATTCGCCCGTGCCATGCCGATCAGCGTACATAGCGGTGCTTGACGCCCGGCGGGAAGTGCGTCGGATCCCCGTACGGCCGGAGGGCGACCCTCGGGGGCTGGCGGTCCGCCGGGACATAGTGGGCGAACTCGCTGTTGAGGCGGCGGAGGGCGGCCAGCACCGAGGCCGACACCTGGTCCGCCAGGCCCTCGGTCGCGGTCACTCCGGCGGCGAGCTCGACGGTCAGCTCCAGACCTTCCGCGCCTTCCTGGGCAGCCAGGACGAACTTGCCGGTCACCGAATCACACACCTCGGGCTGTTCCAGGCCGACCGTGACGTTCTCCGGGAACACGTTGGCACCGTAGTAGGAGACCACGAAAAGGCTGCGGCCGAAGACGTACACGAAGGGCAGTTCGGGGCCTTCCGTTGACGGGCGGAAGCCGAAGCGGGCCAAGTAGCCGAGCATGCCCTTGTGCGAGATCAGGCCGCCCTCGTCGGCGATGTGGTAGCGGATGAGCGGGATGCCGTTGTCGCCGGTGAAGAGCAGGGTGCCGGCGTGCTCCTCGAAGAAGCGCACCTCGGGGTCGTACTGGACGAGGGTGGGCAGGCGGGGGGCGCCGAAGAGTTCCTTGGCGGCCTCCGGGTGAGCGGCCAGGAAGCGTCTGATCTCGATGGAGAGGGGGGTCTCGTTGCCGAGCACGCCCGCGTCTGCGGTGCCGTACAGGGAGGCGGTGCCGGTCAGCGGGTCGGCGATACCGGCTCGGGCGGCGACCAGGGCGCGCCACTCCTCGCTGAACACCTCCCCGGCGGTGACGATCTTGATCGTGTACGAGGACCAGGGCACGCCCTGGGTGTCGATCACGTCCTTGAGGAACGGCGGGTAGCCCAGCAGCACGACCTGGTCGAACTGGGGCGCCAGTTCCGGGAGCACGCGGAGGATCTCGCCCTTGTTGTTGCCCGGCGCGACCACGGTGATCGGGAAGCCCTCGTCGGCGAGGTGGCGCAGGCAGGCGATGGTGAACAGGCCGCCGACCCAGGTCCCCAGCGAGAAGCAGACGACCGCCAGGGTACGGCGTTCGCGGGCCCCGAAGGCGTCCATGACCTGGGCGAACCGTTCCGCGATCACCTTCTCGTCGGCGGTGCTCCGCACCCAGAACGACGGCTCGCCGCTGGACCCCGAGGAGACCGCGATCATGTCCCCGATCCGGCCGTCCCGGCAGAGCATGGCCAGCGGATGCCGACGCGTGTAGTTCTCCTTGGTCGTCATCGGCACCCGCCCAAAGTCCTGAAATGTCAGGACACTTTGGGGGTCGACCCCATGCTCTTTCAGAAACGCCGCGTACGCCGGAACCGTCGCCGCGACCCGATGGAACAACTCAACAGGAACCACCCGCCGACTGTAAGGCTTCCGCCCCCTCAACGGGGACCCCGGAGGCTCGCGATCTTGTTGAAACACCCGGGGAACAAAGTGCCATGCAACTCGCTGACAGATCGCCGCTATTGCCTCCGCCTTGGCCGGTTACGCAAGATCGGATTTGTAAGACGATTTGAGGACAGGGAGGTCCTTCATGTCCAGCAACCTGGATGCGGTGGCGCTCGAGGGCGGTTTGAGCACCAACCACAACGAGGTCGTGCTTGAGGGCGGTTTGAGCACCAACCACAACGAGGTCGTGCTCGAGGGCGGTTTGGCCACCAACCACAACGAGGTCGTGCTCGAGGACGGTGGCCGGGACTACAACCACAACGAGGTCGTGCTCTAGGACGGCTTGAGCACCAACCACAACGACTCAAGACGAAGGCCGTACGGGGCCGTGCCGGGGTGTCCAAGCCTGGCTGGGCCCGTACGGCGTTGTCGCACTGCCTTCACCGGGCTTTCCCGTAAACATCTCGGTCGCCTGATCGAGGAACCGGCCCGGCCCTGCCGGAAGAGTTCGCCCAGACGAGGAAAGACAGATGGAGCGAATGTCGTTGCGAAGAATATTGCCGGACCTCCCGCGGGAGGCGTGGCGGATTCTCGCCGGTAATGCGGTTTCTGCTTTCGGCAGCGGTCTGACGCTGCCTTTCTTCCTCGTCTACCTGCACAATGTCCGAGGAATCGAAGTCGGCCTGGCCGGGCCGATACTCTCGGCGATCGCCGTCGCGGGACTCGTCGGAAATCCACTGGGTGGCCAGCTCGCGGATCGTTTCGGTGCGCGGCAGGCGGCCACTGCGGGGCTCGTGGTCTCGGCGATCGGGACCGCTGGGATGGCAGGCGTCCAGTCCGCCTGGCAGGGGCTTGCGGCGGCCGTCGTGTACGGGCTGGGCATCGCGATCACGGCCCCGGCGTTCCAGGCGCTTATCGGGATCTCCGTCCCCAAGGAGCGGCGACAGCAGATATTCGCGGTTCAGTACGTCATGATGAACGTCGGCTTCAGCGCCGGGGGTTTGCTGGCCGCGTTCCTCGTGAGCTCCTCTCCGCAGAGTTTCGTCACGCTGTACCTGTTGGACGCGGCCACGTTCCTCGCCTTCGCCGTGCTGATCGCCCGCTCGCCCGGGGGCCGCGTCCAAGGCGTCCGGTCCCCGGTGCCACGGGGCGGATATCGCGAGATCCTCTCAGACCGGCCACTGCTGCGGATCTGTGTGCTGGTGGCCGCCCTCTTCACCTGCGGCTACGCCCAGTACAGCAGCGCCTACCCGATCTACGCGATGGAGGAGGGCGGGCTCGACGCCGCCGCGTTGAGGCTCACCTTCCTGGCGAACACGTGCACCGTCGTCATCGCCCAGTTCCTCGTGCTCCGCCTCTTGAAGGGCCGGCGTCGTACTCGGGGCTTCGCGTTGTCCGCCGCACTCATGGCCGCCGCGTGGGTGACGGTGCTGTGGGCGGCGGCTGAAGGAGGAGCGGTGGGCATGGCCGGGTTCACGGTCGCGATGGCCCTGTTCGCGGTGGGAGAGACGCTCATGGCTCCCACCGTGCCCACGATCGTGAACGACCTCGCGCCCGACTCGGCGCGCGGCCGGTACAACGGGGCCTTCAGCCTGGCGACCACCCTTGGCTACATCATCGGACCCGCGCTGGCGGGTGCCGTCCTGACCGCGGGCCTCGGATCCGCCCTTTTCGCCGTCATGGCCCTGGCACTCGGCCTCGTCGCCGTGCAGGCGCTCCGGCTCGAACGCCGCCTTCCGGACGCGGTGAACATCGTCACCGCCGCGGCGGACAACCCCGCCGCCGGCCCCCGGCAGAAAGAAGGCGCCAGAAATGAGTGACAGGAGCGCTCCAGCCCACACGCTGCTGACCCTTTCCAGGACGCTCCGCGAGCAGGGCCGGTACCGGGAGTGCGACGAAACGCTGCGACGCGCTCTGACGATCGCCGAGCAGGACGCTGATCCGGATTCCTTCCTCGTCGCCCGCATCTGCAACAGCCTTGGCGTGCTGCACAAGTACACCGGCCGGTTCGAGGAGTCCGAGCGGTTCTACCGGCGCGCTCAGGCGATCATCGAGGCGCGCATCGACCAGGGCCATCCCCTGCTGGCCGACATCTACCACAACCTCGGTGGGCTCAACCACGCACGGGGCACGTACGCGCAAGGCGAGCCCTTCGCCCGGCGTTCGGTGGAGATCCGCGAACGGATCCACGGTCCCGGCCACCTTGACGTCGCCGCGGACAAGGCGGCCCTCGCCGCCATCCTGCACTCGCTCGGTGACAGCGAGGAGGCGGAGCGCCTGTTGCTGGAGGCCCTCGCGGTGTTCGAAAAGGACCTCGGGCCCGAGGACTACGAGGTGGCCTCATGCCTGAGCAACCTCGCCGCCATCCACTACGCCAGGGGCGACCTTGAGCGCGCGGAGACGGCCTACCGCAAAGCGGTTGCGATCAAGACAGGGATCTTCGGTGAGACCCATCCCGACCTGGCTGTGACCCTGCACAATCTCGGAGTGATCGCCTCCACGCGCGGCCGCTCACAGACGGCCGCTGAGGCCTTCCACCGGGCTCTTGCCATGCTCGGGGACGAGGTGGACAAGCAGCACCCGCTACGACTGTCCTGCCTGCGCCGCCTCGACGCCTGCGGCCGGTAAACGACCTGTTGGATCACCTGGGAGGGGGATGGGCACCCTTGCTCGGTTACGGTGAGCGAATGGAACAGACGTTTGCGATGATGAACACGGACGGATCAGTTGAGGGAAGGTGAAGCGGTGTCCTACAGCCCGAAGCTCGCGGCGGCGTTGTCGGGTGCCACGCTTCGGCAACTCGCTCACTGGCGTAAGGCCACTAATCGGGGCGCCGTGCTGGTGCCGGAGATCTCCGTGACCAGGCCGGTGCTGTACTCCTTCCGGGACCTGATCGCGCTGCGCACCTGCGTGAAACTCCGCAACGACACGTCGCTGCAGAAGATCCGGCGCGCACTGGACACGCTCAGGGACGACCTGGGGGAGCGCGAGCACCTGTCGGCGTACCAGTTCGTGGCCGACGAATCGACGATCTATCTGGTCGAGCCGGAGCAGGTGACCGATCTGGTCCGCAACAAGGCCAACCTCGTCATCTATCAACTGGTGGACGTCCTGCGGCCGTTCTACCGCGACGGGCGGCACATCCCCGATCTGCTCCGTCCGCGTGAACATGTCACCGTCGATCCGGCGGTCAGGGGTGGCATCCCCGTGATCGAGGGCACTCGCGTCCCGTACGACGATGTCGCGGCCCTGCTACGAGACGGCGTGCCGGCCGAGCGGATCTCCGACTACTATCCCAGCGTGTCGGGAACGGCCGCGCTGGACGCCGCGGACTTCGCAGACTACGTCGACAGCTACGAACCCCCCAAGGAGCAGCGTGAGGCTGCTGCTGGATGAGAATGTTCCCCGGCCACTGCACCAGGTACTGACCACCTTCATCCTGGGCCACGAGATCGTGCACCTGCTGGACCTGCCCGGTTGGTCGGGAACCCGGGACGAGAAGCTCTACCCGCGAGCCGCGGCTGACGGCTTCCACGCGGTGCTCACCAACGACGGTCGCCAGATGGAGCGTCCACGCGAGGTGGCCGCTATCGCCGCATCCGGGCTCCATCGGATCGAGTACCCGCACAAACACCCTGGTCTCATCGGAATGGGGATCGCGATCGCCACAGTGGCCGCCGCCCTGCCCACCGCCCTGGCGCTCCTCGAAACCGCCGACCGCCAGCAGTTGATCACCCTGCGGGCGGTCGATCCGACCGTGGCGGCCCGATTGCGAGTCGTTGATCCGGCGTGCGCTCCGCCGAAACACTGGCCAGACGCATCACAACCGTAAGCGGGCTCGGGCCCCGAACCGGAAGCCGGTCAGAAGGAGAGCGGACGCGGCTGGTACGGCTCCGCCAGTGCGTTCAGCTCCTTCTCCGACAAGTCGAGGTCCTCGGCGGCGAGCGCGTCGTCGACGTGGTGGCCCTTGGTCGCGCCGATGATGGGGGCCGTCATGCCCGGCTGGTGGAGCAGCCACGCGAGGGACAGCGTTGCCGGGGTCACCCCGCGTTCGGCCGCGAGTTCGGCCACCTTCGCGAGGATCTCGGCGTCGGCGGGGCCGCCGTAGAGTTGCTGCTGGCGGGGGCCGTCGCCGACCTGGCGGGTGGTCTCCTGCTCGGTGCCCGCGCGGGCGAGCAGCCCCCGCGCCAGCGGGCTCCACGGAATGAGGCCGACCCCCTGGTCGAGGCAGAGCGGGTTCATCTCCCGCTCATCCTCTCGGTAGAGCAGGTTGTAATGCCCCTGCATGCTGACGAACCTGGTCCAGCCATGCAGGTCAGCCACGTGCTGCGCCTTGGCGAACCGCCAGGCGGGCATGGACGAGGCGCCGATGTACCGGGCCTTCCCGGCTTTGACGACGTCGTGCAGAGCTTCCATGGTCTCCTCGATGGGCGTCTCCTCATCCCATCGATGGATCTGATAGAGGTCGACGTAGTCCGTACCGAGGCGACTGAGCGACCCATCGATACCGGCCATGATGTGCTTACGCGACAGCCCCCCGTCGTTGGCGGCCTTCCCCACCGGAAAGAACACCTTGGTCGCCAGCACATACTCCTCCCGCCCCGAGAAGAGTTTCCGCAGCAGATTCCCTGTGACGACCTCGCTGGCACCCCCGCTGTACACGTCAGCCGTGTCAAAGAAGGTAACCCCACCCTCCACGGCCTTCCGCACAATGGGCTCCGCCTCGTCCTCCGGCAACGCCCACCCCATCTGCCCGGGATCCCCATAACTCATCATCCCAAGACAGATCTTGCTGACCTTGAGCCCCGTCCGACCCAGCCGTGTGTACTCCATGAGACCGACCCTAGTCACTGGGAGGTGGGAGCAAGGAGGCCGCAGTCGTGAGACCGTCACGTATCAAGATGGAGACTCTGCCCCTGTCTCTGCGGCTGCTGAGAGAGATCCACGCCGTATTGCTGGACGGTGTCCGCGGTAGCCAGAAGTCGCCGGGAGAGTTCCGGAGCACCCAGAACTGGATCGGCGTCGGCCCCAGGGGGCTGCGTGACGCCACGTTCATCCCCCCGCCACCAGGCGAACTGATGACATGCCTGGGTGATTTCGAAGGCTTCCTGTACAAACCAGGGCCCTTGCATCCTCTGATGGTGTGTGCGCTGGCCCACGCACAGTTCGAGACCATCCACCCATTCCTTGATGGGAACGGCCGTATGGGTCGCTTGCTGATCACACTGCTGCTCTGCCGCGAGCGGATCCTGCTGCGACCGCTCCTCTATCTGAGCCACTACCTGAAGGTGCACAGATCGGAGTACTACGACCGGCTCATGGCCGTCCGGGTGGTCGGCGACTGGGAGGGCTGGCTCCGGTTCTTCCTCACCGGCGTGCTTCAAGTCGCCATCGAGTCGGAGCGGACCGCCCGGCGCATCGTCGAGTTGCGGGAGGAGACCCGCCGTCAGGTGCACGAGGCCGGGCTGAGCGCACGATCTCTCGCCCTGCTGGACCATCTGTTCGAGCAGCCCGTTGTCAATGTCGCGGCTGTTCAGGCGCAGCTGCAGGTCTCGTACGTCTCCGCGAACAGCCTGGTCACAGGGTTGTGTGAGATCGGTCTGATGGACGAGATCACTGGAGGCAGACGCAATCGGATGTTCCGGTTCACCAGCTATGTCGACCTCTTCGCCGATCCGGGAACAGGCTCCGACGCGCTCGCGGTCGAGTCGAACACGGAGCGGGAGGCGGCGTCGCACCCATGACTCATTGGCAGTAGTGAAGCGAATTCTGCTTCTCCTTTAATAAGGAGCGGTCGCCGGGTGTCTTGTTTCACTGAACTTCATTACGGCCCGAGGTGGGCGTCCTCAGCAGGCCAGAGAGCAAAGCGGTCCTGGTGCCCGCCGCCGGTGGCCTTCCGGCGGCGGCGTGGGGGTTAGTTGAAGGTGGGCCAGCCGGAGCAGTGGGGGACGTTGAGGCGGAGGACTGAGGAGATCTTGTCGCCGAAGTTCCAGGCCGGGTTGTGGAGGTCGTTGATGAGCTGGCCGGAGCGGATGCAGTAACGGCGGCCCTGGTAGGTGTCGTGCTCGAAGAGGACCCAGGCGTCCTCGGTGTCGTTGTGGACGGAGGAGGCCTTGTCGCCGGACTCGTTCTTCAGGTTGGAGTTGTTGTCGTAGTAGAGCCAGAGGGAGCCGCGCAGGTTCTGGTGCTGGCCGAGCCAGAGGGCTCCGGCGCTGGCCTGGGCGGGGGTGGCCGAGAGGGCGGCAGGCAGGGCGGTCAGGCCGGCCAGGATGACGGCGATCCCGGTACGCCGGACGTTCCAGGACATGGGTTCCTCCGTAGGTGTTGAGTGCGGGGCGGGTTGCCCCGGTACTCATGGAGGCGGTCCATTCGGTGCCGGACGGCTGGGATGCAGGAAAGTCGTGGAACGCCGTGGAACGGAGCTTCACTGCGAATCGGGGCGCGGGCACGGCCCGGATTTAAGGTGCCTACCCCGATTCAGAATGTGGGCGCGGACCCCCGATCCGCGCCCACACATTTCAGCGGGTCACAGGTTCCACTTCTGGTTGGCCGCGCCGGTGCAGGTCCAGATCTGCAGGCGGGTGCCGTCGGTGCTGGTGTTGCCGGTGACGTCCAGGCACTTGTTGGCGGCCGGGTTCACCAGGTCGCGGCCGGAGGTGTACGTCCACTGCTGGTTGGCGCCACCGGTGCAGGTCCAGAGCTGGGCCTGGGTGCCGTTGGCGGTGCCGAGGTTGACCAGGTCCAGGCACTTGCCGAAGGCACGCAGGGTGCCGTCGCCGGGACGGGTCCACTGCTGGGCGGCGGTGCCGTTGCAGGTGTAGAGCTGGACCGCGGTGCCGTCGGCGCTGTTGGCGCCCGCGACGTCGATGCACTTGCCGGCCAGGCCGGTGATGGGCGTGCCCCCGCCGCCGCTGCCGGGTGTGCCGGTCCAGGTGAAGGTCGCCGTGGTACGGGCGGGCAAGGTGTACACGAACGACTGGTTGCCCCAGTTCACCCGTACCGACTGGGACGAGGTGCCGCCGTTGTGGGCGATCAGGGCCTTGGAGCCGTCCGGGTTGCGCCAGGCGAGGTTCTGGATGGTGGCGTTGGCGGTGGAGTCGATGCGGAAGGCGCCGGGCTTGACGAACTTGGACAGGTGGCCGGTGGTGTAGTACTCGATCGTGTAGTCCACCTGGCCGGCCCGGGAGCCGCCCTCCTGGACGGTGATCAGGCCGCTGCATGTGCCGCAGCCGCCGTTGTGCGGGCCCCGGTTCTGGTTGAGCGCGAGGCTCCATTTGACCAGGCTGCCGCTCCAGTTGCGGGCGTAGGTGACGATGTCGTTGAGGTCCTCGTTGTGCTGGTTGGCCACCCAGGTGCCGCCGGAGTGCTCGGTGCTGAACTGGCGTACCGCCGGGAACTGGTTGTGGACCTGGGTGCCGACGGCGGGGTCGCCGAAGTAGCCGTGCCAGGCGACGCCGCCGAAGAGCGGGTCGTTGCGTACGGCGGCGTCGTTGAGCACGCCGGAGCCCATGGTCGCCCAGTCGCCGTAGTTCCAGTCGTGGATGAGCACCTTGGTGGTGATGCCGGCCGCGCGGAACGCCGGGTAGATGTGGTTCTTGGTGAGCTCGGCCAGGCCGGAGGAGTTCCAGTTCATGCCCGGGTAGTCCATGGCGGTGGGGTTGCCCGCCTGGCAGCAGTTGGGCTCGTTCTGGACGGAGATGTAGTCAATCGGGACGCCGGCGGCCTGGTAGGACTGGATGTACTTGACGAAGTACTGGGCGTACATGGGGTAGTACTCGAACTTCAGCCAGCCCATCTGGTCCATCCGGCCGTTGTCCTTCATCCAGCCGGGGGCGCTCCACGGCACCCCCTTCACCCGGAGCGCCGGGTTGAGCTGCTTGGCCTGCACGGTCAGCAGGCGCACGTTGGTGTCGTACCCGTTGGCGCCGAAGTCGTTGAGGTTGCAGCAGGTGTCGTCGAGGGAGACGTGACCCGGGCGGGACAGGTCGGAGGCGCCGATCGGGTTGCGGACGAAGGACAGGCCGATGCCGTCGGTGGGGGAGAAGAGCTTGCGCATCACGTCGTCCCTGGTGGCCGCGCTCACCGGGCCGCCGCGGAGCAGGTAGGCGGTGGTGTCGGTGATCGACGCGCCGGCGCCTTCGAACTGCTGGTACGTGACGCCCTCGTTGACGGTGATGGTGTGGTTGGCCGAGCCCCCGGCGGGGCCGAAGGCGATGGCGGCCTGTTGCTGGAGGCCCCGGGTGACGGTACGGCCTCCGGAGTCGGAGGTGGTGGTGAGCCAGATGTTGACGGTCTCCCCGGCGGCGTGCGCCGGTGCGGCCAGGGGCCCGGCGACCCCGAGCGCGGTGGCGAGGGCAATGCCGAGGGTGACGGCCCTGCGAGAGGCACGGGACATCGGAAAACAGTCCTTCCAGATGCGGCGGGTCAGGCGCTCATCCGCGTTCGACGGGCCGGGAACCGTCGACGAAACAAATGAAACAAGCCTTGAATTATGTCTTGCCGCGTAACAACAACACGTGTCGAAGAGCGTGTCAAGCCCCCGCCCAAGTCTCGACTTATCCCCAAACCCATCCCGCGGCCCAATGAAACAAATGAAACAAAGCCGTGGTCGTTGGGTCAGTTGGCCGGTGAGGCGGTTGAATCGCGGATCACCAGTTCGGTGGCCAGGGAGACGTGCAGGGCTTCCAGGGTGTGGTGGTTGAGGAGGCGGGTGAGGAGGGTGACCGCCATGCGGCCCATTTCCTGCAGGGGCTGACGCACCGTGGTCAGCTTCGGGCGGGAGGCGCGGCTGACGTCGATGTCGTCGAAGCCCGCCACGGAGAGGTCGTCAGGGACGCGCAGGCCGCGCTCGGCTGCCGCCCAGAGCGCTCCGACGGCCATCTTGTCGTTGAAGCCCACCAGAGCGGTCGGACGCTCGGGCAGGTCAAGGAGTTCGCAGGCGGCGCGGTAGCCGTTCTCGGTGTTGGGTTCCACGACGCTGCGGAGCAGTCCGGGCGACGGCAGGACGCCGGCGTCGGCGAGGGAGGCCGCGTACCCGGCCAACCGGGCGTCGCTGGCCAGCCAGTCCCGGGGCCCGGCGATCATCCCGACCCGGCGGTGGCCCAGTTCCACCAGATGGGACATGAGCCGGCGCGCCCCCGCGAAATGCGCCGCCGACACCGCCACGATGTCCCTGGGCGGCGGCGTACGGGGATCGATCACCACGAACGGGAAGCGCCGGTCACGGAGCCGGGCGAGCTCCTCGGCGGGCTCCGGCGGCAAGATGAGGATGGCCCCGGCGATATCCGGCCGATCCGGCAGGCCAGGCAGTACGGCGCTGCGCTGGGCAGCCTCGCCGGCGCCCAGGATCACCGGCCGCCCGTGCAGTTCGAGGGTCTCGGCCACCGAGGAGACGATCAACCCGAAGTAGTCGGTGAGCAGGTAGGGACAGCGCACGTACACCCCACCCAAGGGAGCGGCGGCACGCCGCCGCGGCGCCTGGTCCCCGAGCCGGTCCACGGCCCGCAGCACCAGCGCCCGGGTGTGCGGGGCGACGTTGGCCTGCCCGTTGAGCACCCGGGACACGGTGGCGATGGACAGACCTGTCTCGGCCGCGACATCCCGCACCGTCGCCCGCGTACCCGCCGATCTCGCCATAGTGCCCCCATGATGCCCCAGCCAAGTCCCGCGGTCGCGGCCTCAATTCATTGACAAGTGCCCGCCAAGTTCCCGGGCGTACAACAGGGTCATGGAAATCAGGAACCCCAAACCCGCCGACGCGGACGCGATCTACGAACTGGTGGCCGAGCACGAAACCCAGGTGCTTGGCCGCCCGGACTGCACGCCGGCCGACATCGCCGACCAGCTCAACGAGCCCGACTTCGACCCGGCCACCGACGGCTGGCTCGCCTTCGACGGGGACCGGCTGACCGGCTGGGCGTGGGCCTGCCGCAGGGGCGGCAGCGAGCGCGTCGACCTGGACGTCCTGGCCAGGACCCCCGAGGCCGCCGAGGCGCTCTGGGCCAAGGCGCTCGGCCGGTTCTCCGGCGTCACCGCCAACGTCGACGTGTACGCCGAGGACACCGCCAAGCGGGCGGCCGTGGCCGCGCGCGGCTTCGCCCCGGCCACCAGTTTCCACCGCATGCGCATCGACCACCACGGCCCGGTCCCGGCGGCGTACCTGCCGGGGGTGACCGTGGAGGCCGCCTCCCCGGACGCCGAGGAACTGCTCCGGGCCGCGCACGCGATCAAGGAGGAGTCGTTCGCCGAGCACTTCGGGAACGTGCCGCAGAGCTTCGACGAGTGGGCCGACGCGCGGGAGGCCTCCAGCGCGCACGACTGGGGCCAGGTGCTGGTCGCCAAGGTGCACGGGCAGCCCGCCGCCATGCTGGTCGGCACCAACCACTTCGTGCCGGACGAGAACTGCGGGTACGTGCTGACCCTGGGCGTACTACCCCGGTTCCGTGGCTACGGTCTCGGCCGGCTGCTGCTGCGCCGGGCGTTCGCGGCCGACCAGCGGCGCGGCCGGATCGGGACGATCCTGCACGTGGACTCCAACAACACCACCCCGGCCCTGGACCTGTACCTCTCGGTCGGCATGCGCCGGGTGCTGTCCATCGACGTCTGGCGCCGGGCCCTCTGACTATCGCCTGCGGCGGGCCGCCCATACGGCCAGGACGAGCCCGCAGACGAGCACGATCGGCCCGATGATCGCCCACGTGGTGTCCCCGCTCATGAAGCTGCCGCCGATGTACCCGAGTCCCTGGAGGGTCCAGACGGCCCCCACGAGCGCCAGGAGGGCGCCAAGACCGATCAAGAAGGTTTTTCCCATGACCCCAAGTCCTAGCGCCTCTACGTCGATCTTGGCCACTCCTGTGGATAACGGTCACTGGGTGCGCCCCGCCCGCGATAACCTCCGGAGACATGGACAGGATCTTCAGCGTCGAAGGTGCCCAGGCTCTCATGCCGGAGGCGCGTGCGAAGGTCGACGAGCTGATCGAGCTCCGGGCCGACCTGGCCGAGCTTGGATACGACCTGAAGACCTCGGGGATCTCCCCGCGGGGCGGGCTGGCCGACGCCAAGGGCCTGGAGGCCCGGATGAGCGAGATCGTCAGCTGGTTCGCCGACCAGGGCATCGAGCTGAAGGGCATCGCGCCGGTCCTGATCGACTTCCCGGCGGTGCGGCACGGCGTTTCGGTTCGGCTCTGCTGGATCGAGGGCGAAGCGGAACTGGCCTGGTACCACCGCAGCGAACTCGGCTTCGCCGGCCGCCGGCGGCTCTGACCCGGGCGTCACCCCTCGGAGAACTCCTCGCCGAGCTCCTCGAAGTCCTCGGTCAGGTTGCCGAGGATGGCGCCGTACCGGACGGTCACCATGCGGGCCACCGCCTCGTGGGCGCCCAGCGGGGAGGCGCAGCCGGTGCACTCGGCGGCGGCCGCGGCCACCTTGTCGTGGTCCACCTCGGGGCCGATCACGAACGGGGCCAGCGCGATCCGCGAAGCGCCGATGTTGCGCAGCCGGTCGGCCGCGTCCGCCACGGTCGGGCGGCCGTCGAAGGCGGCGGGCACCACCGGCAGGGCGAGCCGTGCGGCCAGCAGCACGGCGGTGGCGTCGGCCGCGCGGGCCGACTCGTCGCCGCCGACGGTGGCCACGATGATGCCGTCCACCGGCGAGGTCACGTTGAACAGCCGGATGCGGTCCGCCCTGGCCAGGCCCTTCTCGGCCAGCCGGACGTGCAGGGCCTCGGCGAGCAGCGGGTGCGGCCCGAGCGGGTCGGTGACGGTGACCGGCGCCTCGCTCTCGGCCGCCGCGTCCCGGACCGAGCGCATCACCCGGGGGTGCGAGCCGGTGATGAGCGGCACCACGATGGCGGCGCCGGCGTGGCCGTCGGCGGGGTTGAGGCCGCGGCCGGCGCGCTCGGCGGCGATCGAGGAGAATTCCTTGGACAGGTCGGCGCCGCCGTCGCTCAGCGAGATCAGACGAAGGTCGAGTTGCGGGTTGTCCACCCGGATGATCGACGCCAACTCGGCCACGACGTCGTCGACCGCCCCTGGAACCGCGAGCACCAGCGCGGGCGCGTCCGCGGGCAGGCTGACGGGCAGCGGCCTGCGATGGCGGCCGCCTCCGCCGGGGCGCGACGAGCGTTCCCGGATCGGGAGCTTCGCCGGAACGTCTTGACCTTCGTTCACACCGGCGGATTCTAGGACTAAGTAGGCGATTTAGTGGAGTCGACGGGCCGAAGCGTTGCCTGGGAGCACCATAAGAAGCGTGATCTCGGTATTCGGTAGTGCCAACATGGACCTCGTCGCCTACGTCTCACAGGCCCCCGAGCTGGGGGAAACGGTTTCCGGACGGGAATTCCGTATGATTCCTGGAGGGAAAGGGGCTAATCAGGCGATCGCTGCGGCGCGGGCGGGGGCGGAGGTGGCTTTCCTCGGCGCGGTGGGGGACGACGCGTTCGGTCCGGTGTTGCGGGGGGCGCTGACGGAGGCCGGGGTGGATACCTCGGGGCTTCAGGTGGTGCCCGGTTCCTCCGGGATTGCGCACATTGTGGTGGCGGACGGTGGGGCGAACTCGATCATCGTGGTGGCGGGGGCGAACGGGGCCGTCTCGGCGCCTTCCCCGGACGAGCTGGCGGTGATCCGGCGCTCGGACGCACTGCTGCTGCAACTGGAGTTGCCGATGCCGGCGGTTGTCGGGGCGGCTGTTTCCGCGGGCGTGCCGGTGATCCTGACACCCGCGCCAGTGGTCGAACTGCCCGGCGAGTTGCTGGACGCCGTCGCCCTGCTGGTCTGCAACGAGCACGAGGGGACCGCGATCACCGGCCAGGCGGAGCCCGACAAAGCCCTGGAAGCCCTTCTGCGGCGCGTTCCGGAGGCGGTGGTCACTCTCGGGTCCAAAGGAGCCCTGTACGGCTCACGCGACGGCTCACGCCTCTGGGCACCCGCCGTCCCCGCCCGGGCCGTGGACACCACGGCGGCGGGTGACACCTTCGTCGGCGCGCTCGCCGTGGCCCGCTCCGAAGGACGGACCGCCGAGGAGTCCCTCCGGTTCGCCTCGACGGCGGCGGCACTCTCGGTGCAACGACCGGGAGCGTCCACGTCCATGCCGACCCGAACCGAAATCGACCAGTCCCTCAACAGCGGGCAGTCGCCCACTTGACTTCCCCTCCACCCACCCGGTCCATTGATGACCTTCGGTCGGATCGGCTCCGCCGGGGGCTTGCGGTCCGGCCTCTTGATGCGGGGTTGCCGTGGTTGTCCTGTCTCTGGCGCGACAACCTTCCGTTTCTGAGATCGCATCGACCGTTTCTGGCGTCAGGCAATGTCGCGCCCACGTCGGTGTAAGCCGATATTTCGGCCCAATTGTGAGGTGAGGGGTGCGGCGTAGGGTGGCCGTATGGCGGATGTGGAGATCATCGAGGTTGGTGGGCGGGAGGTGCGGGTCACCAACCCCGGACGGGTGGTCTTCCCTGGCACCGGTCATACCAAGTTGGATCTGGTGCGCTTCTATCTGGCGGTCGGTGAGGGGGTGCTGCGGGGTGTCGCCGATCGGCCGTTGGTGCTCAAGCGTTTTGTGCACGGGGTGGACGCGGAGCCGTTCTTTCAGAAGCGGGCCCCCGCCAAACGGCCGGACTGGATTGAGGTGGCCGAGTTCAAGTACCCCTCCGGACGGTCCGCCGAGGAGGTCGTCGGTCGTGACCTGGCCGCGGTGCTGTGGACGGTCAACCTCGGTTGCGTCGATCTCAACCCGCACCCGGTCCGGGCGCCCGATCTCGACCATCCGGATGAGCTCCGCATCGACCTGGACCCGGTCCCCGGAGTCAGCTGGGACGAGATCGTGGACGTGGCCCTGGTGGCCAGGGAGGTCCTCACCGAGTACGGCCTGACCGCCTGGCCCAAAACCTCCGGTTCCCGCGGCTTCCACGTCTACGCCCGCATCACGCCTGACTGGACCTTCCCGCAGCTGCGTACCGCCGCCGAGACCGTGGCCCGGGAGGTCGAGCGGCGCGCACCCGATCTGGCCACCAGCCACTGGTGGAAGGAGGAGCGCCAGGGCGTCTTCGTGGACTTCAACCAGAACGCTCGGGATCGTACGGTCGCCTCCGCCTACTCGGTCCGCCCGACCGGTCTGGTCTCCACCCCGCTGCGCTGGGACGAGGTGCGCGACTGCCGCCCCGAGGCGTTCTCCATAGACACCGTGCCCGCCCGGTTCGCCGCCGAGGGTGACCCGTGGGCGGACATGGACGCCGCGGAGGGCTCCATCGACGGGCTGCTCGCGCTCGCCAAGGAACTCGGCCCGCGGCCCCGCGCCCCCAAGGGCACCGGCCGCCGCCAGTCCACCATGCCCCTCATCGAGATCGCCCGCGCCGAGACCAAGGCCGAGGCCGAGGCCGGGCTGGAGCGCTGGAAAGCCCGCCACCCCGAAGTGGCGGCCCTGCTCCAGCCCGCCGACATCCTCACCGACTCGATGCGCGGACGCAGTTCCGCCTGGACCCGGATCCGAATCAACCTCCAGCACGTACCCGAGCCGATGCGCCCACCCCAGGAGCCGCTCGAGGTCGACTACGACCCCTGGCAGGGCCACAGACCCGAATAGGCAGATCGTCGGCATGCCGCGCCACGGAGGGACGGCCGGCCCCCGCGGCGAACCGCCCCCGGCAAGCTAGATGGGGAGGAGACCGCAGGAAAGACCCAAGGTTACATTGGTCGCACTGTCATTGCTGTTGTACCAAATGACATCCAGCCTTTGTGGAATCGATTCGAGATATCTAAACGTGGTGTTACTGATTCCGGTCGGGCTGACGAAGTGATCCTCAATGATCTTGGGAAGGCTAAAAGGGCAATTGAGCTCCGACGCTGCAGCTCCATCGTTGCTACCCACCTTTCCTGGAACCTTCAGATTCTTGATGACTTGGAACGAAGGAGCCTGTGCAGGCGCTGACGCAGAGCAAACGGCAGTCAGGGATACCCAGACGTTCTTGGCCGGGTTGCTGTACGTGTTGGTGTTATTGAACGACAGCTTGGACACCCCGGGGTAATCGCTCGGCGTGTAGCTGGTCAACTCGGTCTTGTCGTTGTCGGCCTGTGCCCTGACCCCCACCAGATAACGGTGGCTTGAAGGACATTTGACGGATACGTAGCTACTCCCTTGAGGGGGAGCCCAACCCAGGTTGGAGACCTCGCGTTCGTTGGTTTCTGCGGCGCCGGCGACGGGGGCGAGGGTAAGCAATCCTCCGATCACGACCGGTAAGACCAGGCAGATGCGTTTCCACAGCAGAGATGTCATGGTCGCTCCTTGACGAGTCCTGAAAGTACATATTGATCTTCAGGTGATCCGCCCAGAGCCGAACATTCGGACACGACGTGTATCGGCTGAGCTTCCCTCGTCGCTGAGCGGCCTGAAGTCCGTGATCTCAATTTCGGGCATCAGGCCGCTCCCGCACAGCGCCACCGCACCACCAGCAAGGTGCAAGTCACCAAGTGCCCCGGGAGCGAGTGGATCTCTCGCACCCCGCGAGCACAGGCCCTTCCTCTCAAAGGCTGTCGTCGCCGATCAGCTGGTCTCTCGCTCAACGAGGAGACCCGGTCAGCGGGGTCCGTACACGTCCCAGAGTTCGCCCAAGAAGAAGGCGCCGAAGCGGGCCAGGGCGGTCGTGCCGCCGGGGCCGGTGGTGCGGAACGTGGTGAGCATCTTGCCCAGGTCGGAGGGGAGGATGTGGAGGGTGCCGGTGGCCATCAGGGGGCCGTCCTCGCCTTCCGCGACGAAGCCCTCCAGGAGGCGGGCGTGCAGGGTGGAGGTGTCCAGCCAGAGGCGGGTGGGTGGGCCGTGCTGGACGTACTTGTGGCCGGTGAGGGTGCGGGGCTGGTTCTCGCCGTCACGGAACTGGAGACGGTAGCGCATCTCCCGGCGGTCCGGCGCCTCCCCAGGCGCGAACAGGTTGAACCAGCCCCGCTCGATGGCACGCCGGCCCCCGCAAAAGTCGGCGTCGATCCATCCCTCGGCCCGGGCAAGGTGCTCGGGTTCGGCCAGGAAGCGGTCTATGTCATCGGTGCTGATGGTGATCTGGAACTCGATGCGGTCGCCCCCGTTGAGCGTGCCGCGCATCTCCTCGGTGAAGGACAGGGACGTGGTCAGCGTGGTACCCATTGAAATGATCTTTCCCCGTTGTTGCGTGATGATCCGGTCCGCCAGGCGGTCGGCCATGGCGGCGATGGTGAGGGAGGGGTTCGGCCCAACAGGTCCCGGCATGGCCGCGCCGTCCGCGACGTACAGGCCGGGGAAGCCGAACACCTCGCCGCGCGCGTCGCAGACCCCTTCGCCGGGGTGGCGGCCCATGGGGGCGCCGCCGAGCGGGTGCGCGGTGACGACGCGGCGCAGCGGCGCGTCGGAGTACTCGGCGCCGAGCACGTCGCCGATGCGGCGCATGGTGCCGCGGAGTTCCTTGTAGTAGTCCCGGCTGGAGTCCCCGTCCCAGTCCAGGACGAGGCGGTCGCCGTGCAGCCGGAGCACGCCGTCGGGCACGTCCCGGCCCATGCCGAGGACGGGCAGCGAGCGGCTGGACAGTTCGCCGGCGCCCAGCAGCCGGGACAACTCGGCGGACAGGTTGTGGTCCCGGGTGATCATGCCTTTCAGGCGTTCCCAGACGAACCGGATGGCCCGCCGCAGCTCGTCCCCGACGTCGGCGGACTCGGCCACCCATCCCACGAAGGACGGGAAACCGCCCTCCTGGATGTAGGCGCCGTCCGGCAGCGCGATCGAGCTGGTGATCACCGGACCCCGGCTCGCGTCCACCTCACGGTCCTTGGCCCGGAGCAGGAACGAGATCACGTCGCCGTTGCCGGAGAACCGGGTGCCGAGCCGGTCGCTGAGCCCTGGCAGGTTCCCCCGGTTGCGCAGCAGCAGGTACGTCGTGCCGTACGTGCCGGCCGCCAGGATCAGACGGTCGCAGCTGATCGTGTGCGGGCCGGTGAGCGGGTTGTGCCGGACGTACTCGACCTCGTACCCGCCGCCGGTGCGCGGCCGGATGGTCCTGACCTCGTGCAGTGTGCGCAGGTCGGCGCCGTAGTGCTTGGCCGCGGACAGATAGGTGTGGTCCAGGCTGTTCTTGGCGCCCTCGTTGCAGCCGATGTCGCACTCGCCGCACAGCTTGCAGGTCCGGCGCGTACGACCGTGCAGGTTGCCGTACGCGGGCTCGGCGATCGGCAGGCCCTGAACGGGAGGATCCCCCGGCTTGGGGGAGAAGGTGACCGCCAGCGGCGGCAGCCGCCAGTCCAGGCCCAGCTCCGCCGCCGCGTCCTGCATCGCCCTGGTCTTGGCGGTGTCCTCGTACCCGGGATGCTCCAGCGGGTACGGCACCGCCCCGAGCATGCGCTCCACCGCGTCGTAGTGGGGGTCGAGCATGGCCCGGCTGATGGGCCAGTGCTCGTACCCGCCTCCCGGCAACGGTGACTCGGTCACGAACCACTTCTCCTCCTTGCGGAGCAGCACGTTCGCGTAGATCAGCGAGCCCCCGCCGAGTCCGCTGGCCACCACCGAGTCACAGTCGCCGAAACTCCACACGTCGAAGAGCCCGTGCAGCCCTTCGGCCGGATCCCAGAACGCCCTCCCCATGTCCGCCGGGCTGCGCGGGAACCGGCCGGGCGCCCAGGCCTGCCCCCGCTCCAGCAGCACCACCGACTGCCCCGCCTCGGCCAGCCGGTAGGCGGCCACCGAGCCGCCGAAGCCGGACCCGACGACCACCGTGTCAACGTGCTCCATCGGCCCCGTCCACGCTGTGCTTGCGCAGGAATTCCAGGATGTGCGGGAAGACGTCCCGCGCCGCGTCCTTGCCGATGATCGGGTCCACGTGACCGTACCCGGGCAGCACCTGGAGCTCGTGCAGGCCCGGCCTGGCCGCGGACATGATCTCGTGGCAGACGATGTTGGAGTCCCGGAAGACGTGGTTGCGGTCGCCGGTGAGGAACAGCACCGGGGTGGTGATGTCGCCCGCCAGCTCCAGGTAGTCGGAGGGCAGGCCGGGTAACCGGTCGTCGTGGCGGACCGCGTGCCCCGCGCGGACCATGCGCCGCATGTGCCGGTAGTAGTGCAGGCCGTTGGCCCCGAACAGGTCGGCCACCCGGGCGTGCGTCTCGGGGGCCAGGTTCTCGTGGCTCCACAGGCCCGGGTTGCCCGCGCCCCACATGAAGCTGATCATGTGGCAGGCCCGGAAGTCGCACTCCCGGTGGAAGAGCGAGACCGCGCGGGAGATCATCCAGCCCCGGGTGAGCGGCGGCGCGTCGCCGAACCGGGAGTCCAGGAAGGACACCCCGGCCACGTAGTCGAAGAAGCCGGGACCGAACCCCAGCTTGATCCGCGACCAGCGCGGTACCCGGGTCACCAGGGCCACGCTGTTGGAGGTCACGCTGGCGATGTCCCCGACCAGACCGGCGGCCAGGCTCATCATGAAGGAGACCGAGCCCAGGCACTGCGCGATCACGTGCACCCTCTTGTTCCCGATGTGCCGGCGCAGCTCCTGCAGCGCGGCCGGGTGGTCGAAGAGGGCGATGTCGTCGAGGGTGAACCGGTGCGTCTCGGTGTCGTACGGGAAACGGTTGGACATCCGGAAGTCCAGCGACCAGACGTCCGGGTACCCGCTGTCCAGCAGGAAGGAGACCAGGTTGCGGTGCTCGGGCATGATGAACATGTCCGTGGAGGCGGGCAGGCCGTGCAGCAGCAGGACGACGTCGTCGGAGTCGGCCCGGTGGAACCTGGTCAGCTTCAGGCCCAGCCCGTCGTCGGTGGCGAAACCGTGCTCGGACACCTCGGCGTCCCGCACGCCCGCATTGGTGAAGCGCGCGATCCGCATCGCTCTGCCCTCCAGGAAGGTTGTGCGATCACACCATGCCAAGCCGGCCATGGTGCGGGGCATCGTGGGAAACCCGTACTTTTAACGCGCCTGCTTCAGTGCGAGTGCCAGCCCGATACGGGAGGTGACGCCCACCTTCTCGTAGGCGTGGGACAGGTGCGTCTCCACGGTGCGCACGCTGAGGAAGAGCCGCTCGGCGATCTGCTGGTTGGTGCGGCCCTCCACCACCAGCAGCGCGATCTCCAGCTCCCTGGGGGAGAGCCCATGCGCCCCGGTGCCGCGGCTCTTGGCGGGCACCCGCTTGCCCGCCCTGCGCTGTTCCCTTACGGCCTGGGCCAGCAGGCTGTTGGCGTCGCAGGACTTGAAGATCTCCACGGCGTCGGCGAGGTGCGGCAGGGCCTCCTTCTTCCGCCCCGCCGCGCTGAGCGCGGTCCCGGCCCGCAGCAGGGCCCGCCCGGCGTTCAGCCGCTGGCCCGCGGTCTCGAAGATCTCGGCGGCCTGGAGCGCGAGCGGGGCCGCCTCCTGGCCCGGTTCCGCGTGCGCCCGGGCCAGCAGCACGAAGCCCTCGTTGAAGGCGAGTTCCGGGTGGGCGACCTCGGCGGCGCGTTCCGCCCAGACGGCCGACTCGGCGAGATCCCCCTTGGCGGCCACCGCGCAGGCCATGGTCTCATAGAAGGACAGCAGGCTGAACTGGTCCAGCCGTCCGGCCGCGTAGGCGTCCTCCATGGCCGCGATCGGGCCGGGTAGGTCGTCCAGCCGCCCGGCGTTGGCCAGCGCGGTGCCGTAGGCGTACCAGGCCTGGGCGCCGGGCCACTCCCCGGCGCTCACCCCCGAGGTGGCCGCCTCCTCGCCCAGCCGGACCGCCAGCTCGTCGTCGCCGGTGGCCGCGGCCAGCAGGCTCTGCTGCGCCTGGGCCACCACCACGGCGTACCCGGAGTGCAGCAGCCGGGCCACCTCGGCCGACTCCTCGGCCGCCACCGCGCCCTCCGCCAGCCGGCCCACCACCCCGTACGCCCGGGCCAGGCCGGCCAGCATGTTGGTCACGATGAACGTCTGGCCGGTGGCCTTGGCGATCGCGATCGAGCGCTCGAACCGCTGCAGCGCCGAGTCGTGCCGGCCCAGCCAGAGCTCCACCCAGCAGAGCCAGGCCACGCTGTCCATCCACTCCAGCAGGTCCACGTCGGCGGTGGCCGAGATCCGTGACTCCGCCTCGGCCAGGAGTTCCACCGCGCCAGGGATGTGCCCCGCCCCGTAGGCCGCCATCGGGCGCAGCGCGGCCACCGCGACCGCGAGGCCGGGCCCGGCCGGGTCGCGCGGCATGAAGTCAAGGACGGCCTGGGCGGCCCGGTGGTCGCCGCGCATCAGGCTCTCGGCCACCAGCCGCAGCCGCATCGGCAGCGCGGCCGGCAGCCGGGGGTCGGGGACCGTGCGCAGCTCGGCCAGCAGCACCGCGCGGCCCTGCTGCGGGCGGTCGAGCAGGCGCTCCACCAGCGCGCAGAACCGGGCCGCCTGGGCCCGCTTGGCGTACTCGTCCCGGGGGAGCAGGCTGAGCACCTGGTAGGCGGTCTCCCGGCCGGCGGCCAGGTCGCCGCTGACCGTCTGGCCCCTGGCCAGCTCCAGCAGCAGGTCCAGCCGTTGCGCTCCGCCGTCCTGGTCGTCCGGCATCAGGTCGACCGCCGCCTGCAGCCAGTGCGCGGTGGTCGCGGGGGCCGTGGTGGCGACCGCACGGGCCGCCTCCACCAGGACCGCCACCGCCTCGCGGTCGCCGAAGGAGCCCGAGCGCTCGACGTGGTGGGCCCGGACCGTGGCGGGGGCGCCCACGGCCGCCAGGTGCTGGGCGATGCGGGCGTGCGCGAGCAGGCGCCAGCCGGGGGCGGCCGATTCGTAGGCGGCCTGCCGTACCAGGGGGTGGCGGAAGCGGAAGCGGCCGCCGGTGGGCATCGGGCGGACCAGGTCGCGGGCGACCAGTTCGTCCACCGCGGTCAGGGTGGTGGTGTCGGTGAGCTCGGCGGCCACCGCGGCCAGCAGCGGCTCGAACTCGTCGGCGGCCACCGCGGCCGACTGGGCCACCAGCAGGGCATCGGGGGGCAGGTCGGCCAGCTCGCGCTGGATCGCGTTGAGCAGGGTGGCGGGCAGGTCGCCGGCCTCGATGCGGGCCAGCGCCTGGAGGTAGAGCGGGTTGCCGCCGCTGGCCTCGTACAGGGCCTGGCGGCGGCTGCGGCTGATGTGCGGGCCGAGCAGTTCGTCGGCCTCGGCCGGGCTGAGCGGGCCGACCGTGATCCGCCGGCCGCCGGTGTGCAGGTGCGGCGGCGCCTGGTTGGGCCGGTACGCGACGGTGATCAGCACCGGGGCCCTGGGCGGGTGGCGGACCACGTGGTCGAGGAACTCCACTGTGCTGCCGTCCGCCCAGTGCACGTCGTCCAGGGCCAGCACCAGCCCGGACGGCTCGGCCAGCCGCTCCAGCATGGCGATGATCGCCCGGTAGAGGCGGTAGCGGGCCAGCCCGCTGCGGTCCTCCACGGGTTCGTCCGACGCGCCCAGCGCCGGAAAGACGGTGGCCAGCAGCGAATCGGGGCGGATCTCCTCACGCCGGGTCTCCAGGTGCCCGTCCAGCGCGTCCACCAGCGCGCTGAACGGCGTGACCCGCTCGAACTCGGCCGCCCTGCCGCCCAGCGAGAGGTGGCCGCGGCCGCGGGCGGTGGCGTCCAGCTCGGCCAGCAGCCGGGTCTTGCCCGCGCCGGGCTCGCCCACCAGGGCCACCAGACCGAACGCTCCGGCCATGCTCCGGTCGAGTTCGCCGTGCAGATCCTTCAGTACGCCCCGGCGACCGATCAGGGGCGCGGTATGACCATCCATGCCCACACACCATGATCAGTTGCCTGCCGCTACAGAGGCACTTTACCGACAGGGGATTAACGTAGAGGGGCATAGCACTATCAACAGCGCACCTGGACCAGCTGTCATCGGCGCCGTTCAGCTGTCCCGTCACTTGTGCGACATCCGTCCCACCGGCCGGCGTCCGGCGCTGGCGAAAATGTCGGTGGCGCGTGGCAGGGTGTGGCTGACTCGTCACCGCAGTGGATGCAAGGGAGCATTCCATGTTGACCACCGACTTCACCCCGGGCGCCCCCAACTGGCTCGACCTGGGCTCGCCGGACACCGAGGCCAGCGTTGGCTTCTACCGCGCCGTTCTCGGCTGGACGTTCGATTCGGCCGGGCCCGAAGCGGGCGGTTACGGCTTCTTCCGGAACCAGGGCAAGATCGTCGCGGCGCTGGGGCCGCTCACCGAGGAGGGCGCCACCCCGGCCTGGACGATCTACTTCAACACCCCCGACGCCGACGCCACCGCCAAGACGGTCATCGAGAACGGCGGCACCGTGCGGGTCGCCCCCGGCGACGTCTTCACGCATGGGCGCATGGCCGCCTTCACCGACCCCGAGGGCGCCCAGTTCGCCGTCTGGCAGCCGGGCGACACGGCCGGTCTCGAGCAGGTCACCGAGCCGGGCTCGCTCGGCTGGACCGAGGTCTACGTGCCGGAGCCCGACGCGGTGCGCTCCTTCTACGCCGAGGTGCTCGGCTGGCGGATCGTCGAGCAGCCGTTCGGGGAGGGCCTCACCTACATCCTCTGCTCGCTGCCCGTCGGCGAGCAGTCCGAGGTGGCCGGGATCATGCCGGCGGAGCCGGGTGATCGGGCGCACTGGCTGCCCTACTTCGAGGTGCCCGACGTCGACGCCACCATCGCCCGCGCCGAGGCCCACGGCGCGATGCCGCTGATGCCGTCCATGGATGTGGAGGGCGTGGGCCGCTTCGCGGTGCTGACCGACCCGCACGGCGCCCGCTTCGCGTTGATCACGAGCGCCGCCGCCGAGTAGGGGGCTACCCCCAGACTTCCTGTGCCGTCTCGACGATGAGGCGGAGCTTGGCGAACTGCTCCTCGTGGGTGAGCACGTTGCCCTCCACGGTGGAGGAGAAGCCGCACTGCGGGGACAGGCAGAGCTGGTCGAGGTCGATGAACTTGCTCGCCTCCTCGATCCGGCGCTTCAGCTCGTCCTTGGACTCCAGCTGGCCGCGCTTGGTGGTGATCAGGCCGAGCACCACGTGCTTGTCCTTGGGCACGAAGCGCAGCGGCTCGAACCCGCCGGACCGTTCGTCGTCGAACTCCAGGAAGAAGCCGTCCACGGCCAGTTCCCCGAAGAGCGCCTCGGCCACGAAGTCGTACCCGCCTTCGGCCGCCCAGGAGGAGCGGAAGTTGCCCCGGCACATGTGCGTGGTGACCCGAAGCCCCTCCGGGCGGTTCGCCAGCGCCGCGTTGATCTGCTTGATGTAGCGCAGGTGCAGGTGGTCGGCGTCGTCCCCGCGCGCCGCGATCTCGGCCCGCTGCGCGGGGTCGTTCAGGTACGCCAGGCTGGTGTCGTCGAACTGGAGGTATCGGCAGCCCAGCGCGGCCAGCCGGTGCACCTCCTCGTTGTACGCGGCGGCCAGGTCGTTCCAGAACTCTTCCAGGTCGGGGTAGACCGCCTGGTCGATGGAGGCGGGGCCGCCCCGGTAGTGGACCATGTTCGGGGACGGGATGGTCAGCTTGGGGGTGATTCCCTCCGGGGCGTTGTCCCGCAGGAACGTGAAGTCGTCGGCGAAGATCGTCTCGGTCAGCCGGATCGGCTCGGCCACCCGTAACGCCGGGGGCGCGAACTCCAGCTCCTCCTGCTCGTTCCGGAACCGTACGGTGATCAGCTCGTCGGTGGCCTGGGTGACCCCGCCCAGCCGGTAGATGAAGTCCATGTGCCAGGACGCCCGCCGGAACTCCCCGTCGGTGGCCGACTGGAGCCCCGCGTCGCGCTGCGCCCGCACCACCTCCCGGATCGCCTCGTCCTCGGCGGCCCGCAACTCGGCCGCGGTGCTGTCACCCTGGCGGAACGCGTCCCGCGCCCGGAGCAGGGATTCGGGTCGCAGCAGGCTGCCGACGTGGTCGGCGCGGAAGGGGGGTTCGGTACGCATCTGGATCATCTCCTGAGACATCGTCCTTGACATCGCCGTCAAAAGCCCCGACGAGGCCCGACGCTAGCGCCAAATGGAGCCCCAAGCGATCAGAACTGACAATGATCGCGACATTCCGGTGAATACCTGGAGTCACCGTCAGTTATGACCGTCACACCGTGTTCACATTCGGGCAATCGATGGGAAACGGCGGCTTGGGAATCTCGGGCGTGGCGGCTATCGATCAGGGTCGCGTACTGATGAAGGGAACGACGTGGCTTTCAAGGCTGAGTACATCTGGATCGACGGCACTGAGCCGACAGCCAAGCTCCGATCCAAGACCAAGGTGCTGGCGGACGGGGCCGAGCTCCCGACCTGGGGTTTCGACGGATCCAGCACCAACCAGGCCGAGGGCCACGCCTCCGACTGCGTGCTCAAGCCCGTCTTCTCCTGCCCGGACCCGATCCGCGGCGGCGACAACGTGCTCGTCCTCTGCGAGGTCTACAACCCGGACGGCACCGCGCACCCCACCAACACCCGCGCCCAGCTCACCCCGGTCGCCGAGAAGTACGCCGGGCAGGACTCCTGGTACGGCATCGAGCAGGAGTACACCTTCTTCAAGGACGGCCGCCCGTACGGGTTCCCGGTCGGCGGCTTCCCCGGGCCGCAGGGGCCGTACTACTGCGGCATCGGCGCCGACGAGGTGGTCGGCCGTGACATCGTCGAGGCGCACCTGGACGCCTGCATCGAGGCGGGCCTGAAGATCTCCGGCATCAACGCCGAGGTCATGCCCGGCCAGTGGGAGTTCCAGATCGGTCCCGCCGACCCGGTCGAGGTGTCCGACCACATGTGGATGGCCCGCTACCTGCTCTACCGCATCGCCGAGGACTTCGGCGTCTCGGCCACCCTGGACGCCAAGCCGGCCAAGGGCGACTGGAACGGCGCCGGGGCGCACACCAACTTCTCCACCCGGGCCATGCGGGAGGGCTACGACGCCATCATCACCGCCTGCGAGGCGCTCGGCGGCGAGGGCAAGGTCGAGGAGCACATCGCCGGGTACGGTTTCGGCATCGAGCAGCGTCTGACCGGTCTGCACGAGACCGCCCCCTACAACGTCTACAGCTACGGCGTCTCCAACCGTGGCGCCTCGGTCCGCATCCCGTGGCAGGTCGAGCTGGACAAGAAGGGCTACATCGAGGACCGTCGGCCGAACGCCAACGTCGACCCGTACGTGGTCACCCGCCTGATCACCAACACCTGCTGCGAGGCGCTGGAGAAGGCCGGCCAGGTCTGACGTACCACCTCAACGGCTCCCGCTGCGCACAGCGGGAGCCGTTTGTGTTACGTCAGTCGTGGCGTGTGAAAGGCAGGAGGAACGTGTTGCCGAACTTGCCGGACGGGTCGAGTTCGGTTGTCAGGGCGCGGAAGTCGTCCAGACGGTCGTAGTGGCCGGGGCGGGTGAAGATCTTGCCCCAGTGGGGGCGGGGGGCGAAAGGGGCGAGGGCGGTCTCGATCTGTTCGACCACGGGGAGTACGGCGGTGGGGTCGGGCTTCCAGGTGAAGTGCAGGGCGGCGCTGTCGCGCTGGTAGCAGGGGCTGAGCCAGAGGTCGTCGGCGGCGATGGTGCGGATCTCGGAGATGAGCAGTACGGGGTGGATGCGGGCGCGGATCTCGGTGAGGGCGGCCAGGGCTTCGGTCAGGTCGGTGCGGGCGATCATGAATTCTGATTGGAGTTCGTCGCCGGCGCTGGGGATGCGGTCTGGGCGGAAATGGGGGAGGCGGGTGTACCAGGGCCCCGGGAGGTCGTCCTGGTCGGTGCAGCTGTCCGGGGGCATGCCGGGGACCGGGTGCATTGGGTGGGCGGCGGGGGTGAGGTCTGGGGCGGGGTCGCCGTCGCGGCGTTTCACCCAGATCTGGCCGGCGATCGGTTCGCGCCAGTCGGTGAAGAGGCTCACGCTGTAGGCGGAGGCCAGTATCTGGTCGACTTTGTCGTTCAGCAGCGGGAGGTCCACGTACACCCGTTGCCGGACCTCGAAGGTGGGGACCAGGTCCAGGGTCAGCTGGGTCACCACGCCGAGTGCACCGAGGGCGACGACGGCGCCGGGGAAGCGCGGGTCCTGGCGGGTGAGCGTGAGCAGGTCGCCGTCGGCGGTCACCAGTTCCAGCGCTGAGACCGCCGCCGACAAGTTTTGATTGCCCACGCCCGATCCGTGAGTGCCGGTGGCGCAGGCGCCCGCTACCGAGATGTGCGGCAGCGAACCAAGGTTGGGCAGAGCGAAGCCGTGTTCATGCAGGGTACGGCCGAGGTCGGCGTAGCGCAGCCCCGCGGAGACGCGTACGGTCGCGGCCTTTGAGTCCACCTCAACGACCGACGGCAGACCGGAAAGCTCGACAAGTTCGCCAGTACTGTCGGCCAGCTTGTTGAAGGAGTGCCGGGTCCCGAGGGCACGAATGCGCTCCCCACCCGCCACCAGCCCCTGAAGCTCGGCGACCGTAGCCGGCCGGTGAATTGCGGAGGCGGTGTATGCCACATTCCCCGCCCAATTGGTCCCAGTCATGACGCCGACCCTAGAACACCCAACGAAACGCACCGAAGGCCCCGGTCACATGATTGCCCTGGGACTCCCACCCACCCAGCCCGCGGTTGGCCTTCGCTCGGATCCGGCTCCGCCGGAATGGCTGGTTACCCTCCTCTGGCCCGGTCGGACTGGTTGCTGTGGCACTCCCACCCACCCACCCTTGGTCGACCTCCGGTCGGGGGCCCGGCTCCGCCGGGATGGGCGGTGGCCGTCCAGCATGCGAAAGTCCTGGTTGCCGTGTAACCATCTGTCCCGGCGTAAGCCGGGCCCGGGCCGGAGGCTTAGAAGGGTGGGTGGGACAACCACGCCAAACGACGGCGAAGCCGTACAAGGGGGAAGTTGAACGAGGGTGGAGTCGGGGGGGTGGGTTTCAGGGTTGGGTGAGGAGCCATTCGAGGGCGGTGGGGAAGTGTTGGGTCCACCAGTAGTGGTCGTGGCCGCCTATCCATTCTTCGTGGCGGACGCGATTGCCGGCGACGGTGAGGCGGCGGGCCCATTCGGCGGCGGCGGAGCGGAAACCGGATTCCAGGGTGCCGGCGGCGATGTAGTGGCGGCCGAGGGTGTGGATTTCGGCAGGGGGTGGGATGCCGGGACTCAGGGCTGCCACGCCGGTGAAGATGTCGGGGCGGCGTTGCGCGGCGGTGAGGGCCCAGACCGCGCCGTTGGAGTATCCGCCGGTCATCCAGTGGCCGGAGGCGGGGAAACGTTCCTCGGCCCAGGGGATGACCTCGTCGATGACGAAGGTCAGGTGTTCGGCGAAGCGGGCGGGGTCGGCGTCGGGGATGTACTCGCGTGCCCGGGGGTCCGGGTAGGACGGGGGGCCCGAACGGTTGCCGTCGCCGTGATCGCTGTCGATGCCGACCAGGACCACGGGGGGCATCGCTCCGGCCAGGATCGCCGGTTCCACCGTGTAGGCGAAACCGTTGACCGAGCCGCCGTCGGCGACGCAGATGGCCGGAACCAGGCCGCCGCCGAGCGGGGGCCGGTAGAGAGTGATCGTGCGGGGGCGCCCGGAGAAGTCGAGTTCGTGGTGTTCGAAGGTGCCTTTCAGGGGGCGCGCGAGAGGGCGGGGTTCAGGCGCGTGCGGCCCGTGCCAGCAGGCCTCCTCCATCATGTTCTGTCCGTTCACGTAAGGCACCACTTCGATCACGGCCTCGTCCAGCCCGCGAACCCGTAACGACGCCTCCCAGAGGTCGTCGTTCCCGTTCACCCGCCACAACGCAGGCCGGACACCTCCGATCAACTCGACCTGCCGAGCCTCGCCCCGCCAGAGCACGTGCAACACGTCGTCCTCGGCCCACACAGCCAGATCGGCGTCGCCCAGTTGCTTACGAAGGAACTCCGGATCGCGGGGAGCCCACACCCGCATAACCTCAACGCCATCAGGAAGCGCGCTACCGTACCGCCTCGCGGCCTCCCGGCGCTCCTTGTCCACGGCACCGAACCTAGAACGCCACCGAATTCCCGTAAAGCCGATTTGCCCGGATTCACCAAACGGATGCGCAAACGGTACGCAAACCCACGCTCACAGCGGGTTCACCTTCAACCCACCTCGGAACGCGCGGCCCCCTCGGCAGAACCCCGGGACGACGGACCGCGATCGACCGGATCATTGGGGCCAAGGGCACGAGGCCGTCACCGAGCAAGCCGTCGTCCCGGCAGCTTGAGACGGACGTGGAGGACTTCAGCGTGCCATCGGGCGACAGTCAGGTAGACCGTGGGGAAGGCCAGGCGATGGCGGGCGATGGCGGGCGGTGGCAGGCGCACCACGACTGCCACCGCTCTCGGCATCGATCCGGGTCAGGACAGGGCCAAGCGATGTTCGGCGAGGTCGGCGTGGTGGTCGTGTTCGGCCGGCCCGTCGGGGTCGGCATGCACGGTCGCGGCAGTAAGCCGTGGCAGGTGATGGATAAGGCGATGTTCGGCTTCCGCCGCGATGGCATGGGCCTGTACGACGCTGAGCCGGTGGTCCACCAGGAGATCGACCTCGGCGCGCAGGCAGTGACCGATCCACCGCATGCGCAGCGAGCCGACGCCACGCACGCCGGGTGTTTCCGCCACGATGTGCTCGGCCTGGGCGATCAGCGCGGGGTCGACGGCGTCCATCAGCCGGTGGTAGACCTCGCGGGCGGCATCCCGCAGCACGTAGAGGATGGCCACGGTGATGAGCAGGCCGATGATCGGGTCGGCGTACGGCCAGCCGGCCCAGACTCCGGCGGCGCCGACCACGACGGCCAGTGAGGTGAAGCCGTCGGTGCGGGCGTGCAGCCCGTCGGCGACCAATGCCGCGGAGCCGATCTCCCGGCCGACCTTGATGCGGTAGCGGGCCACCAACTCGTTGCCCAGGAAGCCGATCACTCCGGCGGCGGCCACCCAGCCCAGCGACCGCACCGGTTCGGGGTTGAGCAGACGATGGACCGCCTCGTAGCCGGCCAGGCCCGCCGAAGCGGCGATGACGACGACGATGACGATCCCGGCGAGATCCTCCGCCCGGCCGAAGCCGTAGGTGAACCGGCGTGAAGCCGTCCTGCGGCCCACCGTGAAGGCGATCGCCAAAGGCACCGCGGTGAGGGCGTCGGCGAAGTTGTGCAAGGTGTCACCGAGCAGGGCCACCGACCCCGACACCATGAAGACCGCCACTTGTGCCAGCGCGGTGACGGTGAGCAGGGCGAAGGAGATCGCCAGGGTGCGCATGCCGCGGCGGCTGGTTTCCAGCGCGTGATCGGTCCGGTCCGCGACAGCGTGGCTGTGTGGCGTTACCAGGTGACGTAGGCGTTCGCCTATGGTGCCGCTGGGGGATCGGTGGCCAGGGGTCTGGTGTCCATGTCCATGGCCGTGTTCATGGCCGTGTTCATGGTGGTGGGAGGATCGCGGGCTGCGCACGCTCATCTGCTCCTCGTTTCCATCTGTTGGGAGCGCGGGTGACAGAAGGGTTATCCCCTTGATATGTATTCATATGCGCACGCGATTACATGTTAGGTGCGTTAACCATGCAGCAGCGAACAGACCACAGCCAGCCGACCGATGCCCAGGTAGAGGTGGCGATCACGGCATTTCGAATGCTCTGCGACGCCACCCGGCTTCGCCTGCTGTGGGCCCTGTCCCATGGTGAACATGACGTGGGAAACCTGGCCGCTGCGGTGGGGGCCGCTCGTCCCGCGGTCAGCCAGCATCTGGCCAAGCTACGGCTGGCCGGGCTGGTCGCCTGCCGGAGAGAGGGCAGGCGCGTGCTTTACCGGGCTCGTGATTCGCACATCCGGGCGTTGATCGCCGAAGCGGTCCACCACGCCGACCACGAGGTCTCCCACATTCCGCGTCACGAGTAACCCGCCCATGCGGGCCCCGGCTCCCCCCCCGGCCGCCCGTTGATCGTCAAGACATCTCCATGCCGACCCCTGGTTTCAGCCCCGCCTGTACGGATGCGGATCGCGGCTCGGCTGCCTCTGACATATTCACGAGTGCATACATCTTGACGGGTCAGCGTCACCAGGCGCTGCCCGTACTTCGGTTGCGGTGATCGCTGTCCCCCGGGGCGAGCACGGCCACAGACGAACCGACGGCTGGCGCGACTTTCGTTCGCGTTGAGCTGGAATCCGGAGGACTTGGTGCACGTACCCGACGGTTTCTTCACCGTCGCACTATCGGTGGCGGGCGCGGCGGTGGCCGCAGGCGGTATCGCCGTTTGCCTGCGCGGGGCGCGTAGGGAACTGGATGAGCGGATGGCGCCGATGGCCGGGCTGGTGGCCGCGTTCGTCTTCGCCGCCCAGATGCTCAATTTTCCCGTCGGCGCCGGGACCAGTGGCCACCTCCTCGGCGGCGCCCTGGCGGCGATCCTGGTCGGGCCGTACACCGGGTTCCTCTGCGTCGCGGTGGTCATCGCGGTTCAGGCCCTGTTCTTCGCCGACGGCGGTCTGACCGCGCTGGGCATCAACATCACCCTGATGGGGCTGGTGACGGTCCTGATGGGATACGGAACCTTCCGCGCGGCCGGCGCGATCCTTCCGCGCAGCCGTACCGGTATCGGTGTGGCTGCCTTCGTCGGAGCCGCTGTCTCGGTGCCGGCGTCCGCGCTGGTCTTCACCGCGATGTACGCGATCGGCGGGACCTCCTCCATCGATCCGCTGAAGGTCGCTCTGGCCATGGGTGGCGTACACGTGATCATCGGCCTGGGCGAAGGTGCCATCACGGCGCTGACCGTGACCACCGTGCTCGCCGTACGGCCCGACCTGGTCTACGGGGCCCGTGGGCTGATCAGGCGAGCCCAATTGCGTACGGCCTCCGGGGAGCCGGTCCCGGTCGCCCAGCATCGAACCGGCCGCGCCGAGACATCCAAGGCCCGGCCGTTCCTGCTCGGCGGAGTGGCCGCGGCCGCGGTACTCGCGGGTGTGGTCAGCTTCTACGCCTCGGCCAGCCCTGACGGTTTGGAGCGGGTCGCCTCCGACCTGGGTTTCCTGTCCCAGGCCAAAGACCATCCCCTGGCCGGCTCCCCGCTGGCCGACTACAGCGTCGAAGGCGTCGAGGACGAACGACTGTCGGCGGGACTGGCGGGTCTGCTGGGGGTGGGGGCCTCGCTGCTCGTGGGGGGTGGGGTGGCCTGGCTGGTGCACCGCAGGGAACGCCGCAGGCGTCTTGCTCAGACCTCCGCCGAGGCTCGGCCCGGTGAGCAGCAGACCACCGAGTCTGCAACCACCGAGTCAGTGACCACGGAGCCGTGACCCGTGGCCGCAGGACACATCCACCGGCTCCATAGCCCGGGTGACACGACGATCCACCGGCTGCCGCCGCAGTGCAAGCTCGCCTCGATGATCGCGTTCACCCTTGTCGTCGTGGCCACCGATCCCACGCGGTTCCCCGCGTTCGGCCTCTACGCCCTGCTGCTGGCCACAGTGGCCGTGGCCGCGCGTATTCCTCCGGCCTTCCTGGCGCGCAGGATGGTGGTCGAGGTGCCGTTCGTCATCTTCGCGCTGGCGTTGCCCTTCCTGGCGCAAGGGGACCGCCTGATCGTCCTTGGCCTGGAGATGAGCGCCGACGGTCTGCTCGCCGCATGGAACATCCTGGCCAAGGCCACCCTGGGGGTCATCGCATCGATCCTGCTGGCCGCCACCACCGAGCCGCGCGCCCTTTTGCTCGGCGCCCAGCGGATGCGCCTCCCCGCGCCGCTGACGCAGATCGCCGCCTTCATGCTGCGCTACCTGGATGTGATCGTGGACGAGATGCGCCGGATGCGCATCGCCCGCGAATCGCGTGGCTTCGTGGCCAGGGACCTCCGGCACCTGCCCGTCGTGGCCCGTTCCGCCGGAGCCCTGTTCATCCGCTCCTACGAGCGCGGCGAACGCGTGCATCTGGCCATGCTCAGCCGCGGCTACACCGGAACCATGCCGATCATCCATGACGTGCGGGGGACCGCGGCCCAGTGGGCCCTGGCCGCGATGCTCCCCACCGCCGCCGCTGCCGTACTGCTCGGAGGACTGTTGTGAACTCGCTGCTGGTCCAAGGCCTGATGCACGCCTACCCGGACGGCACCCAGGCGCTGTTCGGTGTGGACCTGTCCATCGAGCGGGGGGAACGGGTCGCTTTGCTCGGCCCCAACGGCGCGGGGAAGACCACGCTGGTGATGCACCTGAACGGCATCCTCGCCCCCAGCCTCGGCACGGTTTCCGTGGGCGGACTGCCGGTGACCCGTGAGAACCTGCGGGAGATCCGCCGCCGTGTCGGACTGGTCTTCCAGGACCCCGACGACCAGTTGTTCATGCCGACGGTCCGCGAAGACGTGGCGTTCGGCCCGGCCAACCTCGGCATTCGCGGCCGGCAACTGGAACTGCGGGTCCAGGAGGCGCTGGAGCGCGTCGGCATGCTCGACATGATCGACCGGCCACCGCATCACCTGTCCGGCGGCCAGCGGCGCCGTGTCGCCCTGGCGACGGTGCTGGCCATGGAGCCAGAAATCCTGGTCCTGGACGAACCCTCCTCCAACCTGGATCCGGCCGCCCGCCGCGAACTGGCCGACATCCTGCGCGATCTGGAGATCACCGTTCTCATGGTCACCCACGACCTGCCTTATGCCTTCGAACTGTGTGAACGCTCCGTGATCCTGTCCAGCGGGACCATCGCCGCCGACGGACCGACAACCGCGATCCTCGCCGACCCCGGTCTGCTGAGCCGGCACCGCCTGGAGCTTCCCTGCGGCTTCACCATCCAGACACCCATGTGACCAACGTCAGGTGGCCTGGTCGATCAGGTGTTGGAGGGTGGGCAGGGGCATGGAGGCCGGCGGGAGGTGTTGTTGGGCGTGGCGGGTGGATTGGGTTTGGAGGGTGGTGTTGATCGGAGTGGGGATGTTGTGGAGGCGGCCTAGGAGGGCGATTTCGCCGTTGATGTAGGGGGATTCGATGGTGCCGCTGGATTTGGCGAGGCTCTGCCAGGAGGAGCCGCCGGGGCGGGGGATGTTCTCGATGGGGTGGAGGCTGACGGCGTCGCCGCGGCGGGATTCTTCTTCTTCGGGGGTCGCGTAGGGGATTCCGGCGGCGTTCAGGACGGCTTGGGCTTCGGTTACGGCGGCGTGGTGGAGGGTTTCGGCGCCGGGGGCGTGGCCGACCAGGGCTTCGATGGCGTTGCCCAGGTTGCCGAGGAGTTTGGCGTATTTCCAGCGCATGATGGCTGGGTCGGGCCAGCTTTCGAAGGAGCTGTTGGAGAGGGTCGCGGCCAGGTGTTCGGCGAAGTTGTCCACACCCTGTGGATAACGGCCCAGGGGGAGCATGCCGGAGAGGGGAGCGCCGTACGCGGCGACGGTGCCCGGGTCCAGGTGGAGGGCCGGGAGCCAGACGAGCATGCCGTACACGGTGGTGAAGAGGCGGAGGGCGAGGCGTTCGTTCTCGACGGCGTTCTGGGCGCAGACGAGGGGGAGGCGGTCGGCGGCGGTGCCGCCGCCGGTGACGGGGGCGGTGGACCAGAGGTCGAGGGCGGCGGCGCTGTCCTGGGTCTTGACGGCGAGGATGAGGACGTCGTCGGGGGTGAGGGTGAGCTCCCGGGGGTCGGCTACGGCGGGGATGGGGAGGGTGCGGGTGCCGCCGGGGGTGGCGAAGGTGAGGCCCCGGTCGCGGAGGGCGGCCAGGTGGGCGCCTCGGGCGGCGAGCACCACGTCGTGGCCGCTCTCGAAGAGCCGGGCGCCGATGGTTCCGCCCACGGCTCCGGCGCCGATGACGATGTAACGCATGTCCTGATCCTGACAGGCGAATGTGTCGGTGCTGTCGGGTACTGTGCGTGACCATGCTGTACATGACGGCGGTGGTCGCGCGGGCGGCCGGGTCCGGTGACGAGGAGGCGATCCTGTTGCTGGAGACCGCCGACCCACGGGCGCCGCTCACGATGCCGTCGCTCGCGCTGGAACTGGGTCTCGATCCGGCCCCCGGCACGGTGACCTCGGAACCGCCCGGGTTCCGGGTGCACATCGGGCACGACGATGTCGCGATCGAGCTGCCCGACGGGCGGGCCTTCCACCGTCCGGTCAGCGCCGAGTGGCTCTACACCGCCGGGATCCGCCGCCGGGTGCTGGTCGCCGTCGGCTACGAACCCGCCGCCCTGCGCTCGGGGCAGGTGGCGTACGCGTTGGTGCCGCTCTGACGTACTTTGTGCCGCGCTGACCGTACGGCGCGGCGTTCGCTGGTTTCGAGGCGCCTTATATGCTGCGGAACGTATGGCTACCCGCTGAACCGAGAGGATTCTCATGTACAAGGAGTTCGCCGCCGAGGTCGTTGTGTGGATGATCCCGGTGCTCATCCTGCTGGGCATCGCCTTGCTGGTGACCGCCGGCTAGGTGAGTTCGAGGGTGTAGTCGCCGGAGGGACAGCCGGTGATGCGCCAGCCGCCGGTGGTCTGGTGGAAGGCGATGCCGGTGACTCCGGTGGCGGAGACGCTTGGGCGGGTCTGGCCGGGGGCCCACACGTCGAGGGTGCACTGGCCGTCGGCCGCGGTGGCCGTCAGGCGGAGGGCTCGGCGGTAGGGGGCCGATCGGAGCGAGGTCAGGCGGCCGGGTGTTGCCCGGGGGTAGGCGCGGGTGGCGGCGGTCAGCAGCTCTCGGGATGGGGGCAGCGGTTCGCCGGTGGCGCAGTCGACAGGGTTGAGGCTGGCCGGGGCGTCGCAGTTGGGCTGCTTCCAGTGCTGGTAGGCGCCGCCGGTCATCGTGGTGTCCTCGGCGGTGGTGTAGCCGTACAGGGCGGGGCGGTCTTTGGCGCTCCAGGTGCCGGACCAGAGGGCGGTGCGGTAGCGCAGGGCCATTCGGTGGGCGAGGGTGACGCCGCGTTCGATGGAGACCAGGTTCTGGTCCGTGGGGTGCGGGGCGAAGACCAGGTTGGGGTCGGTGGCGAAGCCCGGCGGGGGTGTGGGGTCGAAGCCGGTCCAAGGCCGGGCGGGTTGGAAAAAGATCAGGTGGGGGAAGCCCTGGGCGGCTTGTTCGGCCGTTCTGATCGAGGTGATCGCCCGTTCGTAGTAGTGGCCGAGCAGCAGCGACGAGATCGCCGGTAGTTGGGCGCCGGTGCCCGGCTCGTCGAGCAGGTCGAAGCCCGCCACCGATGACGATGCCGCGAAGGTCGTGGCCAGCCGGGCCCAGGTCGCCAGCAGCCGAGGTTGCACATCCTCCTGATCGGCGTAGAGCCCCCCATCCGCCCGCAGATTGATCACGGTATACAGCTCGGCCTCGGCGGCCCACTTGACCGTTTCCTTCACCTTCTCCAGGTACGCCTGATCGGTCACCCCAGGGTTCGGCTCCAACCGCCCCCACGAGACCCCAAGCCGAACAACGCTGAACCCCAACTCGGCCATCAGCCGAAGGTCCTCTTTGCCCGCGTCCCCCTGCGCCACGTTCACCCCCCGCAGCAACACCTGCCGTCCTCGTACATCGACGATGGCGGGCGCCGCCACCGAAAGTCGGGGTAGGGGGTCCTCAGCGCGACCAGTACGAGCGCCGCTGCCGCTGCCCGCAGAAAGATCGCCGTTCCCCGCAGGGAGACCGGCGCTGCCCGCAGGGAGACTGGCGCTGCCCGCAGGGAGATCGGCGCTCTCAGTGGGGAAGTTGGCGTTTCCCGAGGGGAGATTGGTGTTTCTGGCGAGGAGATTGGTGCTCTCTGCACGGAGATCTGAAGGAGCGCTGGATGCCGCTCGTGTCACGTTGCCTTCGGAGAAGGCGGTGTCGGGTGGCTGGAGCGTGGTGAGTAGGACGGTGAGGGCGAGTGTGGTGATCGGTGCTCCGGGGGTACGGAGGGTGTGGGGGAGGAGGATCAGGGCGATTGCGGCTATGAGGCCGATGGTGGTGCCGTAGGCCAGGGCGATTGACAGGCGGAGGAGGGTGGCCGGCAGGGGCCAGAGGTCGTTGGAGAGGGTTTCCGCTGGGTCGGAGGCGAAGAGGGCGAGCATGCTCTGGACGACACCCAGGGCCAGTCCGGCGCAGGTGCAGGCCAGCCAGGCGCCGATGAAGGTGGTCAGTCGGTCGGGTCCCATCGTGAACCGTCCGGAGAGCACGTGGACGAAAGCGAGGAACACGCCCAATCCGAGTAACCCGTTGATCACCCCGGCCTCCGGGGTGGGGGCGACGAACCACCACCCGTCCCCGAAGGCGTATCCGACCGGGGAGTGCGTCCACCACGCCCGCGCGACCAGAAGCAGGCCCCCAACCCCCGCGAAAGCCGCGAACACCGTCAACTCCGGCACGGGCTTGCCCCGCCGCCCCGCCCGTTCGCCCCGCCGCCTCGTCGGTTCGCCCCGCCGGTCCGTCGGTTCGCCTCGCAGGTTCATCCTTCCGCCCTGCGGGTCTGCCGGTTCGCCTCGCAGGTTCATCCTTCCGCCCCGCGGGTCTGCCGGTTCGCCCCGCTGGTTCATCCCTTCGCCTTGCCGGTCTGTCGGTTCGCCCCGCTGGTTCATCCCTTCGTCCCGCAGGTTCGCCCGTTCGCCCTGGTGTCCTGCCCGTTTGCCACGCCGCATCAGAAACCAGGCCGGAACTGCGGCAGGCCACCCCACCAGCCCCGCGGACAGCCCCGTAGCGCCCATCGACCAGGCCGCGAAGAGTACGGTCGACCATTTGGGAACGCTCCCAATCGCGGCCATCAAAGAAGCGCCGAAGCGGGCAATCATCGCCGCCAATACGACAACGCCCCAGGTCGCGAAAAATGCGGATGAGTTGCTCCGCCGCAGCATCGCCCACGACCCTGCCAAGAACAAGCCCAGCCATAAAGGCACATACACCAATAAATCCACCCACCCCGCCCGACTTGGTGAAACCAGCACCGCATCCAGCCCGGGGTAGATCAGGGATTCCATGACTCCAGCGGGAGCGCCTGCGGAAGGTGTCCTAGGCCCAGCGGGGTCGTTTGCGGACTCAGCGGGGTCGCCTGCGGAAGGCGTTCTAGGCTCGGCGGGGTCGCCTGCGGAAGAGGCTCCAGGCCTACCGGAGCCGCCCACGGAAGGTGTTCCAGGTTCAGCGGGGACGTCTGCCCCGGATTCAGCGGGAACGTCTATGGAAGGCGTGCCGGGTCCAACGGAGGCGTCTTCGGAAGGTGTTCCGGACCCAGCGGGGACGTCTGTGGAAGGCACTCCGGATCCAACAGGCGTGCCTGCGGAAGACGCTCCAGATCCGGCCGAGGTGGCTGCGGAAGGTGTTGTGAAGGAGCCGTCCTTGGAAGGGTCCAAGATCGCGCCGAGCAGGAGGAGCAGGGCCAGGGCGAGGGTGCCGGTGAGGGCGGCGCGGAGGACGGCTGGGGTGGTCATGGAACTCCGTAGTGCGTGGGGTCGTGTCAATGTGACACGTTTCACTTGCTGCCACTGGCGGGCCGGAAGAAGATCCAATCAGTGATTGGGGGTCTACGTACAGCTGTCCCCGCAGGTAAAGCCCCCTTTATCCCCATAAATGCGGCCATATTGGGACCGATCCATGTATTTCGGTCACGCGCCTACAAAAGTGTCACTTCCGTGCAATCTTGATCACTTGGAATTGATCATGTGATACTGCGCCAGTGATGTCGCTGATGTCGAAAAGGGTGACGCAAGCGACATGCGAGACGGACGGCACAGGAGGGCGTCAACAAGCTACTGAGAGTGGTCGCCTGGCCCGACCAACAGTCCATCCTCCGCAGCGGCGGGCACATGACGAGAAGCCCGCCTCTTGGACCGTTCAAGCGCCCATCCGCCAGCGCCACTCGGCTGTGCGGATCGTCAATGTGGGGAGCATCCGCGATGTCCATCGACCTAAGCGCGCGGCCGGCGAAGCAGGCAAGACTCATCCGATTACACCGTCTCCTCCCGAAGCTGATGCGCGACCCGGTGAACGGGCTCGCGGAGATCGGGATGGCCTCCGGCGGAGAGATCGTCCGTCTCGATCTCGGCCTCTTCCGCCCCTATCTGATCAGTCACCCGGATCATGTGCAACACGTCATGAAGGGCAACTGGTCCAACTACCGGCGTGAGGGCATGTTCTGGAAGCCCCTCGAACGGCTCCTCGGCAACAGCATTCTCGGCGACGGCCCAGGCTGGGAGTCCAGCAGGAAGATCCTGCAGCCGCTCTTCACCGCCAGGTACGTGACCGCGCTCAGCGAGGACCTGGCCGACACGATCAACGAGGGCTTCGAGGCGCTCAGGCCGCACGAGAAGAGCGGAGAGCCCATCGACACCGCGGCCGAGATGGGCCGGGTGGTCAACAAGGCCGTCATCAAGGTCCTGTTCGGAAGCCGGATCTCCGACACGGACGCCGACCGGGTCGCCCCCGCCTACTCGACGGCGGCCACCTCCTTCGCCTTCCGCATGCTGTTCCCCTCGGCGCCGTACTCGATCAGGGTGCCCGGCGACCGCCGCTTCCTCGACTCGATCAAGACGATCGACGAGGTCATGTTCCCCGTGATCGAACAGGCCCGCCGGGAGCGCAGCGAGGGCAAGGACATCGTGTCCGCCCTGTGCCAGTCGCGCGACGAGAAGGGCGCCGAGATCGGTACCCAGCAGATGAGGGACGACCTCGTCAGCATCTACGGCGCCGCGTCGGAGACGACGGGCATGGCGCTCACCTGGCTCTGGCCCGTACTCGCGGAGAACCCGGAGGTCGAGGCGAAGCTCCGGGAGGAGATCGACCGCGTCGTGGGCCGCGGTCCCGTCCGCCCCGCACACCTGCCCGACCTGACGTACACCAAGATGGTCCTCCAGGAGCTGCTGCGGCTCTATCCGTCCGGCTGGATGCTGCCGAGGATGGTCGCGGAGACCGAGGAACTCGGCGGCGTGCGCCTCAAGGCGGGCTCCCAGGTGCTCATCAGCCCGTACGCGACCCACCGGCTGGCGGAGTTCTGGGAACGCCCGCTCGTCTTCGATCCGGAGCGGTTCTCCCCGGAGAACCAGGAGCGGCGGCATCGGTGGGCCTACTTCCCGTTCAACGGCGGCCCGCACGTCTGCCTCGGCCAGCACCTCTTCTACATCGAGGCGCCGCTCATGGTGGCGGCCCTGATGAGCCGCTACCGGCCGGTGCTCGTCAACCCAGGCACGTTCAAGCCTCTCCCGGCCCCGTCGGTACGGCCCGGCCGGACGGTCGAGATGGCGTTGCTGCCCCTCGGACAGGCGTGACAGCATGACCCAGCAAGATTTGGGCGTGGACGAGATCGCCCTTGCGGCAGAGCAGGGCAGGATCTGTGCCCTGGCCGCAGACTGCCAGCGTGACCTGCAGAAATGCGCGGCCCGTTATCCGGACCTGTTCCCCGCCAGCCCGTTCGATCCGCGGTTCTTCAGCACGGTTTCGCTCGCCAACGCGTTCGGCTCCCCCTGGCTCCCCGCGGATCGCATCCGCATCGCGAACCGGACTTCCCTCTGGATTTCCGGAGCCGACTGGCTGGTGGACTATCTCGCCAAGGAACGCGACGACATCCAGGCGATCGTACGCGGCTGCCTGGCGGTCGCCGACGGCGCGCCGGCCGACACCCCGCTCGCCGGGTTCCTCGCGGAACTGAGGGACGACCTGCGTGACGATCCCGCCTCCGCGCCCGCTTTCGCGCTCCTGGAGCCGGTCTGGCGGGACGAGCTGGAGCGCTACCTGAGCGCCGAGGCGAGGGAGTGGGACTGGAAGAAGACCTCGGCCAAACCAGACACCGAGGAGTATCTGGAGAACTCGGACAACTACGGGACCTCTCTGGTGAACGTCTGGCACTGGATCTTCACCAGCTCGCCCGGCTCCCTGGCCCACCTGGACGAACTCCGCGCCGCCAGCCGCAAGGTGGGGTACGTCCTGCGGTTGCTGAACGACCTCGCCAGCGCCGAGCGCGATCTCGCCTGGGGGGACATCAACATCCTGGCCCTGGGCCTCGGCCGTGCCGACGTGACCGCGCGGATCGCCGAGCTGATGGACGAGTGCCGGACGCTGATCAGGCCGTTGAAGGACACCTGCCCTCAGGAGGCTGTCTACCTAGAGCGCCAGCTCGGGTACAGCACCGGGTTCTACGGGATCACGGACTACTGGGGGGAGTTGTGAGCATCCACGATCTGGCGTCGCCGCGGACGGACGACGCCCAGGAACTCGTGCAGAGCCTCATGTCCCGCCCCTGGGGCCAGGTCTCACCGTCGATCTACGAAACGGGCCGGTTGGTGTCGCTCACCCCATGGCTGGTCGGCCATGCCGAGCGCGTCGACTTCCTGCTCACCAGCCAGGGCGCGGACGGGGCATGGGGCGCCCCGGACGGGTACGGGCTGGTGCCGACGCTGAGCGCGACCGAGGCCATCCTCGCGGTTCTCCACCGAGGCGACGCGCTGGTTGACCGCGAGGTGCTGGAGGAGTCCGTCACCCGTGCGCTGGGCGTGCTCTCCCGCTGGCTGACCGAGCCGGGGCCCGCCTACCCGGACATGCCGGCGATCGAGCTCATCGTCCCGTACCTCATCACCCTCATCAACGACCGGGTCAGTACGCCCCTCCCGCTCCCTGAGGGGATGAGCGGCACCGCCCTGTTGGTGATTCGCAGGCGTCTGGCGTCCGGCGTGGACCTGCCGGACAAACTCCTGCACGCGCTCGAAATCGGGGGCGACGCGGCCAGCGGCGCTCCCGCCGTGCACGTCACCCCGATCGGGACGGTGGGGGCCTCCCCGGCCGCCACCGCCGCCTGGCTCGGCGATCGCGGCCTCCTCGACAAGACCCACCCCGCTCGCCGGCACCTTGAGGCGGTCGCCCGGCGGCACGGCGGCCCGGTCCCGGTGGGGATGCCCATCACGGTCTTCGAGCGTGGCTGGGTGCTGAGCTGGTTGCGGCGTGCGGGCATTCCCTTCGATGTCCCGCCGGAGATGGTGGCGGATCTGCGGGCGGCGATCGGCCCGGCCGGCACCCCGGCGGGCGCCGGGCTGCCGGCGGACGCGGACACGACCGCGGTCGCTCTCTACGCGCTCGCCGCGCTCGGCGAGCCGTATGACCCCGCGAGCCTCCGCAGCTACGAGACCGACACCCATTTCTGCACCTGGCCGGGCGAGCAGGGCTTTTCGGTCAGCGTCAACGCGCACGTGCTGGACGCCTTCGGACTGTACGCGGCCGGCCGCGGCGAAGCCGTCCCCGACTACTACCGGACGGCGACGGAGAAGCTGGCCAAGCTGTTGCGCGACCATCAGCGGCCGGATGGAAGCTGGGCCGACCGGTGGCATGCCTCCCCGTACTACGCGACGGTGTCGTGCGCGCTCGCGCTGGAGGATTTCGGCGGCGAGCAGTCCGCGCCCGCCGTCCAGCGGGCCGTCCGGTGGGTTCTGGACACCCAAGGGCATGACGGTTCCTGGGGCAGGTGGGGCGGCACCCGCGAGGAGACCGCCTACGCGATCCAGATCCTGTTGCTGACCCGGCCCACCGAGGATCCGCGCCACGCCGATGCGGTGGCCGACGGTTACGCCTACCTTGAGCGGACGGCGGACGCTCCCGGCGGCCCGGCCCTGTGGCACGACAAGGACCTCTACCTGCCGCTCGCCATCGTACGGGCGGCCGTTCTGGCGGCGAGGTATCTCGCCGCCCGTTTTCTCGGTCCTTAAGGCCAATATGGGCCAAATACTCCCAAAAAGGACAAAGAGGTATTTATAGCAATAAAAATGGGACGCCTTGTCCATTGTGGGCAATGCGCCTTGAGTGGCTTTCGTGGTGTTGCTAGGGTTCCCCGGGTGCCGTCAGTCACAGGCTGAAGGCATCTTCAGAGCGGGTTGGTCGTTGGTAATCGCCGCGAAACATTCCAGGCGTCTCTCGTTGAGATTTGCAAGGTGAAATCTATGCGCTTCCGCAACTCCCGCGTGCGCGCCAAGGTCGCTGCCATGCTGGTGTCCCTGGCCGCGCTCTGGGCCTTCGCTGCCTGGGTGACCGTACGGGAAGGCGTGAACCTGCTCGGCGTCGCCTCGCTCGACTCCAGCGTGGTGGCGCCCAGCGAGCCGCTCCTCGTCGAGCTCCAGAAGGAACGCCGGCTTTCGATGGTCTACCTGGGCAGCGCCGGACGCCAGCCCAGCAGTGGACTGGGCGCGCAGCGGGCGCGGACCGATGCGCTGCAGGCGGACTACGAAGAGTCGGCTCGCTCGGCCAGCAGCAGCTTCTACGTCGACGCGAACCGCGAGCGGGCCATCACCGACACCTTCCAGAAGCTGACCGGGCTGGCGTCCCTCAGAAAATCGATCGACGATGGTCGCGTCGGCCGTGTTCAGGCGGCCGAGGCGTTCACCGACATCATCGAGTCCGTCTACCGGATGTACGACTCGATGGCGACGCTCGACGACGAGGCCTTCGCCCGGGACACCCGAACCCTCCTCGGCCTGAGCCGCGCCCGCGAAATCCTGGCCCGTGAGGACGCGACCCTGGCGGGCGCGATCGCCGCAGGGCGGTTCAGCAACGATGAGCACGCCCAGTTCGTGCAGATCATGGGCGCTCAGCGGTTCGTCACGGACCAGATGATCGGCCAGTTGACCGACGCGGATCGCCAGCCCTTCGAGAAGGTGCTGGAAGGTTCCGCGTTCACCCGGTTGCGGGCACTCGAATCGGCCGTCGCGCAGAGCTCGCGGGCGGGGTTCGCCCCACCCGTCAACGCCGAGCAGTGGCAGTCGGCGACCGACGCCGCTCAGGCGGAGCTGCAGAAGGCGATCCTCTCGGCGGGCGACGACCTGGTCGACCGAGCCACCCCGATCGCCGTCGGTGTGGTCGTGCGACTGGTCCTGGCCGGTGGTCTCGGGTTGATCGCGGTTATCACCTCGGTGATTCTGTCGATCACCACGGCCCGTGCCCTCGTCCAGCAACTGGAGAAGCTGCGCACGGCGGCCCTCGAACTCGCCCACGAGCGTCTGCCCAGCGTCGTCGATCGCCTGGCGCGCGGCGAGAAGGTGGACGTCGAGGCGGAGGCGCCACCCCTCCAGTTCGGCGGCGACGTGATCGGCCAGGTCGGCCAGGCGTTCAACGCCGTGCAGCAGACCGCCGTCCGGACCGCCGTCGAGGAAGCCGAGCTCCGGCAGAGCATCCGCGACATCCTGCTCAGCCTGGCCCGCCGTACCCAGTCGCTGGTGCACCGGCAGCTCACCCTGCTGGACGTGATGGAGCGCCGGGAGAACGAGCCGGAGGAGCTCAACGACCTGTTCCGGGTCGACCACCTGGCCACCCGAATGCGGCGCAACGCGGAGAACCTGATCGTGCTCTCCGGCTCCTCGCCCGCCCGGGCCTGGCGCAACCCCGTCCCCATGGTGGACGTGGTACGCGGCGCGCTCGGCGAGGTGGAGGACTTCACCCGGGTCACCGTGCTGCCCATGGGCAAGGTCGAGCTGACCGGCCGGGCCGTCGGCGACGTCATCCACCTGCTGGCCGAGCTGGTGGAGAACGCGGTGTCGTTCTCCCCGCCGTACACGGTGGTGCAGGTGTCCGGGCAGATGGTGGCCAACGGCTACGCGATCGAGATCGAGGACCGGGGTCTCGGCATGACGGCCGAGGACCTGGACGTGGCCAACCAGCGCATCATGGACCCCCCGGAGTTCAACCTCTCCACCACCGCCCGCCTCGGCCTCTTCGTGGTCAGCAAGCTGGCCGAGCGGCACGGTATCCGGGTCCAGCTCAAAGCCTCCCCGTACGGCGGGACCACCGCGGTGGTGTTGCTCCCGCGCGAACTGGTTATCGAGGACGATCTGTTCACTCTCCACCCGGCCGAGCAGGTCACCGAGATGCCGCGCATGGCGGTGGTGACCCAGCCGCAGGGGTCGCCCGAGCCGCTGCCCCGGCCGCCGCAGCCGCCGCTCTCCGCCCCGGTGGTGGCCCCGATCGCCGAGCAGCGTCGTCGCCCCGAACTCGTGCCGGACACTCCGCCCTTACCGACGCGTGTCCCGGAGGCCCCAGTGCCCGAGCCTGCGCCCGAGTCGTTCACCCCCTCAGGACTGCCGTTCCGGGTGCCCCAGGCGAGCATCACGCCGGCCCTGCGCGAGGTGCCCAAGGCCCAGGAGGAGGAGGACGACGACCGTTCTCCCGAAGACATTCGAAAGATCATGGGTTCGTACCAATCCGGTACGCGACGTGGAAGGTCCGAGGCCGCGCGACTGCTCGGACAACAGAAAGACGATGAGGACAACCGATGACGACCGCATCCGCTGATCTGGCCTGGCTTCTGGACGATCTTGTCGGGCGGGTTCGCGAGGCTCGGCACAGCATCGTGTTATCCACCGACGGCCTGTTGCTGGCCGCCTCCCGTGGGCTCGCCCAGGAGGACGCCGAGCACTTGTCCGCGGTGGCGGCCGGTGTGCAGAGCCTGGCCCGAGGGGTCAGCGAGCGTTTCGAGGGCGGACCCGTCCGGCAGACGATCATCGAGATGAAGTCGGCCTACCTGCTGGTAACGGTCGCGGGGCAGGGTGCCTGCCTGGCCGTGCTCTGCGAGGAGCAGACCGACATCGGTCTGGTGGCCTACGAGATGGCCATGCTGGTCACCCGGGTCGGCCAGTACCTGACCTCTCCCGCACGGTCCGTGGCGTCTTCTACCAGGAGCGATCCGTGAACGAGGAGCAACTGTACGACGAGCAGGTGGTCCGTCCGTACGTGATGACCCGGGGACGCGTCGAGGCGCGGGCCAAGCTGGATCTCATCACGCTCGCGGTCACCATCCGGCAGACGACCGGGGTGGAGGTCGGCCTCGATCCGGAGCACCTGACGATCGTCCGGCTCTGCCGACGGCCGCTCTCGGTGGCGGAGATCGCGGCTCACCTGGACCTGCCGGCCGGAACGGTCCGCGTTCTCCTCGGCGACCTGCTCGACCGTGGGTTCATCATGCTGCAGGAGCCGGCCCCCGAGGTGGACGTGCTCGACGAGAGAATGTATAGGGCGGTGCTCGATGGCCTCCGCGCGCTCTGAACAGAGCAAGAAGATGCCGACGGCGATCAAACTGCTGATCGCCGGCGGCTTCGGGGTCGGCAAGACGACGATGGTCGGCGCGGTCTCCGAGATCCGGCCGCTGCGCACCGAGGAGGTGCTGACCAACCGGTCCATCGGCGTGGACGACCTGTCGGGCGTGGAGGCCAAGAGCACCACCACGGTGGCGATGGACTTCGGCCGGATCAGCATCGGCGACGACTTCGTGCTCTACCTGTTCGGCACGCCCGGCCAGGAGCGTTTCTGGTTCGTCTGGGACGAACTGGCGCGCGGCGCGCTGGGAGCGGTGGTGCTGGCCGACACCCGTCGCCTGGCCGACTGCTTCCCCTCGGTGGACTACTTCGAGCGGCGGGGCACCCCGTTCATCGTCGCGGTCAACTGCTTCGACGGCGCCCCCCGCTACAAGCTGGACGAGGTCAAGATGGCGCTCAACCTGAGCTCCGAGATCCCCGTCCTACTCTGCGACGCCCGCCGCCGCGAATCAGGCAAGGAAGTCCTGATCACCCTCGTCCAACACGCCTACGGCCGCCGCCCGGTAGCCAAGGTCTAGGCGGGCCACCTCTCGGCCGGGGCGGCGAAGATGCCCCGGAACGGCACCCGGTAGGCCCAGCCCTTGGCGGCCAGGCGGGTCAACGCGTGCTCGGCGGCGTCCCGGGAGCTCCGGAACTCGATAATCAGCTCCCGGGTGGTGGCGACCCGCCGGTGTGGTGGGATCGTCCCGCTGCGGACGCGTTCCCGCAGGACGGTGAACAGCTCTTCGACCCGTTCCTCGAACGGGGCCTGCGGGGTGGTCGCCTCGGGCGTGCCGACGAAGTAGCCGTAGCCCGGTGTGGACCTGATCAGGCCTCGGTCGCGCAGATCCCGCTTGACCCGCGCGGCGGTGCCACCCGCGATGCCGAACCGGGCCATCAGCTGCGGCGTGCTCGGCATCGGCGCGTCCTGCGGGATCTGCCCGCTGGTGATCCGGGTGGCGAACACCTCAACGATCTCCCGCCGGGGGTCCACTCCCGGCAGTGCCGGAAACGACTCCAGCATCTCTTCTCCCGTCACAACTCGAACCAGACAACTCGCCCGCGCGGGTGCTCGCGGTATCCCCAGGCGTCCGCCAGCCGCTCCACCAGCCACAACCCCCGCCCGCTGCAGGCGTCCCCGCCCCGCCGCACCCGCGGCCTGCTGACCGCCGACCCCTCATCACTCACCTCCACCTGTACGGCCTGGCCCGCCGCCCTGGCCCCTCCCACGGCCACCCCACCCGTGCGGACGCGGTGTGCCGGATCGCGTTGGTCACCAGTTCGGAGACCAGCAGGACGGCGTCCTCCACCCTCGGATGATCAACCTTTTCCAGCACTGACCGGACATATCTCCGCGCCGCCGAAACAGACGTCGCTTCCCCCGGCAAATCAAGCGCGCCGAGCAATCCGCCAACCCGCTCTGCCACTGCCATTCCGATTCACCCCTTTTGTTGTAGAGGACCACCGTCAAGATTTGTCAGTCGAACTTCCGCACCTCTTGACGAACCGCTCCCAAGGGTGCACTTAATCTGTTTTGATGCACAGCGACTGACCAGGACATATATCGCAAGGGAATTTAACTTTCACTTTCTGTGCCGGTGCAATACCGGTATAACCGGATCGGACGGAGGACCGATGCCCGCCCCCCACGAGCTCGACCCCACCCGCAGCCCCCGTGCCCTCCTTGGCGCTGAACTGCGCAAATACCGGAAACTGGCGAAGCTCTCCCAGGAGGAGCTGGCCGAGAAAATCAACTTCAGCGCCGGTATGATCAGCTTCACCGAGCGCGCCGCCCGCATGCCCAGCCGCGAACTCATCGAACTCTGCGAGAAGGCCCTCGGCCTCGACGGCGAACTCCTCCGCCTCTGGCCCCTCGTCACGATGGAGGCGGCCCCACAGTGGTTCCAGCACTGGATAGAAATCGAACCCGACGCCGTCACCCTCCGAACCTGGGAGCCGCTTCTTGTTCCCGGGCTGCTCCAGACCGAGGACTATGCTCGCGCCCTTCTGACCCGGACCCGGGGGATGACCGAGCAGCAGGTCGAAGAGGCCGTCACCGCGCGGATGACGCGCCAGAGAATTTTCGACCGCGAAGTTCCGCCCATGTTCTGGGTCGTCATCGACGAGGGCGTTCTCTGCCGTCCCCTCGGCGACAAGGAGATGATGCGCCGCCAGCTTGAGCACCTGATCGAGATGGCAGACCGCCCCCTCGTCACCATCCAGGTCGTCCCTCTGAACTCCTGCGCCGCGGCGGGTCTCCTCGGCGGCTTCGTGATCGCCCAGCTTTCCGGCCAGCCTGATACCGTATATATCGAATCGGTCGCGCAGGGATATGTGACTTCAAAGCACGAAGAAGTTATGCCTGTCGTAATCGCCTACGAAGTCATACGGGCTGATGCGTTGTCCGTCAGCGCGTCGTTGGAGCTGATCAAAGAAAAGATGGAGACCCTATGGACCTGAATGACGAACTCGCGGCCGCTGCCTGGCGCAAGGCGTCTTTCTCCGGAGGGAACGGCGGTAACTGCCTGGAGGTCGCCCCTCTCTCCGGCGGCCGAGTCGGTCTCCGCGACACCGAAGCCCCACACCAGGAGCCTTTCGTGGTCAGCGCCAGTGTGTGGACGGCCTTCGTGAAAGGCGCCAAGTCCGGAGAATTCGACTTCTAGCCCAGTCCCAAGCCCTTGGCGCCCCACCGGCCGCGCGCCGACCGGGTCCAGCACGGTCTCCGCGTCTTCGCCGAGCAGGAGGCGGGCACCTGAGGTCAGTCGTGGTCGCGGAGGGTGGCGGCGACGTCGGGGACGCGGTTTTGTTGGCTGCGTGGGGGGCGGTGGTAGTTCGTTGTGGGGGGGCGTTTGGGGATTTCGAGGGGGATGCGGCGTACCTCGTGGTACGGGATCGTGGAGAGGAGGTGGGAGATCATGTTGATTCTGGCGGAGCGTTTGTCTTCGCTTTCCACCTCGTACCAGGGGGCTTCGGGGATGTCGGTGTGGACGAGCATTTCGTCCTTGGCGCGGGAGTAGTCCTCCCATCTGGTGATGGACTCCAGGTCCATGGCGGAGAGTTTCCAGCTGCGCATGGGGTCTTCCAGGCGGGCGCGGAAACGGCGTTCCTGTTCGGCGTCGCTGACGGAGAACCAGTACTTGCGGAGCAGGATGCCGTCCTCTACGAGGAGGCGTTCGAAGATCGGGCACTGGTGGAGGAAACGGGCGTGTTCTTCCTGGGTGCAGAAGCCCATCACCCGTTCGACGCCCGCGCGGTTGTACCAGCTGCGGTCGAACAGCGCGATCTCCCCGGGGGCGGGCAGATGCTCCACGTACCGCTGGAAGTACCACTGACCGCGCTGCCGCTCGGTCGGTACGGGCAACGCCACGATCTTGGTGACCCGGGGGTTCAGGTACTCGACCACTCGTTTGATCGTGCTGCCCTTGCCGGCCGCGTCACGTCCCTCGAAGACGATGACGAGACGCTTGCCCTCCGTCCGTACCCACTCCTGGAGTTTGACCAGCTCGCCCTGGAGACGGAAGATCTCCTTCTCGTACGCCCGGCGCCGCACCTTGCCCTTCGTCATGAGCCACCTCCCGATTTCCAGCGATCATAGGCGAGGACTGTCGTCACGCCGGACGCGGGTTGTCCGAACTTTTGTGACTATGGCGGCGTCATATCCGACATCGACGACATCAATGACGCATCCACTCTGGTCCCGGTACGCAGGCGACGCCGATTCCTGCCCTGGGCGGCCCTGGCCGTCGCGGCCGGGCTGGTTCTCGCCGGGCTGGTCCTGCTGCGTGCTCCAGCGACCCCGGCCCCGGCGCCGGCGCCGGAACCCGCCGCTCTCCCGTCCGTTTCGCCGGCTGGGGCACCTACGGTCCTGGTCGAGGCGAGTTCCTCGATGGTCGGCTGCGACTGGAGCGCCTCACTGGTCGGGGACGCGAACTCGGTCTGGCTGCTCGGCGCCCGGCAGGTCCGGGTCCCCACCCCAGCCCAGCCCGTCGCCCTCACCATGGCCAACCTGGACGGCGACCGGTGCCCCGACGTTGTGGCCGGGCTCGCCGACGCCAGCGTAATGATCATCTGGGGACGGAAAAAGGGGGACGCCCCGGTCCGGATCCTGCGCCCGCCCGGCGGCCACGCCGGCGGGAACTACGGCCTGTCGCTCGCCGCGTACCGGAACATCCTGGCCGTCGGCGCGCCCGATGACGGTGACCCGGGGGCGCGTGGCTCCGGCGCGGTCTACCTGTACGCCTTCGCCGGCCGTGAGCCCGGCAGGGCCAGGCGGATCAGCCAGAACACGCCGGGTGTGGCCGGCAACAGCGAAGCCGGCGACCACTGGGGCTGGTCGCTGGCCGTGGGCCGGTTCCCCAAGGGTTCCGGCATGTATCTCGCGGTCGGCGCGCCGGAGGAGAACACCGACGGCGCCGGGACGCAGAACCACAAGGGTGTTCCGGCCGCGGGCGCGGTGACCCTGCTCTTCGAGCCGATGACGGAGGCTCTGCACAGCCGCAGGTACACCTACCAGCGGGGCCGTGTGCCGGGCGCCAGGTACGGCTACGCGCTCGCCTCCGGCACCCTCGACGAGGAGAGCTACCTCCTGGTCGGCGCGCTGGGCGCGAACGCCGTCGAGGTCATCACCATCGAGGGGCCCCGGCCCCTGGAGGTGTCCAACACGCTGCGCCACCCCCAGCCGGGCACCGGTTTCGGCGCCGTCCTGGCCATGGCCGACGGGCGGGCCGTCATCGGAATGCCGGGGGCCGACGAAGGACTCGGAGCCGTCAGCGTCGGTTCGGTGAGCCCGAACGCCCGCCCGGCCACGGTGCTCTCCGCACCGGGCATCAGGCCGGAAGACCGCTTCGGCCTCACCGTCACCGTCGGCGGCAACCTGACGATCACGGTTGGCGCCCCGGGCCACACCGGCACCGGCGCCGTCGTCCAGTACGACCTGGACACCCTGACGATGCGGTCCTGGCTGAAACCACCTCCGGACGCCGTCAGGTTCGGCGGCGCCCTGGGCGGTCGCGCGCCGACCTGGTGACCTACTCGGCATCACCCTGAGTGTCGAATTGTTACTTGGAGTTACAACCTTCTAGGCTGCGGAGCTGGACCATCTGTTTCATTCGGGGGAGATCCAGTTGGCGCATGCCACCTTGCCGCAAGAGTACGTTTTCGACAATGACGGCGATCACTCCGTTGACCAGCACCGTTGCCTGGCGGAACTGCTCGATCCGCTGACGTTCGCGCGGCTGGGCCGTACCGGGGTGGGGGAGGGGTGGCACTGCCTGGAG
>NZ_JAHCST010000034.1 GCF_018476525.1 Acrocarpospora catenulata
GCGAGTCCTTCCGCATGAAACAGGCACGAACCAGGACAGGTGGACGCCTCACTAAGAAATAGTCAACTTCACCAGGATGGAGACCTTGATCCGGCCACCAGCGGCGACACGCACTTGGCCGTTGACAGCAGGCATAGCCCACCACCTGGTCCCCGCGTCGAGCCACGAGCAGTCGATACGGGCCAGTGGAGGAAAACTGTCGGAACCAGGCACGCCGCTCATCCACGCTGATCCGTCGAGTGTCGAAAGTCGCGATCGAGTTCGCCGCCACGTCGTTGAGGAGGTCGACAATTCCGGGAAGATCACCCTCATCTGCGACAGCAACCGCAACAGGTCCAGCACCATCAAACGTGCGCACATCGGTCATAGGTCACATTCTGATCAACCTGGGTCTGCCTCACCACCACCGATCGACCCAGCTGCACACCGTCAACGAGAAGGCGACGGGAAACGCCCTTCTTTCATTATCTGGGAAACGATCATGTTGATCCTGGGAAGCAATCTCCAGAAGTCCCACTCCATCACAGGCCAAACACACTCGTGAACGGCCCACTGCGGGCCGTTCTTGAGACGGCTCGGCTGAAGTTGACGGGATCCCGTCTGGTCTTGGTGATCAGGCGGGATCTTGTCGTTTCGGGGGTTTTCGAGTCGGGTTCGCCCTGGTTTGGGGGCCGCGGAGCAGGTGTCCGGGAAGGCCCAGGTGGTGCCAGGCCGCTGGTGGAGGTCCGAGTTCGCGTTGCTGGCATGGCGATGCCGCCGCCGGGCTGGGTGCTGCGACAAGGTGATCTGAATTGCGGTTATGGGACGGGTGGTGGGCTGCTGCGGCCCGCGAGTGGCATGCGGTACGTCTGTGGAGTACGCCCCCGCCACGAGGGGCTTCGGTCGGGCGTCGGGGGCAAGGCGAGGGGTTGGCCGCAGGGTGGGCGGCTCGTGGTCGGGTGTCGGTCAGGTCGATGGCGGTGGGCCGGCACGTAGGTATAACACTTTGCCGGAGAATATCTTGATGAAGTAGCGTGAACGGCGTGACTGCCGGGTCGGCCTTGGGCCACGCATCAGAGAGCAGCCCGGCTGACGCTTGATCGCCGGGTGGGCACGCGGCCCGCCGTCTTCTTCTCCATTCAGTACGGCACAGCAGGAACTACCAATGGAGAAGAATGGATTTCAACAAGCAGGTCATCGACGAGTTCCGCGCCAACAACGGCCAAGTCGGTGGTTATTTCGAGGGAGCGAGGCTGCTCCTGCTCACCACCACGGGCGCCCGCTCGGGCAAGCCACACACGACCCCGCTCGCCTACCTGCCCGACGGCGCCGGGCGCATGCTGGTCATCTCCTCCGCCGGGGGAGCGCCGAACAACCCGGACTGGTACCACAATCTGAAGGCCAACCCGCGCGCCACCGTCGAGACCGGCAGCTTCATCTTCGACGTCGAGGCGGAGGTCCTGGAGGGCGCCGAGCGTGACATGGCGTTCGCCCGCGCGGTGGAAGGCGACCCTGGCTGGGCCGGCTACCAGGCGAAGACGACGCGCACCATCCCGGTCGTCGCACTTCGCGTGGCTGGTCCGCCCCGGGGTAGCGCACCGTCGGGTGGTGCGTTCCTCAAGCTGGTGCACGATGGCTTCCGCCGCGAACTCGCGCTGATCCGCAGGGAGCTGTCCGATTCAGGACGGCCAGGCCTGGGTGTACAGCTGAGGATCAACTGCCTGACCGTCTGCCAGGGGCTGCACCATCACCACACGGGCGAGGACACCATGATTTTCCCCGGCTTGGCCGAGCAGCATCCCTCGCTCACTCCGATCTTGGAGCGGCTGGCCAAGGAGCACGACCGGATCGCCGTACTCCTGGAAGAGCTGGAGCAGGCCCTTTCCGGTGAGGATCCGGTGAAGGTACGGGCCGAGATCGAACGGCTCGTCGATGAGCTTGAAGCGCACCTGACGTATGAGGAAGAACAACTGATCCCGATTCTCGATCTCTCCTGAAGTCCGAGGAATTGGGAAACGATCTTCCTTTCCCCTCTGAATACACAGCGCAGCCGTACTCGTGAACACCCCAGATGGAAGTTGACGGGATCCTGTCTGATCTTGCTGATCGGGCGGGATCTTGTCGTTTCAGGGGAGCCCGAGCCCGGTTCTGCCTGGTTTGGGGGCTGCCGGGCATGGGTCGCGGAAGGCACGGGGGTGTCAGGCCGCTTGCGGAGCAGGGAGATCTTCTTGTTGCCGCCTCCGCACTGTGCGGCCACGTGTGCCGCTCACTGCCTCCGCAGATAGCGCCAGCCCAGTACGCCGTACCAGATCATGATTGGCAGGTAGAGGGCGTAGCCGAGCTGTTCCGATGCCTCCGACGGGTCGTCGGCCGCGGTCGTCCACGGCAGCGCGACCGCGGCCAGGCCGCAGAGCCCCGCGATGATGCCGGCCCCGCGAAGCCCGCTGGGCATGGGGACTCCTACTGCGGTGGCCGTCGCGGCGGCGACCCAGAGCAACCCCGCCAGGTTGACCGTCCACTTGGCGGTGAGCAGCACTGCGGTGGCCACAGTGGCGGCGGCCGGTGTGACCGGATCGGTGCTCAGACGGGTCAGTGCCAGGTTTCCGGCATCGTGAAGCAGTCCCGCCAGCCCGGCGGCGGCCAGCAGCCCACCGGCGAGCACTGTCAGGTGCGGCCTGGGCGCGACATGCGGGCTCGCGGCCATGACCAGCCCGGCCGCGGTCAACGCCAGCCAGCCCAGTATGTCGAAGGCCAGTTCGGTCAGGTGCAGCCCAACCTGCTCGCCCACTGCGGCGAGCGCGGCGTCGGGGTCGGCCGGATTCAGGGTCAGCCCCGATGGCACCACGATGGCCGCACCGGCAATCATGGCCACCAGCGAGATCAGCAGCAGGACACCGGTAAGCCGGGCCCCGGGGTTCAGATCAGTCATGGACGGTGACGGTAGAACCCTGACGCAGGGAGAAGGTCAACACGCTGAGGACAGGGAGTCGTCATGTGGCGGATCGGTCAACTGGCGCGTATGGCCGGGGTATCCCAACGCACCCTCCGTCACTACGACAAGATCGGGCTGCTGGTGCCCGCCGCGGTGGATCGAGTTACGGGTTATCGCTGGTACGGCGTGGCCGAGTTGTCCCGGCTGGAGCGCATCCGAGGATTACAACGCCTCGGCCTGCCGCTGCGCCGGATCACCGATCTGCTCGACGCGCCCGAGGAACAGGTGCGACAGGCCTTGGCCGAAAATGTGACGAGTCTCCATCGCGACATCGCCGCATTGGCCGCGACCGCTGCTCAGGCTGAGGACCATCTCATGACGCCCCTGTCGATACTGCCTCAGCAGACCACGGTGGGGCCGCGCCGCCTGCGCGTACGCCGCCTGCGTATCGAGCACGCGTCGGAGTTGGCCGTCATCTGCGCGGCGGGATCGCCGTCGACCTTGCTGACCTGGCTCGGCGGACATCCGACGGGTGGCTTCGCCGCAGCGGTGACCACCGATCGGGGCGGCGAGCAACTCATTCTGCCCGCCCGCGCCGTTGTGCGCGCCGTCGTCCCCTCCTCGATCGGTGTCGTCCGCGCCGGTGAGGAGTTGTTCGGTTGGTTGCACCGCCAGGGGCTGACCGTCGCCGGCCCCACTCTGGAAGATCACCTCATCGACGCGGGCGGTGCCCACGCCACCGTTCTGGAGGTGCCGGTGGACCGGAGCCACCATGTCGGCCTGGCTTGAAATGACTTGCGTGGTCTCCACCGGCCCGCAAGTCTGGCTCACCTAGCGCCTGGGCCACCTCCCTGGGTACGCATCGTCCGGCCGGAACTGGGGTTCAAGCCGTGGCGCGGTACGGCCTGGCGCGACCGCCGGTAGACGCGGTTCGGCCCAAGAAAGTTTCGGAGCATCCCAGTCCATGACCGATCAGTTCACGACGAAGGCCACCTATGGCCAGGTTTTCGCGGTCACACAGTTCCGTGCCCTATTCGCGGCTCGGCTGCTTGGCGTTATGTCGGACACGCTGCGGTCCGTCGCGCTGGCGGTGCTGGTGTTCAACCAGACCAACTCTCCGTTGTTGACGGCGGTGGCGTTCACGATCGGCTTCCTCCCCCAAGCCGCAGGCGGCCTGTTTCTCGCCGCGATGGCGGACCGGTTCTCGCCGCGGACCCTCATCACCACGGGTTACGCCCTCCAGTGCGCGGTCGGGCTGCTGCTCGCGTTCGGACACCTCCCGGTCGCGGTCAGCCTGCTCCTCGTCGCGGGCGTGGCCTGCCTGACACCGGTCACCACCGGAGCCGCGGGCCGAGTCCTGGCGGAGATCCTCACCGGCGATACCTACGTGCTTGGGCGTTCGCTGAACTACCTCGTCGCGGTTGCGGCGCAGTTGGTGGGCATGGCCGCTGGTGGGGCGCTGACCGCGTGGCTGGGCGTGGAGCGGACGATGCTGGTCACCGCAGGGGCGCATCTGCTCGCGTTGGTGATCAGCCGCCTGTTCCTGTCGCGCACGGAGGCGGTCCGCGCGGGCGGGTCGATCGTGCGTAAGACCTTGCAGGGTAACGCCGCGCTCGTCGCCGCCCCCGGGGTCGCCAAGCTGATCATGGTCCAGTGCCTGCCCGCCGCGTACTTGGCCGCAGCAGGAAGCCTGCTCATTCCGTACTCCGCGCAGCGTGCGTTCAGCCCAACGGAGACCGGTCTCCTGTTGGCAGCCACGTCAGTCGGCATGCTCGTCGGCGACATCGTGGTCGGGCGAGCGTTCGCGCCTGCCGCCCGGGAACGACTCGTCCTGCCACTGCTGCTGGTCATGGGCACGCCCCCGATCGCGCTCATCCTGGACCTGCCGCATCCGGCGATCGCCGCGGTGTACGTGATCACCGGCGTGGGATCCGCCTACCTGCTCGGCCTGCAGCGACGCTTTCTGGAGGCGGTCCCGTCCGACCTCCAGGGACAGGGTTTCGCGCTGCTCAACACCACCACTATGACCATCCAGGGGATCGGACCCCTGGTCTTCGGCGTGTTCGCGGAATTCCTCCCGGTCGGCCTCGCGATCGCCCTGACCGGGGTGAGCAGCGTGATCACCACACTCTTCCTGCGCGACGCGATCCGCCCACGCACGTCCGGCTGAGGCTGCCCCGAGAGTGCCAGCCCTGGCGAATGGGGGCAGCGGACGCCGTGGCGCCGGCCCCCTTCTGCTGTGGCGAGTGATGACTTTCGTCGATCGATGGCAAAAGAGTATGGGCAAGGCGAAGATCCCGCCGTATATTACGGCGAAGGACAGCGTTAATTTCTCAATGTTACAGCGACTGAGACCCAGCATCCGCCGTTGATCATCATATCGGCGGTGCGTAACCCCCCACGCCACGCTGAACGCGGCACCCTCACCGAGATGGGACTGGCCATGCGGAAATTACCCCTGTTATCCGTCCTACTGCTCACCGCACTCTCATGGCTCGTCGTACCGGCTCAAGCGCGCGCGGCGGTGCCGCCGCAGGAGCCGGGCGTCACCCTGCGCACCTACGACGTCCAGGTTGAACTGTCCAAGCTCTGCACGCTCAAGCCTGGTCAGACACCCAACGTGGACAAGCTGATGCCCGCGATCGACTGGACCTCCGACGCCGACTTCGGCCTGACCGACATGTTCGTCACCGAGGTCATCGGCAACATCTCCATCGCCGCCGCAGGCACGTACGAGTTCCGGCTCACCAGCGACGACGGCTCCCGGCTGCGTATCGACGACACCGTCGTGATCACCAACGAGGGGCGGCACGGGGCGATCGCCGTGGACGGCACGATCACCCTGACCACCGGCTACCACGCGCTGCGCATCGACCACTTCGAGCACCTGTACGGCCAGCGGCTCAAGCTGGAGTGGAAACCACCCGGATCCTCGGCGTTCACCCTCGTGCCGAACTCGGTGCTGAGCACGGACGCGGACGTGGTGCGGGTCACCGCCCCCGGGCGCAAGGAGTGCGAGAGCGGCGCCGACTCTCCGGGCGACGGGCTGCCGCTGGATTCGGTACACCCGGACTTCACGCTCACCGACCTGCGACCGGACGGTTTCCAGCCGCAGGTGACCGCGATGGACTGGCTGCCCGACGACCGGTTGGCGATCGCCACGTGGGGCGGCTCGGAAACCAAGCTCGGCGAGGTCTACCTGCTCGGCAACGTCACAGGCAATACCTCACCCGCGCAGGTGACCATCAAGAAGATCGCCAGCGGGCTTCAGGAGCCCATGGGCATCAAGTACGTGGACGGCAAGCTCTACGTGTCGGAGAAGTCCCGGCTGGTGGAGCTGAACGACACCAACGGCGACGAGGTCGCCGACAACCTCAGGACCGTGGCGACTTGGCCGTTCGGCGGCAATTTCCACGAGTTCGCGTTCGGGCTGCTCTACCGTGACGGCCACTTCTACATCAACCTCTCCGTCGCCATCAACTACGGCGGCGCCACCACCGACCCGCAGCCGGCGCGGGACAGGGGCACGACCATCAAGGTCAACAAGGCCACCGGCGCGGTCGAGTACATCGCCGGCGGTCTGCGCACGCCCAACGGGCTCGGCTGGGGTCCGGAGGGTGACCTGTTCGTCATGGACAACCAGGGCGGCTGGCTGCCCGCCTCGAAACTGGTGCACATCAAGAAGGACCGGTTCTTCAACCACTACACCAACCCTGACGGCCCGTTCGATGACAACCCGGTGAGCGCGCCCGTGCTCTGGCTGCCGCACAACGAGATCGCCAATTCCCCCAGCACGCCGCTGGTCATGAAGCGGGGCAGGTTCGCGGGGCAGATGTTGTTCGGCGACGTCACCTACGGCGGGATCCAGCGCGCCTACCTCGAGAAGGTCAACGGCGAGTACCAGGGCGCGGTCTTCCGCTTCACCCAGGGCCTTGAGGCAGGGGTCAACCGGATCAGCCTGGGGCCCGACGGCGCCATCTACGCCGGAGGTCTCGGCGCCGGCGGAAACTGGGGCCAGCCGGGCAAGCTCACCTATGGGCTGCAGAAGCTGACCCCCGGCGACGACAAGGCTTTCGACATCCTGAAGATGCGCGCGATCGAGGGCGGCTTCGAGCTGGAGTACACCCAGCCGCTGTCGGCCGAGACCGCCACGTCGCTGGCGGCCAGGTATCAGGCCACCCAGTGGCGGTACGCCGCGGCCTCCACCTACGGTGGCCCCAAGGTGGACGAGGAGCCGCTGACCATCACCTCCGCGAAGGCGACCGCCGGCGGGAAGAAGGTCACGCTCAAGATCGCGGGTCTCAAGCCGGGGCGCGTGGTGCACCTGCGGTCGCCGCGCCCGTTCAGCTCGGCATCGGGGCAGCCGCTGTGGAGCACCGAGGCCTGGTACACGCTCAACTCGATGGTCGACGGCCCGGCGACGGATACCACGTACGAGGCGGAGAGCGCCTCACACAGCGGCGGCGCGAAGCTGAACACCGACCATCTGAGCTACTCGGGAAGCGGCTTCGTCGACGGCTACTGGAGCGCGGGAGCGGCCACGCAGTTCGCCGTACGCGCGGCCGAGGCCGGCACGTACCACGTGGGCCTGCGCTACTCCAACGGCCCGCACCCCGCACCCGGCACCAAATCTCTGAGCGTGTACGTCAACGGGACCAAGGTCAGGCAGGTGCCGCTGCCCACCACGGAAACGTGGGACCTGTGGGCCACCCGGGTCGAACCGCTCGTGTTGCAGGCAGGCGCCAACACCATCGCCTACAAGTACGACAGCGGCGACACGGGCAACGTGAACCTGGACTCCATCACCGTGGCCGCGCGACCGGTACTCGAGGCGGAGAACGCGTCGCTGCGCGGTGGTGCGAACGTGAGCACGAACCATCAGGGCTACACCGGCACGGGCTTCGTCGACGGCTACACGGCCGCGGGCGCGAGCACGACGTTCACCGTGCGGACGGACTCACCCGGCATGCACAACGTCGGGCTCCGCTACGCGGCCGGCGCCGGTACGTCGGTGAGCGTGTACGTCAACGGCGACAAGGTCAGGCAGGTGCGGCTGGCCGGCACCGGCGGCTCGGACGCCTGGGCCGTCCAGACGGAGGCGCTCAGTCTGAAGCGGGGTGCGAACAGGATCGAGTACAGGTACGACTCCGGCGATACGGGACAGGTCAACCTCGACCACATCACCGTGTCGAAGGCACAGCGGATCACGCTGTTCGACGGGTCCAGTCTGGCGGCGTGGGAGAAACGGGCCGGCGGGTCGGCGACCTGGCCGATCGCGAACGGCTCCATGGAGTCCTATGGCGGCGACATCCGTACCCGGCAGACGTTCGGCGACTTCAAGCTCCACGTCGAGTGGTACGTGCCGGACTACCCGCCGGACGTGACCGGGCAGCAGCGCGGCAACAGCGGCGTCTTCCTCCAGGAACGCTACGAGATTCAGGTCCTGGAGTCCTACGGTGACACCACGCCGGCCGCCAACGAGGCGGGCGCGATCTACTCCAAGCGCGCGCCCGACTACAACATGGCCACCGCCCCAGGAACGTGGCAGACCTACGAGATCACCTTCCGCGCGGCCCGTTACACCAGCGCGGGAGTGAAGGTCGACAACGCGCGGGTCACGGTCGTCTGGAACGGCGTGGTGGTGCACAACGACGTGGCCATCGACGGCGGCACCGGCGACAACATCCCGGAGAGTGCGGCGTCGGGCGGGATCCGCCTCCAGGACCACGGCGACCCCGGTGAGAATCCCCGCTTCCGCACCGTGTGGATCGAACCCGTCTCCTGACCTCATCCGCCCGGCAGGCCGTCCCGCCCTCTGCGGGTGGCCGGCCTGCCGGGCCATGAGCGCGCCCCTTGGGTCTTTACCTCTCGTCTGCCTGGGTCTACGCTCCGAACTGTTAGGAAACTTTCCTTTTAGAAAGGTTCCCCACGTGCGCAGACTCGTTTCTCTCCTCCTGGGACTGGTTGTCACCGCCGTCCTGGCCAGCACACCCGCGCACGCGGCCTCCCGGCTCATCGCGACCTTTAGCCTGTCGGGCAACACCGGCAAGTTCGTGGTCGCCAATCCGGGAACCACCGCGGTCAGCGGCTGGTCGATCATCTTCGACCTGCCCGCAGGGGTCACCGTCAGCAACGCGCAGCACGCCACGACCACGCAGACGGGGACGCGGGTCAAACTCACCCCGGCGTACTACATCGCCACCCTCCAACCCGGGCGGAACACCGAGCCGTACAGCCCGACGTTCACCCTCAGCTCCCCGGTCAGCCCGACCTCCTGCACGATCGCGGGCGCGGCCTGCGACGGCAGCGGCGACCCGCCTCCTCCACCGCCCCCGGTCGTGGCCGAGTACACCGTGACCGGCACCTCCGCCACCTTCGTCATCACCAACAACGCCGCGACCTCGCTGACCGGCTGGTCGATCGTTTTCGACCTGCCCGCCGGGGTCACCGCGAGCAACGCCCAGCACGGCTCGATCAGCCAGAACGGGCGTACGGTGACCCTCACCCCCGCCCACTACAACGGAACAATCCAGCCCGGTCGCAGCACCGAGCCGTACAGCCCGTCCTTCACGCTCAGTACGGCGGGCGCGCAGCCGACCAACTGCCGGATCAACGACGTGAACTGCGACGGGTCCGCCGACACGCCGCCCGGCGCACCCGGCAACCTGACCTCGCCGGTCAAGACCACCCGGACGGTCACGCTGGCCTGGACGGCGGCGACGCCGGGCAGCCTGCCGATCACCGGCTACGAGGTGTACGGCGGCCCGGCCACGGTGACCACCACCGGGACCTCGGCCACCGTTACCGGGCTGAACCCGAACACCGCCTACACCTTCACCGTCAAGGCAAAGGACCGGAAGGGCACGCTGTCGGCCGCCAGTGCCGCGCTGAACGTCCGTACCAACAATCCGGCCGATGACACGCAACCGCCGAGCGTGCCGGGGAACCCGCGGAGCACGGCCAGGACCTCCGGGAGCGTCACGCTGGCCTGGACCGCCTCCACCGACAACACCGGCGTCGCCAACTACGACGTCCTGGTGGGCGGCACGGTGGCCACCACGGTCATCGGCACCACGGCCACGGTCACCGGGCTCTCGCCGTCCACCGAATACACCTTCACGATCAGAGCGCGCGACAGCTACGACAACCTGTCCGCGGCCAGCGTGGCGGTGAAGGCGACCACCGCCGACATCGTGGAGACCGGGTACGCCAGGGTCGGATACTTCGTGCAGTGGGGCATCTACGGGCGGCAGTACTTCGTCCGCAACCTCGACACCAGCGGGGCGGCGGCCAAGCTCACCCACCTCAACTACGCCTTCGGCAACATCGACCCGGTCAACCTGACCTGCCTGCAAGGGGTGACCAGGGGCACCACGGCCAACCCGCAGGACCCCAACCAGGGCGACGGTGCGGGCGACGCGGATGCCGACTACGGACGTCCGTTCAGTGCCGCCCAGTCCGTGGACGGGGTCGCCGACACCGGGTGGGAGCCGCTCCGCGGTAACTTCAACCAGCTCAGGAAGCTCAAGGCCAAGTACCCGAATCTGAAGGTGCTGATCTCCCTGGGTGGCTGGACCTACTCCAAGTACTTCTCCGACGTGGCCGCCACCGACGCCGCGCGCAAGAAGTTCGTCAGCTCCTGCATCGACATCTATGTCAAGGGCAACCTGCCGGTCGCGGGCGGAGCCGGTGGGCCGGGCTCGGCGGCCGGTATCTTCGACGGCATCGACCTGGACTGGGAGTGGCCGGGCGCGGAAGGCCACCCCGGCAACCACGTCAGCCCGGCCGACAAGGCCAACAACACCCTGCTGATCGCCGAGTTCCGGCGCCAGCTGGACGTGCTGGGCGCGCAGACCGGCAAGCGCTACCAGCTCACCGCCTTCACCCCGGCCGACCCGGCGAAGATCGCCGCCGGCTGGGACCTGCCGGAGGTCGCCAAGTCGCTGGACATCTTCAACGTCCAGGGCTACGACTTCCACGGCGCGGGCAGCGACAACTCCTGGGAGCCGAACAGGACCGGGCACCAGGGCAACCTGTACGCCGACACCGACGATCCCTACAACTTCCACTTCAGCGTGGAGAACGCGATCAACGTCTACACCAACGCCGGGGTCAACCCGCGGAAACTCACCATCGGCCTGGCCTTCTACGGGCGGGGCTGGCAGGGCGTCCCCGACGGCGGGAAGTTCGGCGAATGGCAGAACGCGACCGGGGCGGCCCCCGGCCAGTTCGCCGAGGAGGCGGGCACCCGCGGATACTCCAACCTGGTCGCCGGAGTTCCCGGCTGTACCGTCCGGCATGACGAGCAGGCGGTCGCCACCTTCTGCCACACCGGCAACGGCGGGCAGTGGTGGACCTTCGACGACGCCTGGTCCATCGGGAGGAAGACCGCCTGGCTGCGGAGCAGGAACCTGCTCGGCGCGATGATCTGGGAGATGTCCGGCGACACCGGCACATTGATGACCGCGGTGGACACGGGTCTACGGTAGTGCGACGTGGCCTCTTCCAGGCTTAGCTGGTACGTCGACGGGCGTACCGTTCGCCACCGAGCGTCGAGCTAACGGCCAAGTCGAAAAAAGGCCCCGGGTCCCAGGGCGGATTCGGGGCCTTCCGCGTCCCGTCTGCCATCGGCTGGTGAACGGTGCGGGAGACGGTGGGCGCATCATCGTCCATCCGGCCGGGCGGGAGCGGCGCTCGGTCCTGGGCCGAGCTGCGGTGATGGACCTCAGACGAGGACGGATCCGCCCGCGACGTCCAGGACGACGCCGCTGATCCAGGAGGCCGAGTCCGTGGCGAGGAATAGCGCGGCCTGGGCGACGTCCTCGACGGTGCCGAGGCGGCGGACGGGGTGGGACTCCACCAGGGCCCGCTGGATCTCGGCGGGGATCTGGCGCTCGTTGCGCTCCGTCATGATCGTCTCGGGTGCGACGCAGTTGACCCGGATGCCGTACGGGCCGGCCTGGGCCGCGAGGCCCTTGGTGAGGAGTTCTACACCCGCCTTGGCCGCGGCGTAGGCGAAGGGGGACTGGGGGGTGGGTCGGCGGGCCGCCGCGGAGGAGAGGGTGACGATGCTGCCGTAGCCGCGCTCCTTCATACCGGGCAGGAAGCTCTTGACCGTCAGGAAGGTACTGGTCAGGTTGGCGTCGATGCTGGCCTGCCAGCCCTCCTCGAGCTGCCGGTGACTAGAGCGACGCGGTTCTGAAGAGTGCTCATGGGGCGGGCTCGCTCTTGCTCGTGGGGTTGGTCCGGGGGCGGGTGCGGGGCAGCAGGGCGGCGACGAAGATCAGCCACAGGGTGCCGCCGAAGCGGACGACGGGGAGCAGGTAGGAGAAGCCGGAGGACAGGAGGGTCAGCTCGGCGACCATCCCGACGACGGCCAGGGCCAGTCCGGTCCAGGTGACGGCTCGCGGCAGCAGGCCTGCCATCAGTCCGGTCACGGAGATGCCGGCGGCGAACAGGGCGTACATGACCGCGTAGCCGGGGCCGCCCGAGATGAAGGACAGGTCGGCGAGCGCGCGGGCGAGTGCTGGGGAGGCGTCGGCGGGCAGGCGGCCGCCGGTCCAGGTGAACATCGCGGACAGGGTGGTGGCGCCGGCGGCCAGGACGCCTCCGACGAGGGTGATCGCCGACCCGGGCGCGGTGATGCCGAGCGCCCGGAGTCGCCGGTAGAGGATCGCGGCACATAGTGCGAGGGGTACTGCGGAGCCGAACAGCAGCAGGGCTCCGACCTTGATGGTGGTCGCATGGGTCTGGGCGTAGTGCAGGACCGCGGTGCCCGAGGCGTCGGGGTGCGGGGTGGAGCGGTTCACGACGACGTAGGCCACGGTCAGCGCGGCGAAGGCGAGGACGGGGGCGAGCAGGGGCGGCCCGGACTGTGGACGGCGGGTGCGGGCCGCCGAGCGCTGGAGGGCGGGGGCGACGGTCATGGTTCCTCCTGGGTAACTCATAGGCAAACCATAATGATTACAAAATGGAACGATTGTCAATCGTCTACCATGCGGCTATGAGCATGAGTCGTGCGCACGAGGGCACGGAGTCCCGCGGCGGCGCCGCCTTCCTGCTGGCGCAACTGGGGGCGCACGGGGCCCAGCTGTTCGCCCAGCGGATCGCCGAACTCGACCTGACGCCCGCGCAGGCGGGACTGCTGCGCCTGCTGGGCCGTTCCCCGGGGCGAAGTCAGCGCGAGCTCGCGGACCAGCTCGGTATGCCGGCCAGTCGCTTCGTACCGTTCGCCGACAAGCTGGAGGAGCGGGGGCTGATCGAGCGCCGCCGGAACACCAGCGACCGCCGCCTGTACGCCCTCCATCTGACCGACAAGGGGCTGGAGCTGCTCGCCGAGCTCCGCAAGGCGGGCGCGGCCCACGAGCAGGAGATGTGCCAGGGGCTCACCCCGGAGGAGCACCGGCAGCTGATCGATCTGCTCGGCCGCATGGCCCGGCAGCAGCAGCTGGCCCCTGGCGTGCACCCGGGGTACCGGTCAATTCGCCGCTGACCTGCGCGTCTTCCCACCATTGAACCGCGTACGACCGGGAATGGAACCACCACCGGACCTGCGCCGCGCCGCAGGCGAGGCCGGAATGGGGGGAAGCGATGAAGGGGTACGACGTCGAGGGACCGGCACTGGAACTCGGGGCACTGGTGGGCGAAGACGGCACCGCCGATCCCGCGGAGCAGATCAGGATCGCCCTGGGCATGCTGAACCGGCACGGACTGGTGGCCGGGGCCACCGGAACGGGGAAGACCAAGACCCTCCAGCTCATGGCGGAACAGCTCGCGGCCCAGGGCGTTCCGGTCTTCCTCGCCGACATCAAGGGCGACCTTTCGGGGCTCGCCTCTGCGGGCACGCCCTCCGAGCGCGCCACCGGGCGTGCCGCCGAGGTGGGGCAGGCGTGGCATCCCGTGGCCTGTCCTGCGGAGTTCCTCTCCCTGGGCGGTCTGGGGCCTGGTGTGCCTATACGTGCGACCATGACCGCCTTCGGGCCGACCCTGCTCGCCAAGGTCCTCGGCCTCAACGAGACGCAGGAGTCGTCCCTTGGGCTGATCTTCTACTTCGCCGACAAAAACGGACTGCCCCTGCTGGACTTCAAGGACCTCATCGCGGTCATCCGCTATCTGACCACCACTCCGGATGCGCTGAAGGGGATCGGCGGGCTGTCGGCGGCGACGGCGGGAGTCATCCTCCGCGCCCTGACCAACTTCGAGGCGCAGGGGGCGGAGGCGTTCTTCGGCGAGCCGGAGTTCGACGTGCACGACCTGCTCCGGGTGACGCAGGACGGCCGGGGGATGGTCTCCATCCTTGAGTTGCCCGCCGTGCAGGACCGGCCGCAGCTCTTCTCCACCTTCCTGATGTGGCTGCTCGCCGATCTCTTCGAGGTGCTGCCCGAGGTGGGCGATGTCGACAAGCCGAAGCTGGTGTTCTTCTTCGACGAGGCGCATCTGCTGTTCGACGGCGCGTCCAAGGCGTTCCTGAAGTCGATCACCCAAACGGTACGGCTGATCCGGTCGAAGGGCGTGGGCGTGTTCTTCGTCACCCAGACGCCGAAGGACGTGCCGGCCGACGTGTTGGCCCAGCTCGGTGCGCGTGTGCAGCACGCCCTGCGCGCCTTCACCCCCCAGGACGCCAAGGCGCTCAAGGCCACCGTGTCGACCTTCCCCGAGTCCTCCTACGACCTGGAGCGGCTGCTCACCGAACTCGGCATCGGCGAGGCCGTGGTCACGGTCCTGTCGGAGACGGGCGCGCCGACCCCCGTGGCCTGGACGCGCCTGCGCGCCCCGCAGACGCTCATGGCGCCGTCGAGCCCGGACGTGATCCAGGGCGTCATCGCCGCCTCCCCGCTGCAGCAGAAGTACGGCACGGCGGTCGACCGCCAGTCGGCCTACGAGATCCTGTCGGCGAGGCTGGCCGCGCAACAGCAGACCGAGGCTCACGAAGCCCCGCGCGAGGCGGAGCGGCCCAGGGAGCAGCCGAAGCAGTCAGTACTGGAGGGCGTGCTGGAGTCCAAGGAGTTCCGCTCCATGGTGCGCTCGGCGGCGTCCACCCTCGGCCGGGAGATCACCAGATCCATCTTCGGCACCGCCCGCCGCGGCCGCCGCTGAGCAGAGCACGCGGAGCCGGCCCGGAGGCCCATCAAGCCCAGGGCGCGTTTCCGTCAGCGGAGGGGGTCGAAGTCGGCCAGGGCGGCGGGTTGCTTGCCGGTAGTGATCTGCTCGGCCAGTAGCCGGCCGGTGATCGGCCCGTGCGCCAGGCCCCACATGCCGTGACCGCCCGCCACGTAGACGGTGGGAGCCGCCGTCGCGCCGATGAGCGGCCGTCCGTCCGGGGTGACGGGGCGGGGTCCCACCCAGACGTCGGTACGGTCCTCCCAGTGCACACCCCGCAGGAGGGGACGGGCGGAAGCGACGATGGTCTCCACCCGGGCCGGCACCTGCGGGGCATCCGGGTCGCGGAACTCCATGGTGCCCGCCACCCGCAGTCCGCCGTGGTAGGGCGTGCACGCGACCCGCACGTCGGGCAGGTAGATGGGGCCAGGGACGGGATGGTCGACAGGCACGGTGAAGGAGTAGCCGCGACCCGCCCGCACCGGGACGCGCACGCCCCACTGCCGGGCCAGGCGGGGCAGCCACGCGCCGGTGGCCAGAACCACCGCGTCGGCGGACAGGACGGTGCCCTTGGCGGAGCGGACGATCACCTTACGGTCATCGGTGCGCACCTCGTCGACCTCGACGGCGTAAACGGTCGCGCCGCGTTGCATGACGGCTTTGCCCAGGGCGTGTACGAAGGCGCCCGGGTCGACGTAGCGCTGGCCGTCGATGCGTACCCCTGCCGTCAGTGCCTCGCCGGCGAGCGGGGCGTGCTCGGCGAGCCGGTCGCCCTCCAGCACGGTGTACTCCACCCGCTGCCCGATCGCCTGAAGTCTTCGCAGTTCGCGCAGCAGGCTCCCGGCCTGGCGGGGAGTGCGGAACCCGGCGGTGATCGGCGCCGCGACGACGGGAGCGGACACGCCGTTGGCGGCGAGCACTTCGTAGGCCTCGACGCATTCGTCGTTGAGCGGCAGGTTGGCGCGTGCGGCGCGGGTCCAGGACGGCCAGCGACTGTTGGCGGCGAAGCGGGCCAGGAAGCTCCACAGACCCGGGTCGAGACTCGCGGGCACGTGCAGCGGCGCGGCAGGGTTCAGCAGCGAACGCAGGCCATAGCGCAGGACGGCGGGTTCGTTCAGCGGGATGGCCAGTCCCGGCGCGACCCATCCCGCATTGCCCCAGGACGCGCCGGCCGCCACGCCGCCGCGGTCGATCACGTCGACCTGGACGCCGCGCTCCTGCAGGAACCACGCGGTCGACAGGCCCACGATGCCCGCGCCCACCACGATCACCGATCGCGGCCAGTTGCCGACCATTCCCCTACCTCCAACAGATACGAATGCCGGTGTCGCTAGCCAGCATGACCCGGGCGGCGCCTGGAGGCGTTGTGGGCGGACGACAATCGCGACGCCGCCGTTGTGCGTCCAGCACAACGCCATCGGCGACACTCACCAGGTCATCGGCGGGGTTCGTCCTGGCAGGCGAACAGCATGATGGTCATGGCCAGGCGCTGGCGTGGGTCGTCCAGATCCAGGGCGGCGAGCTCGTCCATTTTGCGCAGCCGGTTGCGGACGGTGTTGGGATGCACCCCGAGTCGCTCGGCTGCCAGGACGGGGTCGCCCTGGGTCTCCAGCCAGGCCAGTAGCGTGGCGACGAAGCGCGTGCCGTGGCGGGTGTCGTGCCGCCGCAGCGTGGCGAGCGGCCCGCGGACCGGAGACCGGCCGGTACGCGCGGCCGCACGCAGCCGCCACAGCAGGATGTCGTCCCAGGACTCGTCGTAGGCGGGCGGGACGGCGCCGAGTCTGGAGCTCTCGTGCAGCGCCAGGCATTCGTCGGCCTCCTGGCGGCTGGCGGGCAGTTCCGCGACCTCCGCGGGCGCGCCGATCCCGGCCGTGACGCGCACCTGGGCGGGCAGTTCGCCGTACAGGGCTGTGATCCACTGCCGGGCCGCCTCGGCGTGCTCGGCCGGCAGGATGGTGTAGAGCGTGTCGCCGAGCAGCGTGCTGCGCCCGGGTCTGGACCAACCGAAGCCGGTGGTGGCCTGCTCGAAGGCCAGCAGCAGCGTTGCGTGGCGATCATCGGTGCTGTGCGCGCGGACCGCGATGACCCGCATCGCCTGTGGTGCCAGGCCCAGCCGGCTGATCACCGTCGCGGCGTCGGCGCTGCCCTCCAGCAGCCGGATGACCAGGTCGGATTCCACCCGCCGCTCCAGGTCGGCGCTGGCCCGGGAACGCAGTAGGTGGAGGGCGACGGTGCGTGCGCCGTCGGCCAGGGCACGGTGACGGGCGCCGGTCAGCGGGGTGTCGCAGCTGACCCACACCGAACCGAGCAACTCGCGACCGGCCCGTACCGCCACCGCCATCCGCCCGGTCAGTCCGTTCTCGGCATCGGCGGGGACGAACACCGGCTCGTGCGTCGCCGCCAGGCGGGCGAACACTCCCTGTCGCTGGAGCAACTCGCGCAGCCGGTCGGGGACCCGCCGTCCGAGGATGGTCTCCAGCCGGGCCGGATCGCCCGCCTCCTGGGAACGGGAGTAGGCCAGGACCCGCGAGTGCCGGTCCTCGATGGTCACCGCCCCGCCGATGACGTCGGCGAGGCTGTCGGCCAGCGCGAACAGGTCGGTTGGGCCGCGTCCGGAGGCGGTCTCGCGACTCTCCAGCACCAGCCCGTACACCACACCGGCGAGTTGGCTCCACGAGGCGACGGGGTCTGCCAGCAGCACCGCCACCCCGTGCCGGTCGCCGATCGCCGCGGCGTCCCGTTCGACGTCCGCGCCCTTCCCGCTTTCGGCGCCGGCGCTGTCGCCGACTCCGGTGTCGTCAGGGCGGACCAGGACCGCTGTGGCTTTGGCGGCGGCCGCCCACCGCACCGCCTCGGCGAGCGAGGAGGTGCCGACGGCCAGGAGCACGTCGCCCGCGACGTGGCGGTCGGCGGACTCCGGTATCGCCACGCTGTGCAGCCACGCCGAGCGGGGCACGGCCTGGCCGCACAGCCGCACGCCGTACCCGCCGAGTACGTTCACCAGGCGGTCCAATGTGATCATGATCAGCTCCCGACGAGTACGGCCCTCTTCAGCCGTCGGGCAGGGCGAGACTGGCTGCCAGAGACGGCTGCAGACACAGTCGCATCAGTCCGCGGACGGTGGCGTGCTGCGGCTGCGGTGCCGCGCTGATCGGCAGCCGCAACGTGGCGCGCAGGCGGCTCAGCAGCAGCTCCTGGTGCGCGCCGCCGCCGGTGACCACCAGGCCACGGGCGCGCGTGGCCCGGCGTGAGTCGGCCGGCAGGCGGCGGATCAGGCCTGCCGTCATGTTGACGACGCTCTCCAAAGCATATTCGGCCAGCCCCATACCGGTGGTGGCGCTGAGCTGGAGGGCGACCGCGTCGATGACGGCCCCCTCCCCGAGGGCTACGGCCTCGACGATGCCTGCCCCGACGTCCAGCACCAGGCACGGCCGGGGGCCGATGACGTCCAGGCCGACGCCGACGGCGGCGGCCAGCGGCTCCTCCACCAGCGTCACCTCGCATCCGGCGATCTCGGTGACCGCGGCGCGGACCGCCCGGCGATCGCTCGCAGAGGCCGCCATCGGCACCCCGGCCAGCACCCGCGCCAGCGGCCGCTTGTCGTAGAGCCGGGTGTCGTGCAACACCATGCGCACCAGCCGCCGACAGGCGTCCGGGTCGGCCACCATGCCGTGCCGGATGGGCCGCACGAGATCCGTCGCGCCGGAGACGGACGACCGTTTCATGATCGCCGACGGCCAGTCGGCCAGGGCGTTCCGGTCCAAAGCCAGCGACCGGGTACGCGCGGTGCCCAGGTCGAGCGCCGCAAGGCGTGGAACCGGGCTCATCCCGCACTCCCGGGAGCCGCCGGGCTGAGCCGCACGAGAGGGGCGGCCGACCGGCAGGGCACGAGCCCGCACAGGTGTTCCGGCCGTGGATGAACGTGGATTGATCTGACAACGGCCATGACGATGATCGGCTCCTAGCTGGACGTCGAGAGCAAGACAGGCGGCCCAGATGGAGGGCCTAGACAGTTCGTCCTCCCGCTCGCTCTCTCCCGGTGCGACGGCACAAGCGCCAGCGGAGAGCCTGACGCGGGTGTGGACGTACGGTCAGACCCCGCGGCGCTCCTGGCCGCAGAGCCGGATAGGGAAGACGTCGACTAGATGACCGGCGGGCTGCGCGAGCCCGCGGTGCGGTGCGCCAGTTGCTGAGGATCGCGGAGCGTGTCCGCGTCCGAGCCCGGCGACGGCAGTAGCGCCAGATGGGCGAGCCCACCATGGCGTTCGCCGCGCAGCGGTGGCCACAGCGACAGTACGTGGTGCTCGCGGGTGCCGCCCGCCGGCGGCGGCAGGCTGGCCGGGTCGGTATCCCATCCGCCCGCAGTCCACGACGGGCCGGAGCCCGGCCCTTGCCCAACGGCCGGGCCGCCGCTGCTCACGCTGCCCGACGCGCCGGTCACCACCAGCGACAGCGACAGCAGGGACAGCAGGACCAGGCCCATCACGTCCGCGAGCGCGATGGACCCTTGTGGAGTTCTCCACGGTCCCGTCATAGCGCCGACCATAGCCCAGACCATCGGAAAAGACATGCCAGGCCATCACCGGTGGCGGATCAGCCTGACGTCGTCCTCCCAGCCGACGCGTCCCTGCCTGACCAGCAGATCAGGCCGCTGCGCCGCGATGATCGTACACAGCGCTTCGAAGCGGTCCTCGCCGCTGATCAGACGTATCAGGGCGGGGGCCGTTCCGTCACCGTTGATCGACGTGTTCTTGCTCGGCGGCCGCGGCGTAGGCGGCGTCGAGGCGTTCGAACGGGCCTGAACCGTCGTGCGGCTTCGGCGGGGCGTCGAGGTGGCGGACGCGAAGCTCGTCCATGAGCTCCTCGATGAACGCCGGACCCTCATCGCGCATGAGCTGCTGCCGGATCCGGAGCTCGTCGCTGCCCGGGCGCCAGTCGAGGCCCCAGTTGCCGAGGGCATAGATGATCGGAAGAGTCTGGATACCGGATTCAGTGAGGCTGTAGCGAGCGCGCTGCCCCCGCGCGGCGGTGCCGCGGGTGAGGATCCCCGCGTCGACGAGCCGCACAAGGCGGTCGGCGAGGATGTTCGAAGCGATGCCCTCGATCGACCCGGTGAGCAGCGCCCGAAAGTAGCGGCGGTCGCCGAAGATGACGTCGCGCAGCACGAGCAACGACCAGCGATCTCCGAGCACCTCGACGGCGGCATTGATCGGACACCCGGACCGTGGTTCCACGATTCCTCCTTGACAGGTATTTCGCCCTGACGATAGTAGTTGCAGAATACAACCACTCTTGGAAGGAGGAGCTGATGGGCCGCTTCGTCTATTCGATGCAGGTGTCCCTCGACCTGCGGATCGAGCAAGTTCCTGGGGACAACGGTGCTGGCGAGTGGCTACGCATCCACGAGGAACTGCACCGCGAGTGCAACGCGCTGACGCAGGCGCTCGCGCTCATGGTCCATGGCCGGGTCTACTACGAGGTCATGGAGGAGTACTGGCCACAGGCGGGCGAGGACGCGTCACTGCCGGACTTCATGCGTGAATACGGCGAGATCTGGACAGCCAAGCCCAAGGTGCTTGTCTCCCGCACCCGCCGCAGCGCCGATCACAACACCCGGATCATCGGCGGAGACGACGCGATCGAGCAACTCGCCGCCCTGCGGGCCGGGACCGACGGCAGCATCAGTGTGGGCGGCGCGGCGCTCGCGACGCAGCTGCTCCGGGCGGGGCTTCTCGACGAGCTCCTGCTCTTCACCCATCCCGCGATCCTCGGCTTCGGCAGGCCGCTGTTCGACGACTACGACGTGCCGATCGAGCTCGACCTGCTCGAGCAGCGATCGTTCAAGCAGGGCGTCACGATGCATCACTACGCCATCCAGGATGTAAAGGAGGCGAGCTCGTGCTGAGGCAGGTCGCGGAGGGCGTGCTGGTCCACGAGAGCGAGTTCGTGCAGACCAACGCCGTTGTGGTGCAGGGCCGGGCCGGTGTGTTGCTCATCGACCCCGGGGTGACCGGCGCCGAGATCGACTGCCTGGCGAGCGACCTTCGCGAGTTGGGTCAGCCCGTTGTGGCAGGGTTTTCCACGCATCCCGATTGGGATCACCTGCTCTGGCACGCCCGGCTCGGTGAGGCGCCCCGTTACGGCACGGCGCGCTGCGCGGCCGCTGTCCGAGATCAGCTGTCGGACGCGGGTGCGAAGGCCCGCATCGCCGACCACCTGCTCGAGACGGAAATCGCCGGGCAGGTACCGCTGGACCTACTCGGCCTCATTACCGGCCTGCCCGCCGAAACCGCGCGGATTCCTTGGGATGGCCCTCAAGTCCGGATCATCGAGCATCAAGCGCATGCCCCGGGCCACGCGGCGCTGTTGATCGAGGAACGCCGGGTTCTCGTCGCCGGCGACATGCTTTCCGATGTTCTGGTTCCGATGCTCGACTTGGACGACACCGCGGACCCGATCGAGGACTACCTCACCGCGCTGCGGCTGCTCGAGGGCGTGGCGAGCGACGTCGATGTCGTCGTCCCCGGCCACGGTTCCGTCGGCGGATCCGACCAGGTACAGGCACGGATCGACCAGGATCGGGCTTACGTACTCGCCTTGCGGAACGGCCAAGTCCCCGTAGACCCACGGGTCGGCCCATCGGCCAAGCCTGGCTGGGAGTGGGTGAGCGACGTACACGAAGGGCAACTCCAGCGCCTCGCCCAATGAAGCGAGCCCGACGGGGCGCCCCGCTAGCGATCGGTGTGCGACACAGCCAGTACGCGCGGGTCGCCGGTCGGGATCACGACGTTCTCCAGGGGTGGTCGGGCTGGTCAGCGGGGGTTGCCCTCTGCGGCGGCGAGCTGGGCGTCTGCGAGGGGCTTGTGGCCGACGCCGACGGAGACCTTTCACTCCGGCGGGTCCACCTCGGGCCAAGGGTGAGTCGGGTCCTACCGGAGTCCGACCTACGTGGCCAGTCCATCGCGACCAGCCGGGAGCCGATCAGGAGTCGGAGGGCAAGGCGAACGGATCTTCAGGTAGGAAACAGCCGTAGTCCTGCAACGGCATTGGATCGTTGAGCACGATCTGTTGGAGTACGCCCGCCGGGGATAGGCCGTCCGGGCGGTCCGGGACACGTTGGCCCGGAAGTAACCCACCGCGGCCGATCGGCATCTCTTGCGCATCGGCCGTCAGCCGTCCGAACCGGTCCAGCAGGGTACCGACCGCGTCGTACACATCTGCGACGCTCTCGGCCGCGGCCTCCTGGCTGATGTCAGGGTGGAGGTCACGATATGCCGCACGCGCGGCCGCCATGAAGCGCGCCGGATCCACGATCACAATGTCCTGGCGCGTCCGGACGCTGATCGTCATGCCCGGTCTTGGAAGCGTCTGCTCGTCCACTGTCTGAAAGTAGCCGTTCAAGGGCTGGATTATTCGGAAAACGACCACTGGCGGACCCAATGGTCCGCTCGTTAGTCGCGGACGAGGCAGAACGGGTGACCTGCCGGATCTGCGTAGATCCTCCAACCACGCCTGTCGTCGCCGGCATCCAGCAGCGTGGCACCGAGCTTGAGGACCTGCTCCTCAGCCTGGTCGAGATCCGGGACCCCCAAGTCGAGGTGGAACTGCTGCGGGCGAGCGGGGTCCGGCCACTGAGGCGGCCGATGGTCTTCCACGCGCTGAAAGGCGAAGACCAACCCGTCGCTGGTGTGGAGGGTGGCCCAGGTGTCGTCCACAGACCATCGCGGATCGGGCTGGTTCACCACACCGCCAAGAAGCTCGGCATAGAACCGGGACAGTTCATCCACATCGGCACAGTCCAGTACCACACACTGCAGCTTGGCGATCACGAGAAGCAGAATAGGCGAACGCTCCTCGCTCCGCCTCGGCTGGTGTATCCGCATAGCGCTTGGATTCCGGAAGGCTGTGGAAGCGGACCCAGCGTGAGGCGTAGAACCGCTTCAGCTCGTGGGCGACCGGTGGACAATCCGGCCAGTTCGCCTGCCATCGAGCACTCAGCTCGGGCCAGTTGTCGAGCACGCAATTCCACGTCATCCGGCCAGCGTAGGGAGGCGATGAGTTCGGGCGCGAAGGCATTTCAGCACGGCTTGGGTCCGTTCTAGGACACGGCCACATGCGGACGCGCCCTTGTGCTCGTCAACCGGAATCCTCCTGATCACGGTTGCGGACCGACCGTAGGGGTAGCTGTACAGTCCGGAGCGCGTTCTTCGAGCTAGGCCCGGTTGAACCGGGCTCCCCAGTTGTGGATCTGGTCGAGCAGTTCGGGCGGGTTGAGGACGCGGAAATCAGCGCCGAGCACGCCCAGTGCCATGGTCGGCCAGTCCAGGGAGTCGGCGGTCATGCGTACCCGGCAGTGCTCGGCGTCGATCTTCTCGACCGTGCTCCACTTGCCGATCCGTTCGCGTACGGTCGCGGCCGGGGCGTCGACCAGGACCTCCACCTGGTACGGGCGGGGCAGGTTGTCCAGGCCTGTACGGACGAACTCAGCGGCGTCGGCGGCGGGCAGGTCGCGAGGCCGGAACCGGGAACCGGTGCCCTGCGGCGCGGTGAGCCGATCGACCCGGAAGCTGCGCCAGTCGTGCCGGGTGAGGTCGTAGGCGACCAGGTACCAGCGGCGGCTGAGGCAGACCAGTCGATGCGGTTCGGTGTGCCGGTCGGTGCACTGGCCGTTGGCGGCGGTGTAGGAGAAGCGGAGCCGTTCGCTGTCCCGGCAGGCCAGCGCGACCGCGGTGAGCACGCCTGGGTCGACGCCCGCCCCGGCCGGGCCGTCCCAGCCGACGGTCGTGGTCATCGCGCGCAGGGCGTCGATCCGGCGCCGCAGCCGGGCCGGCATCACTTGCACCACCTTGGCCAGCACCCGCACCGAGGCCTCGGCGACGCCTTCCACCGCGCCTTGCGCGGCGGCCTGCAGTCCCACGGCCAAGGCGACCGCCTCCTCGTCGTCGATCACCAACGGCGGCAGTGCCGCGCCGGCGGCGAGTTGGTAGCCGCCGTCCACGCCACGCTGCGCTTCGACCGGATAGCCCAGTTCGCGCAACCGGTCGATGTCCCGGCGCAGGGTGCGGGCCGAGACTCCCAGCCGCTCGGCCAGTTCGGTGCCCTGCCAGTGCCGGTGAGTCTGGAAGAGGGACAGCAACCGCAGAGTCCGGGAGCTGGTGTTCGCCACACTCTGGATTCTGCCGTTATTCAGGTCAGAAAGTGACCGTTATTCCCGCCAGAGTGGTCAGTGACTGACCGAACAGAACAACGGAAGGCAGCGACCATGACCGTCAACGAGCTGACCCGCGACAGCGTCGACGCGCCGATTGCCACCGGCGAGCGTGCCGACCTGCTGGCGATGCTGGCCAAGCACCGGCACTTCCTGCGCTTTACCACCCGCGACCTCACCGACGAGCAGGCCAGGCTGCGGACCACCGCCAGTGAGCTGTGCCTGGGCGGCCTGATCAAGCACGTCACCGCGGTCGAGCGGGCCTGGGTGAACTTCATCCTGGACGGCCCGTCGGCGATGGGCGACTTCACCGCCATGACCGAGGCCGACTGGGCCCGGCGGGCCGACGAGTTCCGGTTGCTGCCCGATGAGACGCTGTCCGGTGTGTTGGCCGACTACGCCGAGGTGGCCCGCCGGACCGACGAACTGGTCGCCACCCTGACCGACCTGGACGCCTCCCAGCCGCTGCCCAAGGCCCCGTGGTTCGAGGCCGACACGCGGTGGTCGGCCCGCCGGGTGCTGATGCACATCATCGCCGAGACCGCCCAGCACGCCGGCCATGCCGACATCATCCGCGAGTCCCTGGACGGCGCCAAAAGCATGGGCTGAACAGCGACGTGTCGCGCACACTGCTCGCGCCGGCAACGGCGTGACTGGGGTCAACCACGTCGTCCATGCAAGTGTTGCCGCGACGAGCAAGCGCGCCACCGCAGAAGTGATCTCATGAGTCAGGACCTTGGCCTCCAGCGGGAAGGCGTGTGCTGGCGCAAACTGGAGAGGTAAATCTGGTTCGCCCACACGGCAGGCTGGTCGGGTGCGGCCACGAGGAGGGATCGGGACGATGAATGTGATCGACATGATCGACAAAGCGCGGGAGGCGGCGGCGGTCGACCGGGTCTTCGGACGCCCGATTACCCAGGGGGATGTCACGGTTATCCCTGTTGCCCGGATTGCCGGAGGAGGCGGCGGCGGGGGTGGCGGCGGACATAAGGGTGAGGAGGGCGGTGAGGGCTCCGGTGGCGGGTTCGGCCTGAGCGCCACACCGGTCGGAATGATCGTCATCAAGGGCGGCGATGTGCGCTGGCACGCGCTGGTCGATATCAACCGGTTCATCATTGGCTGCCAGGTAGTCGCGATCGCCGGGCTACTGACGATCAGGACGCTCGCGCGGTTACGCGCCAAGGGCGACAAGCGGCGATGAGTACCCGCAGACCCTGACAGCGGCGCGCGTTGTACGCGCTCACCACCGTGGCGGCCGAGCTGGCCGGCTCGGAACCATCCCGCCGAAGCCGATGCCGTGCTCGGCCTGACGCCCGCATCCAGCGCTTCGGCGGCTACGCCACCGACGAGGTTGCCCTCGCGCCCGAACCGTTCGACACCCGCCACCACTGGTCAGGATCTTCGCGTTCGATCTGGTCCACGAGCTTGTCCGCGCTGGGCGCGCTTGAGGAGGCGGAGCGCAGTCGCCGCGAAACTGTTGTGTTGTCGGATCGCTGACGACCGGCGTCCCGGAAATTTCTTCGAAGAAGTCCGGGAGGGGGTGTCGGATCGGGGTGGTGGTGTTCGTAGCAGGGGTGAGGCCGTCCACAGGGGGCGGCGCCAAGGCGAAGGAACCGCGATCATGAAGCTGACGACCATGACTCAGGTCACCATCGATGGAGTGACGCAGGGAAACGGCGGCGCGTCGGACGAGGACCGCGGGAACGGATTCGAGCGCGGCGGATGGGCCCTGGGGAGGGGCGACGACGAGACCCACGCGTTCATCAACCGGACCTACCAGCGCGCCGAGGCCTTCCTGTTCGGCCGGCGGACCTACGAGCTGTTCGCCGGCTCATGGGGCACCATGACGGTCCAGGATGCTCCGGGCTGGGAGTCGGTCGTGGAAGCGTTGAACACGCGGCCCAAGTACGTGGCATCGACCACGCTCACCGATCCGGCGTGGTCGGACACGACCGTCCTGTCCGGAGAGGTCGCGGCCGCCGTCCGGGAACTGAAGGCCCGGCCGGGGGGCGAGCTGCAGGTTCACGGCAGTGGCATCCTGACCCGGTGGCTGCTGGAGAACGACCTGGTCGACGAGATGACGCTGATCACCGTCCCGGTTATCCTCGGCCAGGGCGCGCGCCTGTTCCCGGAGACCGGCCCGGATCTCGCCCTTGAGCTGGTCGAGTCGCGTGTCGACTCCAAGGGCGTGACGATCCAGGTCTACCGGCCCGCCGGGCGCCCGCAGTACGCGCCAACGGCTTGACGTCCCTGACCACCGAACCACGCCGTCTTGTACACCACAGGAGATGATCTTCAGATGCGGTACCTGGTTTCAGTGATCGATGACAAGAGCGATCCCGGCAGCACGGACAGGCAGCCCGCCATCAGCGCGTTCAACGAACGACTGATCGCCGAGGGCTACTGGGTCTTCGCGGGCGGACTCGCGGACACCGACGCGGCCACGGTCGTCGACAACCGGGGCGAGCAGGCGGTGTTCAGCGACGGGCCTTTCGCGGAGTCGAAGGAGTACCTCGCCGGCGTCTGGGTGTGGGAGGCGCCCGACCTGGACGTGGCGCTCACGCTCGCCGCCGAGGCGTCGAAGGTCTGCGACCGGAAGATCGAGGTGCGGCCGTTCCAGTGAACGACGCCGACGTCCGCGAGGCCGTCACCCGCGCCCACCACGAGGAGTGGGCCCGGGTGGTCGCCGCCCTGACCAGGCGCTTCGGTGATCTCGACATCGCCGAGGAGGCGGCGGCCGAGGCCTTCGCGACCGCCGTGGAGCGGTGGCCGGCCGACGGCGTGCCCCCCAACCCGGGCGCCTGGCTGACCACCACCGCCAACCGCAAGGCCATCGACCGGATCCGGCGCGAGAACAAGCGCGACGACAAGCACAGAGAGGCGCAGATGGTGTACGACGACGACCCGCCCGAGCCCGTCGGCGCCATCGACGACGACCGGCTCCGGCTGATCTTCACCTGCTGCCACCCGGCGCTGGCGATGCAGACCCGCGTGGCGCTGACGCTGCGCATGGTCGGCGGTCTGACCGTGCCCGAGATCGCCCGTGCCTTCCTGGTGCAGGGGACCACCATGGAGCAGCGCATCACCCGCGCGAAGGCCAAGATCAAGGCGGCTCGCATCCCCTATCGGATGCCGTCCGCCGACGATCTGCCGGCTCGTGTCTCCGGCGTCCTGGCCGTCCTGTTCCTCATCTTCAACGAGGGTTACCTGGCCAGCGGCCCCGACACCTATCCCGTACGACACGATCTGACCACCGAGGCGATCCGGCTCACCCGCCTGATCCGCGCGCTCCTGCCACAGGACGGAGAAGTGGCCGGGCTGCTGGCGCTGATGCTGCTCATCGAGGCCCGCCACCCCGCCCGGCTCTCGGCCAGCGGCGAACTGGTCCCCCTGGCCGAGCAGGACCGCGGTGCCTGGGACGCGGAACTGATCGCCGAAGGTCATCGGCTGGTGCGCGAGCGCCTGGCCGCTGCCGCTGCCGGGGTGGCTCCGGGTCGCTATCAGATCCTCGCCGCGATCAACGCGGTGCACACCTCCGCCCGCGACATCCGCGACACCGACTGGTCGCAGGTCCTCGCCCTCTACGACCAGCTCGTCCGCCTCGACCCCTCGCCGATCATCGCCCTCAATCGGGCCATCGCCGTGGCCGAGCTCGACGGGCCGGAGGTGGCACTGGCCATCGTTGACCGCCTCGCCGAGGCGTTGGCCGGCTATCACGCCTACCACGCCACCCGCGCCGACCTGCTGCGCCGGCTGGGCCAAAGTCAGCAGTCACGCGCGGCCTACGACCGGGCCATCGAGCTGGCCGGCAACACCGGCGAGACCGCCTACCTCACCCGCCGCCGCGACCAACTGCAGTAGCGCCCGCGCTTGAAGAGCGCGCTTTGCGAGGGCGCTGGCGTCGGCCAGTGGGGGCGAGCAGTCACGATCATGTTTCCTTCGGGGCAGCCGGGTTCGTCAGCTTTCGTCTTCGTCGTCGGGTGCGTCGGGGTCGCGGATGGCGCCGGGGGCGGGCAGCAGGAAGTTGTAGGCGCCGTGCACGCCCAGATGCTTGCGCACGAACGGGCTGAGCCGGGCCATGTCCTCGTGGCGGACCGGGTAGCCCTGCGCCTTGAGCTGGCGGATGGCGGCGTCAAGGTGGACAGTCGTCCACAAAACCACGCAATTCAGAACAAGCCCCAGCACGCCCAGCTGGTTCTCCAGGCCGCGTTCGTAGCGGTGGTACAGCTCGCCCTTCTGTCAGGAAATCCGCCGGCATGGGCCGCAAGGTAGGGCGGACCCACCGGTAACCAACCCAGAGCAGGCGAACCGTTACAAGGGCAGACGCCTCGTCGCACCGACCCACATCGGAGCCGTGGACGGCGGTAACTCCGCCCGCCTCGGCTCGTTACCGCCGTTGGCCGGTCGGGTGTCGGTCACGGGCCAAGTGGCCGAGGACACCAGGGCCCGGATGATCTGGGGTGACGGCGTGTACTTGATCTGGGGCATCCGCAAGGACCACCTGGGGCGGGGGGTACCGAGCTCGTTCTAGGCACGATCAGGTAGCCGTTTCGCGAGCATCTCCTCGGAGCGCTTCCAGAGTCCGCGGGCGAGATCGGCGTCGAGCGCTTGCGGGTTTCGCGGTTTGCTGGCTCTGCGCTTGTAGTAGTAGGCACCGGGCTGCCAGTCGATTCCGGGAACGCTCTCGGCGAGCCACACGATCTGGTCCGCGCCCTGGTCGGGTGTGGAGAGCATGGCGCGCCGAATCAGCGGGTTGGATGCGAGGAAGCGGACAAAGCGCATGATCGGGCTGGTGGTGTCCGAGGCGAAGTTCGTTGCGACATTGCCGGGGTAGAACGACGCCGCCGAGATACCCCTCGCGTGATAGCGGCGATGGAGTTCGGTCGTGAACAGGATGTTTTCCAGCTTCGAGGCGCCGTAGGCGTGCACCGGATCGTAGTTCCGATCGTGATCGAGGTCGTCCAGATCGAGTTTCTTGGCGAACCGCACCGTGCTGGAGGTCTGCAATACCGACGCGCGGGACGCCAGGAGCGTGTCGAGGAGGAGGCGGGTGAGGAGGAACGGCGCGAGGTGGTTGACCTGGAAGGTCTTCTCGAAGCCGTCCACTGTCTTCGTCCGCGTGCCGAACACCCCGCCGGCGTTGTTCGCGAGCACATCGATCCGCGGATACGCGCTGTTGAGTTCGCCCGCAAGGCGCTCGACGTCGTCGAGGCGGGTGTAGTCCGCGACGTAGCTGTCGACTCCGAGCTCCGCGGCGATGGTGCGGGTCTTCTCGGGTGAGCGGCCCACGACGACGACGGTATGCCCGTTCGCGTGCAGCCGACGTGCGGCGGCGGCGCCGATGCCGTCGCTCGCACCCGTGATGACGACGACCTTCTTTTCGCTCATCGGTCTCTTCCTGATAGAAACTCAGTCTCTTATGTGGGACACGGTACCACTAATGGCGTGTAGTACCGTGATGCGGTGAGTTCGAACAGCATCACGCGCGGCGCGCGGGCGCGCGCCCGTCAGGCGATGCGTGCCGAGGTGGCTGCGATCGTCATGGACCTGGTCCTCGAGCGCGGCTACGAGGAGACGACGGTGGATGACATCTGCGCGGTCGCCGAGATCTCCCGGAGCACGTTCTTCCGGTACTTCCCGTCGAAGGAGGACGCGCTGTTCGGCGAAGTGGCCGACGCCGGCGAACAACTGCGTGACGCGCTCACCGCTCGGCCATCCCACGAAACGCCCTGGACCGCTATGCGGCGTGCACTGGATCCACTCATCGAGCGGTACGAAGCCGACGACGAGCGCACCAGACGTCTCGCCCGGCTGGTCGTGAACACGCCCGCGTTGGCTGCCCGGCATCGGGAGAAGAACGCGCGGTGGCACGAACTGCTCCGCCCCGAGATCGCGCGCAGGCTCGACGCCGACCCGACGGACGACTCCGACCCGCGAGCCAACGCGGTGATCGCCGCTGCCCTGGGCTGCGTCGAGGCAGCGCTGACCGCTTGGACCTCAAACGATCATCCGCAGTCGCTCTCCGCGATCCTGGACCGCGCGATGGAAACGATCCGCTGACCCCCGCGCCGCGCCAGGGGCGTCCCTAATCCGGAGCCAGACAGTGGCCGTGGGGGAAAGGGACCAAATGAGCCACCGTCTAAGCGTGCTGTCGGCGCACCATCTCGGTGATCCAGATGGGCGCGAACGGCGACGTGCAGCCCGGGGAAGTCGGGTAGTCCTTGAGCACCTCCAGGCGCTCACCGATGTCAAGTGCACGGGCGCGGTGCTCGGCGTGGTCGATCCCGATCTGAGCCAGGCAGTGGTTCATCGCCCACTGCAGGCGATCCGGGGCGTCTTTCATCTCCGCCTCGATGACGTCGAGCAGCCCTGCGAGGTTGAGGCTCTCGGGCTTCTTCGTCACGCGTTCGGTGGTCAGCGCCCAGCCGGCACTCGCGACCACGGGATCCGGATCGGCGAACCAGGCCAGGCGCAGCTCGTCGGAGTGCGGGTTCTTCTTCACCACGTAGTTCACGAGCCAGTCGTGCACCTTGGGCGTGCGCGCCTCGCGCACCATGAGATCCAACTCGTCACGCTCGAACGCCTTCGGACGGCAGATCAGGATCGCCAGCAGTCTCGCCGCGGTGTCGCCCGTCTCCCAGAGCCGGCACGCGAGTTCCTGCTGCGTCTTGAGCCGCTTCGCGAGCCCGCGCAGCTTGCTGAGGTTCACACCGTGATCGTCACCGTGTTTCTCGTTCACCTCGCGTGCCCTCGGGTCCTCGAGCGCCGCCAGCTCGGCCATCACCTCGGCCACCGTCGTCTCGGTCCGCGTCGTCTCGGCCACCGCAGCCTCCTGTCGATCACGTGCGAGATTCAGCCTACGACGGAAGTCGGTCTCCTCACCGAGATCGGTGCAGTAAGCGATCGTCGCCTCATCTGCCGCCGGCGGGTTGTCTTTGCCACCCAGAAGCCGCCCGGCTGGTTCCGGTTGGTGCGCAGGTCTCGAAGGACTCGGTGATACTCGCAGCTACCCTCGGCCGCGGCCTGGAGCGCTGGCTGGTAGGAACGGCTGATGATCATCTCCCGGGGATCGGGACGACCACATGCGGCCGCCCCGCAGCCACGCTCGTCATCCCCGGAAAGCGATCATGGAGGTTCCGGGAAGCGATCTCCCGACCCCCGAGGTGGGGGGCACAGCCCCCCACGCCCCCGGCTGGGTTGCCGGGTTGGGTTGGTGTTCTCTGATCTATCCGAGGGTCTTTGTAAACGTGCCTCAGATGCGATCGGCGGCGATGAGTAGGTATTGGAAGCTGCCGTTGTTGTAGGCGTCGAGGAAGGTTTGTTCGATGCCGGTGGCGAGGTGGGTTCGGGCGCGGAGTTCCCAGTAGGGGATGGTGGCGGCGGTGAGGTCGACGACGCTGACCGGGACGAGGCGGTTGGCCGCCATTTCCCTGAAGTAGTTGCTGCGCGGGTGGATGTCGCAGATGTAGTGGGCGTTGATCTGGCTGATGGCTTTGGAGGGGAGGCCGTAGGCGTCGTTGTAGCAGCCGGTGATGCAGACGTAGCGGCCGCCGCGGGACAGGAGCCGGGCGTGTTCGGCGAACAGCAGGCCGAGTTCGACGTACATCGTGCTCTCGTTGTTCCAGCTTGCCTGGAGGGATCCCGTCGGGAATCGGGTGTCGAGCATGTTGCGGAAGTGGAAGCGCACCTTGTCGTCGACCCCGCGCAGTCTGGCCTGCTCGTTGGCGAAGTCGACCTGGGATTCGGAGATGGAGACGCCGTCCACGTGGCAGCCGTACCGGAGGTTGGCCACGAGGGAGGAGCCGCCGCGGCCCGAGCCGGCGTCCAGGACGCGGTGGTGGGGCTGTAGCGGGCCGAGATGGCTCATGAGCAGGTCGGCCTGCGCGGATTCAAGCCGGTGGAGTTCCCTGGTCACTCGCTCCTCGCGGGTCTCTTCCGGGCCCTCCAGGACTGACCAGTCCACCTCGCCGATGCCGTAGTGGTGGTGGTAAATGCCGTCGACTTCGCCCAGGCGGAGATTGACTGGGTTCTTCTCGGTGTTCCAGTAGTCGGCGACGGAGCGCTGGTAGAGACTGCTGAGGACGTGGTCACCTTGGGTAACAGTCACCGAGGGAATTCCTTTCGCTGAGTGATGATGGGTGCAACCAGCGGAGGGGGGTCACGATCTGTAGCGGTTGGTGGTGCCGTGCCATTCGAGGCAGCCCGCCATCCAGGCCTGTGCGCCACGCAGGAAACGGTGGAGTTCCGCGGAGGGGACGGCGGCGAGTTCTCGTTGGCTGGCTTCGAAGCCCCGGACGAAGTCGTTGTGGAGGGCGACGGCGCGTTCGGTGGCTTCGCGGGTGGAGCATTTCTCCTCGGCGGCGATGAGCAGGACCACGTTGGAGTCGGGGAGTTCGTCGGCCGCCTCCCTGGCCACGGAGTGGAGGTCGTTGACGATGACGCTGGCGGTACCCGCCTGCATCAGGGCGCTGTGGAACCGCCGGTCGTAGAAGAGGTTGGCGGGCAGTTCGTACTCGCCGACGACATCGATGAGGGTCATGGACGTGTAGAAACTGTCGTGTTGCCGGGCCGCCAGGTAGCGCCAGACGGGGGGCAGCGTTTCCAGGTAGCGCCAGGCGGCGTAGGCGGTCCAGCTCACGAACATCTGGTTCGTGGTGGAGCAGGCCCGCATGACCTGGGAGGGGGTGGCGTGGCGGGAGAGGTGGCCGGTGGCGGATCTCAGTGCGACCAGGACGGGGTCGGCGTTTATCGCCTCCTCCAGTTGGCCGGTGTAGTCGCCGGCGGGCGGGGGCGGGTCCATGGCCGACATCACCAGGGCGAGTCGCGGGGGGAGTTCGGTCGGGGTCGCGCCGAGTGCGGTCTCGTCGGCGTAGTAGTCGTCGGCCGCCCACCATGCGGCGTTCATCTGCGCCGAGATCAGCACCATGTCGGGTTCGTCGGTGTCGGGGTGGGTGAGCATGGCCAGTCGGCCGTATCCGGTGTCCCGGAAGTCCTCGATCCGGCCGGCGTGGATACCGACCTGCTCCGCCCAGGCCACCAAACGGCGGTTCACCTCGGTGGCCAGGGGTTCGTCGATTCGTACGGTCTCCGGGCAGTACAGCGGCGGGTACGACCCGTCGCCCCACTCCCGCTCCTGGTATGGCAGCGGGGCGAGACTGTAACGGCGTACGAGCAGGCCTGGGTCCGGCGGGGCACTGAGACGGGGTGGTTGGTGCCCGTCCACGTAGGCAGGCTCGGGGAAGGTCGGCGCATCAACGGTCGGCGTTTCAATGGTCGATGCATCAACGGTGGCAATACGGAGCCCGGAGGTTCCCGTACCGGTGGGGCCCGTCGGTAGGGGAGTCGGCCCGTCTACTGTCGTTGGCACGGTCGCGTGCGACTCGGTGACCTCAGGTTCATCATTCACCGGCCACTGTGGGGCAGGGAAGCGAAGAGTAGCGGTCCCCAGACCCGTTGGACCGGCTAGCAGGCGATCCAACGGAGCGAGGGTGTCATTTTCGCCGAACTCGGGCATTACGCCCCCTCCTAGGCTCGTGGACGGTTGGTTGGTCAGGAGCGAGGCGCAGCGACGTCGATGTCTTCAAGAATCCCGATCGCTCCGAAACCAGGGGCGCCGCTGAATACCAGACGGAACATTACGTCCGGGTCATTGATTTGCATTTCGTGCAATTCCCGGCATGTTCACAGACGGAAGGTGACGATTTTGCACCCAGCCCCCACGACTCCCTAGCATTTCTGCTGGAAAAAGAAATATGCACTGCCCCACAAGCGTTGCTGCATTTCTTGCCTGTCGCGCACAATTTCGGCTGCGCTCCTCAATGATAAAGGCGCCCCCATGCCCGCGCAATGGCCTTTCTTTGCGTATCATATTCGCACCGATATGCCGACATTGCCCTTCAATTATCGACAATAACCTTATGTGGAAACATGTCGGTGGGGCGGGCCAGGGCATGTCGACCGCGGCAAGGACGGCTTGGCGGCACCAGAGGCGCACGTAGAGGCGCACGTGCGGTCACGATCGTCATCGCAGGCTCCCTGGACCACATCGACGAGCAAAGCCGACGCCTGGGGCCCGGCCAGGTAGGCCATCGGCGCGGGCGGGAGGATCACCTGAGCCTTCCTGTGGGCGCGCGAAGCGAGCGCGAGGCCGCCGTCCGAGGGTGCGCGGGCAATGGCGACCTCTCCCAGGGAAGGCCAGGACCTGGCATTTCTTTGCCGGGACATGAGATCCGAGATGCGGTTCCTCCGTATTCTGGGCGGAGGATGCAGAAAGCTCACTGTGCGGAAGTCTTTGGAGTGAGCCGGATGGCAGATGGCTGGGACGACGGGGGAGGGCCCGACGAGAAGCTCGTGGAGCTGTTCCTGGACGGGAAGGCCACGGAGAACGACGTACGCGCCGCGATCCTGCATTCGTGGCGGCGGTGCCAGGAGGCGGGACTGACGCCCGGCACGGTGCAGGCGCGCCTGCTCGGTGATCTTGATTTCGACTGTGGGGTGGTCCGCGCGGCCCGGCCCGTGTTCGAGCGGCTGCGTACCGTCGTCGCGGGCACCTCGGTGAGCATGTTCCTGGGCGATGCGAGTGGGGTGATGTTCCTGCGCAACGAGGGCGAACCGGCCCTTGGCCGGGCTCTGGACGCGGTCGGCGCCGCGCCCGGGTTCCGCTTCTCCGAGGCGGACATGGGCACCAACGCCTTCGGCTCGGCGCTGGTGGAACGGCGAATCTGCCAGGTCACCGGCAGTGAGCACTTCGCGGAGGAACTGCGCGGGTTCACCGGCATGGCCGCACCGATACGCCATCCGCTCAGCGGGCGGGTGGACGGGGTCATCAGCGTCGTCGGCCCGAACGACACGGCCAACGCGGAGATGATGATCCTGGCCCAGCGATCGGCCGCCGCCGTGGAGCGGCGCCTGTTCGAAATGGCGGCCGAACACGAGCGGGCCCTGATGGAGGAGTTCCTCCGGACGCCAGACGGAGGCGTCGCGACAGCACCTATGGACCTGTGTCGCCGTGATCGGCTCGCCTTGGAGGACGCCGCCGTGCGGCTGGTCGCCCAGGGCCGGGCGGCGGTGGTCAAGATGGCCCTCTCGGATGGCCGCACCGCCACGCTCGTGGCCCAGCCGATCATCGGTTCCACCGCCATCGCGGTCAGGGCGTCGCTCAGCGACGGCCAGGAGACCCGGCCGAACGGGCGAGGATGACCGGAACCGAGGAGTGGCTGCTCGCCGTCAGCGAGCCGGGCATCGGCCGGCTCGCCTTGCGGGCGCGCGAGCGGCTCAGCCTGCTCTGCGACGCGGGCTCCCGCGTCGGCGCCACCCTGGAGGTCACCCGGACCGCCGAGGAACTGACCCAGGTGGCCGTCCCCCGGTTCGCCGACTACGTCGCCGTCGACCTGACCGACCGTGTCCTGCGGGGCGATGAGCCCGGCAGCATGGACGCGGGGGTGCGCCGGGTCGCCTTCGCGGGCATCAGGGAGGAGGCCGCGCTGTACCCGCTCGGCGCGCTCATCCACCCGCTCCCGTCCACGCCGCAGGGGCGCAGCCTCGCCACCGAGGAGCCGGTGCTCGGCTCGGTGTTGTCCACCAGCTTCGGGTGGCTGGCACAGGATCCCGAGCGCGGCCGGAGAATCTGTGAGCAGGGCATCCACTCGCTCATCACGGTGCCGATGCGGGCCCGGGGCGTCACGCTCGGGGTGGTGAGCTTCTACCGCGCCATGGGCAAGGACGCGTTCGAGGAGGACGACCTCGCCCTGGCCGAGGAACTGGTCGGCCGCGCCGCGGTGTGCGTCGACAACGCCCGCCGCTACACCCGTGAGCACGCGATATCCGCGGAGCTGGAGCGCGTCACCGCGTCGTTGCAGCGGGCGCTCGACCGCCAGCGGCGCTTCACCACCGACGCCTCGCACGAACTGCGCACCCCGCTGGCCGGGCTACGGGCCAAGTTGGAGGAGGCGCAACTTCACCCCGGCGAGACCGACCTCGCCGACCTGGTGAAACACACCCTGGGCGATGTGGACCGGCTGCAGGCCATCGTCAGCGACCTCCTCTTCCTGGCCCGGATCGGAGCGGCACCGCCCGCCGCTCTGGAGCCCGTCGACCTGGCCGTACTGGCCAAGGCCGGCACCGCGCGCCGCACCGGCGATCCGCACCCGGTACGGCTCGAGCTCACCGCCGGCGTGACGACCGACGCCGTCCCGGAACAGATCCGCCGGGTGCTGGACAACCTGCTGAACAACGCGCAACGGCATGCCGTGGGCGACGTGGCGGTCACGGTGCGCCGCGCCGGAGACATGGCCGAGCTCAGCGTCACCGACGACGGCCCTGGTGTGCCTCCAGCGGAGCGCGAGCACATCTTCCAGCACTTCACCCGGCTGGACACCGCCCGCAGCCGCGACCGCGGCGGCACCGGGCTGGGCCTGGCCATCGCCCGTGACATCGCCCACGCCCACCACGGCACCCTGCACGCCGAGGACGCGCCCTCGGGCGGCGGAGCACGCTTCGTCCTGCGTCTCCCGCTCAACACGCAGGCGTGAGGGCGCGCAAGCCAGGCGCTCGTCTCGACCAGGTCAAGGACCCGGCGACGCTTGCCCCTTGCGTGAGGGGAACTCGGGCGGTCGGCGGGCCGCGAAGGCCGCCAGGCCCTCGCGGGCGTCGGGCGAGGTGAACGCCCGCTGCCCGTAGAGCGCCTCGGCGTGGAACGCCTGGTCGAGCGGGAGGTCGCCCAGGCGCAGAACGGCCTCCTTGATCGTCGCGACCGCGGTGCCGGACAGCTCGCCGATCCGGCGGGCCCACGCGAGCGCCGTCGGCATCACCTCCTGCGCCGGTACGACGGCGTTGAGCAGCCCCAGCCGCAGCGCTTCGGCGGCCGGGACGCGCTCGCCGAGCAACAGCAACCGCATGGCCCAGGCGTACGGGATCTGCCGGGTCAGCCGGGCGAGCGTGCCTCCGGCCGGCACCACTCCGACACCCGGCTCGGGGAGGCCGAACTCGGCGTGCTCGCTCGCGACCCGCAGGTCGGTGGAGAGCATGATCTCGAACCCGCCGCCCAGGCACAGGCCGTTGACCGCGGCGATCACCGGCTTGAACAGGCTGGTGTGCTTCTGGTGCGCGCCGTCCCAGCGGGAGATGTCGAACCGGCCCTCGGCCAGCGCGGGGATCGACTCGCTCAGGTCCGCGCCGACGCAGAACGCGCGTTCGCCCTCGCCGGTGAGGACGGCCGCGGCGATCGTGTCGTCGTCCCGCACCCGGACGAAGGCGTCGGCGAGTTCGTCGTACATGGCCAGGGTCAGCGCGTTGAGCTTGGCGGGACGGGCGAAGGAGATGATGGCCGTGGACCCGTCCCGCGCGAAGCCGATGGTCAATCAGATCACCCCCGCGGCGCGGAGCTCGGCGATCCGCTGCGGGGAGAGGTCCAGCAGGCCCCGCAGTACGGCGTCGGTGTGCTCGCCGGGGCGCGGGGCGAGCGTACGCGGCCGGGCGGGGGTGACGTCGAGCTTGATCGGCTGGCCGAACATCCGCAACGGCCCGAAGTCCGGGTACTCGACGTCGACGATCATGTCGCGGGCGGCGATCTGTGGATCGTCCACCACTTCCGCGATGTTCCTGACCGCGCTCAGCGGCACCTGGTCGCCGGCCAGTTCTTCGAGTTCGGCGCGGGTGCGTGACGCGAACCAGTCGAGCAGAAGCGGACGGATCCGGTTGGAGTAGACATCGGGGTCGAACCGCTTGGCCATGGTGTCGATCTCCGGGTCACCGGCGAGTTCGGGACGGTCGAACATCGTGCACGTCAGCCGCCAGAACTTGTCGGTGTAGCCACCGAAGAAGACGTACCCGTCCTTGCACGGATACAGCTCGTACGGCCGGACGAACGGATGCTGGTTGCCCAGCGGCCTGGGCACCTCGCCGTTCACCGTGTACGACACGACCGCGTTCTCGGTCAGCGACAGCACCGAGTCCTGCTGCGACACGTCGACGAGCTGGCCCTCACCGGCACGTTCGGCGTGCCGCAGCGCGGCCAGGGTGCCGATGACGGCGTACAGGGTGGCCGACAGGTCGCCGATGATCGTGCCGACCCGGACCGGGGGCCGGTCGGCGTAGCCGTTCATCGACCACAGGCCGCCGGTGGCCTGCGCGGAGTTGTCGTAGGCCGGCCTGCTCCGGTACGGCCCGGTCTGGCCGAAGCCGGAGATGGCGGTGTAGACCAGACGGGGGTTCTCCGCGCGCAGGACGGCGGGCCCCACGCCGAGCTTGTCCATGGTGCCCGGCCGGAAGTTCTCCACCAGCACGTCGGCGCGGCGCACGAGCTGCTTGAGCAGGTCTTGCCCGTCGGGCGTCGCCAGGTCGAGGGTGAGCCCGAGCTTGCCGCGGTTGTACTGAGCGAAGAACGCGCTGAACGTGCTCCCGTCGGCGGCCGCCAGGTGAGGGGGGAAGTCGCGGGCGTAGTCCGGGTCGCTCGGCCGCTCGACCTTGATCACCGTCGCGCCGAGGTCGGCGAGGATCATCGAGCAGAACGGGCCCGCGACCACCCGGGTGATGTCCAGCACCACGACTCCGGCGAGGGGCCCGCGCCCCGCCGGGGCGGGGTCGTCGCCCTCCCAGGTCTCGGCGGTCATCGGGCGCCCACCTCCACGCGGACTCTGGTTTCCAGCAGGGTGCCACAGGATGGACTGACGAACTCCTCCAGCAGGACGGCGGGCTCTCCGGACCGGGGCCGGATCCGCACGCCGAGTTCGGCGAGGCGTTCAGCGGCGGGACGGGTCCGGATCAGAGCGTCGTCACGCCAGTCGTCGGCGGTGCTGATCAGGGCGCCGCTGGCCGGGCAGTACCAGTGGCCGTCCCGTCCCCGGTGCGGGACGGAGGCTCCGGCGACGCCGATCATCGTGTCCGGGACCGTCGCCGCGGGGGGTGTGCCGCCGAGCCGTTCCGCGCGGAGCGCGGCCCTGCGCCCGGCGGTCGCGGCGAGGTCGGCCTGGTCGCCGTCGAGCACCACGCCGTAGACGCGCTCGGCCACGGCCGCGGTCACGTAGCCGTCGCCGACGTCCCGCGCGACCCGCGCCGGGTCGCGCAGCAGGGGGTCGCCGTAGCCGCCGCCCCCGGCGATCCACTGGACGAAGACGTCGCCGCGCCGGACGGTGAGGTCGTACTGGTTGATGTCCAGCAACTGCCTGGTGGCCGCGGTGAGGTTCTCCTCGGTGGGGACGGCGCCGCCGGACATGAGCTGCCACACGTCGGTGTCGCGGCACAGCAGGTGGCCGCTGCCGCCGCCGGGCAGGCCGCCCCCGTAGCCGTCGGCGGGCACCTGGGCGCTGGGGGCGAACACGGTCTGTGTCACCTCGCTCGCGCCGTGCAGGGTCCAGGCGAACTCGTGGCCGAGGCCGCCCCGGTTCGCGCCGTGGCCCGCGCTGGCGGGGGAGAGCCGCTTCCACAGGTAGAGCACCGGGTAGAGCATCTCGTTCATCTCCACGTCCGGCAGCATGTTGTTCATCTGCGTCATCATTCCGGCGCAGTCCAGGCCGTCGGCCTCGGGCTGGGCGCCGGCCCCCATGCCGCCGCCGTCCATGTTGAACAGCACGAAGTACTCGCCGTCGTCACGGGTTCCGGCCGAGATCCCGCCCGTCCAGGAGTCGGCCCAGACGCCCTGCGTACGCTCCCGGAGCACGGGGTCGTCACTGGCCCGGCACGGCTCGTTGAACAGCTTGGTGATCAGTCTGCTCACCCGGGCCCCGGTGGTGAGGTGGCCGTTGCTGATCGGCGCCGGCGGGCGCGGGTTGACGATGCTCCCCGGCTCGGCGATCACCTCGAAGGCCGTCATGACGCCCTCGTTGAACGGCACGTCCCACGCCAGGATCGGCACGACGGCGGTGGCGACGCTGCCCACCAGAGCCCCGTAGCTGCAGTTGACGAACCCGTCGGTCTGCGGGCTGGACCCCGTGAAGTCCAGCGTGACCTGGTCGCCGCGCTTGGTCAGCGTGCATCGGACCCGGTAGAGATCGTCAGTGTGCCCGTTGTGCTCGGTCCACTCCTCCGCCTCCCAAACGCCGTCGGGCAGCCGGGCCAGCCGGTCGCGTACGACCTGCTCGGCGATCTCGAAGTTGCGCCGCGTGTACGCCCGGAAACGGTCGAGCCCGAACTCCGCGATCGTGGCGAGCAGCCGGCGGATGCCGGTGTTGTTGCTCGCCACCAGGCTGCGCACGTCGTTCCAGTACGGCACGGGGACCCGGACGTTGTTGAGCAGGATCCGCCGGACCCACTCGACCGGCTCGCCCCGCTCGAAGACCTTGACCCCGGGCGGCAGTCGCAGCGCCTCGCTGTAGCAGTCGTACGCGCCGGGCGCGAAGCCGCCGGGGGTCATGCCCCCGACGTCGAGCAGATGCGCCTGCGACTGCGCCCAGCCGATCAGCTGCTCGCCGTGGAAGATCGGGGAGATCACGTTGGTGTCCGGCGGGTGGCTCGCCCCCGCGGTGTGCGGGTCGTTGCAGATGAACGCGTCCCCCGGATACAGCGGCTCGCCCCGGATGACCTCGACGAGGTTGCGGACGGCGACGCTGCCCGACCCGATGTGGAACTGCACGTAGTCCGAGTACGCGTAGATACGTCCCTCGGGATCGAAGAGCGCGGTGTTGAAGTCACCGGCCTCGGTGATGACGGGCGATCCGGAGGACCGGATCATCGCGATGCCCATCTCCTCAACGATCGAGTCGAGGCGCATCCTGATCACTTCCAGCGTGACCGGGTCGAAGTCGTCGGATGTCGGTGAGCTCACGGGGGTCTCCTTCGATCAGGCGGCGTCGCCGGCGTGGTTCAGGCGGATGAGGAAGTGCCCGCCGTCGATGACCTCGACCGCCGCGGCCGGCGGCACGTAGACGGTGGTGTCGGGCTCCTCGATCAGGCACGGGCCCTCGGCCTTGCCGAGCGCGCCGAACCCCCGGTGCACCTCGACGCGGCGGCGGTGGCCGGACAGCGGCTCGACGACCTCCCGCGTGGTGGCGGTGTGCCGCTCCTGGCCGGGGGTCTCGGTCACGGTCTGGGTCTCGGTGCGGCCGACCGCCCGTACCCGCGAGTTGACCAGCAGCACCTCGGCCTCGGTCCACGCGGTGCCGGTGCCGAACTCGGCCTCGTAGTCCGCCACGAACCGGCGGCGCAGCGTCTCCTTGTCGCCTTCCCGGAACGGCTCCTCGGGCAGGCGTGTGGTCACCTCGAAGATCTGGCCGACGAACTTCATGTCGGCCTCGCGGAAGATCGCGCGGCGGTCCTGGGGGATGCCCTCGGCGTCGAACCAGTCGCGCGCCCGCTGTTCCAGGGCGGCGAACTCCCGCTCCAGCGTCTCGGCCGGCTGGTCCATCGTCCACGGGCTGGTCTGGACCGCGGAGAAGACCGAGTCGGCGTGCATGAGCCCGTACGCCGAGAACACGGCGGCGTTGCGCGGGATGATCACCTCGCCTACTCCCGTCTCGGCGGCGATCGCGGCGGCGAACAGCCCGCAGGCGCCGCCGAAGCCGACCAGGGTGAACTCACGGGGATCGTGCCCGCGGTTGACGGTGATCTTGCGTAGCGCGTTGGCCATCTGCGAGGTCGCCAGCCGGTACATGCCGTGCGCGGCGGCGTCCTCGGACAGCCCGAGCGGGTCGGCGAGGTGCCGCCGGATCGCCTCGCGCGCCTTGCCCGGCGACAGGGTGACCGTCCCGCCCAGGTAGTACTCGGGGTTGATCAGCCCCATGACCAGCGCGGCGTCGGTCACGGCCGGACGCTCGCCGCCCTTGCCGTAGCAGGCGGGCCCTGGCACGGAACCGGCGCTGTGCGGGCCGACGCGCAGCACCCCGCGGCCGTCGATCCAGCCCAGGCTGCCGCCCCCGGCGCCGATGGTCTCGATGTCCACCGCGGTGAGGCTGGTGGGCAGCCCGCCGATCTCGGCGCGCGGCAGCACCCGCAGCTCGTCGTCGATGATCGCGGCGGCGTCCAGGCTGGTACCGCCCATGTCGGCGGTGAGCACCCGGCGCCGGCGCAGCCGCATGCCGAGCAGGCGCGCGCCGGTCACCCCGCCGACCGGGCCGGAGTTGAACATCGAGATCGGCGCCCGCGCGGTCTCCTCGACCGAGAGGAACCCGCCGTGGACCTGCATGATCTGCACTCTGGTGCGCAGCCCCCTGGCGGCCAGGGCGTCGGCGAGCTGCTGGAAGTGGGTCGCGACGATCGGCTTGACCGCCGCGTCCAGCGCCGTCGTCACCATGCGCTCGTACTCCCGGTACACCGGCGTCAGCGCGCTGGACAGCGAGTAGGGCACGTCCGGGTGGTGTTCACGCAGATGATCGGCGATCGCCCGCTCGTGCGCGTCGTTGCGGAAGGACCACAGCAGGCACACCGCGATCGACTCGGCGCCGGCCGCCAGCACCTGCTCCACGCTCCTGCGCACGGCCTCCGGTGACAGCGGCACCAGCACGGTGCCGTGCGCGTCGACGCGTTCGGGCACCTCGACGATCAGACGCCGGTCCACGATGTCCGGCGGCGGCGCCAGCAGGTGCGAGTCGCGCTCGTCGGTACGCGCGGAGCGGGCGATCCGCAGTGTGTCCCGGAAGCCCTGGGTGGTCAGCAGCCCCACCCGGGCGTACTTCTGCTCGTCCACCGCGTTGGTGACGATGGTGTTGCCGAGCACGAACCGGTCGATCGCCGGATAGAACTCCGCCTCGCTCAGCCCGACCTGCTCGCGCAGGATGCTCAGCGCGGCGAGGATGCCGGTGGTCACATCCGGCGTCGAGAACGCCTTGCCGCGCACGGCGCGGCCGTCGGCGATGGCGACGGCGTCGGTGAAGGTGCCCCCGACGTCGATGCCCACGTCCAAAACCATGGCTGCTCAGCCTCCTTCTACTGCACCGGCTCCGGCACGGAGCTCGGCCAGGATCTGCTCGGCACGGTCGGCGCGTACCGCCTTGGCGGCGAGCATGCGCGCGACCACCGTGGGAATCTCCTCGGGGCTCGCGCCCGCGGTCACCGCCACGTTGCGCGCGTGCAGTGACATGTGTCCGCGCTGGATGCCCTCGGTGGCCAGGGCCCGCAGCGCGGCGAGGTTCTGCGCGAGCCCGACTGCGGCGACGATGCCGGCCAGCTCGCTCGCGGTCCGCACCCCCAGCAGCCGCACCGCCGCGCGCGCCACCGGGTGCACCTTCGTGGCCCCACCGACCAGGCCGACCGCCATGGGCAGTTCCAGCGAGCCGGACAGGTTGCCCTCGGCGTCGCGCTCGAAGTGGGACAGGGAGGTGTAGCGGCCGTCCGGGGCGACCGCGTGGGAGTGCGCGCCCGCCTCGACCGCGCGGGTGTCGTTGCCCGTCGCCAGCACCACGGCGGTGACGCCGTTCATGATGCCCTTGTTGTGCGTCGCCGCCCGGTACGGATCGGCCTCGGCCAGCGCCGCCGCGTGCACGATGTCCCGCACCACCTGCGCGCCCCCGAGGGCCTCGGCGTCGAAGACGGCGCGGGCCCTGGCCAGGCGCAGGTCCGCCTTGTTGGTCAGGATCCGCAGCAGGGTACGGCCTCCGGCGATCTCACCCACCCGGGCCGCCACGGCCTCCGCCATCGTGTTCACCGCGTTGGCGCCCATCGCGTCCCGCACGTCGACCACGAGGTGGAGCACGACGTAGACGTCCTCGCCCGACGGCACGAGCCGTACGGTGATGTCCCGTACGCCGCCGCCGAACTCCACCAGGCGCGGGTCCTGCGCGTTCGCCAGCTCGGCGAGCTCGCCGCGCGCCTCCAGCAACCGCAGCCGCGCCGCGTGGGGGTCGGCCGCGCCCAGCACCTGCACCTGCGCCTGCATGATCGGCGCCGAGCACGTCGTGGCGAAGCCGCCGTGGATGCGGGCGATGCGCGCGGCGTTGCTCGCCGCGGCGACCACCGACGGCTCCTCCGTCGCCATCGGCACCAGGACGTCGGATCCGTTGACCCTGAAGTTCGTGGCCACGCCTACTGGCACGCCGAGGACCCCGACCACGTTCTCGATCATGTGGTCGGCCTGGTCCAGGGTGAGCCCGGCGGCCGGATCGAGTACGTCGAGCGCGCCGGGATCGAGCCCCGCGCTCTTCGCGGCGAGGGCCCGCCGCTCTCCGGGCGACAGGTCACGCAACCCCGTCAGCCGGCTGTGAACACCCACGATGCCTCCCGCATACCGCCGAAACAGGCTGATAACCGAGCCGAAACGCAAACGGCTTGTCCGGAAGGTTAGGTCTGAGCGGAACGCCGCGCCCATGGGTGAATCACACGCCGTTGATGCCACTGCCATGTGTGAATCGACGTAGATCACAGACCGGTCGCGAGGGCGTGCATACGTACGGCCACGGTGACGCGGAAGAACGGCTCCGGCTCGCGCCACGCGGGGCCGAGTAGCAGGGTGATCCTGTCCAGGCGCTGGTTGACCGTGTTGATGTGCACGTTCAGCGCTCGCGCCGCCCGCGCCGGGCCGCAGTGCGAGTCGACGTAGGTGCGCAACGTCTTCACCAGGTCGGTCGAATGATCGCGGTCCCAGCGCAGCACCGGCCCGAGCACCGCCTGGGTGAACGCGACGATCCCGTCGCGTCCTGCGCCGAACAGGGCCAGGTACGGTTGGTAGGCCGCCGCGTTGACGGCCGTGTCCTGGATGCCCATGCCGTGCAGCAGTTCGGCGCACTGGCGTAGCGGCTCGAATCGGGCGCCCAGCTCGCCCCAGGCGGCGACGGGCGCGTCGGCCACCACGAGCACCGGCGCCCCCGTCAGCGGGCGCACGCACTCGCGGACCTCGGTCGCCGCGCTGTCGGGGTCGGCCGCGTCCGTCAGCACGACCACACAGCCCGCGTGCTCACCGGCCAGCAGGCCGGGGCGCCAGGTGCCGAGCGCCTGCACCGCCGCCCTGCGCCGGTCACGTGGCACCAGCACCGCGACGACCATGCGCAGCGACTCCAGACGGACCCCGCGGGCGCGGGCCCGCAACATCAGCTCCTCGCGGTGCGCGCCGTCGCCCAGCAGGATGTCGGAGATCAGCTCTCCGCGCACCCGCTCCTCGGCCTCGGCGACGGCCTCCCGCTTCAGCGCCAGCAGGGCCACGATCTGCGCCGCGCGCTCGATCGTGCGCCGCTCGACCGAGCCCAGCGCGAGCTCGCCGTGGCCGACGAGGATCGCGCCGAGCAGCGTCTCGGCGGCCACCACGGCGACCACGACAGACGCTCCGTCATCCGACGGGCCCAGGAACACGCACCGCCCCGTGGTACGGCTGCGCTCGACCGCGGCGCGTACGTGCGCGGTCACGGGCGAGGGCTCCCGCGAGGCGTCGGTCCGCGCCGAGGGCTCCCGCGAGGTATCGGTCCGCGCCGAGGATTCTCGCGAGGCGTCGGTTCGCGCAGAGGCGAGTGGGGCCAGGTCGCGGTCGAAGATCTCCACCGACCGTCCCAGTGAGGCGGCCAGTGTCCGGGCCACCTCGTGCGCGGTGCCCCCGCGCAGCACCGCATTGGTGAGGTCCTGATGCACCGCGCTGGCGCGTTCCCTCGCCGCCATGGTGCGTGCGAGATCCTCGTTGGCCGCCCGTGCCGCCTCGGCCGACGCGCGGGCCTGTGCCAGCAGGTGCACCGTCTGCAAGACCACGGCCGCGTGGTCGGCGAACGCCGACAGCAGGGCGATCTCCTCGGGCGTGAACGCGTGCTCGTCGCGATTGGCCGCGAACAGCACCCCCAGCACCCGGTCGCCCGCCACCAGCGGCACACCGAGCAGCGACACCAGCCCCTCGGCCCGTACGGCCTCGTCGATCTCCGCGTCATGCGGGACGTCGAGATAGTGGTCGTAGTTCGTCGTCCACTGCGGGCTGCGCGTAGACACGACCTTGCCGGCCAGGCCCTTTCCCGGAGGCACCCGAAGCCGGCGGAACGCGGGCGCGAACGTGCCCAGCGTCGAGCGCACCCGCAACTCATCGGTCTCCTGGTCGAACTCCGACAGATACGTCACGTCGGTGCCCACCAGGCCATGCGCCCGGGCCACCAGGCGGTCAAGCAGCGCGTCCAGATCGCGTAGTTCGGCCAGCTCACGCGCGCTGGACAGCAACGCGGACAGCTCCTGATCGCGCCGGCGCCACCGTGCCAGCGCCGCCCGCACCTGCCGCGTCCGCCGCAGCACGCTGTTCAGTTCGGCGCCGTCGAGCGACTCGGCGAGCGGCGCGACGGCGCGCTGCTCGTCGGCCGTCTCATCGAGCAGCAGGTCCAGCAGCCCGAGCACCGACTCCAGAGGGACCAGCGCCCGCTGCGCGGGCAATGCCATGTCCCGAGCATATGGGTCCCGTCTCACGTGCCGGAGCCAACTGGGCCGACGCGCTGATCAGGAGGATCGTCCGCATCAGGCTCCGCGGTCTAGGAAAGCTCGGCCGCCAGCGCGTGGTGGTCGGAGGCCGAACCGACGTCGATCACCTCGGCTCCCGCGAGCCGGGGTGCCAGCGGCGGCGAGAGGAGGATGTAGTCGGTGCGTGTGTCCACAGTCGCGCTCCCCCTGTTGCGCCGGGCGGTGACCCAGCGGTGCGATCGTGGCAGAGTGCGTAGCGCGTCGACCCAGCCGGCCGCATGCAGGCGGTCCATGACCTCGAAGCGGGGCGGGTGGCCGTACTTGTGCATGCCCGCTGCGGTGAGCCGGTGGTCGAGATCGGCCGGGTAGGGATCGTCACGGTCGAGCGCGTTGAGATCGCCGGCGAGTACGCACGGACGGGCGGCCAGCCGCTCCGGCGGGGCCAGTTTCAGCAACTCCTCGACCTCGGCCAGCCGTGAATCCTCATCGCTGTACACAAGATGCGTCCCGAGCAGCAGCAGCGGCTCCTCGGCGTCCGGCCACGCCAGTTCGGCCTCGACGATGCAGTGGGCCAGCGTCGGCGGCGTGTGCACACGCCGCCGGAGGATCGGTGCGCGCGACACCACACACACGTTGTAGCGTCGCCCGCTCGACCGCGCGTTCGCCACCCCGACGATCGTGTGCTTCCCGTCGGCCTGCACACCCATGGTCTCGGCGACCGCGCGCAACCTCGCGCCGTCCTCCCAGCCGACACACTCCTGCAGCACCAGCACGTCCGGCCGCGCCGCCGCGATGATCGTAAGCAGGTCCCCGAAGCGGTTCTCACCGCCGACCAGCACGTTGAGGGTCATCACCTTCATGCGCGGGCACTCAGGCGAGGCGAGGTGTCCGTGAGGCGCCGACGCGACGAGACCGCCAGGTCGCTCAAATCTCGGAGAAGGACCGGGGACGGAGGCGCCTGGAGTTCTTCGGCCACCTTCGTCCGCATCGCGTCGTCGTCCATGCGGGCCCCTGTTCCTTGACGAGTACTGCCACGGACTCGGAAACTTACGCCCCTCCGGGAAGTGATCATTCCAGGTCTGGCAGGCGATCTCTACGATCACCCATCACCTTGCCCTCAGCTCGACCGGTACCCGCGCTTGGCCGCACGCTTTCCCGACGGCGCGGTCTGACCCGCGCGCTCACTACGGACTGTCACCGACGACTGTGACCTACGCGGCGTTGCCGGCGCTGGTAGCCTCGCGCCCGTGGATCATGGAGCTGAACTTGTCGACCGGGTCATCGAGTCGGTTGCGGCCAACCCAGGTCGCCTGTTCGCCGAACACGACCGGTGGCTGGGGCCGTGGATCGAGGGTGAACCCGAGCCGATGGCGGCCGAGTCGCTGGAGAAGCTGACGCTGCCGAGTGGTCGGCCGCTCCCGCCTGGCCTGCGTAAGTGGCTGGCCTTCGACACCAGCCTCTTGCGCCGGTCCGGCTGGTTCGCCGCCGAGGACACCGGTCAGCTCGCCCGGGTCACGCTGACGGACTTCGTCCGTACGATCGAGATACGCGGGTACGAGGGCACCGACCTCGACGAGCCCGACGAGGAGGGCGTGTCCTGGAACGACATCTGGGGACGCGACGCGCTTCAACCTTTGTCCCGCTTCGAGGAATGCCTGCCGCTACCCAGCCCGGGACGAAGCGTCGGCCTTCATCTGGTCCTCGTGGCCGACGAACCGGACAAGTTCGGCGAGTACCCCGTGTTCTACTACGCCGACCTCGCTCGCGACGTGCCGGAATTCGGCGTGCAGTACCCCGGCTTCGACGTGTACCTCGCGCACATGGCCGGCGTGCTGGACATCGATTTCTCACGCGGGATCACCGCCCTGGAGACCCACCCGGACTACGGCTCCCGAATGCGTCACCACGCTCAGCACTGCTTCAACGGCGCATTCAGCGGATTCCCATTCGCGTAACGTGACGCCCTTGCCGCCGTCACGGAGGAGAAGCGGTTGGCGGCCAGAGGCGAGCTGATCGACGCGATCACGACATCAGGGCGCCAAACCAGAGTTGTTCATACTGCTCGATGTACTCCGCGTCGCTCCGCCACGCGTCACCGTGACCCTCATGCCACAGCCTCGCCCATGGCTGGACACCGTCGATGGCTTGCTGCCGAAGGAAATCATGCATTGCACGAGTGCGCTGGCTGAGCAGTGGCGCTAAGCACTGACGCTGGGCCTCATCCAGTCCGTACGCGTCAGCGAAGATCCGTAGCCGCATCGCGGCGTCGTCACGCTGCCAGGTCGGGTGCGCCGACAGCGGGACGAATCCGTGCAGAGCGTAGGCGACATCCCACAAGCGGGTCCCGGGCCCTGCTCCGTCCCAATCGATGAACACCCACTCCTGATCACCGTTCACCACCAGATTCCACGGAGCCAGATCGTGATGAGCGATGATGTCGGCACCGTCCGCCGGGATGAACACCCGCCAGCAGGCGTCTGCCGGCGGTACGAAGCCCTGCACCGCGTCATGGAAATCTCGGATCAGACGCGCGACGCGCGCAAGCCGATGGACGGGATCCAGCAGGGCGAAATGATCCGGCCATACGACCGCGCCGGGCACGAAGGTCAGCACCTCACGCCCTCGGTCGTCGATACCGAGAGGGCGAGGAGCACCTGGAAATCCCACCTCATGCAGATGAGTGAGCAAGGCGTGTACGGCGGGCGTCCAGGGACCGGCAGGACGACGCACCGTGTCTCCCACCCGAACAACTCCGATACTGACATTTCCGCCAGAGAGCGGCTCTTCATCAGGCTGCACATCGTCCATGTCCGGCAGTAAACCCGGACCGCTCTCAACCGGCGACAGGGTTTGGGAGCGGATCAGGCGCCGGTGACGCCGTCGGCCATCTCCCGGAGTAGGTCGAGATGCCCGTTGTGTCGGGCTGTCTCCTCGATCAGATGCATGATGATCCACCTCAGGGTCACGTGCCAGCCGTCACGGATCGGTCGCTTTGCCCGGTCGTCGAGATCGTGGGAGGCGACGAGCTCGCGGTACCGGGCGCACTGGGCCTCGTATTCGGCCAGGAGTTGGGCCAGGGGCACCTCTACGGCGATGCGCATCTCCCGGTCAGGGTCGTCGTCCGTCCACGGTCCGCGGTCTTCCTCCCCGAGGAAGACGATCTGGAACCAGGAGTACTCGACCCAGCGCAGATGGCTCACGAGGCCGGACATCGTCATCAGCGGCGAGGTGGACAGGGGAGCGCTGCGCGCGTGCTCCTCCGATACTCCGTCGCATTTTGCATGAACGGTGGCCCTGACGTAGTCGAGGAAGGTGGTGAGCGTGGGACGCTCGTCCCAGTCCTGGGGCGTGTCAGTTCGGATCATGAGCCGAATCCTGGTCGACGGCCACGCGGGTGTCGATTGATTTCCCGCCTCGGGGCAGGGGCGGCCGGATGTGCCCAGCCAGGCTGATTCCACCGGAGGCCTCGACCCCAGGGTGGGGACCGGCGACGACGAGGGCGGGCCGCCGATTGGCGGCCCGCCCGGCTGGTTGGGGCTGGGGTCAGCCGTTGGCCGTGGTGAAAGCGGCCGTTCCGCCGACGAGGGGCAGGGTGACCGTGCTCTTTGTCGTGTCGAGGTGCAGGGTCGCGCCGGGGGTGGGGCGGATGGTGTACTCGTAGTCGCTCGACAGCAGCACGATGCCGATGCGGTGTCCCGTCTGGAACACGTAGTCATGCGGCTGCATGTCGAAGTCGAGGCGGTACGGGCTGCCCGGCTTGACCGGCTCGGTCTTCGAGATCGACTTGCGGTTCTGCGGGTCCGCCCAGCCCCGGGTGATGATCTTCGCCTTGCCGTTCTGGTCGTAGTCCACGAGCAGGGCCGTGACGTTCGCGGCCGGCTGGTCGTAGCTCATCCGCAGCGACACCAGCGGCGTGCCGCTGAGCCGGACCGCGCCGGTCAGCGTCCCCGACTTGTACGCGAGGCGGTTGGGGGACGTGACGGCGTCGGAGAGGGCCAGCGCCCGCTTCGAGGCGTCGTCCACGATGGTCTCGGTCACCGGCTGGCCCACGCGGGTCTTGTCGTCGGTGAGGACGCCGAAGGTCCCGTCCGTGCTGGGGGCCAGGTTGAGCTCGGTGGCCGCCGCGGCCGGTTCGGGCCACTCGGGGTATTCGACCAGCGTCCTGTCCTCGCGCTGGACCAGCGCCCGAGGGTCGTTCTCCACGCCGTTCTCGTAGCCCCACAGGTAGCGGGTGAACCAGCGGTTGAGCACGTTGAGGCTGGGGGAGCCGCCGTGCCCGCCCTGGTGCAGGTAGATCTTGTGCGGGACGCCGCGCGCCTTGAGCGCCTCGTACCACTGCGCGGCGTGCTTGGTCTTGACGTTCCAGTCGTTGAGCCCGTGCGCGACCAGCACCGCCGCGTGGACCTTGTCGACGTCGTTCATGTAGTTGCGCTCGTCCCAGAAGGCGCTGTAGTCGCCGGTGACCCGGTCCTGCGCGTTCGCGAGCTGTTCGATGACGCTCTGGCAGATCTGCTTGTCCGCGCGGGTGTAGACGTACTCGGCGAGCACGTCGGCGTCCTCGCCCTGGTAGCCGCCGGGTGCGACCACGGCGCCGTTCGCGCGGTAGTAGTCGTACCAGCTGGAGATCGCCGAGATCGGCACGATGGCCTCAAGGCCTTCGACGCCGGTGCTCGCGACCGCGTTGGGCAGGGTGCCGTTGTACGAGGTGCCGATCATGCCGACCTTGCCGGTCGTCCAGGTCGCCGTGACTTCCCTGCCGCTGGCGTCATACGCCTTCGCGCGGCCGTTCAGCCAGTCCACGACGGACTTGGCGCCGATGGTCTCGTTGCGCCCACCGGTGGTCGGGCAGCCGTCGGACTTGCCGCTGCCCAGCGACTCGGCGTGGACCACCGCGAAGCCGCGGGGCAGCCAGTTGGACTCGTGGCTGGTGCTGATGGCGGGCTGCGGGCCGGTGCCGGTCGCGGCCTCCTCGGCGTCGGCCGTGGCGGTCGTGGCGGCCAGCCGCTCGTCGGTCGCCGGCTCCTTCACCGAACCGCCGCGGTTCTGCCAGCCCTTGCCCGGGCGGAGCGCCTCGTGGAGTTCGTGATTGACGTTGTGGTTCGTGATCGGGTTGCCGCCCGCGTAGTACGGGCTGACCTCGTACACGACGGGCGATTTCAAGCCGGCCGTCTCGGTCTCCCGGAGCCGGGTGACCTCGGCGTGCACCCGGTCGTTCCGGCCGTCGCCGTCACTGTCGATCGGGGTCTCGATCCACATCTCCTCGCGGATCCAGTCGTTGCGGTTCGTGGAGAACACCGGCTGGGCCATGCCGTCCACGAAGACCGGTCCGACGGCCGCGTTGGCGGTGGCCGAGATCGCGGGAACCCCGGCAAGGGTCATGGCGGCGGCGAGACCCAGAGCAGCGGTGCCGCGGCGTAAAGAGGTTGGTGCCAGTTGGCCCATTCTCCGGCGTGACAAAGACATGGCAAACCTTCCCGAACGATCAGCTAGGGACCGGAAAATCGGCGCCATGCAGGTCGGTGGACCGAAAGAAGGCGCCCCAAGAATGATCTAGGCTCGCCGAATGTCATTCGATGGCTGTTTTGTCTCAGTTCAATCTCGATCAGGCCATTTAGGGCATTTGTTGCTGTGGAGACGCCCGTCACCCCTGGCGCCGGTACCTGCCGGGTGCGGTGCCGTACCGGCGTTTGAAGGCGTTGGCGAAGGCGAACTCGGAGGTGTAGCCGACCTGGCCGGCGATGGTGCTCAGCGGGGCGTCGGTCTGCCGGAGGAGTCGTGCGGCGGTGGTCATGCGCCACCACGTGAGGTAGGTCAGCGGTGGCCGGCCGACGAGGGCGGCGAAGCGGCGGGCGAACGGGGCGCGTGACAGCCGGGCCTCGGCGGCCAGCGCGGCGACGGTCCACGGCCGTGCGGGGTCGTTGTGCATGGCCTGTAGCGCTGTGGCGGTGGCGGGGTCGTTGAGTGCCGCGGCCCAGCCCGTGGCGCGGGGTGTGTCGCGGAGCCCGCTGCGCAGGATGTACAGCAGGAGCGTGTCGAGCAACGCCGGGATGAGCGCGTCGGTGCCGAGGCGGGGCCGTGCCAGTTCGGTGGCGAGCAGGTCGACGGTGGCCCGGAGCTCGGGGCGCTGGTCGAGATGAGCGGGTATGAGGACCAGTTCCGGCAGGTCATGCAGGAGCGGGTGGATGAGGGCCGGGTCGAGTTCGTAGGCACCGCAGAGGATCACGGTGGCCGGGCCGCCGGTGCCGGAAGGGGTGCCGTCGGTGTCGACGGCGTATCGCCGCAGAACGGCGAGGTCGTCTGGACGGCACGCCGGTGCGGTGGACCGGGTGGACGGGCTGTCGGCCAGGGCGTGGCCCTGACCGTGGGGACGGAACACGACGTCCCCGGCGGCCAAGGGCAGTGGGTCGTCGCCCGGCCGGATGAGCCAGCACGCCCCCTGCAGGATCACCTGGAAGCCCACGGCACCGGGCACGGGAGCGAACCGCTGCGCCCAAGGGGCGTGCCAGGTGACCTGCACCGAACGAGGCTGGCCGGTACGCATGACCGCGAGCACGTCGCTCAGCACATCCATCGCGCGAGTCTATGACCGAGACGATCACGTATAAAACGAGGATCATTAAGCATTCAGCGTCTTCAGTCCCGTTCGTAGGTTGGGCGCATGAAAGCTATGCGAATCCATCAGTACGGCGATGTGTCGGTCATCCGGCATGACGATGTTCCCCGCCCGGTGCCTGGCGACGGCCAGGTGCTCCTCCACGTCGCCGCGACATCGTTCAACCCGTCCGAGATCGGGTTGCGCCGCGGCTTGCTGCGCTCGGTGTTCCCGCTCGACCTGCCGTACACCCTTGGCGGTGATGTCGCCGGGGTCGTCGCCGAGGTCGGTGCGGGAGTGTCCGCGTTCGCCGTCGGAGACCGGGTCATCGGCCGGCTCGACGGTGGCGCGGCGGCCGAGTACGCGATCGCCCCGGCCGAGGTCCTGGTGGCGGCGCCCGCCTCCGTTCCGCTGGCCCATGCCGCGGCCATGCCGATCGCCGGGGTCACCGCGTGGCAGGCGGTCGAGCACGCGGACCTCAAGCCGGGCCGGCGGGTGCTGGTCAACGGCACGGGCGCGGTCGGCAGGTTCGCCGTTCAGCTGGCCAAGCACCTCGGGGCGTACGTGATCGCCACCGCGGGCCCACGCGGCGCCGAGGCGGTCCGGCGGCTGGGCGCCGATCGGATCGTCGACTACACCACCACATCTGTGGTCGACGCGCTGGACGAGCCGGTGGACGCGCTGCTCAACTTCGCCGTGATCGACTCCTCGCAGGCCGCGGAGCTGGTGCCGCTGATCCGGCCGGGTGGTGTGCTGGTGTCCGCCACGGTCGAGGTCGGACAGTTCGCCACAGCGCAGCTCAGAGCAGTGCGCTTCGTGGTGCGCAACGACACCGATCACCTCGCCGCCTTGGTGAAGCTGGTCGACGCCGGCGTGGTGCGTGTCGACGTCGCCGCGTCCCGCCCGCTCACCGAGCTTCCGTCGGTACACCGTGAGGCTGAGACCGGCCGGCTCCCAGGTAAGACGGTTCTCGTCCCGGGAAGGAGCCCGGTATGAGCTGGTCATTGGAAGGCAACGAGTCCGACCTGGCCATATGGAGGGGGACCTGGATCGCGGGCCTGGCCTTCTCGCTCGGCTGACGGGCTGTTATCGTCAGTTCGACGATTATGGAGGTCGTGGTGGCGCTGACCGATGTGCTGGGCCCGCTGCTGGAGCCTGCGATCACCCTCGGTGGGGTGTCGACGAGTTGGGCGGAGCTGCTCGGGTTCGCGACGGGGGTGCTCACCGTCTGGCTGGTGGTCCGCCAGCATGTCTGGAACTGGCCGATCGGTGTGGCGAACGTCGTTCTGCTCGGGCTCGTGTTCCTGGCCGTCGGCCTGTACGCGGATGCCGCGCTGCAGATCGTCTACGTCGTCCTCGGCCTCTACGGCTGGTGGCAGTGGCTGTACGGGGGAGCCGGGCGGACCTCGCTCACCGTGTCCAGGGCCGGTCGCGTCGAGTTGGCCGCGCTCGTCCTCGCGGGCGCCGCCGTGACCGTGCTGCTCACGGTCGTGCTGTCGGTGTGGACCGACTCGTCCGTGCCGGTGTGGGACGCGCTGACGACCGCGCTGTCCCTGATGGCGACGTACGGCCAGTGCCGCAAGCTGCTGGAGTCATGGTGGCTCTGGATCGCCGCGGATCTCATCTACATCCCGCTTTATGCGTACAAGAACCTCTATCTCACCAGCGCCCTGTACGTGATCTTCCTGGCGCTGTGCGTCGCCGGGCTGCTCGCGTGGCGCCGCGACCTGGCCTCCCGGGCGGCTTCCGCGGCGGTGTCCGCGGCATGACCGGCCGATTCGCGCACGGTCTCGTCATCGGCAAGTTCTATCCGCCGCACGCGGGCCACCACCACCTCATCGACACCGCCGCGGAGCACTGTGCGCTCGTCACGGTGGTCGTGGCGGCGTCGAGCGTGGAGAGCATCCCCGTGGCCTGTCGTGCGGCGTGGCTGCGGGAGGCGCATCCGCAGCCGAACGTGGTGGTGGCGCCGGTGATCGACGACATCGAGATCGACTACGACGACCCGGAGATCTGGGCCGCGCACGTCGAGGTGTTCCGGCACGCGCTGGTCCTGGCCCACGGCGCGCACGGCCCCGAGGTCGACGCCGTGTTCTCCGCCGAGCCGTACGGCCCCGAGCTGGCCCGCAGGTTCGCGGCCGAGCACGTGGCAATCGACCCCGGGCGCGAACGCCACCCGGTGAGCGGGACCATGGTGCGGGAGAACCCCATGGCCGCCTGGCCCTGGCTGACCCCGGCCGTGCGGGCGTATCTGGCCTGGCGCGTCGTGGTCGTGGGCGCCGAGTCGACCGGTACGACCACACTCGCCCGCGCACTGGCCGATCACTATGCGGGCCGGGGAGGCGTCTGGGCCGCCACCCGGTGGGTGCCCGAGTACGGCAGGACGTACTGCGAGGAGAAGCTCGCCCTGGCCTGCCGAGCCGCCAGGGCGGCGGGGGAACCCGAGCCGTGGCTGGACGACCTCCACTGGGAGCCGGAGGAGTTCACCCTGATCGCGGAGAGACAGCTCGCGTGGGAGGAGGCCGCCGCACGGGTCGGCTCGCCGCTGCTGTTCTGCGACACGGACGCACTCAGTACGGCCCTGTGGCACGAGCGCTACCTCGGTACGGTGAGCCAGGACGTCCTGCGCGTCCACGAGCGGGCCCGGCACGACCTGTGGATCCACACAAGCGTCGACGGCATGCCGTTCGAGCAGGACGGCTGGCGCGACGGCGAGCACGTCCGCCACGAGATGGACCGGCGGTTCCGCGAGGAACTCGCCGATCGCGGGCTTCCGCACGTCGTCGTCACAGGGCCGCACAAAGCTCGCCTGGCCACCGCGATCCAGGCGGTGGACGCCCTGGTAGCCGCCGGCCGCCCCTTCGCGCCGCCGCTCCAGCCCCGCCTGAGAGCCCTTGGCCGCGAACCGTAGCGACCGGGGAAGCGTCTCTTTAGGCATGCGGATCTTTGTCATCGCGGGAGCCATGGCGATGCTGGCGGCCTGTGGGACTGTGCGGGGAACGGACACCGCGACTATGGGCGACTTCACCGCCCGGGCACAGGAGGTGGCCGAGCGTTGGGAGGGCTCGCCGGAGGAACGAGGATGGCGTGCGGGCTTCGTCCCGCTGGAGACCCTGGCACTGGGAACGGACTGGCGGAAGGCGCCGAAGTGGGCGCCGGTCAGCGAGCTCAACAGCGTCTGGAAGCTGGAGATGGATCTCTCGGCGGCGCAACCCGCCCCGGCCGTCCTGAACTGGGAGGACGGGTCCACGCTGACCGTGCCGGTCGTCTCGGCCAGGGCCGCCTATGACCGGATGAGCAAGCCCAGGGCCTTCGTGGACGAAAAGTGCCCGGCCGCGGGGTGCCGACCGTTACGCGTGATCGGCGCCACGATGGGCGAGGCGACCGTGGCCAGCAGCCGGGGGCCGGTCCGGGTGCCCACGTGGGATTTCAGAGTGGAAGGCGTCCCAGGGCCGTTCCGGCGGGTCGCCGTGGACCCGTCCGCGATAAGCGCGCCACCGCAGTGGCGAAAGGGCGAGATGCAGGAGGCGTTCACCTACGAGACGGTCACGCCGGACGAACTGGAACTGCGCTACGGGCACGGCACATGCGACACGACGCACGGTGCGAGGGTGTATGAGACCTCGGGCGTGGTGGTCGTCGATGTGGATGTACGGCCCGAGGACGTCACGGTCTGCAACGCGATGATGCGCATCGACCAGATCAAGGTGAAGCTCGGCGGCGCTCTCGGTGACCGGGTGGTGCTGGATTCCAGTAGTGGCCTGCCCCTGTTGCGGGGAGAGGTGGGCATCCATCTGGCTCAGGGTTTCCCGCACTTCGATCCACGCCAGACCTGACCGGGTCACACGCGGAGGCGGACGGCGTCCTGGCTGGGCGGGGTGCCGAACTGGCGGCGGTATTCGCGGCTGAACTGGGAAGGGCTGTCGTAGCCGACGCGGTGGCTGATGCCGGCGATGTCGTTGGGGTTGGTGGCGAGCAGGAGCCGGGCCTGCTGGAGCCGGATCTGTTTCTGGAACTGGATGGGGCTCATCGCGGTGACGGTCTGGAAGTTGCGGTAGAAGGCGGAGACGCTCATGCCCACCAGTTGTGCCACGTCCTCGACGCGGAAGGGCTGGGTGTAGTGGTCGCGGATCCACTGCACCGCGCGGCCGATGTGGATGACGCCGCTGTTGGCGAGGCCGAGCTGGCGCACGATGGCGCCCTGGTCGCTGGTGATGAGCCGCCAGAGGATCTCGCGTTTGATGATCGGCGCGAGCACGGTGATGTCGCGGGGCTGGTCGAGCAGGCGCAGGAGCCGGATCGCCGCGTCGATCATTTCGTCCGGCGCGTCGCTGACCGCGATGGCCGAGTGGGCGCCGTTGCCGATGTGCGGGAGGTCGCCGGGGGCCGCCTGGAGCAGCAGCTCGGCGATCATGGGCGGGTGCAGGGTCAGGCCGATGCCGAGTGCCGGGGTCTCCGTGAAATGGCCGTTGACCGGCAGGTCGACCGAGGTGACGAGAAACTGCCCGGCGTGGTACTCATACACCCGATCGCCCAGCGCCAGCCGTTTCGTGCCCTGCGCGATGAGCGCCAGCACCGTGCCGGACATCGACGGCGACGGCGGATACGGCCGATCGGCCTTGGAGATGAGCACGCCGTCGATGGCGGTGCTCTGATCGGGCCGGGCGTGGCGACTGATCAGGGAGCGCAACTCGTCGAGGGCCATGGCCCCTGATTGAAGCACCCGGCCACGGTTCCTGGCAAAGAGAGGATTGTGCAAGGATGCACGATCCTTCTCACTTCGGACGAAGGCTAACCAAGTGGACGCCAAGTTGAGCGATGGGTGGGGTCCAAGTGGTGTTTGTCAGGCTTCTCGCGACATCAAGCAACAATCCTCATGGGGGAGAAGTGCCGAGAAGCATTCGTGCCCTGGCGTCCATCGCCACGGCCGCCGCCGTTTTCGCCAGCGTGGTGGCGACATCCCAGCCGGCCCAGGCCAGCTTCCACGGACTGTGGAACGCCGACAACTCCTGGTACCAGGGCGACAGCAGGATTTTCACGACCAGCAAGGACGCGCTGCCGTCGTACTACTCCGACAAGATCAGCTCGATCCGGAACCTCGACTCCGTCGCCTGGGTCCTGTTCGACGACAAGTACTACCAGGACCGCCGCTTCTGCATCCGGCCCGGAGAGTCCGTCCCGGACCTCGGCGCGCCGATGTGGAAGTTCAACGACAAGACCTCGTCCGTAATGCGACTGAACACCGCCAGCTGCTCGGGGTACGTGCCCTTCTACTACTGATGTACCAGGGGTGCCGCCCGGCGCGCTGGGTGGCACCCGTCAGGCAGGAATCACTCACCGAGCCGCTCGGCCACGTCCATCCAGTCGAGTTCCGTGGACTCCCGCTGGGAGGCGATCTCGCGTAGCTCGGTGCCGAGTTTCGCCAGGCGTTCGAAGTCGCTGGCGGCCTCGGCCATCTGGGCGTGTACGAGGGTTTCGCGTTCCGCGAGTTTGTCCAGTTGGCGTTCCAGGCGGTTGAGTTCCTTCTGGAGTTCGCGCTGTTCCTTGGCGGAGAGACCGGCCGGTGCGGGGGCGGCGGTGGGGGCGGGCGCGGGTGTGGTGGTGGCGGCGCGGGCGGACTGGGCGGTTCCGGCGGCTCGGCGGGTCAGGTACTCGTCCACGCCGCCGGGCAGCATCGAGAGCCTGCCGTCCCCGAGCAGCGCCACCGTACGGTCGGAGACCCGCTCAAGGAAGTAGCGGTCGTGGCTGACCACCACCAGCGTGCCGGGCCAGCCGTCGAGCAGGTCCTCCAGCTCGGTGAGGGTCTCGATGTCCAGGTCGTTGGTGGGCTCGTCGAGCAGCAGCACGTTCGGCTCGTCCATGATCAGCCGGAGCAGCTGGAGCCGCCGCCGCTCCCCGCCGGACAGGTCGCCGATCACCTTCCACTGCGCCTCGCCCCGGAAGCCGAGGCGTTCCAGCAGCTGGGAGGCCGACCACTCCTTCTTGCCGACGGTGACGTACTTGCGGATCTCCTCCACCGTCTCCAGCACCCTGGCGGCCGGGTCCAGCTCGGCCAGCTCCTGGGAGAGGTGGGCCAGTTTGACCGTGCGCCCCTCCACCAGCCGCCCGGAGTCGGGCGAAACCGAGCCGGAGAGCAGGCGGAGCACCGTCGACTTGCCCGAGCCGTTGACCCCGATCAGGCCGATCCGGTCGCCGGGGCCGAACTGCCAGGTGCAGCGGTCCAGCACCAGCGGGCCCGCCCCCGGACCGCCCGCGTGCAGGGTCACGTCCTCCAGGTCGTAGACGGTCTTGCCCAGCCGGGCGGAGGCGAACTTGAGCAGTTCCACGGTCTCCCGCGGCGGCGGCACGTCGGCGATCAGCGCCTCGGCGGCGTTGATCCGGAACTTGGGCTTGGAGGTGCGGGCCGGCGGGCCCCGCCGCAGCCAGGCGATCTCCTTGCGCATCAGGTTCTGCCGCCGCTCCTCCGCGGCCTGCGCCAGGCGCGACCGCTCCGCCTTGGCCAGCACGTACGCCGCGTAGCCGCCGTCGTAGCGTTCGACCGAGCCGTCCACCACCTCCCAGGTCCGGGTGGAGACCGCGTCGAGGAACCACCGGTCGTGGGTGACCACGACCAGCGCCGACCGGCGGGCGGCCAAATGCCCGGCCAGCCAGGCGATGGCCTCGATGTCCAGGTGGTTGGTGGGCTCGTCCAGCACCAGCAGGTCGTCGTCGCCGACGAGCAGCCGGGCCAGCGCGGTCCGCCGCCGCTCGCCGCCGGACAGCGCTCCCGCCTGGGCCGCGAGCTCGATGTCGCCGAGCAGGTTGGCCAGGATCTCCCTGATCCTGGCGTCGCCCGCGTACTCGTGCTCCGGCCGGTCGCCCAGGACCAGTTCCCGGACGGTCGCCTCGGCGGCGAACTCGTCGCGCTGGCCGAGCACGCCGACCCGGAGGTTGCGGGTGTGGGTGACCCGGCCGGTGTCGGGCTTCAGACGGCCCGCGATGATCGAGATGAGCGTGGTCTTGCCGCCGCCGTTGCGGCCGACCACGCCGATGCGGTCGCCCTCCTCGACACCGAGCGAGACGCCCGTGAGCAAAGGCTTGGGACCGTAGGCATGGGAGACGGATTCAAGGTTGACCAGATTCATCGCCTGGTAAGCCTATCTAGACCAGGACGGCTCCGGGCACGGGTCCGTACGCGCCGACCACGGTGCGGCAGACGCCCGCCCCGGCCAGCGAGATCGCCAGTTCCCGCGCGTGGACCTCGGATTCGGCGAGGAAGGCACAGGTCGGCCCGGAGCCGGAGACCAGCGCGCCGAGGGCGCCGTGCTCCCGCCCGACCTCCAGGGTGCGGGCCAGACTGCGGCGGAGCATGATCGCGGCCGGTTGCAGGTCGTTGACCAGGGCACCGCCCAGCGCCTTGGCGTCGCCGTCGCGGAGCGCTTGGGCCAGCGCGGGGCTGAGCGCGGGCCAGCCGGGCCGCTGTCCGGCGGCCTCCCGCAGGCGGTCGCACTCGCCGTACACCTGGGGGGTGGACAGGCCGCCGTCGGCCAGCGCGAACACCCAGTGGAAGCGCCCGGAGACCGGAAGCGGGCTGAGCGTCTCACCCCGGCCGGTGCCCACGGCGGTGCCGCCGAGCAGCGCGAACGGCACGTCGCTGCCGAGGTCGGCGGCGATCTCCCGCAGGTCGTCCCTGGACAGCCCGAGCCCCCAGAGCCGGTCGCAGGCGACCAGCGCGGCGGCGGCGTCGGCGCTGCCCCCGGCCATGCCGCCCGCCACCGGGATGTGCTTGCGGATGACCAGGTTCGCCCCGTACGGCCGGCCGGCCCGGGCGGCGAGTGCGCGGGCGGCCCTGATGGCCAGGTTGTCGCCGTCCACCGGCACCTGCGCGGCCGAGTCGCCGACCACCCGCACGGTGAGGGTGTCCGCCTCGGACGCCGTGACCTCGTCGAAGAGCGACACGGCGTGGAAGACGTTCACCAGGTCGTGGAAGCCGTCGTCGCGGAGTGGCCCCACCGAGAGTTGCAGATTGACCTTGGCGGGGACGCGAACGGTCACAGATGACGTCACGGCATCCGAGCCTAACGTGACCTGGCACGCAACAGAGAAATGATCTCCACAAATAGGGGCGAAACCGTACACAGACCGGTACGGTTGCCGCAACGCGCGGTTCACGGGGAGTGCATATCGACGTCAATGCCGCCATCAGCGCGCCGCTGTCCGCGGGGGACCCAGCGCGCATCGGGCCGTACCGGCTGCTCGGCCGGCTCGGCAGTGGCGGTATGGGCACGGTCTACCTGGGTGAGGACGACGGCCGCCAGGTCGCGGTGAAGGTCGTGAAGCGGCAGTACGCGGTGGACGAGGAGTTCGCCGCTCGCTTCCTGGCCGAGGTCGCGCACGCCCAGCGGGTCGCCTCCTTCTGCACGGCGCTGGTGCTCGACCAGGGGGTGCACGACGGGCGGCCGTACATGGTCACCGAGTACATCGCGGGCACCCCGCTGGACCGTCAGATCGCCGCCTCCGGGCCGCTGGATGCGGGCACCCTGCACGGGGTGGCCTTCGGGGTGGCGGCGGCGCTGACGGCCATCCATGCGGCGGGGCTGGTGCACCGGGACCTCAAACCGGCCAACGTCATCCTGTCCATGTCCGGGCCCCGGGTGATCGACTTCGGGATCGCCCGAGCGGTGGACGCCACCCACGGCCACACCGAGACGGGCGAGGTGGTCGGCTCGCCCGGCTGGTGGGCGCCCGAGCAGTTGCAGGGCCGGGTGGTCACCCCCGCCGTGGACGTGTTCACCTGGGGCTGCCTGGTCGCCTACGCGGGCAGCGGACGCCACCCGTTCGGCGAGGGCGACCCGATGGTGCTGGCGCACCGCGTGCTGGAGGCGGAACCGGACCTGGACGGCCTGCCCGCGCCGCTGGACCACCAGGTCCGCCGCGCCCTGCACAAGGAGCCGCGCCACCGGCCGACCGCGCAGGAGTTGCTGCTGGCCCTGGTGGGCGGCCGGGAGGATCCGAGCACGGCTGTGCTGCCCTGGGAGCCGCCGCCGCTGGAGGAGGTGGCCACCGCCGTGCCGCCGCCCCGCCGCCGGCGGTGGTGGCCGCTCGCCGCGCTGGCCGGGCTGCTGGTCCTGGGCGCGGGCCTCTACCTGGGCCTGCGAGCCGCTACGCCGTCCGGAGGCCAGGGCGGGTACGGACGCCTGGACGACATCGGCCGCCGGATCAGCGTCAGCGACGTGCACGTGATCGTCCGCGAGCCCTCCTGCCGCCCGGCCAAGGCCGGTGGCACCATCTGCGTGATCTCCTGGCTGCTGCTGAACATGAGCGGCAGCCCGGCGTCGCTGCCCGCCTTTCCGGCTCTGGTGGACGACGAGGGGACCGCGCACCGGCCCACCACCCGCCCTGAGCCGGACCTCATCCAGCCCGGCGAACGGGTGGAGCTCACCGCCGAGTACACCCTCCCCGAAGGGCGCGAGCCCGCGCGGCTCAACGGCGCCCCGGTGGGCGGCGGTGACGACGTGGAGGTGCGGTTGTGATCCGGCGCCTGATCGGGGTGGCGCTGCTGGTGCTGGCCTGCCTCGGGGCCGGGTCGCCACGCGCCGCGGTGTGCGCAGGAAGCGCCGACTTCGACGGCGACGGCCTCGACGACGCCGTGGTCACCGACCCCGCCCCGGCGGCCGGCGACCCGGACGGGTGGGGCCACAGCTACGTGCTCTCCGGACCGATGCGCAATCCCCGGATCATCCCCTTCGCCCAGCCCGGCAGGCAGCCGGGCTGGACTGTCAAGGCCGGGCACCTGGACGACGACGGCTGCCTGGACGTGGTGATCTCCAACCCGTACGCCCCGGCCGAGGTCGGCGGCACCATCGTCCCCGGCGCGGGTGCCGTCTACGTCTACTGGGGCGGCCCCGGCGCCGGGCGTGCCGGGCAGGAACTCCGCGCCCCCACCCCGCGCGCCAACGCCCACTTCGGCTGGTCGCTGGCGATCGGCTCGGGCCTGGTCGGGGTCGGCGCCCCGCACGAGGACGCGGACGAGATCACCGACTCCGGCGCCGCGTACGTGTTCCGCTTCGACGGGCGGCGCCCGTCCGAAGCCATCCGGATCACCCAGGAATCCCCAGGAGTGCCGGGGAAGGCCCAGGTCGGCGACATGTTCGGCTGGTCGATGGCGTTCGCCCGGATGGGCGGCATCGCGGCGGAGGTGGATCTGGCCGTCGGCGCGCCCTTCGAGGACCGCGAGGAGGACGGCCAGGTGGACTCCGGCTCCGTCACCCTGGTCTACGACGTGGCCACCCGGCCCTGGACCTACCGGGGCGTGCGCTGGGACCTGACCCTCTCCCCGCAGCTCTCCCACACCGGCGACCGGTTCGGTTACGCCGTGGCCTTCGGCACGTACCAGGGGAAGGGCTACCTCGCGGCGGGAGCCCCGGGCGCCGACATCGACGGCAGGCGGGACGCCGGTCTGGTGCTGCTCTTCGAGTCCTCCCCGAGCGGACCCCGCCTGGCGCGGACCCTGTACGAGGGCGCGATGCGGGTGGCGGACCGGCCGGAAGCGGGGGACAGGTTCGGCCACGCGCTCGCCTTCCTCGGCACGGACCTGCTGATCGGGGTGCCAGGCCAGAGCGAGCTGCGCCGGACCGAGAGCGGAGTCGTGCAGGCGGTTCCGCTGGACGCGAGCGTGGGCAGCCGGATTCTCCGCCTGCCGGACGGGCAGCCCTACGACCATTTCGGCTGGAGCGTCAGCAAGACGGCGGACGGGCGCGTCCTGGTCGGGGTGCCGGATCGGGGCCGGACCGGCGCGGTCGCCACCGTGCTGCCCCGCGACGGCATCCCCCGCCTGTTCACGCCGGTCAGCGGGCTGGAGTTCGGGGCGGCTGTCAGCGGCTAGCGGCGATCCTGGCGAAATCGTGCACGTTGAGCTGCTCGCCGCGTTCGGTGGGGTTGATGCCCGCCGCCTTGAGGGTGGCTTCGGCGGCGGCGGCCGTACCCGCCCAGGAGGCCAGGGCGGCGCGGAGGGTCTTGCGGCGCTGGGCGAAGGCGGCGTCGATGACCGCGAAGACCTCCTCGCGGGAGACGGAGGTCTCCGGGGGGTCGCGGCGGATCAGGGAGACCAGGCCCGAGTCCACGTTGGGCGCGGGCCAGAAGACGTTCCGGCCGACCGGGCCGGCCCGGCGCACGTCCGCGTACCAGGCGGCCTTCACCGAGGGCACCCCGTAGGTCCGGGAGCCCGGCGGGGCGGCCAGCCGGTCGGCCACCTCGGACTGCACCATGACCAGGCCCCGCCGCAGCGACGGCAGCACCTCGAGCAGGTGGAGCAGGACCGGCACGGAGACGTTGTACGGCAGGTTGGCCACCAGCGCGGTCGGCGTGGCAGGCAGATCCTCGGGGCCGATCTTCAGCGCGTCGGCGCCCACCACCGACAGCCGGTCGGCGTGCTCGGGCGCCATCTCGGCCACAGTCAGCGGCAGCTGCCCGGCCAGCACCGGATCGATCTCCACGGCCACCACCCGCGCCACCTCGCCGAGCAGGGCCAGGGTGAGCGAGCCGAGACCGGGCCCGATCTCCAGCACCACGTCCTGCGGACCCACCCCGGCCACCCGGACGATCTTGCGGACCGTGCCGCCGTCGATGACGAAGTTCTGCCCGAGCTTCTTCGTCGGGCGGATGTTCAGTTTCTCCGCCAGCGTGCGCACCTCGACCGGCCCGAGCAGACTCATGTCTCCAGTGTCGGGCATGCGAGCGTGCCGAATTACCTGTTGCCCCCGTCCCCGGGACATCCATGCTGACTTCTGCGCCGAACACCTTATGTACGAAAGGAGTGAACGGTGGATAACGTGGGCGCGCCCTCTGAGGTCGTCCTAGGAGACCAGAAAATGGAACCGACCGGCGCCGAGCCACTCACCCCCCAGGATCCGGCCGCCATCGGGCCCTACCGGCTGCTCGGCAGGCTCGGCGAGGGCGGCATGGGAACGGTCTACCTGGCGGTCGCCCCCACCGGACGCCTGGTCGCGGTGAAGGTCGTTAAAGCGCAGTTCACCATGGACGACGACTTCGCCGGCCGGTTCCACGGCGAGGTGGAGAACGCCCGCAAGGTGGCCTCCTTCTGCACGGCGCAGGTGCTCGACAACGGGAACACCGAGCGCGGTCAGCCGTACATGGTGACCGAGTACATCGCCGGGATCCCGCTCTCCCGGCAGATCGCCCAGTTCGGCCCGCTGGACCCGGGCCCGCTGCACGGCGTGGCCCTCGGCGTGGCCGCCGCGCTGGCCGCCATCCACGTGGCCGGGCTGGTGCACCGGGACCTCAAACCCGCCAACGTGATCCTGTCCATGTCCGGGCCGCGCGTGATCGACTTCGGCATCGCCCGGGCGCTGGACGCCACCCATGGTTTCACCCAGTCCGGCGAACTGCTCGGCAGCCCCGGATGGTGGGCGCCGGAGCAGGTCAGGGGTGAGGACATCAGCCCGTGGACCGACATCTTCGCCTGGGGCTGCCTGGTCGCGTACGCCGGGAGCGGCCGGCACCCGTACGGACGCGGCGACGCGGTCACCCTGGCGGCCAGGGTGATCCAGGGACGGCCCGACCTCGGCACCCTCCCGCCCCCGCTGGACGAGCTGGCGCGGCGGGCCACCCACCCGGACCCGTTCCAGCGGCCGACCGCCCAGGACCTGCTGATCGCGCTGGTCGGCGGGTCGATCGCGGCCCCGGCGACGCCGCAGAACACCGCGCAGAGCACGCTGGTGGCGACCAACCTGCTCACCGAGTCCTGGCAGGCGCCGCCCAACGTCGCCGAGCAACCGGACGCCACCCAGATCCTCGCCCGCGCTGCTCAACCCACGGCCGTTCAAACCCCCAGCCCGGCACCCCCGGTTCCTCCCGCCCCGCTGCCGGAGCCTGATCAGATCCGGATCGGCGCCCCGCCGACCGGCTCCGATCCCGGCGCGCTGACCGCGATGGAGCAGGCGTGGCGGTCGGTGGGGACCGATCCGCGCGGTGCCCTGCCCTACTCGGAGGACACGCCCACGGAGGGCGGCAGGCCGCCGCGCAGCTCGCGGATGCGCTGGTTACTCGCCGCCGGGGTCGTGGTCCTGGCGTTATCCGTGAGCGTCGTGGTGCTGCTCACCAACAGAGCCGGCGACACCACCGCGGGCGGACCCGCCAGGACCCCGCCCTCCCCGGTCGCCTCCGCCCCGCCCAGGGTCGGCGAGGACGTGGGACGCCAGATCGCCCTGGGCGACGGCTACGACCTCCACCTGGTCATCCCGCAGCAGCCCCGCTGCGACCTGAAGACCTACGAGGGCGCGACGGCCGAGGGCACGTTCTGCGTGGTCCGCTGGACGATGCTCAACACCGGCGGCGAGCTGAAGGGCCTCAACGGCGCGGCCCCGGTCCTGGTCGACGACACCGGCGCCGAGCACCCGGCCCTGGAATCCTCGACCACGCTGCCCACGGCCCTGAAGCCCGGTGGCAAGACCACCGGGGTGCTCGTCTTCGACCTGCCCACCGGCCGCACCCCTGCTCGGCTGGCCATCGCCGAGAACGTGGAGGTCCAGCTGTGAAGCTCAACCGACTGCTGGTGGCGGCCCTGCTGCTGACCGCGCTCACCGCCACTCCCGGGCTGGCCGCCACCGCCGACTGCGGGGGCACGGCCGGGGTGGCCGACTTCAACGGCGACGGCCTCACCGACGCCGTCGCCGGGGACCCCTCCGCCGACGTGGACGGCGTCGAGGGCGCGGGCACCGTCGTGGTCCTGCTCGGCGGGAAGTCCGACAAGGCAGAGAACGGCCTGCCCGGCCTGGGCGGCACCATCGAACTGCGCAGCCCGGAACCGGCGGCCGGGGAGGGCTTCGGCTGGGCGGTCAGGACCGCGCACGTCAACAACGACGAGTGCCTCGACGTCATCGTCGGCGCCCCCTACGCCGGGAAGTCCGGCGAAGGCGCGGCCTACGTCTTCTTCGGCACCCCCTCCGGAGCCCCCAAGGCGCTGCGGCTGGAAGGGGACAACCAGGCCGAGGGCCACTTCGGCTGGTCGCTGGCCTCCGCCGATCTGGACGGCGGCGGCGCCCTGGTCGTGGTGGGCCAACCCCACGCCGACGAGCCCGCCGACGCGGGCGCGGTGCACGTCTTCGAGCTGGACGACCAGGTCAGATCCGCCAAACGCCTCAGCCAGGACGACGACGGGGTGATCGGCAACGGCGAGGTCGGCGACCTGTGGGGCTGGTCCGTCGCCGTCGGCAACCTCGGCGGGGACCCCGGCAAACCGGACCTGGCGGTCGGCGCGCCCTTCGAGAACAACGACGGCACCGGCGTGCAGGTGGCCTCGGGCAAAATCGACTCGGGCATGGTCGCGGTCATCTTCGACGTGCTGGACGACGGCCCGTACACGAGCGCGAAGTGGGACCTCAACCAGGCGACCAAGGAGGTGCCGGAGAAGTCCGGCAACCGGTTCGGGTACTCCCTGGCGTACGCGGAGACCGCCGACGCCGGGTACCTGGCGGTCAGCGTCCCGCTCGCCGACCCCGGCGGGGTGACCGACGCGGGCGCGATCGTGCTCTACGAACGGAAGGGCGCCGGCAAGCTCGCCCCCGCCCGTACCCTCCAGATGGGCAGCGGCGCCCTGCGTTTCCCCGGCATCCCCGTCGAGAAGGGCGCCGCCATCGGCTGGTCGATGGCCTTCGTCGGAGGCGCCCCGGTGCTGGCCATCGGCGAACCGTACGCGACGGTGGAAGGGGCCGAGCAGAGCGGCAGGGTGCGGTTCTCCCCGGTGGTCAACCAGGAGAACGGCGACACCCTGGACTTCTCGGAAACCCAGCCCTACCAGCACTTCGGCTGGTCCATGACCGGGTACGGCAGCCCGGACGGCCGGGCCCCCGGGACCGGCCTGGTGATCGGCATTCCCGACCGTAAGGGTGGCGGCGCGGTGGCGGTAAGGGAGGCCGGCACGGCCACCCTGCTCCCGTCCACCCTGGAGGGGGCCGTCGACCTGGGTTACGCGGTCGGCTAGGCGCCCAGCCGGGCGCCGCAGTGCGGCCACTGCCCCTGCCAGCGCCCGGCCACCCGCTGGAACAGCAGCTGGGCGCGGTAGGTCTGCTCCTCGGCCGGCCAGTCGATGGGCGTCTTGGTGCCGCCCACCGCCCGCCACATCGGCAGGCTGAACTGGTACAGGCCGTAGTAGGGCCCGCCCGCGTTGTACGCCTTCGGGTTGCCCTGCGACTCGCACTGGGCCAGCCCGGCCCAGTTCAGCGCGGCCACGTGGCCGGCCACCGGTATGGTCCGCGGCGGCAGCTTCGGCACCACCCGGATCACCTGCCCCTCCTTGGGGAAGGCGGACAGCGACGGGCGCACCGTGTCCCCCGCGGCCAGCTTCACGTTGGCCTGCTTGAGCGCCTCGGCCACGGTCCGGCCGGTGGTCGCCGTGTTCACCCTGATCTTGCCGGACACGATGGACACCTTCCGCCAGGTCTTCACGCTCAGCTTGAAGCCGGAGACCGGGATCTGGCGCATGCGGTTGGTCGACAGCCGGACCCGGTCCGGGTCCAGCTTGAGGTCCTCCAGGGCGTCGCCCACGTTCAGCGCGGTGATCATGTGGGTGCTGCGCTTGCCGTCCAGGATCAGGGTGAGCGGGCGGGCGTGCCGGACCACGATGGTGGCCCCGTCGGCCACCCCGGTGGCCGGGGCCGGGTCGACGTGGTCCTGCTGGTCGTAGCCGATGCCGGCCGCGCCGAGCACGCCGTGCACGTCGTCGGCGAAGCCGCGGAAGGTTCTCAGGTCGCCGTCCACGTCCAGGGTGATCTCCTTGGCCAGGCCCGCGCCGACGATCAGGCCGAGGCCGACTCCGGCCACGGCGGCGTAGAACGCGGCGGCCCAGGGGGAACGCAGCCAAGCCAGCAGGGTGGCCAGCGGAGGGGTGGGCTGGCCGGGGCGGAGGTCCGGGTCGGCGGCGTTCCCGAGAGAGTGCTCCAATGTCGGTGAATACACGGACGCGTCCTTCCGGGGGTGGACCGACACGACGCTAGCGCCGTCGTCACTCCCGCCTCAACCTCATCAGAGAATCACTATCGTGACATTGGCCCAGCATGCGGGCGGGATTGCCCCCCAATATGCCGGAAAACACCGCGACTACCTGGGCTTTTTACCAATCCGGACTACTCGCCTACCAGTTACCGAAAACCTGCTCCCCGTTCCGGCTGATCGCGGCGGCCAGCTTGTCCGGGTCCATACCCTTCACCTCGGCCAGGCAGCGCAGCGTCAGCGGGATCAGGTAGGGCGCGTTGGGCTTCCCCCGGTACGGCACCGGCGGCAGATATGGCGCGTCCGTCTCGACCAGCATCAACTCCACGGGAGTCAGCTGGGCGGCCTCCCGGAGATAGCCGGCGTTCTTGTACGTCACCGGCCCGGAGAATGACAGGAAATATCCAGACTCGACGCACTTCTTGGCCATTTCGGCGTCGCCGGAATAGCTGTGGAAGACCACCACCTCCGGCGGCCCCGCGTCGGCCAGCACCGCCAGCACGTCGTCGTGCGCGTCCCGGTCGTGGATGACCAGCGCCTTCCCGGTCCGCTTGGCGATCTCGATGTGCGCACGGAAACTCGCGTGCTGGTCGGCCTTGCTCGCCCAGTCCCGGTAGTAGTCGAGGCCGGTCTCGCCCACGGCCCGCACCCGTTCCTGGCGGGCCAGCGACTCGATCTCGGCCAGCACCTCGGGGGTCGCCGCGTGCGCCTCGTTCGGATGGATGGCCACCCCGGCGTACACGTCCGGATGGACCGCCGCGACCTCCGCGTTCCACCGCGACGACCGCAGGTCGTACCCGATCGTCACCAGCCGGGTCACCCCCACCCGCCGCGCGTCCTGCGCGATGGCCGCCACCGAGGCCCCGGCCGCCTGCGCGGCCAGGGCTACGGGATCGCCGGAGGACGCCTTGCGGTCCCCGACCATGATGTCCAGGTGGCAGTGCGAGTCGAAGACCTCGGTGTGCAAGGGCTCAGGCGGCGGGGGAAGCGACATGTCGGTCACCCGGCGAGCCGGGCCAGCTCCTCATCCACGATCTTGGGGTCCAGCTTGGTGAACAGCGGGGTGGGCGGGGCCAGCCGGGTGCCCTCCTGGAGCGGGCGGTGCTCCCAGGTGGCGGCGCCGTTGTAGGACCCGCTGATCACCGGGTAGGCCTGGCCGCCGTCCTCGTCCACCTCGCTCAGCTCCGGCATGCCGGACCAGACCCCCGAGCCGCCCAGCATCTCGTAGATCTTGTTCGACGAGGCGGGCAGGAACGGGGTGAGCAGCGTCTTGGCGTCGTCCACGACCTGGAGCGCCACGTGCAGGATGGAGCCCTGCCGGGCCGGGTCGTCCTTGATCTTCCAGGGCTCCTGCTCGGCCAGGTACTTGTTGGCCTCCCTGACCACGTCGAACGCCTCGTTGATGGCGTTCTTGAACCGGGACCGCCCCAGCTCGGCGCCCACGGAGGCGAACGCCGCACGGGACCGGGCCAGCAGGGCGTGGTCGGCGTCGGTGAGGTCGACGGCGGGCGGGATCTCGCCGAAGTTCTTGGCGGCCATCGAGATCGACCGGTTGACCAGGTTGCCCCAGGCCGCGACCAGCTCCCCGTTGTTCCGGTTGACGAACTCCGACCAGGTGAAGTCGGTGTCCTGGTTCTCCGGACCGGCCACCGCGATGTAGTAACGCAGCGCGTCCGCCGAGTACCGCTCCAGGAAGTCGCGCACGTAGATGACCACGGAACGGGAGGAGGAGAACTTCTTCCCCTCCATGGTCAGAAACTCGCTGGAGACCACCTCGGAGGGCACCTCCAGCCGCCCCAGCGACCCCGGCGTGCCGCCCTTGGCGCCCTCGCCGTTGTAGCCGTAGAGCAGGGCCGGCCAGATCTCGGCGTGGAAGACGATGTTGTCCTTGCCCATGAAGTAGTAGCCGCGCGCGTCCGGGTTCTGCCACCAGGCGCGCCAGGCGTCCGGGTCGCCGGAGCGGCGGGCCCACTCGATGGAGGAGCTCAGGTAGCCGATCACCGCGTCGAACCAGACGTAGAGCCGCTTGTCGGACCGGTCGCGCCAGCCGTCCAGCGGGATCGGCACGCCCCAGTCCAGGTCGCGGGTGATCGCCCGGGGCTGGAGGTCGCCGAGCAGGTTGAGCGCGAACTTGAGCACGTTCGGCCGCCACTCGCCCTGCTTGGCCTGCAGGTAGGTGCCGAGCACGTCGGCGAAGGCGGGCAGGTCGAGCATGAAGTGCTCGGTCTCGACGAACTTGGGGGTCTCGCCGTTGATCCGGGAGCGCGGGTTGATCAGGTCCACCGGGTCCAGCTGGTTGCCGCAGTTGTCGCACTGGTCGCCGCGGGCCCCGTCGTAGCCGCAGATCGGGCAGGTGCCCTCGATGTAGCGGTCCGGCAGGGTGCGCCCGGTGGAGGGGGAGATCGCGCCCAGCGTCGTCTTCGGGAACACGTAGCCGTTGTTGTGCAGGCCCCGGAAGATCTCCTGGACCACCGCGTAGTGGTTGCGCGTGGTGGTCCGGGTGAACAGGTCGTAGGAGAGGCCGAGCGCGGTCAGGTCCTCGGCGATGACACGGTTGTACCGGTCCGCCAGCTGCCGCGCGGTCAGGCCCTCCTTGTCGGCCTGCACCTGGATGGGCGTGCCGTGCTCGTCGGTCCCGGAGACCATCAGCACCTTGTTGCCCGCCATCCGCTGGTAGCGGCTGAAGACGTCGGACGGCACGCCGAACCCGGAGACGTGCCCGATGTGGCGTGGCCCGTTGGCATAGGGCCACGCGACGGCGGTCAAGATGTGCTGAGACATGCGTCCAGCCTAGAGCCCTCGGATAGCGGGCTCGAACGGAATTAGCTCCGCGCGGGTTCCTCGCGCACGGCTGCGGCGGCCTCCTCCGCCGCGGAGGCGGCGATGTCGATCGAGGTCTCCTTGGAACGGCGGATGCCCAGGATGCTGATGAACAGCGCGGCGAAGACGGTCTGGCAGCTCATGATGAACGCGGTGGCCGAGGGCACCACCAGACGGATCGACTCGGCCGGGATCAGCTCGCCGAAGCCCCGGCCGCCCCAGTGCGCCACCGACAGGCCCAGGCCCACCAGACCGGCCAGCGCCAGCAGGCCGCCGGCCACCAGGCCCTTCTCCAGGGTGACGATGTCCACCAGCTTCCGCACCCGCCGGTCCTCCGGCAGGAAGCCCTCCTCCGCCGCGTACACCTTGGTGAACAGCGCGAACAAGGCGGCCTGGAAGCCGATCACCACCATCGCCGAGGCGCCGACCAGGGTGTCGATGTCGAAGGCCAGCTTGCCGATGTAGACCGGGCCGAAGGTGAGCGCGGTGCCGGCGATCAGGCCGAGCGTCATCAGCGCCAGGCCCGGGATGAAGAACAGCCAGCGCGGGCTGTAGAGCAGCAGGAAGCGCAGGTGGCGCCAGCCGTCCCGCCAGGAGCGCAGGTGCGGCGGGCGGGAGCGGCCGTCGGGGGAGAGCGTGGTGGGCACCTCCCGCACGTCCAGCCCCTGGAGGGTGGCCTTGACCACCATCTCGGAGGCGAACTCCATGCCGCCGGTCTGCAGGCCCAGCCGGAGGATGGAGTCCCGCCGGAAGCCGCGCAGGCCGCAGTGGAAGTCGCCGATCGCGCTCGGGAAGAACAGGCGGCCGATGAAGGAGAGCACCGGGTTGCCCAGGTAGCGGTGGAGCGGGGGCATCGCGCCCGGGGCGATGCCGCCCTTGAAGCGGTTGCCCATGACCAGCTCACCGCCCGCCCGCAACTGCTCAACAAAAGGCATCAAGCCGGTGAAGTCATAGGAGTCGTCGGCGTCGCCCATGATGACGTACTTGCCGCGCGCCGCGCGGATGCCGCCGATCAGGGCGTTGCCGTACCCCTTCTCGGCGATGTGCACCACCCGGGCGCCCGCGTCACGGGCCAACTGCTGCGAGCCGTCGGTGCTGCCGTTGTCGGCGATCACCACCTCGCCCTCGATGCCGTTCTCGCGCATGCATGCCAACGCCTTGCGCACGCAGGTTTCCACGGTCTCGGCCTCGTTGAGGCACGGCATGACCACCGTCAGTTCCACGTCGCAACCCCTTACAGGTACCTGTTCAGATCAAACAATGATGCCCGCTACCCATAGGTGGCCGAGTCAAGTCCACGAAACGGCTGGCATTCTGTAACCATGGTCGCGGTCGCGGAACCGACAACGGTAAGCGCTCCCAGCCCCGGGCGGCGGGAGCGCTTCGTCGCGTTCCTGGGCCGGCATCGGTGGATCGCGGTGGCGCTCGGGCTGGCCGCGTTGCTCCGGATCATCACGATGCTCGGCTTCGGTCCGGCCATGTGGTTCAACGACTCCTACGACTACGTCTCGGTAGCCTTGCACCCCCGGCCGCACCCGATCCGCCCCGACGGGTATGGGTTCTGGCTGCTTCTGCTCAAACCGCTGCACAGCTTCGCCGTCGTGGTGTTCACCCAGCACCTGATGGGCCTGGCCGCCGGGTTGCTGATCTACACGCTGCTGGTACGGAAGTTCGGGATGCCCGGCTGGGGGGCGACGCTGGCCGCCGTGCCGGTGCTCTTCGACGCCTACCAGATCCAGCTCGAACAGATGATCATGTCGGACAGCATGTTCCTGCTGCTCGTGGTGGGCGTGATCACGCTGGTGCTCTGGCACCGCCAGATGTCCTGGAAGGTGGGCGCGGCCGTCGGGGGGTTACTCGCGTTCACCGCGCTGACCCGGAGCATCGGGCTGCCCATCCTGGCCCTGGTCGTGGTCTACCTGCTGATCAAGCGGTCCGGCTGGAAGCCCATCCTGGCCATGGTGGTCGCCTGCGGGCTGCCCGTGGTGGCGTACATGAGCTGGTTCAAGGCGGTGAACGGGCAGTTCGCGATGACCACCAGCGACGGGGTGATCCTCTACATGCGGACCGCCTCGTTCTCCGACTGCCACAAGATGGGGCTGGATCCGCGCGCGGAGCTCAACCTGGCGCTGCTCTGCATCCCGGTGCCGCCGGACAAACGGGAACGTGCGGCCCAGGCGTACCTGTGGTGGGACAACCAGAACCAGATCCACGTGTTCGGGGCGGGCACCAAGTTCAGCCCCGAGGTCAACGCCAACACCGCGGAGTTCGCCAAGCGCGCCATCCTCAGCCAGCCGGGCGACTACCTGGCCACCGTGGCCAAGGACTTCTTCCGGGCCTTCCGCTGGGACCGGCCGATCTTCCCCGACCGCAAGACCTTCCTGCAGTACGAGTTCAGCAACCGGCTCACCACCAAGCTGCCGCAGTGGAGCTCCTTCCGGGGGCAGACCCACACCGACGCCGAGACCTACGAGAACGGCCCGGCCGCGACCGTCAACGTCAGCCCCTGGTCGGACATCATGATCGGCTACCAGGCGGTGATGCGCTTCCCCGGCCTGGCCCTCGGGCTGCTCCTGCTGATCGGCCTGTACGGCGTGGCCGTGCGCTGGCGGAGCCTCGGCGGCCCCGTGCTGCTGCCCTGGCTGGCCGGAGTCGGCCTGGTGCTGGCCCCGGCCGCGACCGCCGAGTTCGACTACCGCTACCTGGTCCCGGCCATCCCGCTGGCCTGCCTCGCGGCGGCGATCACCCTGCGCAAGGTGAAGATCAAGAAGTCCTAGGCGTGCACGGCGTTGTAGAGGTCACGCTTGGACACCCCTGCGGCTTTGGCCACCTCGGTGATCGCCTGCTTCCTGGTCACGCCGGTGCCCTCCAGCCGCGCCACCTCGGCGATCAGCTCGTCCAGGCCCGGCGCCGCCTCCTCGGGGGCGCGTCCGGCGACCACCAGGGTGATCTCCCCCCGGACCTCTCCGGCCGCCCACTCGGCCAGCTCGCCGAGGCCGCCCCGCCGGACCTCCTCGTAGGTCTTGGTGAGCTCGCGGCAGACCGCCGCCGGGCGCTCGGGGCCGAACGCCTCCGCCATGGCCGCCAGCGCGGCCTGCAGCCGGTGCGGGGCCTCGAAGAAGACCATGGTGCGCTCCTCGGCGGCCAGCCCGGCCAGCCGGCGCGCCCGCTCCCCGGCCTTGCGCGGCGGGAAGCCCTCGAAGCAGAACCGGTCACTGGGCAGCCCGGAGACGGCCAGCGCGGTGGTCACCGCGGACGGACCGGCCAGCGCGGTCACCCGCACCCCCGCCTCCACGGCCAGCCGGGTCAGCCGGTAGCCGGGGTCGGAGACGCCCGGCATGCCCGCGTCGGTGATGACCAGCACCTGCTGCCCGGCCAGCAGCAGGTCGAGCAGCTCCTTGGCCCTGGCCTGCTCGTTGGCGTCGTAGTAGGAGACCACCCGGCCGCGCACCTCGGCCTCCAGGTCGGTGGCCAGGCGGCGCAGGCGCCGGGTGTCCTCGGCGGCGATCACGTCCGCGCTCTCCAGGGCCCGGCGCAGCCGGGGCGAGGCGTCCGCGGTCTGCCCGATCGGCGCCCCCGCCAACACCAGCGTGCCGAAGTCGTTCACCGCACCATTATTAAAGGTGGGTGCACGGGGGTCGAACGGTGGCCAATCAGCGCGTACGTCATGTTCGTATCAGCGTGTCGCCAGTAGGGTGTGCGGGTGGCCGTGACCGACTTCGCCAGCCAGGCTTCCGAGCAGCCCGAGCCGGACCCGGGGGGTGCGGCGCCGTCGGTGCGTGACCGGCTGGTCCCGCCGATGCCGGGCAGCGCGCTCTGGGGCTGGCTCGGCCCGATCATTGTAGCGATCTTCGGAGCGTTCCTCCGGTTCGACCGGCTGGGCACGCCCAAGGCGATCGTGTTCGACGAGACGTACTACATGAAGGACGCCTGGTCGCTGCTGAAGTTCGGCACCGAACGGCAGTTCATCGACGGGGAGGCCGCCAACGCGGCGGTGCTCCGCGGCGATCCGAACATCTTCAAGATCTGCGAGCAGGTCGACCAGTGCGGCTCGTACGTGGTCCACCCGCCGCTGGGCAAGTGGATGATCGCGCTCGGCGAGTGGCTGTTCGGGCTCACCCCGTTCGGCTGGCGGTTCATGGCCGCCGTGGTCGGGTCGCTGTCCATCCTCATCCTGGCCAGGGTGGCCCGGCGGATGACCCGCTCCACCCTGCTCGGCTGCCTGGCGGGCTTCCTGCTCGCCCTGGACGGCCTGCACTTCGTGCTCTCCAGGACCGCGCTGCTGGACATCTTCCTGATGTTCTGGCTGCTGGCCGGGTTCGCCTGCCTGGTGGTGGACCGGGACCGCAGCAGGCAGCGGCTGGCCGACTGGTACGAGTCCTCGGGTGGGCTGGTCACCGGCGGCGGGCCCTCGCTGGGCCTGCGGCCGTGGCGGCTGGCGGCCGGGCTCTGCCTGGGCGCCGGGCTGGCCACCAAGTGGACGACGGTCTTCTTCCTGGCCGCGTTCGGCATCATGACCGTGCTCTGGGACCTGGGCGCCCGCCGCGCGGCCGGCCTGCACGCCCCCGTCCGCCAGACCGCCCAGCGGGACCTGCCGCCGGCCCTCGCCTGGATGGTGGGGGTGCCGCTGCTGACCTACCTGGTCTCCTTCGCGGGCTGGTTCGCCACTGCGGGCGGATATGGCCGCAACTGGGCCCAGGCCACCTCCGGCGGCCCCGTCTACTTCGTGTTCGACTCGATCCGCTCGCTCTTCGACTACCAGAAGCAGATCCTCCAGTTCCACACCGGCCTGGCGGCCACCCATCCGTACGAGTCGGATCCGTGGTCGTGGCCGCTGCTGCTGCGCCCGGTGGCGTTTTTCTACGAGTCGCCGAAGGGCTGCGGCGCCGAGAGCTGCTCCTGGGCGGTGCTCGGCACCGGCACCCCGATCATCTGGTTCGGCGGCCTGCTGGCGCTGATCGCCATGATCGCCTGGTACGTGGCCACCCGCGACTGGCGGGCGGGCGCGGTGCTGCTCGGGTACGCGGCGGGCTGGCTGCCCTGGTTCTACTTCGCGTTCGCCGACAACCGGACGATGTTCCTGTTCTACGCCATCCCCATGGTGCCCTTCATGATCCTGGCCATCGTGCTGGTGGCCGGGCTGGTCATGGGCCCGGAGGGCGCGCCCGGCAACCGGCGCACCTACGGCGCGGTGGTGGTGGGCGCGTTCGCGTTGCTGGCCTTGGTGAACTTCTGGTGGCTCTATCCGGTTCTGTCCGCCGAGCACATCCCGTACCAGGACTGGTACGACCGCATGTTGTTTAAGAAGGGCTGGATCTAACCCTTGGCGGGGGTGTCCGTATCGTGAGTCACTAGGGGGGTGGTCCCGAGTGTCTCTCGGTCGTCGTCAACGATGGGTTCCATACGGCAGACTGCGGGTCATGCCCGCACCTGATGTGGCGGCGCTCCTCGCCGAACTGGAGCGTGCCGAGCCGGACGTCGCCGACTCGGCCCGTATCGCTGTGGAATGGCTGACCGGCGGCGAGGCGCTGGAGACCATCAGCCAGCTCGACGTCTGCGAGTTCCTCTGGTACTCGTTGCCGATCAAGGTCACCGGTGACCACGAGGCCATCGCGCACGCCCTCGGCCGTCTTTTCGAGCTGGGCGGCATGGAGCGGTACGCGGCGCTCTGCGCCTCCCCGGTCACCGCCCGCATCCTGGCCACGTACGCGCGGGACGGGGAGGAGGCCGGCGCCGCCGCCTACCAGCAAGCCCTGGAGGCCACTGGAGTGCTCCCTCCGGACGTGCCGGAGCTCAGCTGGAGCTCCATCATGGGGCCGGAGGAACTGGGCGCCCACGTGGCCTGTGCGGCCGCGCTGGAACTCGCCATCGTCTCCGGCGAGCTCGCCCCGGCGTACGAGCCGGAGACGCCGGCCACCACGGTCATGCGCGGATTCGCCCGGGGGCGGGCGGAGCTGACCACCCGGTGGCTCACCGAGCCCCGGGCCGAGCTGGGCGGGGACAGCTGGCTGCACCGGGTGCACGGGGAGCGGCTCAACCGCTGGGTGCTCGGCCGCGGCAAGGCCCGCCGGGAGCTCGCCCAGCCCTTCGAGGTCCGGTTGTACGCGCCGATCCCGGCCCCGGCCGAACCCCACCTGGCCTCGCTCTGGTGGCTGCTGGACTGGGCGGCCGGGAGCGGCGGGGTGCCGCTGACCCAGAAGTACAACCTGGCCAGGGCGCTGGTCATCGAGTCGGCCGAGCTGTTCGGCTGGGACACCATGACCACGGGGACGGTGCGCGGCGAGGCGGACGTGCCCACCCTCACCATGCTCAGGGAGATCGCCGCCGGGGAGCTGCGGGCGCTGCGGCGGACCGGGCGGAAGCTGGTGCTGACCGTCGCCGGGCGGCGGCTGGCCGACGACCCCGAGGCGTTGTGGACGGCGGCCACCGCGACCCTGCTCGTCCCGGCGCAGGGCGAGCACGACTTCGAGATCTCGATCAGGGAGGCGGCGCTGATGCTGCTCGCCGACGGCGACCCACTGCCCTACCCCGAACTGCGCGACCGGGTGGCCGAGGTAGTCAACGGCGAGGGCTGGCGCTCCAGCTCCGGGGGGCAGGTCTCGGCGATGGACCTGGCCTCGCCGCTGGGCGAGCTCCAGCGGCGGCTGGACGCGCTGGATCTGCGCATGTCCTGCGACTGGCGGGCGAGCTGGCAGCTCACCCCCGTGGGCCAGCAGGCGGTGCTCTCGGCGCTGCGCACGCAGGCGCTGCGGCCCCGCCAGTACGCGGGTCTGGGCTAGCTGGGGGGCTCCTACATGCTGTAGAAGGTCTTCACGCATTACCGGCACATTCGAGGTATCTGTGACGAAGACCTTCCGGGTGATCACCACTCCGCTGGTGGCCCTCGCCCTGCTCCTGACCGGATTGTCGGTCGCCCCCAAGCCCGCCCGCGCCGAGACCGACGCCCAGCTGGCCGCCTCCTGGCAGCTGGCCTGGGACACCTACCGGTTCTACGAGAAACTCACCGCCCCGCTCCCGTGGACCGGCCGCAGCCAGGTCACCCGGGACATCTCCATCGACATCAACGCCCCGATCGACCACGTCTTCGACGCCTACTCCAACATCAACAACCACCTCGGCATGCACTCGTTCCTCAAGCGGGTGGTCACCCATGCCGACTACACGGACGGCGGCGTCCGCTACGTCAACTTCACCGCCATCGAGGAGATCCCGGTGGTCGCCGGCGTGCCCATCACCAGCCGGACCCACGCCCAGCAGCGCATCCACCGCGACGCCTACTACTACGAGACCGACACCTGGACCCTCCCCAACGTGGTCACCCACCAGAAGATCGTCTTCACCGACCTCGGCAACGGCGCCACCCGGGTCACCGAACACCTCACCTTCGAGGCGAGCATCCTGCTGATCGACTTCACCGTCACCAACGGCGTCGCCTCCCACCAGGCCACCCAGGCGGGCCTGAAAGCCGCCATCGAGAACGGCGATCTCTGATTCTGAACAACAACACAGAAAAGGGCCCGGCCGAATAGCCGGGCCCTTTCCGCGTTCTGCTCAGTGGAGACCGGGGCACCTTCCGATCTCTACCGGATCGAACTAGACGATCTTGCCGGACCAGAGGTTGGCCGCCGCCTTGTAGACGCCGTAGGTCTCACCGTCGAAGTACGGGGAAACGCTGGTGTCGTACCGGCCGTTGCCGTCGGTGTCGGAGACGCCGATGGTGACGCCGTTCAGGTAGCCGAGGCGGCGCGCGCTCTTGTAGTTCAGCAGCCAGGAGGAGCCGATGGCGCCCTCGCCGGTGAAGCTGGACTTGATGCCGATGAGCTCTTCGGCCTTGATGGCCTTGGCCGAGGCGGCGAACGTCTTGCCGTAAGCCCACTTGAGGGTCTTGCCGGTGAAGGCGTAGTTGCCGTCCGGGTGCGAACCGCTCGGGTAGCCGAACACGAAGACCGGCTTGCCGACCTTCTGGTTGTACGCCAGACCCTGGCCACCGACGTTGTCACCGAGGCGACCGACGTCCTTGAGCCCGATGGACAGGACCTTGCCCACGACCTTGTAGTCCAGGTCGTAGTTCGCCCAGAAGGTGCGCTTGTAGTACTTCCAGACGCCGCCCTCCTTCTTGGAGAAGACGAGGACCTTCTTGCCGTCCAGGAAGTACCAGTCGCCGTCGTTCTGGATGCCCGGCGGCTGACGGAACTCGTTCTGGGAGATCGGAGTCGTGTCGTACCCGGTGCCGGGCACGGCCTGCTTCCAGGTCTCGGTCGGGCTGGTGTACTTGTTGAACTTGTGCCACTCGTCCCAGGTGATGCCCTCGACCTTCTTGGACTCGGGCGCGCCCACCGGGACGACCTTGGAGGTGTCGACGACCTCTTCGATCGCCAGGTTGGAGTAGCCGGTGCTGGGAGTGTTCTCCAGCTTGACCTTCTCGGCCTCGGCTTCCTTCTTGGTCTTGAACACCTTGCTGGCGTAGTCGCCGTCCCAGTCCTTGGAGGTCGGGATGACGCCGTTGTACACCGTGACGAACGCGTAGTCGCGGTCGCCGTCCTCGTACACGTCGTAGTCGTAGTGCGTGAAGCCCTGCTTACCGACGTAGATGCCCCAAGGAGTCTTGCCCTGGTAGTAACCGGGGATGAAGACCCACTTGTCGAGGGTGGCCTTGTTGCTCGAGGTGTCGTACACGCACTGACCGGCCGTGGCGACCAGGTTGCGGTACGCGGCCTGGATCGAGGTGCCGGTGCACCAGTGCGGCTCACCGTCAGCACCGATGAAGAACACCTTGCCCGAGGTCTTGGGCAGGTTCACGTTCTTCGACTTGGCCGAGGACTTCTTCTCGTCGCCGATGGCCGGGATCACGCCGGGCTTGCTGTCCGCGGCGGGACCACCGGTGGAGACGTGCTTGGCGACGACCTTGGTCTCGACGTTGTACGGCGTCGCGCCGATCAGGTTGGCTTTCGCCTCCCCCAGCCAGAACTTGGCTACCTGCTGAGCGGCGAGCGGCGTGTTGGCCAGGATGACCGACGGAACTTGGTCGCCCGCCTGGGCCGGAGCGGAAACGAGAGCGGAGGCCAGCAGGCCCGCGCTGATTCCGCCCACAACGAATGTGCGCTTCATGGTGTAACCCCAGGTCTGTCGTGGGACGTCACTTGCGCCCCATGCGTCAGTAAAGGAACGGTTAAAAGCTATACAACGATCTACCGTTACGAAAGTTGAAAACGCATTCGCGTGAGTTGTGAGAGCCCGGGTGCTACATCACGAACCTGAGGGGTAGCTGGGAATGGGGGCAGTATTTGCCCTGATCGCGTGGGGTGCCAAGACGATCTTGTTAGATCGGTCCGACAGGGGTGTGTGACATAAATCACATAGACGCGGTGAAACCGTCTGGCGCTATTGTCCCGTCTTAATCGGGTTTGGTTTCCCTGCTCCAGGGCAGTCGATCCCCTACGCTCCGCTGTCGGAGGCGTCAAAAGGGACAAGTAGCGTGCGCAGCAGGCCCGACAGGGCCTGCTGCTCATGCGGACCCAGCGCGGCCAGCAGTTCGCGCTCCCTGCGGAGCAGCCCGGCGAAGGCCGCGTCCACCCGCTCCAGCCCGGCCGGGGTGAGCCGGACCAGCACGCCTCGCCGGTCCTCCGGGTCGGGGTGGCGGGTGACCAGGCCGGTGGCGGCCATGCGGTCGATGCGGTTGGTCATGGTGCCCGAGGTCACCAGCGTGGCGCGGAGCAACGCGCCCGGGCTCAGCTCGTACGGCTCGCCGGCCCGGCGGAGCGCGGTGAGTACGTCGAACTCCCAGGGCTCAAGGTCGTGCTCGGTGAAGCTGGCCCGCCGCGCGCGCTCCAGGTGGCGGCTCAGCCGCGACACCCGGCTCAGCACCTGGAGCGGGCTGACGTCCAGGTCTGGACGCTCCTGCTTCCATGCCGCCACGAGCCGGTCGACTTCGTCCTCGGCGCTGCTCTCCCTGGCGCTCATGGCATCAGATTCTAGCTTTCTTGACGTCGAGACATCTATCACGATATCAAGTTTCTTGATGTCGAGATAAATGGAGGTCGTGATGACCTGGGACCCGACCCTCTACGGCAGGTACGCCGACGAGCGCGCCCGCCCCTTCTTCGACCTGGTCGCCCGGATCGGCGCGGCCGGCCCGCGCACCGTGGCCGACCTGGGCTGCGGCACCGGGGAGCTGACCGTGCGGCTGGCCGGCCGCTGGCCGGGCGCCGACCTGTACGGCCTGGACTCCTCGCCGGAAATGATCGCCAAAGCCCCGCCCGGGGCCAGGTTCGAGGTGGGCGACGTCCGGGCCTGGCGCCCACCGGCCCCGGTGGATGTGATCGTCTCCAACGCGCTGCTCCAGTGGATCCCGGAGCACCGCGAGCTGCTGGCCCGCTGGGCACGCGAGGACCTGGCGCCAGGCGGCTGGCTGGCGTTCCAGGTACCGGGGAACTTCGGCTCGCCCAGCCACGTCCTCATCCGCGAGCTCTGCCGGAGCCCGGCCTGGCGGGACGAACTGGGCGACCTGGTCCGCGAGGCCCCGGTGGGCGACCCCGCCGAGTACTACGGCCTGCTCGCCGCCGAGGGCTGCGAAGTGGACGCCTGGGAGACCACTTATCTGCATGTGCTCCAGGGGGAGAACCCGGTGCTCACCTGGGTCCGCGCCACCGCCCTGCGCCCGATGCTGGCCCGTCTCACCGGCGACCGACAGGAGGCCTTCCTCGCCGACGCGGCCCGGCTGCTCGCGGAGGCGTACCCAGCATCCCCGTACGGCACGCCGTTCCCGTTCCGCAGGATCTTCGTGGTGGCACGCCGCTGACGAGCAGATGAGGTTTGTTCACCTTCGCGTGGCATTATGGCCGCGTATTGGCGGGCTTCTGTTTACTGCGAGGTGCTATGGCGATCGAGATCGAAGACAAGTTCGACATTCCCGACGAGTTCCAGGTGCCCGACCTCAGCGATCTCAAGGGCACCGCCGGCACGTCAGGCCCGCGCACCTACACCCTGATCGCCCTCTACTTCGACACCCCCGACCTGCGGCTCGCCGCACGCGGGATCACCCTGCGCCGCAGGCGCGGCGGCGACGACGCCGGCTGGCACCTGAAGCTCCCCAAGGCCAAGGGCGTACGCCAGGAGGTCGTGCACCCGCTCACCCGCAGCACCAAGACGGTGCCGCCGGAGCTGGCCGAACTGGTCCAGGTCTACACCCGGGGCGCCGAGCTCGTCCCGGTCGCCCAGCTGGAGACCAAGCGTTCGGTCACCCGGGTGCTCGGCGCGGACGGCGAGGTGCTCGCCGAGATCGCCGACGACCGGGTCAAGGGCACCGTCTTCGGCGAGCCGCCGGTCGCGGCGCGCTGGCGCGAGGTGGAGACCGAGCTGGTCAAGGGCGAGGAGAAGCTCCTGCGCAGGCTCGGCAAGCGGCTCGGCCGGGCCGGGGCCGTCCCCGCCGCGTCGGCCAACAAGCTCGCCCGGCTGTTCGGCGACGCCGTGCCCGTCCGCCCCGTCACCGCCGCCCCCGCGGGCACCGCGGGCGCCGTGGTGGTGGACTACTTCCAGAGTCAGGTGGCCCACCTGATCGCCCACGACGTCCCGGTACGGCACGCCGAACCGGACGCGGTGCACCAGGCCAGGGTGGCCTGCCGCCGCATGCGCAGCACGCTCAAGGCGTTCGCCACGCTGATCGAGGGCACCGAGGGCCTCCAGGAAGAGTTGCGCTGGCTCGGCGCGGTGCTCGGCGAGGTACGCGACCTGGAAGTGATCAGAGCCCGGTTCGCCAAGCACCTGTCCGGTTTGGACGAGGGCCAGATCGTCGGCCCGATCCGGGAGCGGCTGGGCACCGACCTGGAAGTCAAGGAGGAGGCCGCCTACGAACAGGTCCGCCAGGTCATGGCCGGTGAGCGGTACTTCGCGCTGCTGGACGCGATCGAGGCGCCGCTCGCCCTGACCGCGCGCGCCGCCCGCCCGGCCGGACCCACCCTGGAGAAGATCGTCGGCAAGCAGTGGCAGCGGGTGGAGAAACGGTACGCCACCGCCCAGGCCATGCCCGATGAGGCCGAGCGCGAGCTGGCCATGCACGACGTGCGCAAGGCCGCCAAACAGGCCAGGTACACCGCCGAGGCGGTGGGCATGACCCAGGAGGCGGCGCGGGCGGAGGCCGTACAGGAGGTGCTGGGCCTGCACCAGGACGGCGTGGTCGCGCAGCAGACGCTGGCCGAGGAGGCCGAGCGGGCCAGGCAGGCCGGGGAGGACACCTTCACCTACGGCGTGCTCGCCGGCATCGAACACGAGACCGCAGAACGGGCCAACAAGAAGTTCCCCTCGATCTGGGCGAAGGTCACCGGTCAGAAGGCCACCGGCTAGGTGTCGTAACGTTCCAGGCTGACCAGGGCGCCATCGTTGTGGTGGAGCACCGCGAAGGCGCCCTTGGGCAGGTGGGTGTCCGCGCCGTGGTCGTTCAGCGCGGCCAGCAACCCCGGCAGTACCTTGCCGTGGCTGCTCACCGCGACCGGTTCGTCAGCGAGCTTGCGTACCAGCCGGAGGGTGTCGCGGGGGTCGTAATGGGTCTCGGAGAGCAGCTTCTCCTTGCGGATCGGGAGTCCGGCCGCGGCCGCGTACGGCTTGAGGGTCTGCACGCACCGCTTGCTCGGTGAGCTGACCAGCACGCCGGGCCGGTACCCGCGGAGCACCGCGGCGATCGTCTCGGCCTGCCGCACGCCGACGGCGTCCAGCGGGCGGCGGTCGTCGTCGCCCTTCCAGTCCTGGCGGGAACCGGCCTGGCCGTGCCGTACCAGGATCAGGGGGGTGGTGCGGAGCGGCACGGCGGTGAGGGCGCGGAGCAGGCCCGCGTCCCACTCGTAGGTGAGGCGGCGGCGGGCCTCGTCGAGGGGGAGCCAGACCGTCTGGTCGACTTCATCCGCCGCCGTCGGGACGCCCGCCTCGACCACCCGGGCCGTCCAGTAGTCGACCCGCTTGAGCCGCCCGTCCCGCAGCAGGTAGTGGACGGGGGGCAGGGCCCGGCCCAGGACCACCTCCAGGCCCGTCTCCTCGGTCACCTCGCGGAGCGCGCCGGCGATCACGTGCTCGCCGGTTTTCAGCTTGCCCTTGGGGAAGGACCAGTCGTCGTACCGGGGGCGGTGGACCACCGCGACCTCCGGGTCGTGCTCCTCGCCGCGCCAGATCACCGCGCCCGAGGCCCGGACCACATCGGTCATTTGTCGTCCACCGTGCGCCACCTTCGGGTGGCGATGAGCTGGTGCTGCAGATCGAGCTCGCCCCGGTGCCTTTCCCAGCTTCCGTCGGAGGTCAGCCACCACGTGTCGGTCCCTTCGGAGAAGGCGCGATCCAACAGGTCGGCGATGTAGCTGCGGTGCGGCGCGGCGGTCACCTTCACCAGGGCCTCGACCCGGCGTTCCAGGTTCCGGCGCATCAGGTCGGCGCTGCCGATCCAGTACTCCGGCCGGCGGCCGCCGCCGAACTCGAAGACACGGGAGTGTTCGAGGAAGCGGCCCAGCACGCTCCTGACCCGGATCGTCTCCGACAGGCCGGGAACGCCTGGACGCAGCGTGCAGATGCCCCGGACCAGCAGGTCGACCGGGACCCCGGCCTGGGAGGCCCGGTAGAGGGCGTCGATGACCGGCTCGTCCACCAGCGAGTTGGTCTTGATCCGGATCCTGGCCGGGCGGCCCGCTTTCCGGTGGGCGATCTCCCGGTCGATCCGGGCCAGCAGGCCCTGCCGCATCGAGTGTGGGGCCACCAGCAGCCGCCGGTACGTCGAGTGGTTGGAGTAGCCGGTCAGGTGGATGAACAGGTCGGTGACGTCCTCGCCCACCAGCGGGTCGGCGGTGAGCAGGCCGAAGTCCTCGTACATCCTGGCCGTCTTGGGGTTGTAGTTGCCGGTGCCGATGTGGCAGTAGCGGCGCAGCTCGCCGCTGGGCTCCTGGCGGACCACCAGCGCCAGCTTGCAGTGGGTCTTCAGGCCGAGCACGCCGTACACCACGTGGCAGCCGGCCCGCTCCAGCTTGCGGGCCCAGGAGATGTTGGCGTGCTCGTCGAACCTGGCCTTGATCTCGACCACCACCACGACCTGCTTGCCCGCCTCGGCGGCGTCGATCAGCGCGTCCACGATGGGGGAGTCGCCGCTGGTGCGGTAGAGGGTCTGCTTGATCGCCAGTACGTGCGGGTCGGCGGCGGCCTGCTCGATGAACCGCTGCACGCTGGTGGAGAAGGAGTCGTACGGGTGGTGGAGCAGGATGTCCCGTTCGCGGAGCAGGGCGAAGACGTCGTCCTCGAAGTGCAGCGCCTCGGCGGGCACGAACGAGCGGTAGCTCAGCTCGCCCCGGTTGTTCTGCGCCATCTGCGCGGGACCCAGGTCGGCGATCGCGTGCAGGCCGGACAGGTCCAGCGGCCCGGGCAGCCGGTAGATCTCGTGTTCGGCCACGCCCAGCTCCTCGACCAGGAGCTCCAGGGTCTCCGCGCTGATGGAGTCCTCCACCTCCAGCCGGACCGGGGGGCCGAACCTGCGCCGGAGCAGCTCGCGCTCCAGGGCCTGCATGAGGTTCTCGGTGACGTCCTCGTCGACGTCCAGGTCCTCGTTCCTGGTGACCCGGAAGACGTGGTGCTGGAGGATCTCCATGCCCTTGAAGAGCTGCCCCAGATGTGCCGCGATAACGTCCTCAAGTGGGACAAATCGGTCACGTGACGCGTTGACGAAGCGGGGCAACTGGTCGGGCACCTTGACCCGGGCGAAGACCGTGTTGCCGTTGGCCGGGTTCCGCACGGTCACCGCTAGGTTCAGGCTGAGACCCGAAATGTACGGAAAGGGGTGGGCAGGGTCCACCGCGAGCGGGGTCAGCACCGGCCGGATCCGCTCCCGGAACAGTTTCCGCAGCGCGGTCCGCTCCTCCCTGGCCAGATCGTCCCACCGCACGATCTCGATCCCGTGCGCCGCCAGCTCCGGCCCCACCAGCTTGTGGAAGGCCGCGTCGTGCCGCCGCGCCAGCCCGTCCGCGATCCCCGCGATCCTGGCCAGTTCCTCCCGCGGCTTCAGCCCGCTCTTGGTACGCACCAGCAGCCCGGTCGCCATCCGCCGTTTCAGCCCGGCCACCCGTACCCGGAAGAACTCGTCCAGGTTGCTGGCGAAGATCGCCAAAAACCGGACCCGCTCCAGCAGCGGCGTCCGAGGATCCTCGGCGAGCTCCAGCACCCGTTCGTTGAACTGGAGCCAGCTCTCCTCCCGGTTCAGGAACCGATCGGCCGGGAGCGGCTGCTCCTCCGGGACGCCCCCATCCGGACTAGTCTCAATAGTGATTTCGGCGGACATGTCCCGAATATGCCCCAAGTTGTTGAACGCAGCGTTAACTTCCCGCCCAATCTATGACCTTGTGGCACCATTCGCCCACTCGTCACGCGTCCAACCTTGGGAATCACCCACGGCCGGGGTCAGGAAGGGTTGGTCATCCGGGACTGGAGCTCGGCCTGCTTGGCCTCCAGGGCGCGGACCCGTTCCTGTTCCTTGGCCTCGCGTTCGCGCTGCTTCTCGAGCTCGCGCTGGAGCTTGTCCTGCTCCTTGGCCTCGCGTTCGCGCAGCTTCTCCAGTTCGCGCTGGGCCTTGTCCTGCTCCTTGGCCTCGCGTTCGCGTTGGCGTTCGAGCTCCTTGGCCTCGCGCTCACGCTGCTTGTCCAGCTCGCGGCGGAGCTTGTCCTGCTCCTTGGCCTCGCGTTCGCGCTGTTTGCCGAGTTCCTTGAGTTCCTTGTCGGACAGCGGCGGCTTGTCCGGGGGCGGCAGGCCGGGGGAGAGGACCACGCCGCGGGAGGCGCTGGACAGGCGGGGGTTGGGGTCCAGGCTGGTGAGCCCGTTCCAGCAGAGGTTGACCACGTGGGCGGCCACCTCCTCACGGCTGGGGCGGCGCACGTCCAGCCACCACTGGCCGGTCAGCGCGACCATGCCGACCAGCATCTGCGCGTACATGGGGGCGAGCTTGGGGTCGTAGCCGCGCTCCACGAACTCGTCGGCCAGCACGTCCTCCACCTGGCTGGCGATGTCGCTGATCAGGCTGGCGAAGGTGCCGGTGCCGGAGGCCGCGTGCGAATCGCGGACCAGGATCCGGAAGCCCTCGCTGCTCTCCTCGATGTACTGCAGCAGCGCCAGGGCCGCCCGCTCCAGCTTGATCAGTGCGTGCGAGGCGGAGAGCGCCTGGGTGACCAGGCTGAGCAGGCGCTGCATCTCCCGGTCGATCACCACCGCGTAGATGCCTTCCTTGCCACCGAAGTGTTCGTACACCACCGGTTTGGACACCTTCGCGTGCGCCGCGATCTCCTCGACCGACGTGCCGTCGAAGCCCTTCTCGGCGAAGAGCGAACGACCGACCTGGATCAACTGCTCGCGCCGCTCCGCGCCCGTCATGCGTCTGCGGGATCTGGGTTCGGTCACGGGTTCCATAATGGCGTTCCTCGTGGAATCCGTCCCACCGGGGGATGGGAGACGTACGGCTACCGTAAAGGGGCTTACGGTAGCCGTACTAGAGTCGCCCGGATCAGCCAAGGCGTTTCGCCGCCAGCCGTTCCGGGGTAGGCCAGCGCACGTCCGACACCCAGCCGAGCTTCTCGAACAGGCGGATGACGGCGGCGCTCGGGTCGACCTGGCCCTTGAGCGCGCCGTGCCGGGCGCAGGTGGGGTCGGAGTGGTGCAGGTTGTGCCAGGACTCGCCGAACGAGGGGATGGCCAGCCACCACACGTTCCGCGACTTGTCGCGGACCTCGAACGCCTCGTCGCCGAAGACGTGGCAGATCGAGTTGATGGACCAGGTCACGTGGTGGAGCAGGCCGATCCGGACCAGGGTGCCCCAGAAGAACGCGGTGGCCGCGCCCTGCCAGGACCAGGTGATCAGGCCGCCGAGCACCGGCGGCAGGGCCAGGGAGGTGATCGCCAGGACCGGGAACCACTTGTGGAGCTTGATCACGTCCGGGTCCTTGACCAGGTCCGGGGCGTACTTCTCGCGGTTGGTGCGGACCCGCTCGAAGAGCCAGCCCATGTGGGCCCAGAGCAGGCCCTTGCTGATCGCCCAGAACCCGGTGCCGAACCGCCACGGCGAGTGCGGGTCGCCGTCCTTGTCGGAGAACTTGTGGTGCTTGCGGTGGGTGGCCACCCAGTCGAGCACCGACATCTCCAGGGAGAGGCTGCCGGCGATGCCCAGCGCGATCTTCATCGGGCGCTTGGCCTTGAACGAGCCGTGCGTGAAGAAGCGGTGCAGACCGACCGTCACGCCGAGGCCGCTGACGATGTAGAACACGAAGCCGATCGCGAAGTCGGTCCAGCTGAGCAGCCCCCAGCCCCAGGCGATCGGCACCGCCACGGCCAGCGCCACGAGCGGCAGCCCGACGACGAAACCAAAGGTGATGAGCTCGGGCAGGGTCTTCGGCTCGGGGTCGATGTCGGGCTTGGGCTGCGGAGCGGCACGCTCCGTTGCAACGGTCATTGGCTACCTCGCGGAGTCCGGGTTCCTCTGGCTACGCCACCGTAACCTACGCCCCCGTAGGTAAGGAAGACCTAAGTTGAAGCGGGGAGAAAGTAGCGGGCAGAGGACCATTTCATGGCGGTCACCCGACTTGCCAGGAAGTCGAGACTGTGCTGTGTACGCCTTCCGAAGCCTCGCCCGAAGAATACGTCGCCACCACGCCTGTTTTGTCCGTTTAGCGTGGTTTACCAGCCTGGGGACCACCGGAAGACCGGGTGGTTGGAGGCGTCGCGGAGCTGACGTCAGGTCGGCAGGGGCGACCCGACGGGATATCCACTCACGGCTTCGGGAGGGGGCCGGTAAGGTAGAGGCGTTCGGTCTGATGGTCCAGGGGCCTGAGGGTCGGGCGGTCCGGCGTTGGGTAATTGGCAGCCCGCCAACCTTTGGAGTTGGTTTGTCCTGGTTCGAGTCCAGGCGCCGGAACGTTGGTGATGTGAGACCGCGAGTGGTGCTGGATGTGATCGCTGGCTCGGCGGGTAAGCTCACGTTGTCGAGTGGGTGACCGTGCGGTGCCTTGGCGGTGGCCGTACAGCATCCTGATCTAGACCCGTCACCAGCGGATCCGAGGGAGCTCCCACAAGTGAGTGCGCCGCGCCCGGCCGCCGTCATCGTCCTCGCCGCGGGCGAGGGCACGCGGATGAAGTCCACGACCCCCAAAGTTCTGCACGAGCTGTGTGGCCGATCTCTGGTCGACCACATGCTGTCGGTCGCCCGGGGTCTCGAGCCCGAGCGGCTCATCGTCGTCATCGGCCACGCCCGCGAGCAGGTCGCCGAGGCCCTCGCAAAGACTTCACCGGACGCCCACCAGGTCGTCCAGGAGCAGCAGAACGGCACCGGGCACGCGGTCCGCACCGTGCTGGAGGCGGTCGGCGCCATCGAGGGAACGGTCCTGGTCACCTACGGCGACACACCGCTGCTGCGGACCGAGACCCTGCGCGCCCTGCTGACCCGGCACGACGAGGACGGCAACGCGGTCACCGTGCTGACCGCGCACGTGCCCGACCCGACCGGGTACGGCCGGATCATCCGGGACGCCACCGGCGCCGTACTGGAGATCATCGAGCACCGGGACGCCACCCCGGAGCAGCGCGCCATCACCGAGATGAACTCGGGGGTGTACGCGTTCGACGGCACCCTGCTGGCCGACGCGGTCAAGCGGGTCTCCACCGCCAACTCCCAGGGCGAGGAGTACCTCACCGACGTGCTGGCCATCCTCCGCGCGGAGGGCCACCGGGTCGGCGCGCACATCGCCGCCGACTTCGCCGAGGTGGAGGGCGTCAACAACAAGGTCCAGCTGTCCTTCGCCCGCCGGGTGCTGAACGACCGCATCCTCACCGAGCACATGCTGAACGGCGTCACCGTGATCGACCCGGCCAGCACCTGGATCGACGCCGGGGTCACCCTGGAGGCCGACGCGGTCGTCCACCCCGGCACCCAGCTGCACGGCGCCACCCGGATCGGCGCCGGCGCCGAGATCGGCCCCGGCAGCACGCTCACCGACACCGTGGTGGGCGAGGGAGCGGTGGTCCGCAACGCGGTCTGCGTCAGCTCCGAGATCGGCCCGCGCGCCTCGGTCGGCCCGTTCGCCTACCTGCGCCCCGGCACCCGGCTGGGCGCCAAGGGCAAGATCGGCACGTACGTGGAGACCAAGAACGCCACCATCGGCGAAGGCTCCAAGATCCCCCATCTCACCTACGTGGGCGACGCCACCATCGGCACCGGCAGCAACATCGGCGCCGGCTGCGTGTTCGTCAACTACGACGGGGTGCAGAAGCGGCACACCACGATCGGCGACCACGTCCGGGTGGGCAGCGACAACATGCTGATCGCCCCGGTCGAGGTAGGCGACGGCGCCTACACGGCGGCCGGTTCGGTGATCACCAACGACGTTCCCCCAGGGGCCATGGGTGTGGCCCGCAGCCGTCAGCGCAACGTTGAGGGCTGGGTGTTCCGCCGCCGTGCGGGCACGGCTTCCGCCGAGGCCGCCCGGCGCGCACTGGAAGCGGGGAACGACACGTGAGATCGCGTATCGCCGGATATTTCCGGGCATGGAGGAGTTAGTCGTATGAGTGGGATTCAGACGATGGGCCAGAAGAACCTGATGTTCTTCTCCGGCCGGGCCTATCCGGAACTCGCCCAGGAAATTGCCCGGAACCTCGGTGTGGAGATCACCCCGACCGCGTTGCGCGACTTCGCCAACGGGGAGATCTACGTGCGGTACCTGGAGTCGGTGCGGGGGTGCGACGCCTTCGTGATCCAGAGCCACACCGCGCCCATCAATAAGTGGATCATGGAACAGCTGATCATGGTGGACGCGCTGAAGCGCGCCTCCGCCAAACGGGTGACCGTGATCATGCCGTTCTTCGGGTACGCCCGGCAGGACAAGAAGGGCCGCGGCCGGGAGCCGATCACCGCCCGCTTCATGGCCGACATGTTCAAGCAGGCGGGCGCCGACCGCCTGATGTCCATCGACCTGCACACCTCGCAGATCCAGGGTTTCTTCGACGGCCCGGTGGACCACCTGTTCGCGATGCCCATCCTGATCGACTACCTGCGCGACAAGCTGGACCCGTCGACGACCACGATCGTCTCCCCGGACACCGGCCGGGTCCGCCTGGCTGAGCGCTGGTCGGACATGCTGAACACGCCCGTCGCCTTCATCCACAAGCGCCGCGACCTGGACGTGGCCAACCAGGTGAAGGTCAACGAGGTGGTCGGCAAGGTGCGCGGGCGCACCTGCGTGCTGATCGACGACATGATCGACACCGGGGGCTCGATCTGCAAGGCCGCCGACGCCCTCTACGACCACGGCGCCACCAACGTGGTGGTGGCCGCCACCCACGCCGTCTTCTCCGAGCCCGCCGTGGACCGGCTGAAGAACTCGCGCATCTCCGAGGTGGTGGTCACCAACACGCTGCCGATCCCGGAGGAGAAGCGGTTCGACAAGCTCACCGTGCTCTCCATCGCGCCGCTGATCGCCCGGGCCATCACCGAGGTGTTCACCGACGGCTCGGTGACGAGCCTGTTCGAGGGCGATTCGTGACCCGGTAGACTGTGAGGGTTGTGCGCTCGTAACGCCTCCCGCTAGGGCGGGCCAGGGGGAGCGCCTCAATCGCCGACCATCCCTAGGAGATGCGCCGTGTCCGAAGTCACGATCACCAGCGAACTGCGCGACAAGTTCGGCAAGGGCGCCGCCCGCGCCATCCGCCGCGCGCACAAGGTTCCCGCCGTTCTGTACGGGCACGGCACCGAGCCCCGCCACCTCAGCCTCCCCGGCCACGAGCTGCTGCTCGCGCTCCGCACCCCCAACGTGCTGATCAAGCTGGAGGGCGCGGTCACCGAGCTGGCCCTGCCCAAGGGCGTGCAGCGCGACCCGATCAAGGGCTTCCTGGAGCACGTGGACCTGCTCCTGGTCAAGCGCGGCGAGAAGGTCACCGTCGAGATCCCGGTCACCGTGACCGGCGAGGTGGTCAACGGCACCCTGCTCGACCAGCAGCTGGTCCAGGTCGCGGTGGAGGCCGAGGCCACCCGCATCCCGAGCGGCATCGAGGTGGACGTGGACGGCAAGGACGTCGGCTTCGCGATCACCGTCGCCGACCTCCCGGTGCCCGCCGGCGCCACCGTGGTCGCCGACCCCGAGGCCCTGGTGCTGCACGTCGTCGCCGCCCCGGTCGCCGCGCTCCCCGAGGAGCCCGCCGCCGAGGGCGCCGAGGGCGAGGCCCCGGAGGCCGCCGAGACTGCCGAGGCCGCCGCCGAGTAGCACCTCTGCGCGCACCGAAACCCCGCCCGGGTTGGCCCATCTGATCTCGGCG
>NZ_JAHCST010000035.1 GCF_018476525.1 Acrocarpospora catenulata
CCGCGGGCCCGTGGATCCCCGTCAACCCGGCACGACAGCCGGGCCACAACACTGACCCGATCACGCAATCAACGCTCAGCCGGACCATTCAACCGACCACGGGAAGATCACGAAAGATCCAGGCTAAGGAATGATCAGGCTCTTCCCCACAACTGAGAGACGATCCCCAGAATGACCATGCTGGATATAATTGTCCCCGATAATTCCGCTCGCCGAGACAGCGCCCGTTCCTCGATGCAGGGCACGGGCAGTGTCCTGGCGGACGTGTCATGCGGTGTGGCCGGCACCTCCGGTGATTTCCGCGACATCGCCAAGCTCTTGATAGAGCGGATCGACCACGGCGACCTTCCGGAGGGAGCTCGCATTCCGACCGTTCGGGAACTGATGCGGGACCACTCCGTTCGCAAGGGCACGGCAGTACGCGCACAGCGCGAACTTCGCAGCCTCGGCCTCATCCGGGCGGTCATCGGATTGGGGTACGTGGTCGGTGCTCCCAGCGATGAGGTCCAATCCTTGCCCTCAGTAGCCAACCAGAAGAAGAACGCGGTCGACTCCATCATCGGGAGAATCCAGCGGGGAGAGATCGCTCCGCACACCCGCGTGGCCACTCTCAAGAGCCTGCGTACCGAGTTCGGAGCGAGCTACGAAACCGCCCGCTCCATCTTGATGCGGCTTCACTTCAGCGGCTGGGCCTACATGCTGATCAACTGGGGCACCTTCGCAGTGCCACCACATTTCTGGCCTACCAAGAGCATTACAGGAGTCCGCCGGGAGCTGCCGTACTTCATAAATTCCGACTCGATCCCAGACCTGGAAATGCAACTTGCCGTGCACCTGGGATTCCCTGGCTGGGAGCCGCCCGAGGGGTGCGCGAATCCACACCAATAATCTTCCTCCGCAAACGCCCTGAGTTATCCAGTCCTCTCGCGGGCGCGTCTTCTCGGTCGCTTGCGTGGTCGTAGACATGCGGAGGAACCCGCGCGGCGGCATGAGCGCACGACGAGGGTCTTTCCTCTCTTCTCCCCTTTGTCGTCCCGTGCCGCCGCGCCCTATCACGCTGAGGCGAGCGTCAAGCCAGACCAGGCCTGATCGAGCAACAAAGAGGCAAGCGTCGACCGGCATATCCCGCGCACCCGATCCGCTACCTTGACGAGGTGTCGACCCGCGAACGCCATCTGACGACCGAGGAGCAGGCGGTCATTCTGGCGCTCCTCGGGCAGAACTTCTCAGGCGCGAACGAGCTTCGGGCTCAGGTCCCTTCGGCAGTCATCACCGGGCGCTGTGGACGCGGATGCGCGACGGTGGATCTTCGCCCAGGAACAGGACCTCGCGCGCTCGACTCCCCTATCCAGGACGACGTACTGGTTTCTGCCAGTGTGCAAGGCAACGAGGCCGGCGTTCTTCTCTTCATCGAAGACGGGCATCTTTCGTGTCTGGGGATCTACACCACTAAAGATGAGTGAATCGCTCCGGGTAACCGCCCCTTGTCGATCAGGTCCTGCCTGCGCCAGACGTAGATCGTCTGCTCGCTGATCTCCAGACGGGCAACATCCCGGACAGGCCGTCCGGCCTCGACCAGATCCAGCACCTTACGGCGAAACTCCGATGGGTAGCCCTTGCGTGGCATACCGACCTCTTCTCGAGGGGTCAATGGCACACAAGTCAAGCAAAGCGACTCCACGGAAGCCGGGGAACATCAGGTGGTCACTCACGATCTACCCGCCTGTATGGCGGCCGAGCCGGCACGTCTTCCGTGTGAACCGTGAAGCCACGGGTCTGAGTCGGCATTACCTCGTCGACATCGAACAACCCGACATAGCCGTCTTTCTCTTCGCGGCTCTGCTTACGTTGCTGCCTGGCTCTCTCCTGCAAGGCACCCTGTCGCTTCATGGCCTTGGAATATACCGATTTCATGATCTTGTCACCGACTGCGTGATCCGTCGCAAAGATCATGTCGAAGATCTCACTACCTCCGGTGTTCTTGATCTTGAAAACACGGGTGCTCTTGTAGCCGAGATCTCGTTCCAGGCGCCACCGCATCAGATTGGTGAGTTCATCGCGAAACTGAGCACCAGATAGCCTCTGCTCACGTGTCGCGATTAGCGCATCGTGCCACTGCGTGGTGCCGAACATCAAGGTCATTTGATCAGCGACGTCGTCGTCAACCATCGCTTGACGCAACCGCAAGCCTCGAGGCAATAGCCCGCTTGCACACAGGAGCCATAGTTCCACCTTGGGCTTGTTGGCCCTCTTATGGCCCGCCAGGCGCTCAAGCGTGGTCCATTTTACTTCCGTAGATTGCTGATCCAGGAAGGCGAAGGTCGGCGCCCAGTTGAGAGGGCGGAGGTCGTGTAGTACCTGGTCAATCGCCTGATTACAGTCACCTGGCACCACCTGGAAGTTGCGGTCGGGATACTCACCGCGTAAGGTGCGGTCCAAAGCAGCGGCGTTGTTGGACAGCTCGAAGAATTTGAGCACTGTGAACGGGGGGCTCGTGTCAAGAGCCCGACGTGCTGAGCCTCTGATTATGTGGCCAGAGCGCTCGCGGCTGACATTCTCTGGCTGACCTGCAAACAGGTCCAGGTAAACGGTTGTCCCAGCTCGAGTGGAGGCCGTCGTGAAAGCGGCCAGATAGTCCGACAGGATGTCGAGCTTCTGCTCAGTCCACCATCCCCAGTCTCGCGGCATCGCGTCTCCTTGCGGTTCCTTGCCTAGGAGACATGAAATACTTAGGAACGGTCCACTGTCTATAGATCGCGAAGAGCCTTCGCTGGCATTTATGCACGGGCCACTTTGGGCAGCGCTGGCATCTGATCCCAGTGTCGTCCTTCAAGGTGACGTCCACCTTGCTTCGGCGTCCGTCCTCCCCACTGCTTGAAGAAGAAGGGCACGTCGTTTCGTACGCACTCATCCCTAATCTCGAGCACCCAGCTTGGATCCAGGGGGCGATGGCCAGTCCCTGACTCGCCGCCTGCGATGACCCATCCAATCCCATCTAGGTCGAGACCAGTCAGGGAACCGAGAAGAGGCTCACAGGACAGGAACCGTACGTAGGCCGGGACTGTGCAGAGGTCTTTGACTCGGTAGAGGACCTTGTCGTTCTCTACCGAGACGCCCATCCACAGGTTCGGAGGCCAATCCAGTTTGTCCGCCAGCTTGCGGAGCCGCGTTGAGCGCTTGGTTAGTACCTGGTAGGTGTGCTGCGGGGTGTCGGCGATCACTGAGAAGACGTCACGGATGAACTCTAGGGGCACCTTCGCATGAAACAGATCGCTCATTGAGTTGACAAACACAACCCGCGGTGTCCGCCATGTGTACGGCTGACGCAGTGCAGCCTGGTGGACCGTGAGGCCGAATCCCTCACCCGAGGTTCTCGGGTCCCCATCATTTTGGTACTTAGCGGCACCCATCGCCTTGAGCCGCTTGGCAAGAGTAAGCGCGTAGCAGTTGTCACAACCTGCCGATATCCGATCACAGCCTGTGGTGGGATTCCATGTGACCTCGGTCCATTCGATAGCTGTCCGTGTCGCCATGCTCTCGACCTCCTTGGGCAGGTTAGCCCGCGCACCTGGAGTTGATCAATAGAAGAGGTGATAAATTTATAGCGGTATTAAACTATCACTGAGGCTGGTTGGGCAGTGGCTGTAGGACGGAAGAGACGGGAAGCGAGTCAGTATGCAGACCACGCAGTTCGCCTATCGCGCCATCTGAGAGCACTTCGCGTCGATGCCGGATACACACAGGAGCAGTTGGCAACGCGAGCTCAGGTGACCTTGGCCACGCTACGCAAGATCGAGACTGGACGGACCGTAGAGCCTGGCTACTTCACTGTGCTAGCCCTTCTCCGCGCTTTGAATGTTCGACCTGCAGACTTCGACACTGCCGTATGGGAGGCGAAGCACGAGGCCGGCGAGCGAGCGCGGGACCGCCCTTGACTTGCAACGTGTGCGGTCCGCACCGCTACCCTTGTACTGATCTTCCCGTCCGCTATCGACCCGCCACAGAGGGGCGTCAGGCCGGTGACGGAAGGTCAAGCTCGGCTTTCGCGTGTACATGCTCCCCGGTGACCTTCCTCGCCTGCTGGTTGCCCTACCTAAACAGCCGGGCTTGTTCTGGAGGAACACCGGGGTCTGCTGGGCTTGCCCAGGTTGATGGCGGACGGGAACATCAGGGCTTCCCACCTCAGCTACTACCTAAGAACCCAAGCCCGGGATCTTGAAAGCTTCCCAGAGCAGGAGCCCTCGCGGTTTGGGGCAGCGCCCCAAGGGTCTTCCCCTATCTCCGCTCACCAACTCCCGTGCTTCCCATGTTTCTTCGAAAGAGCCAACTGTGTGCGGGCTCTCGAACCGAGCCCACTTGTGTCTAGGGCATACTCGATAGCTAGACCTAAGCGCGTCATGAAGCGGTGTAGAGCGGCATGACGCTTCCTGACTAGTCATGCAGCTCAGTAACGTTCTAGGCTAATCACTATGAGCCAGGTGCCCCCTTACGACCCGGACGAACCGGGTGTCGTGAACTACGTCTATATGCGGTTAGCCGACCACATAACCGCACGAATCCAAGCTGGCGAACTGCTTACCGGGAACCGGCTACCGGGAGAACGTGACCTTGCCGAAGAATACGGTGTCGCTCTCGGCACAGTGCGCCGGGCCGTGGAAGAACTGAGGCAACGCGGTCTGGTCATCACGCTGCCGGCCAAGGGCACCTACATAACAGATAGAAAAAGACTCCAACTAGCCAACAACCAGAAAGAGCCTGTCAACCTTGAGTCTAAACGGGAACGCAACTAAAAGCTCGCTCGACATAAACTTTGAACGGTTCGATAACCAGATAAGGCTCGCCAACAAGGAACTAGAGACGGCACTAGAAAGGACAAGGAAGCTGCGAAGCCAAATATCTCAACATCCCCAAGTGTTGACCTGTACTGTAACTGGATCGATAGCAAGATCTACAGCGATCCGCATCTATTCAGATATCGACCTGGCGGTCAGGTTCAACGAGAGAGCGGCGACAAACGGCGGCCCAGCGGAAATAATTGCCGAGACTGAGCATATTGGCAAATCGGTAACCAAAAACATCCAAACATCAGATGGCTCGGTCAGGCTGATATTCCCGGACTGGCCATCCGTAGACCTTATTCCAATAGTTCAAGACAATACCTCTAAAACGAAACTTTTGATGCCCAACAGGGCACTCGCCGCGTGGCTTCCATACACAGCAGGGCAACGCGATATCGAGATCAACCTAAAAAGCAACATATTGGGCCCAAAATTCACCACACTTATACGCATTATGAAGTGGTGGGATCGGGTCAACGACCACAACATCGGCGCCTATTACATCGAACAGATGGCACTTGATGCGTGCAAATATGAGATGCCATCATACCCGGACGGGATCGTAAGCATCCTAGGCCAGGCAGCACAGAAGGCCACGAAGTCAAGCGGCTCAGCCGAGGAGCTTCAGGCTGCACACGACCTAGCGAAGAAGGCATCATTCGCAACACGCCCCGAACCACTCTGGAAAGCACTCTTTGGTGAAAAATTCCCCATCTCCCGCCCTTGAATTTATCGCACTCGCCGATGATCAGCTACACAGGGCGTCAAAAGGATTCCGCATTAGCCGGCAAGTCCAAATAATAACCCTCGCCTCCGCCATTGTTTCAATATTCACTCCGACAACAATCGCCTACATATTGGCGCTAATATCCCTCGGCACGCAAAGCGCGTCTTGGGTGATTAGGCACCAGGCTAAGAACCGTCAAACAATTGGCGACGAAGGCCGGATGCGCGGCCTGCTTTCTGATGCTCTTGGTTCGGCGAGTGAGAGCATCGACCTTACCAACCTTCTCCACCGAATGAACGATCGCCCTCAATCCGACAAAAAGCCCGAAGTAGACCCCACATACTTTGCAAGCAAATCCCCGCATGGCCCCATTCGTCTACGCGAACACTTGCAAGAGAATGCATTCTGGGGGAAATGCCTGTATGGCGCAAGCGCCAAGCAGGCGATCCGAAATCTGGCCATCTACTTCGTCGCTATCATTATCGCGACCTTCCTTGCCATACCTTTCGCATCAAACGACGATCAACTGATAACAGCCAGGATTCTCGTCGCACTCACAGTATTCGGTGCGACAATAACTCAAATTAACGAAATTATTGCGTGGAGGTCGGCAGAGTCGAAGATCGAGCTTGTAGACCGACGTCTTAATGCCCTTGAAATCTACTCGGAGGTCCAGCTAAGGGGAGACGCTGCCGAAGCACTATATGCCGTTTTCGGAGATTACTCCGTCGCCACAGCTTTGACCCCTCCTGTTCCCAGGAAGCTCTATCTCCGAGAACGCGACAGCCTAAATGCGCTATGGAAGAGGCGCAGCCCTCACCTGCAAACAAGCCAGCAAGAAGAACCCGCCTGATCACCTCTTACGCCGTCGTCCAACCCTGGAGGGGCAGCATGCCGGCACCGGAGGGGCGAGCCTGGCTTCGCGGGTACATGTCCCCGGGTGACCTTCCTCGCCCGCTGGTAGCCCTACGTGCACAGCCGGGCTTGAGCCGGAGTCGCCGGCCTGCGGGCTTGCCTGGGACGACGGTGTCCGAGGTGATCCCCCGCCACCATCCATCCATGAACCCGTCGCCTCGTGCACCCACGATCACCTCGGGTTCGGGCTCCCCGCCGGAGGCAAGGAAGCCCGCTCTTCCTGCTTGGTCGACGAAGTCGTCGCGTCCCGGGATCTGCTTCCTCCTGCTACGAGGTCAACCCGCCGTCTCTGAGTCAGGCGCGGGGAGGTGGCGTGGCCGGGACCGGCCCGGAGAGGCCGCACGCCCGGCCGCGCCAGGCCGTACCGCGCGCCGACGCCCACGGGGCGGCGGCTTGATTGTGTAGGGATAAGTTTCTTTCGATCATGTACCTGGGTTGGCTGTCTCCCAGGTTCGTTCAAAGCTGGTCATGTACATGGGGAAGCTGCCCTGGTCTCCGTTGGCGCGGAGGTGAACGACGGGGGCGTCGGAGGCTGGTGTCCCGTAGACGTGTGTGTTGATGAGTAGTTCGTCGTCTGCGCGGTAGAGCGAGTTGTAGAGCACGGTGCGGTGGAAGCGGAACTCGGTTCCCGGGAGTCCTCTAAGGGGCTGGAAGAGGGTGATCGCGTTGCGGATCTTGGCAGAGATCGTGTCGCTGCCGATACGCTCGTCGGTTCCTCGGGTGGCCACCTCTTCGCTTTCCGGGTCGCCGAGGAGGATGCGGACTCTTACGCCGTTGCGGGCCCGGTCGGCGATGGTGTGGAGGAGTCCAGTGTCTTCGGCGAGAAAGAGGCTGCTGTAGGCGAGGATGCCGATTTCCTCGGTGGCGTTCTCGAAGAGGGCTTGCCAGGTGGCGTGCGGGACGGCCCAACGGTGGGAGTAGACGGCAAGGATCTCGTTGGAGAGGTGTTGACGGCGTGGCACCGTTTCCGGCCAGAGTTCGCCTTCGTCGAGTTGGAGGAGGTCGGCGATGGCCCAGCGGTGTCGTGGGTAGGGGATGCGCCCTTTGAGCCATCGGTCGACGGTTTTGGGGTCCACGGCGAGCGCGGATGCTACGTCGATGGGCCGTAGGCGGGCTTTGATCAGGGCGTATCGCAGGTTCTCGCTCACGGGCACCTCTCGTGGGCGTGGGCTCTGCCAGCGACGCTAACATAAGAAGTCCCTAGACGTCCCTCGTGTGGGGTGGATAGGTCCTTCTTCCTGTCAGAGGCTCAACCAGCATGAACCCCGCCCGCTCGCCCTACCGATCAGCCCAACCGGCGCTCGGCTGGACCAAGCTGGAGGTAGATCCCCTGAAGCGTCGGCACGCCAATCGTGACGTCAGGTCACGCGTTCCGGGCAGGGTCGGATGAACAGCGATCCTGAGCGGCTGAGCGGTTGGCGCATCTACCCGAGGATCGTCGAGGAGATCCGGGCGAGGATCGTGGCGGCCGAGTATCAGCCAGGATCGCTGCTCCCATCGGAGGGAGTTCTCTGTAAGGAATTCAGTGTCGCTCGTAACACCCTCCGTCGGGCGCTTGTCGAACTCAAGAACGAAGGGCTACTCGACACCATCCCGTCCAAAGGGTGGCGCGTCGTAGGACGAAGCGATCCTCAGCATGATCGGTACAAGTACGAGGGCATCGCCCGGGTTTTCCGCGAGCGAATCCAGACCGGTCTCCTGCCGCCAGGTGCCCTGGTGCCCAGCGAAGCAATGTTGCGGCAGGAGCTCGGTATTTCCCGGTACACCGTGCGCTCGGCTCTGGCGGTTCTCGAACGTGAGGGACTTCTGGAGACGAGACAAGGCAAGGGCCGGTATGTCACCCGGCGCGCACCTGCGGAAATAGGACGTCCCGGGACGTCCAGTAACCGGGACTAGATGTCCCCCGGGGTCACCTACCTATCGTGAACAGCATGAGACAAGTCGAATGGGCTCGTGAGCTGGCACGCAAGGTCTTGGAGCAGCATCTGCCGCGCCGTTGGGAGCACTCGCAGGGCGTCGGGCGTCGCGCTGAATCGCTGGCGCCGATTCTCCGTAAGGACGCTGAGATCCTGGCCGCTTCCGCGTGGCTGCACGACATCGGGTATGCCCCTGACCTGATCGACGCCGGATTCCATCCGATCGACGGTGCTCGTTACCTCCGCGATGTCCACGGCGCCGACGAACTCCTGTGCCGCTTGGTCGCTCACCACACCTGCGCTGAGATCGAGGCCGGCCAGCGTGGCCTCCTCGACATCCTCACCGGTGAATTCCCCAAAGAGCGCGGCGACCTGGTGGAAGCGCTGACGTTCTGCGATATGACCACCAGCCCCGATGGGCTGCCGTTGACGGTGATCGATCGGCTGGCCGAGATCCGCTCGCGCTACGGACCTGACGACGAAGTCACCTGGTGCATCAATCGGGCTGAGCCGCACATTCTGTCGGCCGTGCGATCCGTTGAATCACGGTTGGCGCTATCCGATGTGCGGCTTGACTGCCTGGTCTAGGTAGTGGCCGATCCGCAGGCGCATCGAGCGATCCATCTTCAGGCCGGTCACCTGGTCGCGCGGCACCCATTGAACCTCGGTTGATTCGCTGCTCGGGGTGGGCTCGCCGCTGACGGCCTGGGCGGTGAGGACGATGGAGAACTCTTGCCGGGCCTCGCCGTTACTGGTGTAGAGGATTACGTGCCGGGGATCGGTGTAGGTTCCGACCAGGCCCGTGATCTCGCAGACGATGCCGGTCTCTTCGAGGGTCTCGCGAACGCCTGCGGCGGGGAGTGACTCGCCGAGATCGATCGCACCCCCGGGCACGGCCCAGTTCCCGTTATCGCTGCGGCGGATCATCAGAACGTCCCCGGCCAGGTTCGTCACCACGACGTTGACCGAGGGGACGAGGCTGTTGGGTGCGGGAGCGTCGGGGTCGTCGTAGAAGTCGATCCGTTTGCTCATGGTCAGGACTCTACCGGGGTGGCCTCGGACCATACGCGCTCGAAGCTCTCCAGGTAGGTGGTCACCATGTCACCGCCGGCGACCCGTCGTAGATGCAGAACCGGGGCGTTGGCCGCGGGGGCGCCGTAGATGTGCGTGTTGACGAGAAGCTGGTCGTCGGCGCGATAGATCGAGTTGTAGAGGATCGTGCTGTGCAGTCGGATCTGTACGCCGTCGATCCGAAGGATGGGCCGGTAGAGGACCAGAGCGTTGCGGACTTTGGCCGCCATCACTTCGTCGATGCCCTCGTCCGCGCCTCGTTGGGCGACTTCCGCGCTGTCGGGGTTGCCGAGAAGAATCCGTACCTGGACGCCGGTGCGGGCCTTCTCGCCGAGAACCCGGACCAGCCCGGAATCCTCGGCGAGGAACATGCCGCTGTAGACCAGGATGCCGATTTGCTCGGCGGCGTCGGAGAACAGACGTCCCCAGGTGTCACGAGGGACCGTCCAGCGATGTGGGTAGATGTTGACGATCTCGCTCTCTGACGCTGAGGCCACCTGTTCACGTGTCAGCGCTTCCGGCCAGAGATAGGACTCGTCCATCCCGAGATGTGAGGAGACCGCGTACCTGTGTTTTCGGTACGGGGCGCGGCCTTTGGTGATCCACCGTTCGACGGTCTTGGGGTCCACCTCGATGGCTGCGGCCAGTTCGGCGACGCTCACCCCGCGCTCCAGAAGAGCCGCGCGTAGTCGCTCGTTCGCCATCTCACCTGCCCGCCTGGGACGTTCGGGGACTCGTTCATCCTAAGCCGGACGTCTTGCACACGTCCGGTCGTGTAGTGATCTCGTCCTGACACTTCCTCGCACCCTCGGTAAGGAGCCCCAACCCGCCGAGGAAAGGAGGAGTGATCTTGACCAACACGATTACCGCCCCAGGTGAGGAACCCCCGCCGGTCTGCATCTGCGGGGCGGCCCTGGCCGAAGGTCAGAAGCTCTGCCGCAAGTGCGCGGCCCGGGAGCGCTGGGCCAAGCGTCAGGCGGCCCGGCTGCGTCTCAAGCGGCGTCGCAACCTCAGCCGACGTCCTCCGCGTGACCCGCACCGCACGCCCATCGTGGGGACCGCGTCATGAGCTGGCTTCCGCTGATCATCGCGGTGATTTTGGCCGCTGCCGTACTGATCGGCTTCGTCGTGGTCCTGGTCGGAATGCACCGGGAAGACCACAGCCGGCACCTGCCACCGCACGCGCCGACCGTCTCCTCAGCACTGGCCCGGCGGGTGATCGGTTGCTACGTCCGCGACAACCGCCTTAATCGCTCGCCTTCGGATCGGCGGCGGGCAACGCGGCCTCGATCTGCTCCAGGCGGCGGGTCAGGTTCTGCACGGCACTACGCAGGGCGGTGACCTCGGCCCGTAGGTCCGCATCCTGCGCTGGCTGCCCGTCCTCGCAGACGAACACCCCTTTGCCCTGCTGGCCGACGACAAGACCCTCGTTGCGCAAGATCCCCACGGCCATCTTCACCACCGACAGCGAGGCGTCGAACTGCTCGGCCAGTTGGGCGGTGGAGGGCAACGGTTCGCCGGGCGCGAGAAGTCCGCCGCGAATCCGCTCCCGCAGTTCGTCGGCGATCTGAAGGTATCCGGGCCTGCCCGTCTTCTTGACCATCGCGCTCATCTCACCACGCGCAACCCAACCAAGCCAACCACGAGCACATTGACAACCAAGCCAACTAGGTCAACTATGTTGACCGTGAGCTAAGGAGGTTTACGACATGCGAACCATCCCGATCCCCGTCGACACGAACAGGCTCACCTTCACCTGCGTGAAGCAGCCGCGCCCCCGCCTGATCAACAAGGACACCGGAGAGATCAAGACCGACAAGACCGGACAGGTCGTCTACGAGGTCATCTGCTCGGTGGAAGACACCTCGGGCCGGATCGAACTGGTCAAGGTCGCCGTCTCCGGTGAGCCGCCCATCACCTCCGGAGACGAGGTGATCCCGGTCGACCTGGCGGGCTACGTCTGGGAGATCTCCGGCCGCTGGGGGATCTCCTACCGGGCCACCGCCTTCACACCCGCCCGAGGGGTCGACGGTGCCTGAGTCCGCTCACTTCCCGCTGATGGTCCTCGCCGCTGTGCTCATCGCGGCGGCGGGGCTGCCGACCTGGCGCCGACTCCACTACCGGTCCTATTGGCCGGCGGTCGGCTATCCGCTGGCCGCGCTGTCGGTGTGGGCCTCCTGGCGGCGGGTCGCCCTGGGCTGCGGGCTGACCAAGAAGCGGCAACGCTACTGGTTCACCCTCGTACCTGGAAGCGTCGCCTCCACCGGCCTGGTCAAGGTCAAGCGGCGTTTCCAGCGGGTCGCGGTCGACACTCGCCCGTTCATGTGGCTGCCGATGCCCACCCGGCACGGGTGGCGCGTCACGGTGCACACCCTTGAAGGCCAGACTCCCGCTGACTACTCCGAAGCTGCGGAACGACTCGCGCACTCCTGGGGAGTCCACGCCGTACGGGCCTCGTCACCTCGCCCGGGTCGGGTAGTCCTCGCCGCGACCGTGCGTGACCCACTCGTACAGATTGATCAGCTTCCGCCGTCAACCGAGTTGCTCGGCGTGACGGTGGGCCGCTTGGAATCCGGTACGCCGTGGGTGATCGACTTCAAGATCGTTCCACAGCTGGACGGTGAAGCCGCGGCGGCAACAACGATCGCCCGTAAGCGATCGGTCTTCTACAACGTTCTTCAGTACGCGGTAGATCTAGAGGAACTGCCATCCAATCCGATCGACAAGGTCAAGGCGTGGAAGCCGCCTAAAGTCCGTGAAGTGGTGGACAGGCGCGTAGTCGTCAATCCGAGCCAGGCGCGCGAACTTCTCAACGCGGTTACCTACGTTGGTCGCCTCGATCGTGGCAGGCATCTCCGGGCTTTCTTCACGTGCCTCTACTTCGCGGCGCTCCGCCCAGCAGAAGCGCTCGGCCTCCGTGAAGCCGATTGCTACCTACCCGCGACAGGCTGGGGCCTTCTCGTCCTCGCCAAGTCCAAGCCGCAAGCCAACAAGCGATGGACGAACAGTGGGGATGCACACGACGACCGAGGGCTGAAACACCGAGCCAGCGAAGAGGGTCGTCCCGTGCCGATACCCCCGGAACTGGTGACAATCCTCCGTGCCCATATCGAAGAGTTCGGCGTGAACCCGGACGGCCGACTCTTCCGTACCTCACGCGGGGGCGTTATCTCGATCGGCACCTACTGCAACGTATGGAGGAAGGCGCGCCACACTGCCTTCAGGCCCGAGCAAGTCGCCTCCCCTTTGGCTGGGCGTCCATACGACCTGCGTCACGCGGCCGTCTCGCTGTGGCTCAACGCAGGTGTGGCCGCGCCTGAGGTCGCCGACCGGGCAGGGCACGGTGTTGATGTCCTCTTGAAGGTCTACGCCAAGTGCATCGATGGTGGCGCCGAAATCGCCAATCAGCGCATCAGCGATGCGCTGGGGCCATGAGACGGAGGAGTCATCCGAGGGTCTCGACCATCTCGGGTCCCTCCTATCCGGAACAACGACAAACGAGGACTGCGCACAGCTCACTGCTGCACATCGAGCAAACGCTCAACCAGGCTGATGAGAGGCGTATGCGCTGGTCAAATGGCGTTTAGAAGATCGGGTGGTGATCCAGGCGTTCAGCGTGGGCCCAACTGCGGCAGAAGCCCCGCGATCTAACCTTCTCAAGCGTGTGTCGACGACTGATCGTACATACAAGCTCGCCAAACCGCGTGCAATCTTCGGCGTCGATGCTTGACCGGCCTGCTGTGGCGGTCAAGGTATTCTCACTACGTGACCAAACGTTCGCATCGTCTCCTCCAAGAAATCGAGGCAGGCGCCCTGGATCATCGCACGGCCATCGCTGATCTTCTGCGGAAGGTGATCGCCCTTGGCGGACGAGCAGGCTCGGCTGAGCTTAGCGACTGGGCCGCCCGAGAACTGCGGGGTTACAAACCTGACGAAGAACTGCCCGAGTATCGAAAAATCGTTGCACCGCTGCATGTCGACATGATGAATATGCGGTGGGCGATCAAGGGGCGGCAAGTTAGCCCCTCGCAGTTGCCGGATTTCGCCCAAGATAGCATCAACAATGATCTGAACCTCTACATGGGAATCGCGGAGATCGAGAAGCTCGCTCGTCAGTCCACCAGCTCAGACGAGGTCGTAAAGCTGCAACCAAGGGGTGCCGCCGATCTGGTGCATTACATGAACCTCAAGGAGATGGCTAACGGACACATCGAACGGCTTTACTGGGCTGTCGCGCCAGTGGCATTTGAGGGCGTAGTCGAGCAAGTCCGCACGACGCTCGTCGTTATGGTGGCTGAAATCAACGCGAACCTCCCGGATGGCGCAGAGACACCGCCAGCGGAGGTGGCAACCAACGCCATCAACTTCGCCGTGACCGGGAAACGCAACAAAATCAATTTTGTTGCTCCCCAGAGTGGCAGCACCGTGGAGACGACCCTGTCAGCAGACGAAGAGGGAGAGCCTAGGTACTCGCTACGTCTCGCCGCAGCTGTCATCGTGGGACTGATCACCATCGCCGGAGCGGTCTTTGCCTTGATGCAAGTGCAGGGGTGGACGTTTGGATGACCCTTACGCCCGGATATGCGCCACCAGCTACAAGCCAATGCGTCTTTCAATCACGGTCACCTCAGGGCCGGAATCCCTCACCAAAAGGCTCTGACCTGCATCCGAGCGCAAGCTGTGCACCACTACTCACATAAGATAATCCCGGGCCACCGGAGAGCGTCACGAGCGAACCCAACAGACCACAGCGGCCAACGCCCATGCGAAGCACCCGTAGAGCAGCGAAGCGGTGGGGGCCGGCGGTGTGGCGGACGCAGCGTAAGCGTATACTGATCTCTTCGTGGCCGTGCCAGAGGCGGATACACACCCCTCTTCAGCGTTCTCGCTAAGGCTTTCAACTCCACATGGCAATTGGGTCGCGATCCCTCTCAGCGAGGGTCGAAATTCAGAATGAACCAATCTGTCAATAACTGAGAGTAATTGAGCAGATCCAGCGCTTTCCGGGATCCAACACCTTCGCTCTCGCCGTGCGCTATCAGATTCCTTTTATTGATAAGGAGAGAGATCTCTCTTTTTAACTCCGAATCATTGTTTTCAAATAACTCACGCAGATCCCGCTGCAATTCAGGCCCGAACCTACCAACCATTTCGATCAGGCGCTCAGGCTCGGGATTGTTAATGCGCGCGGTCCAAGACCTTGAGAAGAGGCGTACTCTCCCAAAGGACTTATGCTCGATATATACCTGAAAGCATTCTTGTACCGTCTTCTCGAGATGCCCGCAAGTGCGAACAACTAGGAATCTAGCTAAAGCTTGCGTTACCTGGTCCGGCTCTTCGGGTGCCGGATACTCCACGAGCTTGGCCAGCGAATTCAGCTTCCTATCGAGATTCTGAAGTGTAAGCGATGGCCATGCAATCACGCCGCCCATTCTAAGCTCTCGCGAATCGTCTCGTTGCTGTCTCTAGACGGGCCTTAACGCTCTCCTCGTCGGCGGTCGAGCGGCTAATTGCTGCAGGAAGCGTTGGGTCACTCTGGATCTCTCGGATCGCGATTGCAACGCCATCGGCAGTAATTTCTCGGTCGAAGTCAAGACGACGCATAAGCCCAACGAACAACGCCTCAGTTAGCGCTGCGTTTACTTGGCTACTCTGGAATCGCACCGCCTTGCGCCCTACGGCCTCTGCGATTAGCTGACTCGTGCGCTTGAACAAGTCCTCAAGCACCGCTGTATTTAGGTGCTGCAGAGTCCGGTGTTGCGCTGCGAAGTTGTTCAGAAATACTTTTAGTGGCCTTTTATAGGTTGGAGCGCTGGCATAGAGGGCGAGGATTCTTAGGATAAGCTCCTGATCGCGCAGGCGAGGGGATGGCTTTCCATAGATTGCTCGCCAGTCCTGGCCCTGGTTCAACTTCTCTAGGAAGTCGATGAATGGACCCGCATAGAGAGCCACCCGTATCTCATGTGGGGTGAGTTGAGTGCCTCCCGAATTCAGGCGCTCGAAAATCTGATATACAACTTCGAGGGATTCGCGTGAACCGTCTGTATCGACGATAGTTGCTTGAAAGAACGTGTTGTCCAAGAGGCGCCGCTGGTCCTCTGGAAGGGTCTCGTATGTTAGGCCTTTGAGCGGTTCCCCCACATTGCTCAGGGCAAATTGCTTGCCTTCAAATGTTCCATCATAGAATCGCTGGAGCGTACGCAATCGCTGCTGCCCATCGAGTACTAGATACCGTCGATCCGCTTGACGAACCAAAAAAATCCCTGGGATGGGGTAACCCAGAAGCAGCGACTCGATAAACCTGTCCATTTGAGGGCGCGTCCAAACAAATGCACGCTGGAACCCTGCCGACGAGATTCGTTTGTCATCGTGGCCGAACGTTGGAACAAGAATATCGTTCTTATTGAGACGACGCACTAGGCCTTCTACGTCGAAGTCTTGACCAGAATAGGTTACCTGCTTTGGCGTCGGCTCTGCCTCAAGCAAGTCCAGTTTTTCTTGTTCGATTAGCTCTATCGGCTCTTCGACATCGGCGTTCTCTGGAGGGGACTCCTGCTGATCGTTCACGCTGGAAGCGTACAGGCAGTCCTGTCCAGATGTCTGTGATTTACCTGCCGTGTGATTGCAGAGAGTTGACCACTCCTGTTGTCCGAGAAGCAGCGATGGCGCGACCGGGTCACGTCCCACTGAGTGGTGTAGTTCAGGCGTCGCGTGCGGCTCTGCCGGTTTGACTATGCCGTGAGTAGGTCGGGCTGTGCCACCAGTTGGGTGGCGGTGTCGGTCAGCAGTGCCATCGATCCTTCCGACAGGTAGCGGTCGGCCATCTGCCATTCATCGTAGGCTTTCGACCAGGGCGGCGCCGGCCGAGCCGTAGCAGGGCCCCGGGACATCCCGGGGCCCTCTTCCATTTCCGCCGCTGAGCAGGGGAAACACGCCCATCATCCATCCCGGACATATCCCGGGAGCAACGACGAACAGGGGCTACAACTGGCTCATAGCTGCACATCAAGCGGGCGATCAACGATGGCTGCCAAGAAGCGTATGCGCTGGTAGATGCTGTTTCAGGAGGTAGGGCGGAGAGCGTGGGATTCGAACCCACGAGACCGGTTGCCCGGCCTAGCGGTTTTCAAGACCGCCGCCATCGTCCACTAGGCGAGCTCTCCTGGTGTGTCAGATGCACTGTAGTGCGTCAGGGGTGGGGGCGCGACCAGGAAACGATCTCTCCCGCTTCGAGCGGGAAGCGGGAGAGAAGGTGGGTCAGAGTTGGTCGGGGATTTCGGAGTAGCGGCGTTCGGTTAGGGACTGGGGGCCGGCGAAGCCGTCGCCGACGGAGGCGGCCAGTTTGAGGAAGGCTTCCTGGGTGGAGTCGAGCATGCGGTCCAAGTCGATTTCGGCGCCTTCCTCCAGGTGCGGGTCGTACGGCACGCGGATGACGGCCCGGCAGCGGGCCGCGAAGTGGGCTTCCAGGCGGTTGAGGTCGACCGTGGACTTGGAACGGGGGCGTACGCTGCACAGCACGACAGAGGCCGCTTTGACGAGGTCTGCGTAGTTGTGGGCCTCCAGCCAGTCGAGGGTGGCGGAGGCGGCGCGGGCGCCGTCCACGGAGGGGGAGCTGACCAGGACGAGCTGGTCGGCCAGGCCGAGCACGCCGGACATGGCGGAGTGCAGGAGGCCGGTTCCGCAGTCGGTGATGCAGATCGAGTAGAAGTTCTCCAGGACCTGGGAGACCGCCTGGTAGTCGGCGGCGGAGAACGCCTCCGAGACCGAGGGGTCGCGGTCGGAGCCGAGGATTTCCAGGCGTGACTGGGTCTGCGAGGTGAAGGATCGAATGTCGGCGTACCGCCGGATCTGGGCCCGCTCGTTGAGCAGGTCGCGGATGGTGGCGGAGGTTTCGAGTTCGACCTTGTCGGAGAGCGTTCCACGGTCGGGGTTGGCGTCGACGGCGATGACGCGGTCGCCGCGGACCTGGGCGAGCGTGGCGCCGAGGCCGACGGTGGTGGTCGTCTTGCCGACGCCGCCCTTCAGGCTGAGCACGGCGACCCGGTGGTGGCCGGCGGCGACGGGCGTACGGGCCCGGGCGATCAGGTCGCGGCGGCGGCGGACCTCGGAGGATTCGCCTGGCTTGATCAGACCGGCGGAGGCCTTGTAGATCAGACGGCGCCAGCCGTTCTCGGGCGCGTTGCGGCGGCCCTTGAGCAGGCTGAGCGGGTCCAGGCTGTCGGCGGATGGTTTGCCACTCGACCGGCTTGAGGTGGTACGCGTTGGGGAGTTGAACGCGGAGACGGGAGGGGCGGTCTGACGACGCCGCGGCTGGTACGGCTCCCGCTCCTGCTCTCCCAGATCGCGATCCCGGCCACGGTCGCGATCGTGGTCACGATCCCGATCCCGGTCGCGCTCGAAGGCGAGGTCGTCGCGGAGTGAGCCGCCGAACCGTTCGCCTCGCGCCTCATCAGCGCCGGAAGTCCCGAGAGCGCCGGGGATGACCCCGAAGGGCCCGCTCGATTCGTCCCGAGAGTCCCGTACGTCGTGCAGGTCCCGTACCTCGCGAGACTCCTGCGCCTGGGCGCGGAGATCACGAGGCTCGGGGAATCCGGCCGAGTCGAGGGTCCGGGGTTCGCGCGTGTCCCGCGACCGGAAGGCGTTGTCGCCGAGTCCGAAGGGGGTGTCCCGTGCCGCGAAGGGATCGTCCTGGGTTTCGCCCCCGGTGCCGAACTCCTCGCGCTTGCGTAAGTCGGCGCCGAAGCCGAGGGTGTTGTCCTGCTGTCCGAAGTCCCCGCGTGACCCGAACTCTCCGGTGTCCCGCCCCGCGAAGTCGCGCTTGCCGAAGTCACGGGACCCGAACCGTTCGGTGCTGTGCTCGCCCGGGAATCCCGGGATCGGTCCAGTGAAGCGTTCGGATTCACCAGAGTCGGGTTCCGTGACGGGTCGCGCGGGTTCCAGCCAGCCCCGAACCGGCTCCTCCGCGCTCTCCTCGTACGACTCGTACGGCTCAAAGGCGGGCGACGCCTGGGCCGCACGCTTCTCCTCGGCGAAGGCGCCGACGTTGTAGGAGTCGGTGTCGACCGGGGACTCCCCGAACGCCCCGCGCCCCGCGCCGAAGGGCGGCGTCCCGCCGGGCGGGTTGGTCGGCGCGTCGTCGTCCGCGGGAGCGGCGGGCGCGTCGGCCTCGACCGAGGTCCGGAAGAGCGGCGCCGGCTCGGCGGGTACGGACAGCCACGGGTCCTTGGGGTACGGCGAAGGAGCCTCCTCGGCGGGAGGAGGCGGCGGCGTGCCCAGCGTGGACGTACCGCTCGCCAAAGACGAAGCGGTAACCGCGCTCACCGCGATGTCGACCTCGTCTGGCATCTCCTTGATCGCGTCAAGCCAGGCCAGCTGGTCTTCGAGAGAATGGGGATCCTCACGATCGTGTCTTGCCACCGTGTTCCCCCTCGGGATGGGCTAAAGGGGCAGCAACCACATTGAAGGTTAGCGCCCCGTAACACAACGAACGTGACCAACGGTCGAGTTCGCCGCTCCGTTACTTTAGGTGACATGCGCGCCATCCTCATTTCGGCCCCCGGCGGTCCCGAAGTTCTTACCTGGCAGGAAGTCCCCGACCCGGTTCCTGGACCGGACGAAGTGGTCATTGACGTGGCCGCTTCCGCCGTGAACAGGGCAGATCTCCTCCAGCGGCAGGGCTTCTATCCCCCGCCACCGGGCGCCTCGGAGATTCCGGGCCTGGAATGCTCCGGCACGGTCTCCGAAGTCGGCGCGAATGTCGACACGGTGAGGGTCGGCGACCAGGTGACCGCGCTGCTGGCCGGTGGCGGATACGCCGAGCGCGTGGCGGTGCCCTGGCAGCAGGTGATGCCCGCGCCCACCGCGCTGGTGGACTCGGCTGCCCTGCCCGAGGTCGCCTGTACGGTCTGGGCCAACGTTTTCATGGCCGCCCGGTTGCGCAAGGGCGAGACCCTGCTCGTGCACGGCGGCGCCAGCGGCATCGGCACCATGGCCATCCAGCTGGCGAAGGCGTACGGCGCGAGGGTGATCGTCACCGCCGGATCGGACGAGAAGGTACGGCGCTGCCTGGAGCTGGGAGCGGATGAAGGAATCAACTACCGAGAAGAGGACTTCTCTACCCGAACCGCGGACGTGATTCTCGACATCATTGGTGCGAAATACCTCAAGCAGAACGTGAACTCGCTGGCGGTCGGCGGCCGCCTGGTGGTGATCGGGTTGCAGGGCGGCGCCGTCGGCGAGCTCGATCTCGGCAAGCTGCTCGCCAAGCGCGCCTCGGTGCACGCCGCCGGGCTCCGCGCGCGGCCGGTGGACGAGAAGGGCGTCATCTGCCGGGGTGTGGCGGACAATGTCTGGCCGTTGGTGAGCGCGGGCGCCATCCGGCCCGTCGTGCACGCCAGGATCCCGATGGCGGACGCGGCCGAGGCGCACCGGCTGCTCGAATCTGGGGAACACGTCGGGAAGATCCTGCTAGTAAGTTGAGAGCTATGAACGCTGAGGAGAGCACCCCGCACGTGGTGGTCGTCGGCCCCGAGGGGCTTTCGGTCGGTGCCGACCAGGGGGAACCCGAGGAGCGGTCCATCGCTGACCTGGTTGAGCAGCCGGCCAAGGTGATGCGTATCGGCAGCATGATCCGCCAGCTGCTGGAGGAGGTCCGCGCGGCGCCGCTCGACGTGCCCAGCCGCAAGCGGCTCAAGGAGATCCATGCCAGCTCCATCAAGGAGCTGGAAGACGGTCTTGCCCCCGAACTCGTGGACGAACTGGAACGGCTGTCCCTGCCGTTCACCGACGAGGGCGACCCGCCCAGCGAGGGCGAACTGCGCGTTGCCCACGCCCAGTTGGTCGGCTGGCTGGAGGGCCTGTTCCACGGCATCCAGACCACGCTGTTCGCCCAGCAGATGGCGGCTCGCGCCCAGTTGGAGCAGATGCGTCGTGCCCTGCCCGGCGGCCTCTCCCAAGCCGCAGAGGACCAGGTCCACCAGCGCTCGCCCGGCCCCTACCTGTGACGACCGGATGAGGCCGGTTTCCCCCCGGCCTCATCTCTTGTTCAACACCCCCCGGCTCACCCGTAGAGCTGTTCCAGGACCAGCGCCACCCCGTCGTCGTTGTTGGTCGCCGTGACATGGTCCACTGCGGCCAGCACGTCGCTGTGCGCGTTGGCCACCGCGTACGAGGTGCCCGCCCAGCTGAGCATGGGCAGGTCGTTCGGCATGTCCCCGAAGGCCACCACGTCCTCGGGCGGGATGGCGTGCCGGGCGGCCAGCCCCGCCAGCGCGGTCGCCTTGGTCACCCCTCGCGCGCTGATCTCGATCATCGCCCGCCCGCTGGAGTGGGTCGGTGTGACCAGATCCCCCACCAGGTCCGCCACCTGGCGGAAGAGGCTGTCCGCGTCGTTTCCCGGGCGCAGCGCGAGCAGTTTCGCGCAGGGCAGAGCGGTGAGCGTGTCCGGCGCCACCCTGGTGCCGTGTACGGCCTCGTGGTCCCAGTCGCCGACGCGGAAGGCGTGTTCGTAGGCGAAGCCCACTTCGTACTCCACCGCGAAGCTGAGCTCCGGCACGCCCTCGCGCAGGCGCCGTACCACCTCGTCGAGCACGGGCCGCTCGATCAGGTGGGACTCCACGATGGTCTCGTTGTGCAGGTCGTAGACGAGCGCGCCGTTGGCGCAGATGGCCAGCCCGTGGTGGCGGACCTTGTCGGCCACGGCGTGCATCCAGCGGGGCGGGCGGCCGGTCACGAAGACGAGCATGGCGCCGGCCCGCTCGACCCCGGCGAAGGCGGCGGCGGTACGCGGCGAGACGGTGCCGTCGGAGCGGAGCGCGGTGCCGTCGAGGTCGGTGGCGATCAGCCGGGGCGGGCGGGACGGTCGATGGTGAAGCTGCGGGTTGGCCATAACACGTTCCAGTTTGCCGGGTGATGCTCACGCGCCGGACAAGGGCATGTCGGGAGAAGAATTCTCCCCCGGACATGGAACACCCCGGGTCCGCCATAGTGTTAGATGGCATGGCGTTGTATTAGCTGTTCCCGCAAGCGAAACCAGTTCGACTGATATGAGCCACCCGGGGAGCTGTGCGACACACCGGGGTGCGCGAGGTGTGTACCCCACGATTCACTTCCTTAGGGAGAGCGTTAATGGCTCAGGGAACCGTCAAGTGGTTCAACGCTGAAAAGGGCTTCGGCTTCATCGCCCCGGACGGCGGCGCGCCGGACGTGTTCGTCCACTTCTCCGCGATCACGGGTTCCGGTTACCGGAACCTGGAGGACGGCCAGCGCGTGGAGTTCGAGGTCACCGAGGGCCCCAAGGGGCCCCAGGCTTCGCAGGTGCGCGCCCTCTAAACCACTGACACACTGAAGGCGGGGCCCTCCCTAAGGGCCCCGCCTTCAGCGTTGTTTGGGTGGCTCTCGCGTTATTTGAGCGGCTCCAGAACGTCGAGCCCCACGTACGGCCGGAGCGCCTTGGGCACCACGACGGAACCGTCGGCCTGCTGGTGGTTCTCCAGAATGGCCACGATCCACCGGGTGGTGGCCAGCGTGCCGTTGAGAGTGGCCACCATCTGCGGACGCCCGTCGTCGTCGCGGTAGCGGACCTTCAGCCGCCGGGCCTGGAAGGTCGTGCAGTTGGAGGTGGAGGTGAGCTCCCGATACCGCCCCTGGCTGGGGATCCACGCCTCGCAGTCGAACTTCCTGGCCGCCGACATGCCGAGGTCGCCCGCCGCGGTGTCGATCACCCGGTACGGCAGCTCGACCTTGTCCAGCATCTCCTTCTCCCAGGCCAGCAGGCGCCGGTGCTCCTCCTGGGACTCCTCGGGGCGGCAGTAGGAGAACATCTCCACCTTGTCGAACTGGTGCACCCGGATGATGCCGCGGGTGTCCTTCCCGTACGACCCGGCCTCGCGGCGGAAGCAGGAGGACCAGCCCGCGTACCGATAGGGCAGGGACGCCTGGTCGAGGATCTCGTCGGCGTGGTAGGCGGCCAGCGGGACCTCCGAGGTGCCCACCAGATACAGATCGTCCTCGGGCAGCCGGTAGATCTCGCTGTCGTGGGCGATGGTGAATCCGGTGCCCTGCATGGACTCCGGCTTGACCAGCACCGGGGTGATCATCGGCGTGAAGCCGGCCTCGATGGCCTGCTGCATGGCCATGTTGAGCAGGCCGAGCTGGAGCCGGGCGCCGACGCCCCGGAGGAAGAAGAACCGCGAGCCGGACACCTTGGCGCCGCGTTCCATGTCGATGGCGCCGAGCAGCTCGCCCAGCTCCAGGTGGTCGCGGGGGGTGAAGTCGAACGCCCGGGGCGTGCCGATCTCCTCCAGCACCGCGTAGTCGTCCTCACCGCCGACCGGGGCGGCCTCCTCGACGATGTTGGGCACCTTCAGGGCCAGCTCGTCGAGCTCGCCGCCGAGCCGCTCGGCCTCGGTCTCGGCGGACTTCACCCGCTCGGCCAGCTCCTTGGCCCGGTCGAGCAGCGCCTGCCGCTCCTCTCCGGACGCCTTCGACACCGACTTGCCGATGCTCTTCTGTTCGGCGCGCAGCGACTCGAACGAGGTCAGCGCGGACCGCCGACGCTCGTCGAGCGAGAGCAGCGCGTCAACGACGGAGTCATCCTCACCACGGGCGCGCTGGGACGCCCGGAGCCGGTCCGGATCATCACGGAGGGTTCGCAGGTCAATCACACGTCAAAGGCTACCGAGGTACGACGACCGCCCGCGCCTCCGGCCACCCGCCTGTGGATAAGATTTCGGATTGCTCGAAACTAGGCCTGTCCGGTGCGCATTCGCGCCAACCAGTCGGCGGCCTCCGCGAAATCGGTGTCCCGGGTTCCGGGCCGGATCTGGGTGCTGAGCTGATCGGCGCGCGGATAACTTCCCAGGAATCTCAAATCACCACAAATCCGGTGCAAACCGGAAAGGGCTTCGCCGACCCGGGCGTCGGCCACATGGCCCTCGCAGTCGAAATGGAAGAAATAGCGGCCGATGCCGTCCCCGGTCGGGCGGGATTCGATCCGGCTCAGGTTGACCCCGCGCACCGCGAACTCGCTCAGCATTTCCAGCAGCGCCCCGGCATGGTCGTCGCGGAGGAAGGCCACCATGGAGGTCCGGTCCGCGCCGGTCGGCTCGGGCAGCGGCCCGGGCGGGCCGACCCGGATGAACCGGGTGACGGTGTCGGCCCGGTCCCCGATCCCGGAGGCCAGCTCCTCCAGCCCGTACAGCTCGCCGGCGATGGCGGGGCTGATCGCCGCGTCGTACGGAGACTCGGGGTTGGAGACCTCCTGCGCGGCGGCGGCCGTGGAGGAGGCGTGGATGACCACGGCGCCGGGCAGCTCGCGCTCGATGAAGCCGCGGCACTGGGTGTGCGCGGCCGGGTGGGTGACCAGGCGCTTGATCTGGCCGATCTCGGTGCCGGGGCGGACCAGCAGGGAGAACTCGACCGGCAGCAGCAGCTCACCGATGATCAGCAGCGGCTCGCCCCAGGCGAACTCGTCGAGGGTCTGGGTGATCCCGCCCTCCAGCGAGTTCTCGATCGGCACCACGGCGCCGTCCGCCTCGCCCTTGCGGACCGCGTCCAGCGCGGCTCCGACGTTGGCGCACGGCAGGCCCTCGGCCTCGGGTGCCAGCAGGCGCAGGGCGGCCTCACAGAAGGTGCCCTCGGGGCCCAGGTAGGCGAGCTTCGACATAGTTCCAGGTTAGCGAGTCGCCAGAGTGGTTGTATGTGAATACTTACCGATTTCCCGAAGCGTGATCAGTGACTGTCTGGGGGGCAGGCTGCTTCCCGAACCTTGATCAAGGGCCGTCCGGGGCTGTTCGACAGGGACCAACCCGAGGCAAACCTGTTCGCAGGGGCAATCAGGAGCCGCCCGAGGCCAGGCTGCTCGGGCGCGATCAGGACCCAACCAAGAGCAGGCGCTTGCTGTCCCGGGACCAGTGGGACGCCGTTCCTCCCGAGGCTGCGAACGGAAGGTCAGGATGTTTGCTAGGGCGGTCAGGAGCCGCCCGGCGCCAGACTGCTCGCGGGCGCGGTCAGAAGCTGCCTGAGGCCAGACTGTTCGCAGGCACGGCCAGAAGCCGCCTGAGGCCAGACTGTTGGCGGGCGCGATCAGGAGCCGCCTGAGGCCAGGCTTTTCCTGGGGCGTAACCAGAGGCCTCCCGAAGTCAGGGTTGGCTCGATATCCGGGCCCAGGCCGAGCCGGGCGGCGCGGACCGCCTGCTCCTCCTCTGGGGAGAGCTGCTGGCTGCTCTTTCCGGCGCGCACGGGGCGCACGTAGGTGCGGGTTTCGGTGCGGCCGTTGATGGAGGTGAGCACGATGCCGTCGCCCAGGCCGTTGATCATCGCCACCGAGAAGGACAGCCGGCCGGTCATCTCTTCCAGCGCGTCGTAGCGGTAGACGGCCACGTCCCGGATCGCCTTGGCGTCCACCGCGCCCTCTGCCGCCGTCCGCCGGGCCAGCACGTCGAGGCAGTCCTCGACGGCGCGGCGGGCGTTCCGGAGAGCGAGCAGGCCGATGAGCACGCCGGTCACCCCAGCAACGACTCCGACAACCACCACAACAGTAACCAGCACGCGACTGAGAGTAACGGCACGGTCAAGGCTTCGCCAAGTCGGCGGTACCGCTCCGCGGAACTGGGCGGGCGTGGTGTCCTTGCCGCGCCGCGGAACTGGGCGGGCGGGGTGTCCGCGCCGCGCCGCGCCCCGCCCGTCAAGCGGGCTGCTGGTGGGCCGGGTGTGGGTCAACCGGACGTTGATCAGCCGAGCCCTGCCGAGCCGAACTCTCACGGTCCGGACCCTCACGGCCCGGACCCTCTTGGGATGGCCCCTGGTGGGACGGGCTCCCGTGGGGCGGGTGCTGGTTGCGTGGGCGCTGGTTGGCCAGGAGGCAGACGAGGGCGAGTGCGCCCAGGCCGAAGGCGTTCTGGACGATCTTTCCTAGAGTGGGGCTGAGTACCGGGATCTCCCAGCCCTTGATGTACGCGCCCCACCACGGGATCGGGATCACGTAGTAGAGCCACACCCCGGCGGCCAGCAGCGCCCTGGTCCGGGCCAGGGCGGCCAGGACGAGGAGGATCCAGGCCAGGTGGTGGATCCAGGCCACCGGGGAAAGCAGCACCGCCATCAGGCCGGTCAGAGCGATCGCCGTCGGCACATCGCCCTCGTCGTACGCGCGGCGGGCGGCGCGGAAGCCGTACCAGCCGACGGCGGCCACGGCGGCGAGCCAGAGCGCGGTGGTGACGGAGTCCGGCCAGTAGAGGCGGAGGAGCATGGCGCGGATCGACTGGTTGGTGGTGCCTGTGTTGGCGCCCAGGCGTTCGGAGTCGAGCAGCGCGCCGAACCAGAAGTCGGTGGCGTCCTGGGGGATCGCGGCGAACGGGATCAAAGTGAGCACGGCCGCTGTGCCCACCGCCGTCCAGAACGGACGCCGCTGGTCTGGATCGCGCCAAGCCGTGATGGCGAGATAGATCAGGAAAACGCCGGGTGTGAGCTTGACCGCCGTCGCGATGCCGATCAGCATTCCGCGTGGCCACCACGGTCGCCGGACCACCGAATCCAACAGACAGAGCGCCACCAGGAACAGATCCACCTGCCCGAACCTGATCTGATCCCTGATCGGCATCAGGTACAGGCAGGCGACCACGACCAGACCGAACACCAACGGGACCCCGAACCCACGCCCCCATCCGCGCTCGTCCCAGGCGGCCGAACCCTGGCCACCACGCCGCAGAAAAAAGGCCGGGACCGAGAGAGCCGCGTGTCGAAGCCCGTCCCGAAAACCACGGCCTGGAACAGCGGAAGAACGGGGGACGCTGGCCTGGCCTGAAATAGTGGGAGCACTGGGAATTCCGGGCTGACCTGGAACAGCGGGAGCACTAGGAACTCCGGGCTGACCTGGAACAGCAGAAGAGTTGGGGATGTTGGCAGCCTGGCCCGGAACTGCGGGAACACTTGGAACATCTGCCTGGCTTGGCGGGGACGCCCCTTCCGACCCGTCCCGGAACCACCGCTGTGGGACGACTCCTTGGGCTGGCGGAATCGCCGCTTGGAAGCTGTCCCGGAAGGCGTACCAGACCGTCACGGCGAGGGTGAGCAGGATCGCGACGATCCACACCCACTGCGCTACCGGCCAGGAGATCAGCGCGAGCGGAACCGCCATCATCGCGGCGATCGGCGGATAGGTGAACGGCAACAGCTGCGGCGCCGGAGTGATCACTTCATAGACCGGAAGCCCCTGAAGCAGCGCCCAACCACCTGTGCGGTACACATCCAGGTCAACCAGCCGCTGGTCCTCAGGATTGGTGAGCCAATAGCTGACCAACAGCCAAGCGGCCACAACCACGATCACCAGCGCCAGCGCACCAGTTATCCACAGGCGGCGCCTCACCGGAACAGTGCTCACGACCAGGCAGGCTACCGTGGACGCTGTCCGCCCGCCCGTCCACCGGAGGAGGCCCCGGCCCCGTGCTTACGCGCGCCCTCACCTGGCTCGCCCTCACCACCATGCTGGGCCTCTTCTTCCCTGGCACGACCAATGCCACCACCGCCACCAGCGGCTTCCTCGCCAGCACCCTCAATTCCACCGCCGCCAGCGGCCTTCCTGACACCCTCAAAACCATCACCCCCGCGGGCCTTCACGGCACCAGCAACGCCGCCACGGCAACCGGCGAAGTCCTTCCTGGCGCCTCCAGCACCGCCGCCGCGATCAGCAAGGTCCCCCCTGGCACTCTCAACACCACTGCCACGGTCAGGGAGGTCCTCAACACCGGCAAGGCCACCGCCCCCGCACGCAAGGCCACTATCTCTACCGGTCGTGTGGTTCTTATCGGCGTTCCTGGCCTGCAATGGAGTGACCTCAATCCGGAGACCACGCCAAATTTGTGGGCGCTGACCGGGCGAAGCGCCGCGGCGTCCCTCTCCATTCGGACTATTCCGCCGCCTGGGCGCTCCACCACCTGTCCTCTCAACGGCTGGCTCACCATCTCCGCAGGTCAACGAGCAGGGTCACCCGGTGATTGCGCGCCCCCGCCCACCCCTGTCGTGGCCGCCGACGGCTCCGCCACCATTCCGACCTGGTCGGCTCTGCGGGCCTACCAGCAGTCCGGCTCCTTCAAAGCCGACATCGGCCTTCTTGCTCAGACGATTCTGGACAACGGGGGCAAAGTGGCGGCCGTTGGCCCGGGTGCCGCTCTGGCCGCAGCCACCAAATCTGGAAATGTCGCCAGATACGTCACCACCTCCGCCGACCTTCCCGACTTCAGCCCGTACAACTTGATCACCGTCGAGGCCGACGAACTCCAGACGGCCTGGATGGATGCGCAGACGGGCACGGCGACCATGCCGCCCTCCGATGCGGATGTGGGAACGCCGACTGATCTCGCCCCCGAGGTGCGGCGGGAGGCTGCGGCGGCCGTGGATCGCACGGTTGGGGAGATTCTTGGGCGGGTTCCGGTCGGGAGCACGCTCCTGCTGGCGGGGGTCTCGGATGCGAGTGAGGTGGCGCACCTCCACGTTGCGATGGCGCAGGGGCCCGGATATCGGCCGGGGCTGATGACCGCGGCGTCCACCCGGCAGGACGCCCTGGTCACGATCACCGATGTGACGGCGACGGTTCTCGGGACGCTCGGGATGCGGGTGCCGGAGGGAGTCGTGGGCCGGGCCTGGGTGAGCGATGGAACAGCGTCGGGGGGCAAGGGAGGCGCCGATGCGCGAACCCCCAACACAGGAACCCCCAACGCGGGGAACTCCAACGCGGGGAACTCCAACGCAGGAACCTCCAACGCGGAGAACTCCAGCGCAGGGAACCTCAACGCTGAGAACCCCAACACCGGGAACACCAACACCGGGAACACCAACGCCGGGAACCCCGACGCTGAGGTCACCGATGTGGGAGATGTTGTGGCGCGGCTGGCTGATGCGGATTTGGCCAGTCAGGTGTTGCGGGAGGTGCGGGAGCCGTTCTTTTTGAGTCTGGTGGCTGTGCAGTTGGTCTTCTATGGGCTGGCGGCGCTGGTGGTGCGGCGGAACGGGCTGGACGGTACGCGGCGGACGATGAGCGCGACGCGGGTTGTGGCCGTGGTCAGCGGAGCGATTCCGATCAGTACCTTTTTGGCGCAGCTTGTCCCGTGGTGGAGTGTGGGACATCCCATGCCCGCATTGATCGCCACGATTCTGGGGTTCGCCGGATTGATCACGGTGATCGCCCTGGCCGGGCCTTGGCGGCGGAGTGTGATGGGACCGCTCACCGTCGTCGCGGGCGTGTCCTCGGTGGCATTGCTGATCGATGTGATGACTGGATCACATCTGCAGGTCAACGCGGTCACCGGATACGAGCCAGTCACCGGAGGCCGGTTCTACGGATTCGGCAACATGGCCTTCGCGGTCTATTCGACGGGGACGATCCTGGCGCTGGCAGGCCTCGCCCATGCCCTGCGCAACCGCGTCGGAACGGCTCTCTGCCTCGGATACGGACTGCTGGCGATCTTCGCGGACGGCTGGCCGGGATGGGGGGCCGACTTCGGCGGGGTGCCCTCGTTCGTGCTGGGCTTCGCCGTGTTCATGCTGATGCTGGTCGGTCGGCGCGTCACCATCGGGAAGCTGGTCGCGGTGGGCGCCGCCGGAACCCTGCTGATCGGCGCGCTGGCCGTCGCGGACCGGCTCCGCCCGCCGGAGCAGCGCACCCACCTGGGCGTGTTCGTCCAGCAGGTGCTGGACGGCGAGGCCGGCTCGGTGCTCGGCCGCAAGCTCGGCGCCATGCTCGGCACCCTCGGCAACCTCCCGCTGACCCTGCTCTCCCTGGTCGCCCTGGCCTTCCTCTACCTGGTGCTGGCCCGGCCGTCCCACCTCGGCGCCCCCGCCCTGAGCCGGGCGTACGGCTACGCGCCGACCCTGCGCGCAGGCCTGTTCGGCGCGCTCACCGCCGCCCTGGTCGGGTTCCTGATCAACGACTCGGGGATCGCGATCCCGGCGATGGCGTTGACGGTAGCGGTGCCGCTGACCCTGGCCGCCTCGCTGCACGCCCTGCGCCTCGCCAGGTCCACCACAGCAGCGCCCCAGTCAGCCCCAGCAGGGTCGCGGGCACGACCTGGGCCCTGACCACGTCCACCAGCCATCCCAGGTCCCCGGGCTGCCCAAGCTGCCGGGCCGGCAGGTACGCCAGGGACAGCGCCGCCAGCCGCACCACCAGGAACCCGTCCAACGCCGATGCGGGCACCAGCGCCAGCAGCGCGAACGCCAGCCCGTCGTACCAGGGCAGCACGTACGGCGTGGCGAACAGCCAGGCCACCACGAACACCACGGCGACCATCGGCCCATCCAGCGGAAGGGACCGGCGCCCGTCTAGTGAAAGGGACCGGCGCCCGTCTAGTGAAAGGAACCGGCGCCCGTCTAGTGAAAGGAACCGGCGCGACAACCCCCAGACCAGCACCGCGAGCAGAATCAACGACCCAAGCTGGATCCACACCCGGTAGGCGCCCGACCCGAGCCCCAGCTGTAGCCCGCGCTGCACCAGCTTCCACGGGGTGGCCAGTGAGACCGATCGGCTGGCGTTGAGTACCTGGTCGAACGCGTGCGGCCCGGCCAGCCAGTACGCCACGCCCGCCACCGCCACCGCGATCCCGGCCACCACCGCCAGCCGGGACAGCTGACGCCGCGCCTCCCAGGCGGGCCCCAGCGCCACCAGCCCGGCCGTGATCTTCACTGCCACCCCGAGCCCGAGTAGCACCCCGCAGGCGACCCATCGGCCCCTGAACACCAATGCGGCGATCATGAACGCGATGGCCAGGGTGTCCACGTGCATGCCGGCCGCCAACTGGTACACCACCAGGGGGTTCGCCGTCCACAGCAGGGCGGCCCGCCCCTGGCGTACCGGATCCTGGCTGGTGGCTCGGTGGAGGAGCAGGGCGGTGGCGACGAACGCCGCCGCGTTGACCACGGCCAGCACGAACACCGTCAGCCGCACCGAGTCGCCCCCGATCCAGGAGGCGAACGCCTGGACAGCGGTGGCGACCGGTCCGTACACGCTGGGCGTCGTGGTCCATTCCTCGACGCTCCCCAGTACGGGATCGCCGGGCAGATCCGCCGGAACCGTCACATAAGGATCGAGCCCGAGGGTGACCATCCGCCCATAGGCCGCGTAGTTGAGATGGTCGGCCGACCCGAAGGACGGCAGGAAGGCCAGCAGCGCGGCCACGGCACATCCGGTGACCAGCAGCGCCCGGGCGGGCAGGCGGGAGGCGTACAGGCCGGTGAACAGACCTGCCGCGCCGAGGATGAGCGCGGCGGCGGCCAGCCCGATGACCAGATGCCCGCCAGGCCGCACGTCCAGCCAGAACGGCGGCGGACCGGACCCCGGCAGGTTCGGCACCATGGCGGACGGTCCGAGCAGCGCGATGAGGACCGTCAACAGCAGTGACCCGCCGACGCAGCCGACGGCCACCGTGTCTCGTCTCACCCGCCGAATTCCACCACAAGGTCAGGACTCGAACGCGCACGGCGCGACAGGTCACCGACAGCCAACCCCGGAACACACCCTCAGAAGCCAGCAACGCGTTAGGGGCTCTGGGACGACCCCCGGAATCCGCCCGAACCTAAACGGGGCTCAAAACGCCCACGGCTACGAGTCACGGACAGCGAACCAGGGACACACCCTCGGAAGCCCGCAACGGGTTAGAAGCCAGGAACCAACCCTGATTGGGGCTCAAACGGCACGGCACGACAGGTCGCGAATAGACGGCGCCCAGGCACCCTTGGAGGCGCGCAACGCGTTAGGGGCCCTGGGACACACTCTGATCGAGGCTCGGACGCGCACGGCGCGTCAGGTCACGGACAGCTGGCGTCCGGAACGCACGCTCGAACGCCTGCGGCGCAGAGACACACCCTGGTCAGGCTTTGGATGTGCGTAGCCCGCTCAGTTCGCGGGCGGCCAGGGCCAGGGAGACGTCGCGGAGTTGCTTGGCCCGGTGTAGTTGGGCGCGCCAGTCGGTTCCGGTGGCCCGGTGGGCCATGTCCACCGGGACCTCGATCACCCGGAACCCCTTGCGGAGGAGGTCAACGGTGAGGCCGACCTCGACGCCGAAGCCGTGGGCCAGTGGCCGGGCCGCCTCGAACGCGGCGCGGGTGAGGCAGCGCTGTCCGTTGAGCGGCTGGGCGGGCTCCCAGCCGGTGGCCCGTTTGATGCCCTCGGTGGCGACCTTGACCACGATGCCGTGACCACCGAGTTTCACCCGGGTGGTGAAGACGGCAATGGTCATGTCCGCCTCGCCCGCCCGGACAGGGGCGATCAACGCCGCCGCGGCGAGCGCGGTCTCGCCCAGGTCGGCGTCGAGAAAGAGCAGGTTATGCGGAACGTCCCTGCCGTCCTCCAGCAGCCGCACGGCCTCCGCCCCGGTCTCCATGGCGGCGGCCTTGCCGCGGTTGCGGCTGTGCCGGACCACGCTGGCGCCGGCCGCCCGCGCGGCCCGGCCGGTCTGGTCGGCCGACCCGTCGTCGACCACCACGACCAGATCCACCCCGGGCAGCTGCCGGACGGCCGACACGGTGACCCCGACCCGGTCGCCCTCGTCCTTGGCCGGGATGATCACCGCGGTGTCCGGCGTGGGGACGTCAGGGACGAGGTCGCTCATTGCGAGTGTTCCGCCGGCAGGGTGTCGTGCACCGTGAAGACCGAGTCGAGGCCGGTCACCTGGAGGATCTTGCGGACCGCCGGGCGCGGTGCGGCCACCTCAAGCGCGCCGCCGCGTTCCTTGAGCCGTTTGAGCGCCGACAGCAGCACGTTCATGCCCGTGGAGTCGCAGAACTCGACTCCGGACATGTCGATGACCACCAGGTCGGGACTGGTCTCCTCCAGTAGCCGGGTGAACTCCGACTGGAGGCGAGGCGCGGTATATAGATCGATTTCACCAGCGATGGTCATGACGGCCTGGCTGGCGTGGGATCGGGTCGAGACTTTCAGCTCCACAGCGCGCACACTAGCGCCGCCACCGCCCGGGGTCACGTTTCTGCGGGAATACCGAAGAGTCGTTCGCCCTTTGTCCCCGATTTCGGCCTCATGTAAACGCTGAGTGCGCGAAGCTTGACGCTACGACACCGGCTGGTCCGGAGGGGAGGGGCCCGGAACCCTCACCCAACCGGCCGCCTTCAACACAGGAGGGGGCACGGGCGTCGGGTGACCCACGGGCCCGGATCACGCATGAACACTGAACTTCCGGAAGATCCTCAACGACGCCGGCTGCGTGAGCGGCTGGAACTCATCCAGATCAGGACCGACAAGGCGACCTCCTGGCAGGAGCCCGCGCAGACCCTGCGCTCCCTGGTCAACCGCGCGGGGTACGTGCCGGTCAAGGCGCGGCTCTCGGTGGAGGACCTGGACTTCCTCTCGACCTCCCGGGAGGAGCTGCTCAGCTTCGCCGAGCTCGGGCTGCGCCTGCTCGACCTGCACCAGCCGCGCGACGCCGGCGGCATCACCAGCGACACCGCCCACCCGATCCTGCGCTGCCGCAGCTGCATGTGGCGGTGGCCCTGCCCAACCTTCCGCGCGATGGCCGAAGCTTTCCCCGCGTAGAGCCGAGCGAGCAGGGCGCCGCGTAAGACGAACGGGCAGTGCCTCGCGTAAGCGAACGGGCAGTGGCTCGCGTGAAGCCGAACGGGCAGTGCTTCGCGTGAAGCCGAACGGGCAGGCCCCGCGTAGAGCCGAGCAAGCAGGCGCCGTCAGAGCCGAGTCGGCAGGCGGATCTCGAAGCGGCAGCCGGGGCCTTCGTTGACCACGGTGACGGTCCCGTCGTGGGCCTCCACCAGGCCCTTGGCGATGGCGAGGCCCAGCCCGGCACCCCCGTCCGGCCCGGGCGTGCGGGCGGTCTCGCCACGGAAGGCCACGTCGAACACCCGGGCCAGCTCGTCGTCCGGGATCCCGCCGCAGGCGTCCAGCACCGAGAGACTGGCGGTCTCCCCGTCCGACCGGACCACCACCGTCACCGTGCCCTCCGAGGGCGTGTGCCGGATGGCGTTCACCACCAGGTTCCGCAGCGCCCGCCCGAGCGCCCCCGCGTCGGCGTGCACCGGCACCCCGCCCTCCACCTCGGCGGTCAGCCGTACGCTCCGGGCCAGCGGCTCCACCCCGGCCAGCACGTCGGCCACCACGTCGGCCAGCCCCACCCGGGTCCGGGCCAGGCGGAGCGAGCCGGCGTGGATGCGGGAGAGTTCGAACAGGTCGTCCACCATGCCGGAGAGCCGGTCCACCTCCAGCCGGATCTGGGTGTGGTACCGGCGGACCGTCGCCGGATCGTCCACCACCCCGTCCTCCAGCGCCTCGGCCATCGCCCGCATCCCGGCCAGCGGCGTACGCAGATCGTGGCTGACCCAGGAGACCAGCTCGCGCCGGGCGCTCTCCAGGGTGCGCTCCCGCTCCCGGCCGGCCTGGATCCGCGCGTACGCCTGACCCAGCGCCTGGCTGACCCGTTCCAGCTCGGCGGGGAGGACCCCCCGGGGCGGGGCCACGTAGTCGCCGGTCTCGCCGGTCCGCTCCACGGCGTCCACCAGGGCCCGCCCGGCGGCGACCACCCGGCGCGCGATGACCAGGGCCACCCCCAGACCGACCAGGCCGCCGATGGCCAGCACGGTGAGCACCACGTCCCTGGGCCGCCGGTCGATGATCATCGCCATCGTGATCGCCACGATCCCGGCCAGCGTGGCCAGTACGGTGACCACCGCGACCACGCCGAGCATCACGCCGATGGACCGGCGGCGGAGCACCCGGAGCACGGCGAGCCCGAGCAGCGCGATGACCAGGCCGAGCCCGGCGCAGACCGCCAGAATCTGGACGATCATGACAGTGGCTCGTACCGGTACCCGACCCCCCAGACCGTGACGATGCGTCGCGGGTCGGTGGGGTCGGCCTCGATCTTCTCGCGAAGCCGCCGCACGTGCACGGTCACCGTGGAGGAGTCGCCGAACGACCAGCCCCAGACCTGGTCGAGCAGGGCGGTACGGCTGAACGCCTGGCGGGGGTTGCGGAGCAGGTAGGCCAGCAGATCGAACTCACGAGCGGTCAACGTGATCTCGGCGCCGCCCAGGCGTACCTCGTGCGCGCCCACGTCCACCACCAGGTCGCCGTCGCGGAGCACCCCGGTCCCGGCCGGCACCAGCGCGCCGCGCGCCCTGCGCAGCACCGACTGCACCCGCAGGGCCAGCTCGCGCGGGCTGAACGGCTTGGTCACGTAGTCGTCGGCGCCGGTCTCCAGGCCGACCACCCGGTCGATCTCCTCACCCAGCGCGGTCAGCATGATCACCGGCACCGGCCAGCGTTCCCTGAGCTTCCGGCAGACCTGGAGGCCGTCCATTCGGGGGAGCATCAGGTCCAGCACCAGCAGGTCAGGCGGGCTGGCCAGGGCGCGCCGGAGCGCCTCCGCGCCGTCGCCCACGCACTCCACCTCGTGGCCGTCCCGCTCCAGATACCGGGCCACCACCTCGGCGACAGTGGGATCGTCGTCCACGACGAGGATGCGCGCGGCGGGATTGGCTGTCACCACTTCAGATTAGGGCGGGAGACCCCTACCCCCACGCCTTCGTCACCACACCGTAAGTGATTCACGTGAAACGTCGATCTTTCTCAGCGAGGGCCCGGCGGAACGCGTATTTTTGTGGCTATGGCCCGCACCGCGTTAACCGTCGTCGGCATCATTCTCGCCATCTGGCTGGTGGTCAGCTTCCTGATCCCGGCCCTCTTCGCGACCCTGAAGTTCCTGCTGGTCTTCGCACTCATCGCGCTCGCGGTGGTGGCGACGATCACTGTGCTCGGACGGAGTTCACGCAGAGATTAGACAACCTCGCGCAGCGTGCCCATTCCGGTCGTCCTCGGTTGACCGTTTCGGGCAGGCTGCGGAGCGTGCAGCACCGCCCAGACCGTGGTCGCCTCGTCCTCGTGCCGGACTCCCCAGCGGACGGCGAGGTACTCCACGATGCCCAGGCCCCGCCCGCCGAGCGAGGAGAGGGTGGGCCGTCCGGCCCGGGGTTCGGTGGCCGCGCCGCCGTCGCTCACCGAGATCTCGACATGGCTCTCCGAGCACGCCCAGGCGACCCTGAGCTGGCCGGTGGCCAGGGGATGCGCATGCCGGAGGGCGTTGCTGAGCAGCTCACTCATCACCAGGACGGTGTCGTCGACCGCACCGGCGTACACGCCACAGGCGATCAGGTCGGCGCTGAGGCGTTGCCGGGCGACGGCGACGCTTGCCAGCGCGTACGGCACCATGATGACGCTCGACGCACTCACCTCCCCGTCTCCCGTACCCCCTGAGGAGTCACACACCCCAGATACGACCGAAATGCCCCGTTAGCCGACAGCGGAAACCGACCGACCATTACAGCTTGTGAACATTGGAGAATAGGCCGCACGTACCGTGACCGGCCCGTTACCGCAGTGCTGAGTCCACTCCTGTAACGGGGTTTTCGACGTGCGCGGTCGTGTTCAGCACCACGCGCATCCGGGTTCCCCCGCCGGGGCGGGCCAGCGCGGTCACCTCGCCGCCTTGGGCTTTGGCCAGGCTTCGCACAATGTACAGGCCCAAACCAACCCCTCCGAACCGGCGTCGGTCGCCGCTGTCGCCCTGGACGAAACGCTCGAAGACCCGCTCCCGATCGGCGGGTGGGATGCCGATGCCCTCGTCGTCCACGACCAGGACCACCCGATCCCCCTCGGGCCAGGCGGCGACCCGGATCAGGCCGCCGTCCGGGGAGTACTTGAAGGCGTTCTCCAGCAGCTGGCCGAGGAGGATGTCGGTGGCCAGCTCGTCGCCGTGGGCGGCGGGCAGGTCGTCGGGGATGCTCACCTCGATCCGGTGCCGGTCGGACAGCACCGGCAGGCCGAGGGTGGCCGCGCGCACCCGCTCGGCCAGGTCGAACGGCTCGGCGCGTACGCTCGGCTCGGCCGCGCCGGCCCGGGAGCCGAGCAGCAGCTGGTCGATGAGGTGGCCGAGGGATTTGGCGCGTTCCGCAATGGTGTGTACGGCGGAGCGGCGTTCGTCGTCGGAGAGCTTGTCCCAGCGGGTGGCCAGCGTGCTGGCGAAGCCGCGCACGATGGTGATCGGGGTACGCAGCTCGTGGCTGGTGGTGGCCAGGAACAGGTCCTTGGCCTCCTCCAGTTCCTTGGCCCTGGTGACGTCCCGGAAGTCGACCACGATCTCGCCGGTCTCGTTGATCTCTGCGCAGAGCACGTCCAGCCACCGCCCCGAGGGCAGCTGGATGGTGAGCTTCTCCCCGGGCACCGGCAGCGCGAACGGCGGCGGCCCGCCGATCACCTCGTGCGCCGGGAACCCGGTGAGCTCGGCCGCCGACGGGTTCCACTGGATGACCGCGCCCTTCCCGTCCAGTACGGCGATGCCGTCCGCGCTGGCGTCGAAGACCGCGCGCTCGTGGGCGCGCTGCCGTACCGCGTCCTGGTACGCCATGGCGTTGGCGACGGCGATGCCGGCGTGACCGGCCAGCAGTTCCAGCAGCTCCAGTTCGAGGTGGCCGGCCTTGCGCCGGGCGAACAGGGCGTAGAGCGCGCCGTACGGGCGGCCGCCGACGGCCGCGATGCCGACCGCGATGGTGTGCAGGCCGTCCAGCTGGGCCCAGATCAGGTCCTGGAGGCCGTCGTGCCCGGTCTCCAGCATGACCGGTTTACCGGTTCTGAGGAGCTTGCCGACCAGGCTGGAACCCAGGTCGGCGGTGGCGCCGCGGATCGAGGTGGGCAGCTGGTGGGAGCCGACCAGGCGCAGCCGGTCCCCTTCGATCTGCACGAAACCCCCCGCGTCCGCGCCGGTCAGCTCGGTGAGGCTGGCCGCGATGCGGTCCAGCACGACGGGCAGGTCCAGTTCGGCATTGATGTCGCCGACCACGTCGGTGAGGCGGCGGACCAGTCTGGCCCGGCGCACCACCCGGTCCCTGGCGGCCTCGTCCTCCTTGGTCACGTGGTAGACGTTCACGTAGCCGAGCAGCGCGCCCGCGTCGGTGCGCAGCGCGCCGGTGTCCACCTGCACGTCGATGAGCCGCCCGTCCCGGTGCAGGCGTTTGGTCCGCAGCGACACCTGGCCACCGTTGCGCACCCGTTCCAGCACCGCGTTGTGCTCGGCCATCAGCTCACCGGGCACCAGCGGGGCACGGCGGCCGAGCACCTCGGCGGCGGACCAGCCGAACAGTTGCTCGGCGGCCGGATTCCAGCTGAGCACGGAGAGGTCACGGTCCAAGGCGACGATGGCGTTGGCCGATCCGGCCAGTACGGCCCTGGCCAATCCTTCGTCCTCGGCGTCCCATTCGTCCCTGTGATCACTCTCCATCCCTCCATCGTGCCTGGTTTCCGATCGTGATCTTGGTGTTTTTCCCGGCTCCGCTACAGTGCTCCCGACAGCGAGAGGAAGTGGGGCCATGTCGGAAGAGGTGTCCTCCGGGGACCTCGAAGCCCTGCTCCGGGTGACCGCACCCGGCTATGTCGGGAAAACTGCGCCCGACATCGCGTTCGGCACGACCGACACTCCGGTCGGGCGACTGGTCCTGGCGGTGACCGGGCGCGGTGTGGTGTCCGTCAGTTTCGAGCCGGAACACGCGGTCTTCGCCCGCGTCTCCCGCGACGTCGGCCGCTTCATCGGCCCCGACCCCAACCGCCTGGATCCGGTACGGCGTGAGCTGGACGCCTACTTCGCGGGCCGGCTGCGCGCCTTCACCGTGCCGTTCGACCTGCGACTGGCCACACCCTTCGCCCGGACCGTGCTGTCCATGCTGACCGGGGTCGGGTACGGCAGCGTGACGACATATCAGGAGATGGCCGAGCGCATCGGACGGCCGCAGGCGCTGCGCGCGGTGGCCAACGCGGTGACCGCCAACCCGGTCTGCCTGATCGTGCCCTGCCACCGGGCGATCGACTCGTCGGGTTCGCTCGGTTCGTACGCGGGGGGCGCGGCGGCCAAGGAGCAGCTGCTCCGGATGGAGGGCGCGTTTTCCTGACCTCACGGCTTTGCGCCGGTCACTTAATGTGATAGCTATGTCACGGCACGCAGTCAGCAAAGTGACCTAGCTTTCTTGGGGAGTGGCCATGCTGGCCCCTGTTCTCGCGATCGCCGCTGCGATCGCCGTGGTGGCCCTGGCCGCCTTCCTGTTCCGCAAGCTCGACCGGGGCGTCGACGACCGCGACCCCGGCGGCCCCTCGGTGGGCCACGCGGGAGCCATGTTGTCCGCGCTGTTCCTGCTGGTCTTCGCCATCGCGATCATCGTCCCGTGGACCACGGCGGACGCGGCCAGGGAGAACACCTACACCGAGAGCCAGGCCGCCGTCGAGGCGTACTGGGCGGCCGGCCAGCTGCCGTACCCGGCGGCCGGGATGGTGCAGACCGAGCTGCGGGACTACGTCGGCTTCGTCATCGAGCAGGAGTGGCGGCTGATGGCCTCGGGCAATCTGAGCCCCGAGGGCGCGGCCCGGCTGAGCACGATCCGGGAGCAGATCGCCGGGCTGCAGGTGAAGGGGGCCGATGCCGAGGAGGCGAAGGCGGCGGTGCTGGAGCAGGTGCAGAACCTCTCCTCGTCCCGCCGCCAGCGCGCCGCCGACGCCCAGGCCACCCCGCCCACCGGGATCCTGGTGCTGACCGTGGTGACCGGCCTGGTGGTGCTGCTGTTCCCGTTCATGGCGGGAGCCCGGCCGCGCGGCGCCTCCCTGGTGCCGATGCTGGCCATGGCCGCACTGCTGGGGATCGGGATCTTCCTCACCTTCGACATCGTCCGCGTCTTCGACGGCGGCCTGGCCGTGCGGCCGGACGCGTTCACCGCCGCGTTGCAGGAGTTCCAGCGGATCTCCGGGACGAGCTGAGATGCGCCTTCCCGTAGTGGTGCTGACGGGCATGCTGGTCGGGCTCACCGTCATGGCGGGGCCCGCGGAGGCCGAGGGGGACCACGACGATCACGGGCTGGTTCAGGTCGGGGTCTGCCTGGATGTGAACGTCGTGGTGAGCGTGCAGGTCGGGGTGGGGCTGGGGACCTACCCCTGCCCGCCGGTGCACCAGGATCCGCCGCCGCCTCCCCCGGAGCCCTCTCCGACGCCGGAGCCGCCGGAGCCCTCGGTGGTGCCGGAGCCACCCGAGCCGTCGCCCGAGCCGCCGGAGCCCTCCCCGGAGCCGCCGCCCGCGCCGAAGCCGTCCCCGAGGGTGGTGCCGCGCCGGGTGGTCCCGGTGATCCAGCCCGTGATCCGGCCCAGCCCCTCGCCTTCACCGTCCCCCAGCGCGTCCCCTGTGGTGATCCGGCACCGGCAGGCGGCGCCGCCGCTGAAGCGGCCCAACCCGCTACGCTCGCCGCTCGTCCTGGTGGTGCTCACCACGGTGATCGCCGCCGCGGCCGGGATCGCATTCGCGGGCGCGCGCTGACGGGGAGGCCCAGCCGCCGGGTTAGCGCCTCCGGCGCGGTAGTGCCAGCGTGATGAGCGCCGCGACCAGGAACGATCCGAGCGCGGCGCTCATCCACGGCGCCGGGGTGAAGCCCAGCCAGTCCCGGACCGACAGCCACCACGACTCCCACCAGGCCACCGGGGGCAGGGCGCCGAGCAGCCACCAGGTGACGAAGCCCAGCGCCCACGGCACCACCATCGGCCACCGGGACGGCGCCGTCGCCGAGACGTCCCAGCGGGCGGCCCCGCCGAGCACGAAGTAGTCCACCACCAGCACCGCGAACATCGGCACGAACACCGCCCCGATGATCCCCAGGAACGCCGCGTAGGTGTCGGCGCTCACGAAGATCGCCAGCAGCGTGACGAAGACGCCGGTCGCCACCGAGATGATCCGCCGGTCCACCCGGGGCAGCAGGTTCTGGATCGACATCGTGGTCGAGTACACGTTGACGAACGACTGGTCGCTCTCCCGCAGCACCAGGATCCCGAAGAAGACCGCCCCCAGCGAGGCGCTCACGAACGGGTCCCAGACCTTGGCGGTGTCGTTGCCGACCAGCGCCATCGCCCCGATGCCCAGCGCCAGGCAGGCCACCTGGGCGACCGTGTACCCGCCGACCACGCCGCCGAAGGCCGCCCGGCTGGACCGCGAGAACCGCGAGAAGTCGGCGGCCAGCGGCACCCAGGAGACCGATAACGCGATCACATAGTCGACGGCCGGCGCGAACGCCTCCCAGGACCCGCCGCCGAGTTCCGGCGCCCGGCCGACGAACTCGTACGTGAAGTACCCCATGGCCACGATCACTCCGACGGTGACGTACCGCCGCAGCAGCCGCACCGCCCCCAGCGGCTTGATCGTCAACGCCGTGGTGACCACCCCGGCCAGCACCACCCAGACCTCGTACGGCACCCGCGCGCCCATGCTCCCCGCGATGGCCTGAGCCCCCTGCGCGATCACCCAGAGCTCGAAGGCCCCCCACCCCAGCATCTGGATGACGTTGAGCACGGTGGGCAGATACGACAGCCTGGCCCCGAACAACCCCCGGAGCAGCACCATCGCCGGCGCCCCCGTCTGCGTCCCCGGCACCGCCGCCAGCCCCACCATGGCCGTCCCGACCAGGCTCCCGACCACCGCCGCGACCATCGCCGCCGCGAAACTCAACGGCCGATCCCCCAACGGATCAACCAACGCGACGGCCCCGGAGAACCCCAGCAGACTAACCCCGAGGTTCCCCCACAGCGCCCCCTGATCGAGCAGCCCCAACGCCCTCGGCGGCGCCTCATCAAGCGTCAGCGGTGCCTCAACCTGCGACTTCACGACGCCATGCGCCATCACACGCTCCCTACGCCGGCATTACCCGGACAGGTTCATGCGGTCGGCAACGCTGGTTGCCCTCTCAGCCTGGTTACGCCCAAGCTCCCGCGGTCTTAAGTTGAATACACGCCCGGCATCAACCCAGCGTGCGATCCCCATAATGCCCCACAAGCGGACAAAGATCCACCCCGGGTTCAGGGTTCGAGGATTTCGAACAATCGTCCGCAGACGTCCACGACCGTACAGCTGCGTGCGCTGCGGTAGCTGTACTTTTCGGCCCATCACACCTGATCAGAGCTCAGATCGATCAGCTCGGAACCATACAGCCGCAAGGGGTCCCCGTAGGCCAGCCCATGTCAGAGCCTCTCGATGATCGTGGCGTTCGCCTGTCCGCCCGCTTCGCACATGACCTGCAGCCCGTACCGGCCGCCCGTCTGTTCCAGGACGCCGAGCAGGGTCGTCATGAGGCGCACGCCGGACGCTCCGAGCGGGTGACCGATGGCGGTCGCGCCACCGTTGACGTTGACCTTCTCCAGCGGCGCGCCGGTCTCCTTCTGCCAGGCGAGGACCACCGACGCGAACGCCTCGTTGACCTCGAAGGCGTCGATGTCGTCAACCGAGAGGCCCGCGCGGGCAAGCACCTTCTGCGTGGCGGGAATGATGCCCGTGAGCATGAAGATCGGATCGTCACCGGCGACCGCGAAGGAATGGATCCGCGCGCGCGGCTTCAGGCCGTGACGCGCTGCGGCCTCTTCGCTGGTGATCAGAACGGCGGCCGCTCCGTCGTTGACCGGGGAACTGTTCCCGGCCGTGATCTTCCAATCCAGCTGCGGATACCGCTGCTCCCAGTGGTCGTTCTTGAAAGCCGGCCGCAGTCCGGCCAGCACAGCGGCGTCGGTGTCCGGGCGAATGGTCTCATCGACGCGAAGGTGGTTCACGAGCGCGACCTGGGAGTCGAACCGTCCGTCCTTCCACGCGGCAGCCGCGCGTCGATGCGACTCCGCGGCGAACTCGTCGAGTTCGCTCCGCGACAGTGCCCAGCGGTCCGCGATCAGCTCGGCGCTGATCCCCTGCGGCACGAGTCCGCCGTCGTATCGAGCCTGGACCGCGGGCCCGGCGAAATCCTTGCCCATGGTCTGCGAACCGATCGGAATCCGGCTCATCGACTCGACGCCCGAGGCGATGACGATGTCATAGGCGCCGGCGATGACGCCCTGCGCGGCGAAGTGGATGGCCTGCTGGCTCGACCCGCACTGACGATCCACCGTGACGCCGGGGACAGACTCCGGGAAACCGGCCGCAAGCAGAGCCCAGCGCGCGGTGTTCGCAGACTGCTCGCCGATCTGGCCGACGGCTCCGCTGATGACGTCATCGACAACGGCGGGGTCGAGCGCGCTGCGTTCTGTCGCGGCGCGGAGCGCCACGGCGTGGAGATCGACGGGGTGGATGTCAGAGTAGGCTCCGCCGGGCTTGCCCTTCGCGATCGGGGTACGGACTGCGTCGACGATGACTGCAGAGGTCATGGCGTTGCCTTTCTTGGTGAGCCGGCCCGCGGCCCGTACGGCTAGTCGGTGGCAGCCCGCTGGCGCGACCGCAACGCCACGGTCACATCGTCATCGCCGACGACATGACCGTTCGCGCACCGCACCTCGACTTCGACTGCCGCTCCACATCCGGCGTGCACCATGCGAAGCCGGTGCGGGCGAGGCCGATGGCGGTCGCCCCACGACGCCAGCGCGAGCAAGATCGGAACGAAGTCGTGGCCGGCCTCAGTGAGGACGTACTCGAACCGCTGCCGCTGCGCCGGCTCCCGGTACGGCTGCTTGACCATCAGCCCCTCGGTCACAAGCGTGCGCAGCTGCGCCGCCGTGACGCTCTCGGTCAGACCTGTACGCCGCACGAAATCATCGAACCTCGCCGTGCCGTAGGACGCCTCACGCAGAAGCAGCACCGTGGAGCGTCGCGCGACAAGTTCGCTCGCCCGTTCGATCGGGCACAGATCCCCGAGCTCCGTTCGATCCTCCGCGGCCAGCCGGCCCGTCATCTGCAGCGTCATGGCAACACTCTACCGCCTGACTTGCGTTTTGCGTAGTCAGGGTGCAGGCTCTAACTGCACTATTCCGAAGTCAGCATGCGGCCATCCGTCGGGAGTCCCGGCAGGTTCCGGTCGCGCGCCCGTCGCGTCAGGAGCGCACAGACATGACCTCGCAGTATCAGGCGGATCTCGCCCCCACCCAGTACGTTGACGGACCGCTGGGTGAGCGGTTCGCTTACCGGCGCCTCGGCCGCCCCAGCTCCACGCCGCTGGTGCTGACGCTGCGCCTGCGCGGCACCATCGACCACTGGGATCCCGCCTTCCTCGACGCCGTCTCCCGCGACCGCGAGGTGATCGTGTTCGACAACCGCGGCCTGAACGCCTCCACCGGCACGCCCGCATCCTCCGTGCCCGAGCTTGTCGACGGCGCCATCGCGTTCATCCACGCCCTGGGCCTGGAGAAGGTGGACCTGCTCGGCTGGTCGCTCGGCGGAACCGTGGCCCAGGGCATCGCCCTCACCGAGCCGGGACTGGTCCGTCGGCTCATCGTCGCCGGCAGCACCCCGGGCGGCATCCCGGAAATGCCGCGCATGAGCGAGCGCGTGCTGAGCATCGTGACCAAACCGGTCGCCGACGACGAGGACTTCCTCTACTTGTTCTTCCCCGAGACCCCTGAGGGCCGCAAGTCCGGCCAGCAGTCTCTGGAGCGCCTGCGCTACCGCCTCGAAACCTCGAACGCGGCAATCAGCCCCGAGGCCGCGCGCGGTCAGCTGACGGCCCTGGGCTCCTTCGAGGGCTACTGGAAGCGCCTGAATGAGCTGACCATTCCCGTCCTGCTCGCCAACGGCACGAACGACGTGATGATCGACGCTGACCACACCTACGCGGCAGCCCGCAAGCTGACCAACGCACGCACGGTCTTCTGGAGCGACGCCGGCCACGCCTTCCTGTTCCAGCACATCGAGGACTTCGCCCGACAGATCGACTGGTTCCTCGCAGACGCCGGCTGAAACGGCCGTGATGTCGAGCGGGCATGAGACTCACTTCAACCTGCTGGTGCCCGGCGCCGGATCCGCGCCGCCCCGCGGGCGACGCGTCGTCTGCTCCCGCGAGCCGACCGCTCCGTTGATCAGGGTTATGCCACGTAGGGCGGGTGGCCGCTTTCGCTGGTCATGGGTTTGCCGGCGGCGGCCCAGGATTGCATGCCGCCGCCTACGTTGACGGCGTCCCAGCCGACGTGGTTGAGCCAGGCGGTGGCCTGGGCGGAGCGGCCGCCGACGCGGCAGATGACGTAGACGGGCTGGCCCTGCGGGACCTCGCCCACCCGGGCCTGGAGCTCCATCAGCGGGATGTGCTGGGCTTCGGGGGCGTGACCGGCCCGCCATTCGTCGAGTTCGCGCACGTCGAGCAGGTGCGCGTGCTCGGGGATGGAGTGCACGTCGATCTCGCGAAGGGTCATGGCGCCCATCCTATGGACCTCGGGGGGTTACCAGACAGGGCGAAGCGCGGCCCGTCCGCCGGAAGCGGACACGTAGGCCCGCAGGTCGTGGTGGAGCTGGTCGAGCCGGTCGGTGCCGATCTGGGCCGCCCAGCGGTCTTCGAGTTGTGCCCAGAGTTCGTCGGCGTGGCGTACGTAGTCCGCGCCCTTGGCGGTGAGGGCCAGGACGCGGGCGCGGCCGTCGGTGGGGTGGGGGCGGCGCTCCAGGTAGCCCCAGGTCTCCAGTTCGGTGGCGATTTTGGAGGCGGCCTGTTTGGTGACGCCGAGGTGGTCGGCGAGGTCCACGGCGGTGACGTCGGCGCGCTCGGTGAGCAGGCGGAAGGTGTAGCCGTGCGCGGGGCGGAGCGGCTCGCGGCCCTCGGTGCGCAGGTGTTCGTGCAGCTCGTCGGTCATGGCCCGGTAGACCATCGCGAGCAGCAGCGGGATCTCGCCTCGGCGTCTTGACGAACTGGTCAACTCGGTTTACCTTCTCGAATGTAGTCAACTAGATTGACCATTATAGGGAGGATCACCATGACCACCGCCACCCTGGCCGACGCGCCGGTCTTCGAGCGGGACGGGTCCACCATCCGTTCGCTGGCCGTGCCCTCGCGTGGGTCCACCGAACTGGCCGTCTGGTCGCTGGAGTTCGAACCGGGCGCGCGTTCGCCCGAGCACTCGGTGGACCGGGAGGAGGTCTTCGTCGTGCAGAGCGGCCGCCTGGTCGCGCACGTGGGCGGCCGGGAGCACGTGGCAGGTCCGGGGGACGCGCTGATCGTTCCGGTGCGCACGATGTTCTGGCTGGGCAACGGCTCGGACGCGGAGCCCGTCCGCGTGACGGTCTGCACCTCGGCCGGTATTCAGGGCACGGTGGACGGCACGGTCATCTCGCCGCCCTGGGCGCAGTAAAGCGGACTACTTCAGCAGGCGGGACAGGCGGCGGTCGGCCAGCGGCTTGCCGCCGGTCTGGCAGGTGGGGCAGTACTGGAGGGAGGAGTCGGCGAAGGAGACCTCCCTGATGGTGTCGCCGCAGACCTCGCATTTCTCGCCGGTACGGCCATGCACTCGCAGGCCCGACTTCTTCTCCGCCTTCAGGTCCTTGGCGGCCAGGCCCCTGGCGCGCCCGACCGCGTCGCGCAGGGTGGTGACGATGGCCTCGTGCAGGTCGGCGACCTGCGCCTCGGTCAGAGATGACGCGATCTTGAAGGGGGACATCTTCGCGACGTGCAGCACCTCGTCGGAGTACGCGTTCCCGATGCCCGCGATCACCTTCTGGTCCCGGAGCAGCCCTTTGATCTGGGTACGGTTGCCGCGCAGGATCGCCGCCAGCGCGTCCGCCGTGAAATCCTCGGCCAGCGGATCGGGGCCCAGGCCGGCCACCCCGGGGACGTCCTCCGGATTCCGTACGACATAGGCGGCCAGGCGTTTCTGGGTGCCCGCCTCGGTCAGTTCGAAGCCGGGGGCCAGGCCCAGTTCGTCGGGCGCCAGCCGTACCCGGACCGCGAGCGGGCCCTTGCCGGGGCGGACCGGTTTGGCGCCCGAGAGGTCCTCGCGCCAGCGCAGCCAGCCCGCCCGGGCCAGGTGCACGACCAGGTGCAGGCCGTCGCAGTCCAGGTCGAGGAACTTCCCGTGCCGCGACACATCGGTCACGGTCAGCCCGCCCAGCGCGCTGATCGGCGGGTCCACCGTCTTCAGCGCCTGGAAGGCGACCACGTCCACTGCGGCGACGGTACGGCCGACGGCGCGGTCACGGAGAAACTCGGCGAGTGACTCCACCTCGGGTAGCTCCGGCATGCCTCCACAGTACAGAGCCCCTGTCCACAGGCTGTGGACAACGTGCGGCAGGATGATCGCCCATGGGCATATCCGAAGATCTGCGGCGCATCGGCACGCCGCTGCTGGAGGCGCAGCTGGCGCACCCCACCGTGGCCGGGATCGCCCGGGGCGACCTGCCGGAGCCGGTGTTCCGAGCCTGGCTGGAACAGGACTACCTGTTCCTGCTCGACTACGTCCGGGTGTTCTCGCGGCTGGCCTGGCAGGCGCCCGACGGGCACCTGGGCGACCTGGTGGATCTGGCGCACGCCACCTTCCACGACGAGCTGCGGCTGCACCGGTCGCTGGCGGCCGAGTTCGGGGCCGATCTGGCGGGGGCGCGGAAAGGGCCGGCCTGCGCCGCGTACACGGCCTTTCTGCTGGAGTCGGCGGCCGAGTACGGCGAGGGGCTGGCGGCGCTCTATCCCTGCATGTGGGGATATTCCACGCTGGGCCGGCGCCTGGCCGCCGATCCCCCGGCCGAGCCGCGTTACCGGGCCTGGGTGGAGACCTACGCCGACCCCGGCTTCGCGGCGCTGGCCGACCGTATCGGGGTGATGATCGACGAGGCCGGTCCTGACCCGGCCCGGGCGGCCGAAATGTTCACCCAGGGCATGGCGCACGAGCTGAGTTTCTGGGATGTGGCGGCATAAGGTCGGGCAATGAGCGTCATCCTCGCGGAAGAACTCCTGCTCCTGGCGTACCACGACGAGACCGGCAAAGCGCTGGTCGGCGGCGAGCTCAACGTGGCCATCGCGGGGGCGCTGGTGGCCGAACTCGCGATCAACGGGCGGATCGACCTGGACGGCAAGAAGGTGGCCGTGGTCGACCCGTCCCCGCTCGGCGACGACGAACTGGACGCCGTGCTCGCCCGCATGGCGGGCGAGGCGAAGGTGCGCAAACCCGCCTGGTGGGTCGGCCGGATCAGCTCCGAGAAGGTACGGCGCCGCCTGCTGGGCCGGCTGGCCGAGCGGGGCATCCTGTCGGCCCAGCAGGTCAAGGTGCTCGGCATCTTCCCCGCCACCCGCTACCCGGAGCAGGACGGCGGCGTGGAACGGGAGCTCCGGCAGCGCGTGGCGAGCGTGCTGGCCGGGGCCGAGCCCGACGCCCGGCTGGCCATGCTGATCGCCGTGCTCCAGGCGTCCGGGGTGCTCAAGAAGACCTTCCCGGACGCCCCCAAGGACCGGGTCAAGGAGATCACCGAGGGCGCCTGGGCGGGCGAGGCGGTCCGCGCCACCATCGCCGCGGTCAACGCGGCCATCATGTCCGCCGTGATCGCCGCGGTGGTGGCCGGCTCTACTTCGTGATCACGTCCTTCGGCACGGCCTTGTCCTGCGCCAGGGCCTCGAAGAGCTTGTTGGCCTTGGCGTTGTCCCACTTGACCACGGCCTGACCGTTGATGGTGGGCAGCGACCCGATCGGCACGGCGGTGGTCAACGGCTTGTTCTTCATGGCCATGCCCAGTGAGAGCAGGTCGAACATCCCCGTGCCCGGGGTGACCGCGACCGACTCGGCGGCGCTGAGCGCCAGCGGGATCGAGGTGAACGGGTTGATCAGGGTGCCGGGGCTGGCCGCCTTCTGCACCACGGCCGAGAAGAACTGCCGCTGCCGCTCGGTGCGCTCGAAGTCGGGGATGGCGCCGGTGGCCCGGGTGCGGACGTAGCCGAGCGCGGTGCCGCCGTCCATCTCCTGGCAGCCCTTCTTCAGGTTGATGCCGGCCTTGGGGTCCTTGATGTCCTGCTTGACGCAGATCTCCACGCCGCCGATGGCGTCCACGATGCCGACGAAGCCCCCGAAACCAATCTCCATGTAGTGGTCGACGCGGATGCCGGTGACCTCCTCCACGGTCCGGGTGAGGAGCTTGGGGCCGCCGAAGGCGTACGCGGCGTTGAGTTTGTCGCTGCCGTGGCCGTTGATCGGGACGTAGGAGTCCCGGGGGAGGCTGACCAGGGTGGGGCGGCCGTCGCCCTCCGGGATGTGCAGCAGCATCATGGTGTCGGTGCGCTTGCCGACCGCCTTGCCGGTGCGGAGCTTCTTGCGCTCGGCGGCGCTGAGGCCGGCCCGGCTGTCGGAGCCGACCAGCAGCCAGTCCTGCCCGGGGGTCTCCGCGGGACGGCCGTCGTAGTCGGTGAACGCCTCGACGTTGTTCATCTTGGAGCTGACCCAGAAGAAGGTGCCCACGCCGCCGGCCAGCAGCACCACCAGGAAGATCACGAACCCGATGGCGATCTTGCGGCCGATCCGCCGGGGGCGGCGGGGTTCCTCGGGGGCAGAGCCGCCCCCGCTGGAGAACGGCTTGACCGGGCTGGAACCCGAACGCACCTTGCCGTACACCTTGGAGCGTCCCGGCGGCGCGGTGGGCGCGCTCCGGAACTGGTTCGCGAGATCGCTGTCGATCCGGGTCTCGGCCACCGGGGGCGGGGGTGGCGGCGGGGGTGCCTGGGGCACGCGGTAGGCCGGTGTGCCCGCTGATCGAGCGTCCCCCGGCCGACGCATCGCACGCGTCGGGTCGTCGTCCTGTGCCACGGTCCAAACCCCCACTTTGCCCAGTACCGCACTTACCTTGACGGTACGCGGTAGCCCGCTATGCCCGCAGATCTGGCGCCAAGGTTTTCTTATGGAAAAGTACACAAACGAGAACCCGGAAACACCAACGGCGGCTGAGCCGTTACGGTGGTAGACCCCACGTTGAAAGGACCATCGTGTCCGTTTCGGACCCCTGGAGTACCGGCCCGTGCCTGCGCACGGGTTCCCGTGAGGCCGGTGCCTGATGAGCATCGCCCTCGGTCTCCTCGCTGTTCTTCTGCTCACCCTGGCCACCGGCTTCTTCGTGGCCCAGGAGTTCGCCTACGTCGCCGCCGACCGGACCATGCTGCGCGAGCGCGCCGAGGCCGATCCGGCCGCCGCCCGGGCGGTCGAGGTCACCGGCCGTCTGTCGTTCATGTTGTCCGGCGCCCAGCTGGGCATCACCGTCACCACCCTGCTGGTCGGCTTCATCGCCCAGCCCGCCATCGCGGACGTGATCCGCGTCCCGCTGGAGGACTTCGGCCTGCCCGCGGGGGCGGTGCCCGGGGTGAGCGTGGCAATCGGTGTGGCGATCGCGACCATTGTGCAAATGATTCTTGGGGAACTCGCCCCCAAGAACCTTGGTATCGCCCGTCCTGAGCAGGTGGCGACCGCGCTGGCCCGCGTCACGCTGATCTACCTGAAGGTGGCCGGTCCGGTGATCCGTCTCTTCGACTCCGCCGCCACCCGGCTGGTCCGGCTGGCCGGGATCGAGCCGGTCGAAGAGCTGGAGCACGGCGCCACCCCGGAGGAGCTGTCCCGCATCGTGGCCGAGTCCAGCGCCGCCGGCGAGCTGCCGTCGCGCCTGGCCGAACTGCTGGAACGCGCCCTGGAGTTCGGTGACAGGACCGCCGAGGAGGTGATGGTCCCGCGGACCCGGGTGGTCTGGCTGCGGGCCTCCCATCCGGTCGGCGACCTGCTGGAGGCCGTACGGGAGCATGGGCACTCCCGCTACCCCGTCCTCGGCGACGACGGTGACGACGACGTGGTGGGCGTCACCGGGCTGCTGGAGTACCTGCGCTCCCCCGGTGCGGGCACCATCAGCGACATCACCCGCGCGCCGCTGCTGGTTCCGGCCACCCTGCCGGTCACCGAGCTGCTCAAGCGCATGGTCGGCAACGACACCTTCGCCTGCGTCATCGACGAGTACGGCGGGCTGGCCGGCGTGGTCGCGATGGAGGACCTGGCCGAGGAGTTGGTCGGCGAGCTGGTCGACGAGAACGACCCCGAGCCGCTGGGGGTGCGCGCCAACGCCGACGGCTCCTGGGACGTGCCCGGCACCCTCCGCATCGACGAGGTCGAGCGCGCCACGGGGGTGGAGCTTCCCGAGGGCGAGGAGTACGAGACCATCGGCGGCCTGATCCTCGCCGAACTCGGCCGGATGGCCGAAACCGGGGACACCGTCACCGTTCCGACGCTGACGGAAACCGACATCCTGGAGGACGAGTCCCCCGCGCCGCACGCACAGCTGACCGTTCTTCAGGTCCATCGCCGCGTGCCCGAGTGGGTACGGCTCTCGCTGGGTGTTCCGGAGGCCCCCCTCCAGCCTGAGGATTCCCCACCGGTGGGCGGTGCGGGGGCCGACTACGCCCCTGAGCTGTTCTCGGCGCTCTTCCAGGGGAGGCCCGCGTGAACAGCCTGACCGCGATCCTGCTCGGCATCGTCCTGCTCGTGCTCAACGGCGTTTTCGTGGCCGCCGAGTTCGCCGTGATCTCCGCCAAGCGTCACCGCCTGGAAGAGGCCTCAAGCGGCCGTATGGCCCGGCTGGCGGCCCGTGCCGCGGTTCGGTCCAGCCGACAACTCTCGATCATGCTGGCCGGCGCCCAGCTGGGCATCACGCTGTGTTCGCTGGGCCTCGGCATGGTTACCGAGCCCGCCATCCACCATCTGCTGGAACCCCTTCTGGGGGCGCTGCCCGCGGGCGTGCAGACCGCTCTCTCCTATGTGGTGGCCCTGGCCATCGTCACCTTCCTGCACATGGTGGTCGGTGAGATGGCACCCAAGTCGCTGGCCCTCACCCACCCCGAACAGTCGGCTCTGGCCCTGGCTATCCCGTTCCGCGGCTTCGTCTGGCTGGTTCGACCTGTTCTGGCCAGCCTCAACGGACTCACCAACGCTCTGCTCCGCGCCTGCGGCGTACGACCCAAGGACGAGCTGGCAACCACCCGCACCCCCCACCAGCTGGCCGTTCTGGTCGCCGAATCCGGTCGCATGGGCATGCTCGACCGCAACGAACATGACCTGCTCACCCGAGCTCTGCGCGCGCAGACCCAGACGGTGGGCCGCCTCATGACCCCATTGACCGAGGCCCCCATCGTGCGTTCCACAACCCCCGCCCACGAGATTCACGACCTGGCCGCCGCCACAGGAAATCTCCGCATGCTGGTTACGGAGAACGACCGGATCTGCGGCGTCCTCCACCTCCGAGACACCCTCATCCACCCCGCCACCCCTCTGGCGACCTTGGTAACCCCAGCGCCCCACATCCCCGCCACCGCCACCATCCCCGACGCCCTGACCACCCTCCAGGACGCTCACGCCCACCTAGCGGCCGTAACCGACCAAGTCGGCCGTCCCGTAGGGGTGATCAGCCTCAACACACTCACCGCACAACTACTGACCGTCTGAACCATCTGAACCATTTGCCTTCTTAGGTCATCACTGCCGGGGTGCGAGGAGGGGCCGGGCGTTGTCCGTGGCAGCCGGGCGTTGTCCGCGGCATTCGAATGAAGACGGCCTCGCAAGCAACCAGCTAGCAATTTGAAAGCCGCGATCACCAGACTGACCCCACCGACACCGCAGCAACCTCGCACCCACCAGGTCACACGCACCAAAGGCAACGGATTCGCAAAGATGCGGACAACCCTCGCATCAGCAAAAAAACCAAAGCCCGCAACCAAACGAATCACAGATACAACGGGCACCAGGAACAAGAAGCGCGAGGGCACCCACATGACCTACAAGCCAACCCGGCAACCAATTTTACCCCCCAAGAGGGCAACGAGCCGGGGGGCGTGGGGGGCAGAGCCCCCCACATCGGGGGGTTCGGGGGGTCGCCCCCCCGTACAAACAAAGAACGGCCTGGCGGGAAGGAAGCGAAGCTTCCAAACAGCCAAGGCCGGTCGTTCGTGGGCAAGGGGGGAGTTGAACCCCCACGTCCTTTCGGACACACGGACCTGAACCGTGCGCGTCTGCCATTCCGCCACTTGCCCCTTGCGGGTGCCCCCGTCTTCGGGTGCTGTGAAAGGTTAGCACGGAACCGCCAGTGCTACTGAACCCGGATACGATCCCTGTAGACGATGGAGGAAGGGAGGTAACCGGTGGGAGTCCTTCAGCGCTTCGAGCGCAGGCTCGAAGGCTTGGTTGAAGGCGCCTTCGCACGCGCGTTCAAGTCCGACCTTCAACCGGTCGAGGTCGCGAGTGCCGTCCAGCGAGAGATGGACGAGCGCGCCGCGATCGTCGCTCAGGGCCGCACGCTCGTGCCGAACGACTTCGTGGTGGAGCTGTCCACGACCGACAGCGAACGGCTGGAGGTGTACGCCGACAGCATCAGCCACGAACTTGCCAATCTCGCCAGGGAGTACGCCAAGGAGCAGGGGTACTCGTTCGTGGGCCCGGTCCGGGTCCGCTTCGAGACCGCTGAAGACCTGGCGGTGGGGTTGTTCCGGATCAGGTCCGGGGTGATCCGCGGCGCGACGGTTGAACAGGACGAGATCCGCCAGCCGGTCAGCGATGTGCCGGTCGGCCGGCAGAGCGCGTTCGGCGGGCATCCCCGGCTGCTGGTCTCCACCCAGGACGATCCGCAGGGCCAGCGGTCCTACGAGCTGACCACTCCGGTCACTTTGCTCGGCCGGGGTACCGATTGTGATCTACGGCTGGTGGATCCGGGCGTATCGCGGCATCATGCCGAGCTACGGGTCGAAGGTCAGCAAGTGGTCCTGGTTGATCTCGGCTCCACGAACGGCACCTTCGTCAACGGGCAACCGGTCCGCAGGATCGAGATGCAGGACGGGACGAGGGTGACACTGGGTCGCACGACTCTGGTGTTCCGGCGCGATTAAAGGTAGACAAACGGTCCATGTCCGAGCTCACGCTGCTGCTGATCCGGCTCGCTTTTCTGGCGGTGCTCTGGTTCTTTGTCATTGCCGCGGTCGGTGTGATCCGGACAGACTTGTTCGGTCCACGTACGGCCCCGGCATCGCCACGGAAGCCCGCCAAACCGGCGAAACCGGTGTCAAAGCCCAAGAGGGGGGAACCTCGTCAAATGGTCGTCACGGGTGGCCCTCTGCAAGGGACCATCATCAACCTCACGGAGACGCCCATCACCATCGGCCGGGCGACTGACGCCACGCTCGTCCTCAGCGACGACTACGCATCGAGCCGGCACGCCCGGCTCTTCCCCCAGGACGGCCAGTGGATCGTGGAAGATCTCGGTTCCACCAACGGCACGTATCTTGACCGTTCCAAAGTGACCCGCCCGACGCCGGTGCCTCTCGGAACCCCGATACGCATCGGCAAGACCGTCATCGAATTGCGCAAATGACAATCGCACTCCGCTACGCCGCCCGCTCGGACGTCGGCCTCCTCCGCGAAGGGAACGAGGACTCGGCGTACGCTAGCGGCCGCCTGCTGGCCGTCGCCGACGGCATGGGCGGGCATGCTCACGGCGAGGTGGCCAGCTCGGTCGCCATCGCCGCACTGTCGTCCTTGGACAAGGACGCCTACGGGAGTGATCTGCTCGGCACGATCGAGGCCGCGGTCCGTGACGCCAACCATCAGCTGCACACGATGGTCGCCCGCGATCCGAGCCTCAAGGGCATGGGTACCACGCTCACCGCGATGTTGTGGAACGGCGCCAGGTTCGCGCTGGTGCACGTCGGCGATTCACGTGCCTACCTGTTGCGCAACAACGAGCTGTACCAGATCACCCACGACCACACACTCGTGCAGTCGCTGGTGGACGATGGCCGGATCACCCAGGAGGAGGCGGCCAACCACCCGCAACGCTCGATCCTGCTACGCGCCCTGGACGGCAGCGGCGAGGTCGACCCCGACCTGCAGGACCGGGAGGCCCAGCTGGGCGACCGGTACCTGCTCTGCTCGGACGGCCTGTCCACCGTGGTCAGCGCCGAGACCCTGCACCACACGCTCTCCACGATCGAGGATCCGGAGGACGTGGTGCGCCAGCTCATCGACCTGGCGAACCGGGGCGGTGGGCCGGACAACATCACCTGCGTGCTGGCCGACGTCGTCGAGAGCGACGACGTGCCGGCGCTCAACCACGCCGCGGCAGTGGTGGGTGCGGCCGGGTCCGGCCGGATGCGCTCGCCTTCGCCGGACACACCGGCCGGCCGGGCGGCCACGGCGACCGCCCCGCAACCGGTGATCACCGACCTGGACCTGGACGAGAGTCCGCGGCCGGAGGCGCTCGCGTCCGGCCGCCGGGCCAGGAAGAAACGATCGTGGCCGCTTGTGGTCACCCTGCTTACCGTTATCGCCGCCGCGCTTGGGCTCGGCGGCTATTACGGTTATCAGTGGACCCAGGACCAGTTCTACGTCGGCGCGGAGGGCGACCGGCTGGTCGTCTTCCAGGGCGTCGACGCGGATCTCGGATTCGTCTCCCTCAAGCACGTGGTGCACGACCCGAAGCTGTCGGTGTCCGCGCTGCCGCCGGTGGAGCAGGCGCGGGTCCGCGGCAACATCGTGGTCGACAGCCTGCAAGCCGGAAAGGATCGGATCTTGGCGCTGCAGGGCACCGTCAAGACCGCGGACGACACCGAGCCCGCGGCCAGCCCCTCCCCGACGGAGTCGGGTAAGTGACGGCCACACCGGGAGTCGAGGTCGCGCCCGTCCCCATGACCGCGAAACGGCGGGGGGCGCAGCTGTTCATGCTCGCCTTCGCCATCGTGATCGTGATGGGGGCGTACGCCAGCGTGGGCCTGGGCATCAATGGCCAGATTCCGGCCGGCATGCTCACCTACGGTCTCGGCCTCGGTGGCCTGATGCTCGCCGCCTACCTGGTGCTGGCCAGGTTCGCGCCGTGGGCCGACCCGCTGCTGCTGCCGCTGGTGACGCTGGTCAACGGGATCGGCCTGGTGATGATCTACCGGATCGAGCAGACCGGCCAGGGGGGCGCCTCCGCCACCAACCAGCTGATGTGGACGGCGCTCGGCGTGGTCATGTTCTCCGCGACGCTGATCGTGTTGAAGGACCACCGCGCCTTGCAGCGCCTCACCTACACCTTGGGCTTCGTCGGCCTCGGGCTGCTGGTGCTCCCGCTGGTGCCGTTCATCGGCAAGGAGATCAACGGCGCCCGGATCTGGATCGGCATCGGCGGCTTCAGCATCCAGCCCTCGGAGTTCGCCAAGCTCGCGCTGGTGGTGTTCTTCGCCGGATACCTGGTCGCCAAGAGGGACGTGCTGGCGCTGGCCGGGCGGCGGCTGCTCTTCATCGACCTGCCCCGGGCCCGTGACCTCGGCCCGGTTCTGATCACCTGGGGCTTCAGCCTGGCCGTGCTGATCCTGCAGAAGGACCTGGGCAGCTCGCTGCTGCTGTTCGGCACGTTCATCGTGATGCTCTACGTCGCCACCCAGCGCACCTCGTGGGTGCTCATCGGCGTGCTGCTCTTCCTGGGCGGCGCGATCCTGGCCGGGCAGATCTTCGACCACGTGGCGGCCCGGTTCGAGGTGTTCCTGAACCCGGAGTCCCCCGAGCTCTACGACCGCGAGCTCGGCGGCAGCTACCAGCTCATGCAGGGCCTGTTCGCCCTCGGCTCCGGCGGCATCCTTGGCACCGGCCTCGGCGAAGGCCACCCCAAGGAGATCCCGCTTTCGTTCTCGGACTTCATCTTCGCCGCCACCGGCGAGGAGCTGGGCCTGACCGGCCTGATGGCGCTGCTGATGGTGTACGCGCTGATCGTCGAGCGCGGCCTGCGCACCGCCATCGCGGCCAGGGACCCATTCTCCAAGCTGCTGGCGGGCGGCCTGTCCTTCATCCTGGCCTGGCAGGTGTTCATCATCGTCGGCGGTGTCACCAACCTGATCCCGCTCACCGGCCTGGTCACGCCGTTCATGTCGGCCGGCGGATCCGCCCTGCTCGCTAACTGGATCCTTATCGCCCTGCTGGTACGCATGTCGGATGCGGCCCGACGGCCCCCGCCCCAGGCGATCCAGGACGAAGGACTGACACAGGTGTTCCAGCGATGAACGGTACTCTCAAGCGCGCCGCCATAGCCTGCCTGGTCATGTTCGGCCTGCTCATGGCGAACGTGAACTACCTCGGCGCGGTGAAGGCCGACGACTACCGGAACGACTCCCGCAACAAGCGCGCCTTCTTCGCCCGCTACAGCGTGGACCGCGGCTGGATCACCGCCGACGACGGCAAGACCACGCTGGCCAAGACGGTGGACACCAAGAGCGAGTTCCGCTTCGAGCGGGAGTACCCCGACGGGAAGATGTACGCGCACGTGCTCGGCTTCTTCGCGCCGGAGAGCTCGCGCGGCATCGAGGCGGCGGCCGGGAAGTACCTGGACGGCAGCCACCCGGACCTGCTGGTCCGCCGGGCCATCGACTTCATCAGCAACGAGCCGCCCAAGGGCGCCAGCGTGGACCTGACCCTGGTCTCGCGGGCCCAGAAGGTGGCCTACGACCAGTTGCGGGCCAGCGGCAAGCGGGGCGCCATCGTGGCGATGAACCCCAAGACCGGCGCCGTGCAGGTCATGGTCTCGCTGCCGACGTACGATCCGAACACGCTGGCCCTGCCGAACAAGGGCAAGGTGGCGGACGCGTACAACAAGCTGGACGCGGACGAGCAGCACCCGCTGCTCAACCGGGCCACCGAGCGGACCTACCCGCCGGGCTCCACGTTCAAGGTGGTGACCGCGGCGGAGTTCCTGGAGGACGATCCGAGCCGCGGACCCGAGACGATGGTGGCCGCCCCCCAGGTACTGGACCTGCCGCAGACCACGGTGGGCCTGCCCAACTACGGCGGCGCCGCCTGTGGCGGCGGCCAGGTGACGCTGCGGTACGCGCTGGAGCGCTCGTGCAACACCCCCTTCGCCAAGTTCGGCATGGAGCTGGGCTGGGACAAGATGCGCGAGCAGGCGGCCAAGTTCGGGATGGGGGAGCCGGTCCCGTTCACCCTGCCGGTCGCCAAGAGCGACATCGGCCCGGAGGAGGAGCTGGCCGCGCTGGCCCAGCTGTCCATCGGGCAGCGGAACAACCAGATGACCCCACTGCAGATGCTGCTGGTCGCGGCGGGCATCGCCAACGGCGGCACCGTGATGAAGCCGTACCTGATCAACAAGGTGGTCGGCCCGGACGGCGGGGTGCTGGACGAGGCCAGTCCGGACGAGCTGTCGGAGGCGGTCAGCGCCGACGTGGCCGACAAGCTCAAGCAGATGATGGTCTCGGTGGTGCAGGCCGGCACCGCGACCTCGGCGCAGATCCCGGGCGTGAGCGTGGCCGGCAAGACCGGCACCGCCGAGGCCGGTGACGCGCCCGCGCCGCACGCCTGGTTCATCGGGTTCGCCCCGGCTGACGACCCGGAGGTCGCGGTCTGCGTGTTCATCGAGTCCGGGAGCGCCGGCAACGAGGCCACCGGTGGCCACACCGCGGCGCCGATCGCCCGGGAGGTCCTGCAGGCGGTGCTCCAGTCCAAATGAGTCACCCGCTGCTCGGTAACCGCTACCGGCTCACCGCCCGTATCGCCGCCGGCGGCATGGGCGAGGTGTGGCGGGCCACCGACGAGCTGCTCCACCGCGAGGTCGCGGTGAAGCTGCTCCGCGCGCACGTGGCCGCCGATCCCGCCTTCCGTGAGCGGTTCCGGAGCGAGGCGCGGATCACCGCCGGGCTGGCCGACGCGGGAATCGCCCAGGTCTTCGACTACGGCGAGGAGGACGACGAGACCGCCTACCTGGTGATGGAGCTGGTGCACGGGGAGCCGCTGTCGGCCATCCTGGCCCGCAACGGGCGGCTCAGCGCCGAGGTCACCCTGGACGTGGTGGCGCAGGCGTCGCGCGGGCTGCAGGCGGCGCACCGGGCGGGGATCATCCACCGGGACATCAAGCCGGGCAACCTGCTGATCACCGAGTCCGGCCAGGTGAAGATCACCGACTTCGGCATCGCGCGGGCGCTGGAGGCGGCGCCGGTGACCCAGACGGGCACCGTGCTGGGCACCGCCCAGTACGTCAGCCCCGAGCAGGCCTCGGGCACCCGGCTGACCCCGGCCACCGACATCTACTCACTGGGCGTGGTGACCTACGAGTGCCTGGCCGGGCGGCCGCCGTTCATCGCCGAGACGCAGGTGGCGATCGCGCTCCACCACCTGAACGACCCGCCGCCCCCGCTGCCCGAGAGCGTGCCGCCGCCGGTGCGCGCCCTGGTGGCGGCGATGCTCGCGAAGGATCCGGCGATGCGGCCGGCCGGCGCCCGGGAGCTCGGCGACCGGGCGCTCGTGCTGAAGGACACCCTGGCGGGGGGCGGCCCGACCGAGCTGAACACGGGGCTGAGCACCGAGTTGCGCACGCTGACCGACCCGTCCGGGTTCGCGGTCCGGCGGGTGGGCTCCCCGCCGACGGGCGGTCCGACCGGCCGGATCACCCCGCTGCCGCTCCCGCCGCCACCCCCTCGCCGGCATGGCCGGGTGGTGGCCCTGGCGGCGCTGGTGGTGGCCGCGGTCGGGCTGGGCTCGTTCGCGTTGGCCCGGTTCGGGGGCGGCGAGCCGCCGGAGAGCGCGCCGCCGACGGCCGAGGTGATTCAGGTCTCGGAAGTGCCATCCCCGAGCCTGAAACCCACTCCGAAGGCTTCCAAACCCCCGGTTACAGTAACGTCGGCCCGTCCGTCGCGCTCGCCGTCGGCTACCGTAAGCACGACGGAGCCTTCGCCCTCGGAGAGCCCGTCGCCGTCTCCGACCCCGACACCCACCCCGACCCCGACGCCCAGTGAGACTCCATCCCCGAGCGAGACTCCAAGCCCCTCATTAACCCCAAGCGCCGCAAGCCTCTCGATTGAGGAGACGCCATGACGTACGGGGTCGATGATGGACATCGGCGGCACCCCAAGATGAACGGCAAGGGACAGTGCAGGAAATGACTCAGCCACGGCTACTCGGCGGTCGATACGAACTCGACGGCGTCGTCGGGCGTGGCGGCATGGCCGAGGTGTATCGCGCCCGGGACATCCGGCTGGACCGCATCGTCGCGATCAAAACGCTCCGTTCTGATCTGGCCAGGGATCATACCTTCCAGGCCAGGTTCCGGCGCGAGGCGCAGTCCGCCGCGTCCCTCAACCATCCGGCGGTCGTCGCGGTGTACGACACCGGTGAGGACATGACGGACGGCACGCCCGTGCCGTACATCGTGATGGAGTACGTGGACGGCCGTACCTTGCGCGACCTGCTCCGGGCCGACCGCAGGCTCATGCCGGAGCGGGCGGCGGAGTTGGTGGACGGCATCCTGCGGGCGCTCGACTACAGCCACCGCGGCGGGATCGTGCACCGGGACATCAAACCGGCGAACATCATGGTGACCCGCAACGGCGAGGTCAAGGTGATGGACTTCGGCATCGCCCGGGCGATGGCCGACTCGGCCGCCACCATGACCCAGACCGCGCAGGTGATCGGCACCGCCCAGTACCTCTCCCCCGAGCAGGCCAGGGGCGAGCGGGTGGACGCGCGCAGCGACATCTACTCGACGGGGTGCGTGCTCTACGAGCTGCTCACCGGCCAGCCACCGTTCACGGGGGACTCGCCGGTCGCGATCGCCTACCAGCACGTGCGGGAGGATCCGATCCCGCCGTCCAGGATCGACCCGGACATCCCCAAGTGGTGCGACGCGATCGTGCTGAAGGCGATGGCCAAGGACCCGGTGCACCGCTATCAGAGCGCCGCCGAGATGCGCGCCGACATCCAGCGCGCGGTCCAGGGCATGCCGATGGACCCGCAGACGATGGCGCTGGCCAACAACTACGGCCAGTACGCCGGGGCCGACCGCACCCGGGCGATGACGGCCGCCGGCGGCCCGCCCACCCAGGGCACCCGGCACATCGAGCCGTACGAGTACGGCCAGGAGGAGCGGGGCAGCCGCAGCGACCGGCACCGGCAGCGCAACACCGGGAACACCGCGCTCAAGACGGCGGCCTGGATCCTCATCCCGCTGCTGGTCATCGCCTCCTTCATCCTGATCGGCTACCAGTTCCTGAGCTCCCCCGGCGGACCGACCACGACCGACAAGGTCGACGTGCCGATCGTGGAGAACCAGCCACAGGCGGAGGCGGAGAAGCTGCTCACCGAGCTCGGGCTGAAGGTCACCCCGGTGCAGGAGTTCAACCCCGACATCAAGAAGGGCCGGGCGATCAGCACCGATCCCGGTCCTGGCAGCTCGGTGGAGAAGGGCAGCGAGATCAAGCTGATGGTCTCCAAGGGTGTGGAGACCATGCAGGTGCCGAACGTGATCGGCAAGACGCTGGAGGAGGCGCAGGCCGAACTCCAGGCGGCGGGCTTCTCGTGGACGGTGACGTACAAGAACTCCACGTCCGAGCAGGGCAAGGTGATCGAGACCAAGCCGGCGCCGGGCACCGAGGCGCCGAAGGAGAGCAAGGTCCGGCTGACGCTGCCGACCGAGCTGATCGAGCTGCCGAGCGTGGTGGGCCTGCTGGCCGAGGAGGCCAAGAGCACGTTGGAGCAGGCCGGTTTCCGGGTGAAGCTGGTGCAGCAGCCGAGCGACTCGGTGGTCGCCGGTCAGGTCATCGACCAGGCCCCGGCCGCCGGGAGCAAGCACCCGCCGGGCCGGACCATCACGCTGGTCGTCTCCAGCGGCCCGTCGGCGGAACCGACCCCGGACGACACCCCGACGGACGACGGCGGCTTCCCACCCGACGTCACGGACCCCGGCGACGTCCCCATCGGCGACAACCCCAACGGCTAACCGAGAACCCCTCCCCCGAGCGGGGGAGGGGTTCTTCCTATTCACGGCACCCAATTTCGTGACGAAGCCACTTGCCCCGAGGGCGCGCCGGTGCCTGGACTGACGGAGCGCCGGGAGCGCAGCGACCAGAGCGGAGGAGGGAAGGCACCGGACCTGAGCGCCCTCGCCGCGATGCGCAGCATCGCCATGACACAGAGGGTTTCCGCCACTCGGGGGCAATGGCGGAAACCCTCATTGTGATGTCGTTGCCGACATGTCGGGCGTTACATGATTTGTCGGAGCCAGTTTCCGAGCAGTCGATGGCCGTGTTCGGACAGCACCGACTCGGGGTGGAACTGCACGCCCTCGATCGGGGCGGTGTGGTGGCGCAGGCCCATGATGGTGCCGTCGGGGGTGGTGGCGCTCACCGTAAGCTCCGGCGGCACCGTGCCGGGGACGACCGCGAGCGAGTGGTAGCGCGTCATGGTCACCGGGGTGGGCACATCGCGGAAGACGCCGCGGCCGTCGTGGCTGATCCGGCTGGTGCGGCCGTGCATGAGCTCGGGGGCGCGGGCCACGCTCGCCCCGTACGCGATGGCGATGGCCTGGTGGCCGAGGCAGACGCCGAGCAGCGGCAGGTCGCGGCCGGCGCAGTGGCGGACCAGCGGGACGCTGACCCCGGCGGCTTCGGGGGTGCCGGGGCCGGGGGAGACGAGCACGCCGTCGAAGCCGGCGGTGTCCTGGAGGGTGACCTGGTCGCGGGGGCGGACGTCGCAGGTGGCACCGAGCTCGCGCAGGTACTGCACGATCGTGTGGACGAAGCTGTCGTGGTTGTCCACCACCAGGACGCGCACCCGCTCACCCTCCGACGGTCACCTGGTCCAACGGCACGTGGAGTTCCAGCCAGGGGAACACCAGGTACCAGAGTAGGGCGGCGGCCAGGGTGACCAGCAGCAGGACGGTGATCAGCTTGGCGGGCAGGCCGCCGGGCAGCAGGCGCCAGATGAATCGGTACATGCTAGGTACGTCGTTCCTGGGTGGTGGCGAGCACGCCGTACACGATGAGGCGTTCCCTGGCGGAGTATTCGGGATGGCAGGTGGAGAGGGTGAGCCGGGCCTGGGTGGGGCGTTTGCCCGGGTGCTCCGGGACCGGGTCGATGACGTCGACCCGGGTGGGGAGCACGATCTTCACCCCGGTCACCCGGTAGGTGTAGCGGGCCTCCCGGGCGTCAATGATCACGTCGTCGCCCCGGCGGAGCTCGTCGAGCCGGTTGAAAGGCGCGGCGTACGTCGTCCGGTGGCCCGATACCACGAAATTTCCGATCTGGCCGGGGAGCGCGGTGCCGGGGTAGTGGCCGGGGCCCTGCCGGAGGTGCTCGGCGTCGATGCCCTCGACGATGGCGTACTTGTAGTCCGCGCCCAGCCGGGGAATGCGGATCAGCGCCAGCGCCCGGCCCAGCCGGATCCTGCCGAGCGCCTCCTCCCGGGCCGGCGGGCCCTCCGCCAACTGCCGCTGGAGCTCCTCCTGGTGGCGTTCGGTGTACGCGGAGGTCCCCCAGAGCAGGTACGCGCAGAACAGCAGCAGCACCAGACCGAGAGTGATGCTGACCTCACCGAACGTCCGCAGCATCACCCGCACGGCACGCGCTCCCTCCTGTGTCGCGGTGTACCACCGTACGTGCGGCGGCATCCCGGCGACCGGCGAACGGGCCCGCGTTGGCGATTTGTTTGCCCTGGGGGCCAGGGCGTATCGAGATGCAGCCTGCCGTGGAATGGCCCTCAGGGGCAGGCCCGACTATTCTTACTCCGGACTTCGCTCGCGTACGCTTACTGGCAAACCCGCAAGACAGCGCGGGTGATTATCAGGAGAACTCCCGTGCCCAAATCCCACGTCCGCAAGAAGGCCGTCTACACACCGCCGCAGAAGACGACCACGGTCAAGGTCAGCCCGCGTTGGCTGGCGCCGGTCATGGTGGCGTCCTGGCTGCTCGGCATCGGCTGGATCGCCGCGTACTACGTCGTCGGCAACACCGGCCCGGTCTTCGGGGCGCTCGGCAACTGGAACCTGCTCATCGGGTTCAGCCTGCTCATCTTCGGCGTGGTGCTGTCCACCAAGTGGCGGTAGCACGGCAGCGGGGCGTGCCGGGCTGAAACTTTCCACAGGCTTTATCCACAGCCTGGGGAAACCAGCCCGGCCCCGGCCGACTCACCCGCCGTATCGCCGTTGCACTTCCGCGATCAACGCGTACGGCTCTCCGAGCGCCAGTGTCGCGACGAGGACCAAGAGAATCACCAGGGTACCGCCCAGCTGCACCGCGGTGCGGTTCCGCTCCGGCGCGTACGCGAAGACGAGCGCCACCAGGCCGCCCACCAGCAGGCCGCCCAGGTGGCCCTGCCAGCTGATCCCGGCGACGACGAAGGTCAGCACCACGTTGATGCCGATCAGCCAGAGCACGCCACGCGCGTCGTACCCGAGCCGCCGGGAGACCACGAAGAGCGCGGCGAACAGGCCGTAGATCGCGCCGGAGGCGCCCACCGCCGGGTACACGCTGGCCAGGAAGACCGCCACCGAACCGCCCAGCGCGGAGAGCAGGTACAGCGCCAGGAAGCGCAGGTGCCCGAGGCGGCGTTCCAGCTCGGGGCCGATCGCGTACAGCGCCCACATGTTGAACAGGATGTGGGTGATCGCGAACGTGCTGGTCGGGGGCAGGTGCAGGAACGCCCCGGTGATCAGCCGGTACCACTCGCCCTGGGCCACGTGGCCCGGCGAGGTGTTGAACTGGTTGACGAAGCTGTTGCCGAGGGCGAACTCCGCGAAGTAGGCGAGCACGTTGATGACCAGGAGCGTCCAGGTCACCCGGGGCACGGTCACCGCGCCGCCGCCGAAGACGGCCTTGGCCTGCCGCACATCGCGGTTGCCCTCGCGGACACACTCCACGCACTGGAAGCCGACCGCCGCCTCACGCATGCAGTCGGGGCAGATCGGCCGGTCACAGCGCTGGCAGCGCACGTAGGTCTCGCGGTCGGGGTGCCGGTAGCAGGTGGGGACCGCTCCCGCCCCCGGCTGGGTCGGCGGTTGCTGAGTGGTCATGGGGTCCTTCCGCAGGGGTCTATCCACAGACTGCCACACGGACGCGCCACCCCGCCCCGGCCGGCGAGGCGGCGTCCGTGTCAGCCGAGCGTCAGGCTCTGGGCGTGGAGCCTCAGGAGCGCTCGATGGTGACCGATTCCAGCACCACGTCCTTGAGCGGCCGGTCCCGGCCGTCGGTCTCGGTGGTGGCGATCGAGTCGACCACCTCCTTGCCCTCGATGACCTCACCGAAGATGGTGTGGCCCAGGTTCAGGTGGGGCGTCGGGCCGACGGTGATGAAGAACTGCGAGCCGTTGGTGCCCTTGCCGAAACGCTTGCCGGCGTTGGCCATGGCCAGCAGATAGGGCCGGTTGAAGATGTTCTCCGGGTAGATCTCGTCGTCGAATTCGTAGCCGGGGCCGCCGATGCCCTGGCCCAGCGGGTCCCCGCCCTGGATCATGAAGCCGCTGATGACCCGGTGGAAGATAGTGCCGTCGTACAGCCGGGCGTTGGTCTTCTCGCCGGTCTCCGGGTGGGTCCACTCCCGGGTGCCCTCGGCGAGTTCCACGAAGTTGCGCACCGTCTTGGGCGCCTGGTTCGGGAACAGTTTGACGCGAATCGTGCCGTGGTTGGTGCGCAGATTCGCGATGAGGTTCTCAGCCATCGGAGGCCGCCCCCTTGGTGTTCAGGTCTCGGTGTGCATTGTCCGAAGACAGGGTATCGAGGCCGCCACCGGCAACTGTTCAGGATTGGCGCCCAGTCAGGCGGGAAGGGTCGTCACAGGGCCCCAACGACAGGGGGAGGTTGCCGTGTCCCTGAAAATGAGAAAACGCCGCGTCACCGTAGTCATGCCCGAGACGCGGATGGGCCGGGTGAAGGCCCAGGCGGTACGGGCGGCCGACAGGGTCGGCCCGATGGCCAGCAGCGCCCGCGACATGGCCATGAGCGCCCGTGATCTGGCCAGCAGTGCCCGGGAGGGCACCTACAGCCGGATCGAGGAGGTCAGGTTGTGGGCCGCACCCAGGCTAGACCAGGCGGCGCACACGGTCGAGGACCAACTCGCGCCGCGGCTCAGCTCGATGTTGTCGCAGGCGGCGCGGCGGGTGGATCCGGCGCCCATGCCGGTGCGCGGCCGGGGTATGTGGCCGATGATGGTGTTCCTCGGCGGGCTCGCGCTGGGGGCCGTCGGATTCCTCATGTACCGGCGGAACGCCCGGCACTGGGCGGACGTGATGAAGGAGAGCGCCGAGGAGTCGCGTCAGCAGGCCGAGGAGATGTCGCGGCCCATGACCAAGTAGCGCTTCGCTTGGGGGTACGGCCGGGGCGGGCTCCGGCCGTACATTTTTGTTGAACCAGTTTCTCCTGGGTTCCGTTCATTCGTACGGAGGCATCCGTGTTCGTGTGAAGGGCACCGTTTATGGAGTCACGCCGTAAGTTCGTGTTCAGGGGCCTCGCGGGTGGATTCGCCGCCGCCCTCACCCTCGTCCGGCCCGCCGGGGCCACCGAGGCCGCGCAAGGGATCTTCCTCGCCAAGACGTCGAGCATCCCCGTCGGCGGCGGGAAAATCATCAAGAAGAAGTACGTGGTCACCCAGCCGAAGAAGGGAGTTTTCCGCTGCTTCACCGCCAAGTGCACCCACCAGGGGTGCACGGTGGCCTCGGTCAGCGGGCGGACCATCAACTGCCCGTGCCACGGCAGCAAGTTCTCCATCTCGGACGGACGGGTGGTGTCCGGGCCGGCCGAGCGCGCCCTGCCCAAGAAGAAGATCTCGGTGAAGAAGGGATCGATCCGCCTGGCGTGACCGGCCCTTGGTACGGTCACCGTTCGTGACGGACAACGTGTATGTGGGCAATGCGAACGTGGACTCGGCCATGGACCGGGGGTGGCTGCTCGGTCATTTCAAACCCCCTTCCGAGGTGCGGCACAGCAAGGACGTCGAGATCAAATGGGGCGTTCATCCCGCCGGGGACGAACGCGCCCAGTGGGTCACCGGCGAGTACCGCACCGCCCTGCTCATCCTGGTCAGCGGGCGCTTCCGGGTGGAACTTCCCGGCCGGAGCGTCCTGCTGGCCGAGCAGGGGGACTATGTCGTGTGGGGGCACGGGGTGGATCATTCCTGGCGCGCCGAGGAGGACTCGGTGGTGCTCACCGTACGGTGGCCGTCGGTGCCCGGGTTCTCCGTCACGTGAGCGGGACGTCGAGTTTCGCGGTGTAACCGGCGGTGAGGTCGCCGGACATCGTGGCGAGCTGGGTCTGGTAGCCGTCGCCGAAGACGTTGTCGCTCTCCAGGGAGGAGTTGGCCAGGTTGGTGACGCTCTGCTCGTAGCCGGAGGTGGCGTAGACGGTCGTGCAGACGTCCTCCGGGAAGGCGAGCTGGGTGACCTTCACGCTCTCGGCGGCTGTGGTGGCCTCGTTGAGGCTGCCGTACACCTCGAAATGGATGTGCGGCCAGCGGCCCGCGTACGCGCCGGGGAAAATGCTGGTGAACCGCACGATTCCGTTCTCGTCCGCCTCCTGGACGCCGCGTAGGTAGTTCTCCCCGGTCACCCCTTCTGAGTACATCGAGTACCGCCCCTCGCGGTCGCAGTGCCAGAGGTAGACCGCCGCCCCCGCGAAGGCCGCGCCGTCCTTCTGAACGGTCAGCTCGATGTTGAGCGGAATCCCTTCGGCGACCCCTGACGCCGAGCCGAAACTGGCCCGGATGTCCTCCCGTACGACGCCGCTCTGGGTCAGGGCGTTCGGCCCGTTCGACCCGTCCCCCGGGTACGGCCCCGCCGTCTCGTCCGGGATCTCCTCGGCGGCGGCCCCACCGCTGCTCCGCGTCTGGTCACCACTGGCCGCGGCCGTCCCGCTGTTGTCTCCAGCGGCACAGGCCACCGCGCCCGCCAGTACGGCTCCGCCCAGCAGCCCCAGCGCGCCACGCCGCCCGATTATCTTGGCCAGGTCGAATGCCAGCCCTCTATCGTGATCGTCCATGGGCACCTCCCTTTCGGCTTCCAGCCTGGCGGCCTTGTCTGAGAATCCGATGACATCCGCATCAGATTCCGCTCTACGGGCCCTCCGATGACCCCTGACGCCGCCCGCGAGAAGTTCACCACCGCCAGATCCGCCCACCTGGCCACCGCTGATTCCTCCGGAACACCCCACCTCGTCCCGATCGTCTTCGCCCTGCACTCCAACCAGATCGCCTTCGCCATCGACCACAAACCCAAACGAACCCAAAACCTACGCAGACTACGAAATATCGCCCAAAATGACCGGGTATCCGTACTGGTCGACCACTACGACGAAGACTGGACCCAACTCTGGTGGTCCCGAGCCGACGGCCGGGCCACCATCTCCCACGACCCACCCGCCCAGTGGCTCACCCGCCTGACCACCCGCTACCCCCAGTACGCCGAAACCCCACCCCAGGGCCCCCTCGTCCTGATCACCGTCGAGCGATGGCAAGGCTGGTCCTACCAGGCCGCCGGGCACGATGGAGTGCCCCGGTGACCGCCGCCGATGGACTCTGTCTTGGGGCCTTGGCATGACGGCTGGCTGCAGGGATGGGACAGGTAGAATCTGGGCGATCCAATGGAGGCGGTGGAATGGCCGAAGTCGCGGATGGGATCGGGCGGCGGGCCAGGTCACCGCTAAACTTTTTCTTGTTGCTTTTTGCTCTTTCTGTTCCGTTCTGGGTGGTCGGGGCGGTGACGCAAGGGCAGTTATCGGCGGACCTTCCGGTGGCTGCGCTCATGATTGTGTGTCCGGTGGCGGCGGCCGCGATTCTTGTCTACCGGGAAGATGGAACCGCAGGCGTGGCCAGGCTGCTGCGCAGGTCTTTCGATTTCAAACAGATCAAGGCGAAGATCTGGTATTTGCCGATTGTTCTGCTGCTGCCCGGCATTTTTGTGCTGACCTATGGTGTCATGCGCCTCGCGGGATTACCTGCTCCAGAGCCACGGTTCCCCGTCCTGGGCACGCTGGTGGCATTCCTGGCATTCTTTGTCGCCGGGCTTGGTGAGGAGCTGGGCTGGTCGGGATACGCCATTGACCCGATGCAGAACCGATGGGGCGCACTCCCGGCCTCGGTTCTGCTGGGGTTGGTATGGGCACTCTGGCACCTATTGCCGTTGGTTCAGGCAGGCCGGTCCGCGGGCTGGATCGCCTGGTGGGTTGTTGGATCGGTGGGGATGCGAGTCATTTTCACCTGGATCTACAACAACACGGGGAAGAGCGTGTTCGCCGCGGCGCTGGCGCACGGCCTGTCGAATCTCGCTTGGATCGGCCCGTTCCTGGACTTCGGTCCGGATGGGTATCCGTATGAGGGTGTCCGTATCGCGGGCCTGCTCATCGCGTTCGCGGCGATAGCCGTCACGGTCGTGTGGGGATCGCGGACGCTGAGCGGCAACCACGCCGCCTGACCTGGCGCGCCAGACTATGCATCCTTGACCGATCATCGGTCTTGGAATGCACCTGAGTACCTGGACTTTGGCGTCATCTTGCCTCCACTGTACTCACCGGGTACAGCACCGCGGCGATGGACCGGCACCTCTGGGGCCGACGGAAGGTTTAGTCGCATAGTTAGTCGTGCCCGCCCGTTTCTAAAATCGGAAAACGAGATGTTTCCCGCTGCGGAGCCCCAGAGAATCGAACTTCCGGATTAGCGTTTGGAACGGCGCGTAAACGATCATATAGCTTGTACCTCCCTTCCGCTAAATCCTGCCAGCGTCTCTGGACGCCCTTCGAAAACCATGTAGACGATGGATATGTAGGAAACGTCAGGCGAATCCAGGAGGAGACGCTAATGGACGGTAAGCGACTATCACTGCTGAGCGCGGCGCTCATGGGAGCCGCGACCCTGGTGATGGCCCAGGCATCCCAAGCGTCAGCCGCGCAGAGTCCGACGAGCACGACATCCACCAGCGCGTCAACCGTTACGAACGCCCAGTCCCCGCTGAGGCCACCAGATCCTCGCGAACGCGAACGAAGGAACCGGCACGACAATGGAGACGGCCGGAGGCACGGAGACCGGATGAACGGGGACCACCACCGGCGGCACGAAGAGCGAATGGAGCGAGAGCACCGCCGGCACGGAGAGCGGATGGAACGAGAGCACCGCCGGCACCGAGAGCGGATGGAACGAGAGCAGCGCCGGCACCGGATGGAGCGAGAGCACCGGATGGAGCGAGAGCACCGGCGACACGGTGAACACCGGCGGCACGGCGAGTACCGGGTCCACGGGCGCTAGACCGGTCGATCGAAACCGCTAACACCATCGGGCAGGGTGCCTTGCACAACCGTGATTGTGTAAGGCATTCGCCTGGGGCCGGGACGTTGGTTCCGGTGGGCTAATGGTCTGTCAAGCCCGAACGCCGCCTTCCGAAATCGGGGAGGCGGCGTTTCACATGGGTGCCCCTCTCCGAAATCCCGTTGAGAAGGGTGTACGCGACACGCTTTCATGAGATCAACGAGGAGGAGGGACAGACCGTGGTGAGTTGTGCGTAAGCACCCCAGGCCATCCAACACCCGCCAGACCGGAGACCGCCTCAAGCTTCATCGAGGCCACCTCCGGGCCGATGGCCGGGACTACACGTTGATCACCCTCCGGCCCGGCACCCGCGCCCGGTTCTCCACGAACTTCTACCACCAGACCTGGCACATCCTCTCCGACCCGCACGGCGCGCTCCTGCTCAGCCGCCTGTTGTGGGGCCTGTCCTTTCAACGGCAACCCGACACCGTTGTGATCATCGATCGGCGATTCATCGATCCCAACCCGTTCGACGCCGAACAAGGCAGCCCCATCGCCCTCGTTCCCGCAGACCTCACGCATCTACCAGCGCGGACCGCCCTGCGGCTCAGCCGGCGCTTCGCCGTACCAGGGACTACGTCTGGGACCGTCCGATGGCATACCTGGGGTCTCGACCTGGCAGTCAACGAGTCGCGCATCCGGCAGGCCGACCGGACCTGGTGGCGGCAGTGGCGTCCCGAACCAGATGGTCGGGCCGCCGAGGTGGACCAGCCGGGTGGGCTGCTCACCGTGCGGGCTTCGTCTTCGCTGTTCCGTCGCTGGGCCGTCTCGGTGGCCACAATGCATGATTATGTGCACAAGGGAATGTCATATACCGAGCTGGAATGCCCGAAATGGGAACTCTGTCGCAGCGACGGTGAGGTACAGACCTTCTCCGACTTCCGCCAGCGAGTTTCCATCGCCATAACCTCCCGCGGCGAGATACTCGCCACCGAAAACGCGCCCAGCACACCCGCCGAACTCCAGCCCTTGGTCTGGGGCAGGAACGACACTGTGCGCAGTCGTCGACAGAGACGAACTCGCCGGCCCGGACCGCGCGCGCTGTTCGTAAGACCCACGTCCTGATCAGCAGCGAAGGGTCTGCCGCTTCGGCGGGCCGAAGCCAGTGTCGACGGCCTTGCCCACCCACCGAGATTGTGTTGGTCTGGGTCGTGTCCAGCGCCGGCTAGAACCCCATCCGTCGCAGTTCACCCCCGACGACCTGGTGTGCGCGATCAAGGGCTGACCTGGGCTCGCGACAGACACGGACATGTCACACATTGGTCGCAAATCTCGACCTATCTATGACAAAAGCGAAAAATCATCAACTATGGTCACCGGCCTCTCGTAGCTAACAGGAGGCGCGCTCAAGATCGTGTGGCCCTTGCCACTATCCCCCCGAAAGGCCTGGAATGATCTCTAGGTCGGGCAGACACGCCCTCATCGTCACAGCAGCAACCTCCGTCGTAGCCGCGATCGGTGCGGTCCTCGTACCGTCCGCGGCGGTGGCGGCCGCAGCCGGCCCCAACCTCAGCTACGTCGTCAACGCCGTCGACAAAGGACATACGGCGGGTGCCGCCGCTGCGGTGACCGAGGCCGGCGGCGAGGTGATGATCTCCTACGCGCAGATCGGCGTGGTCATCGCACGCTCCACCGATCCCACGTTCGCCCAGAAGGTGAAGACCGTCGCGCACGGCGACGCCGTCAGCTCCGCGGGAGCCACCCGGACCGCGGCCCTGCCCGCCATGACCGAGGAACTCGACGCGTACACGCCGGACGCGATGGAGAACGCGACCCGGCAGAGCGACATGATCCTCATCGGCGCCCGCGCCGCCCACGAAGTCAACCTGGGCAGCGCCACCGTCACCGTCGGCGTCCTCGACGACGGAATCGACGCCAACCACCAGGACCTCGCCCCAGTGGTGGACCAGTCCAAGTCGGTCAACTGCGTCGGCACCGGCGCCCCCGACACCACGCCCGGCGCGTGGCGGCCCACCAGCATCACCGCCGACTACCACGGCACCCACGTGGCCGGCACCATCTCCGCCGCCAAGAACAACGTCGGCATCGTCGGCGTCGCACCCGGCGTCAAACTGGCCTCCATCAAGGTCGTCAACCCCGACGGCTACATCTTCCCCGAGTACGCGATCTGCGGCTTCATCTGGGCGGCCGAGCACGACATCCAGGTGACCAACAACAGCTACTACGTCGACCCCTGGCTGTACTGGTGCGAGAGCCAGCCCGACCAGGCCCCGGTCGTCGAGGCCGTCCGGCGCGCGGTCGCCTACACCACCGAACACGGCATCCTGAACGTCGCCGCGGCCGGCAACGAAAACCACGACCTGGCCAACAAGACCGTCGACACCACCAGCCCGGACGACACCACCCCCGTACGGCGCGACCTGGACCCCAGCTGCCTCAACCTGCCGACCGAGATGCCCGGCGTGGTCACGGTCTCCTCCACCACCCAGCCCACCGCCCCCGCCACCGCCATCGGACCCTGGTCCCCCGGCCTGACCACCCAACCGGCCCGCTCGTCCTTCTCCAGCTTCGGACTCGGAGTCGTGGACGTGGCCGCCCCCGGATCCAGCATCTACTCCACCTCACCCTCCACCGGCGTGAGCAGCTACCGGACCCTGTCGGGCACCTCGATGGCCTCACCCCACGTGGCCGGCGTCGCCGCGCTCCTGGTCTCCAAGCACCCTGGAGCCACCCCCGACTACATCGCCGAACTCCTGCGCAAGCAGGCCATCCCCCTCGCCTGCCCGACCTCGGGCACCGACTACACCCAGGGCCGCTGCAAGCTCGACCCGGCCAACCCCGCGGTCAACGGCTTCTTCGGGTACGGCCTGGTCAACGCGTACAAGGCAGTCACCGAGGCGGAGGACGTGACACCGCCCACCGTCAAGGTCACCGGGGTCAGCCAGGGCGAGCAGATCACCCTCGGTAAGCCGGTGACCCCTGCCTGCTCGACGACCGACGCCGACAGCGGCGTGGCTCAGTCCGCCACGCTGTCCGTCACCGGCGGGCCCAAGGTCGGCCACTTCACCGCCACCTGCTCCGGCGCCCGGGACCGTGCCGGCAACCAGACCGCCCCGGTCAGCGTCACCTATCAGGTGGTCTTCGACTGGCAGGATTTCACGGCCCCGGTCAACGTCGACAAGGTCAACGTCGTGAAGGCCGGCAGCGCCGTACCGCTCAAGTTCGGCCTCGGCGGCGACCAGGGCCTGTCCATCCTCGCGGCGGGCTCCCCCGCCCTGCGTGCGACGTCGTGCGACACCTCGGCTCCGCGCGAGGTGACCGAGCAGACGGTCACCGCGGGTTCGAGCTCCCTGACCTACGACCCGTCCGCCATGCAGTACCAGTACGTCTGGAAGACGGAGAAGTCCCTGGCGAAGACGTGCGGACGCCTGGAGGTCACCCTGATCGACGGCACCACCCACACGGCGAACTTCATGTTCAACTAGAACCCGCCTCCGGCGGCGGTCCGAGGCCACACCCTCGGACCGCCGCCGGATCTCGGCATCACGAGACGATCGTCAGACGGTCTCGTTCCCCACAAGCAGGATGAACGTCCGGGCGTAGGACATACCATCGGTCGGCCGAGGCCACTCAAGACCGGCCAAGACCTGTGAGGCCGCCTCGTGGTGGACGCCGTTGACCCGGATCTCGGCGGTCTCGGTGCCCTCGCCGCCGCCGAAGAACGCCTTGATCCCGATCAGGTAGTCGCGTTCGAACCCGCCGCTCAGCACCGGGGCCAGCCGGGGCAGGAGCAGATTGCCCACGGCCCAGCGCTGTACGGTTTCGAGATTCTCACCGGTGCCCCAGCCAATGATTCCCCCGTGGATGACATGCCAGCCCGGGAACCCCTCAGGGTGGTCGGAGGCCATATGCGTGGCTAACGAGCCATCCTGGGCGAGGAGTTCGAGCAGGGCGCTGCCGGTGGTTTCCAGCCAGATCTGGATCGCCCGGTCTGCGACCTGCTCGGCAGTGGCACCATACCCGACGACGCAGTCACTGATGGTGGTGTCCGCGGGCCGCTTGACGTTGAAGACGAAATCGAGATCGAAATGGCCGGGATGATCGGAGTGATTCTCGCCAAGCATGACGGCAACGCTTCCTGGCCCCTTGACCAGGCTCCCCTCGACCTGCCAGGGCTTGCCCGTCACGTCGGACAACCGCAGAGCCGTCATCCGCCGAACCACCTCATCCGGCAGGCGCTCGCCATCCATGCCGACCCTCTCTTCTGCTGACATATCGCGGGGCAGACCGTACCGGACTGGCAGATACGAGTCACCACGATTACCAAGAGGCGATCCAGCTGTCTCCAGCCGGGGCTTTCGGGTGGGGGGTAACAACGTGGCCTCCCTATCGAGATCCACCCCTACTTCCGTCAGTCCGCCGATGTCTTCGACTTCGCGCTCACCGACGCCGAGTTGGAGGAGATCGACGCGCTCGACACCAGCGTACGGCGCGGGCCTGACCCGGCGTCGATCACGCTCCGCAGCTTCGGCCTGGGGATCCCCGAGGCGTGAGGCCCTGCTTCGGGCACAGCGTCCGGTCAGATGTCCTGGGTCGCGGTGTCGGTGGCGGTGAACTGCTCGTGCTGCGTGGCGGCCCACGACGCGAGCAGCTTGAGGGCGTCGGCGGACGGGGAGCCGGCGGGTGCGGTGTAGACGTTGAGCACGAGGCCGGGCTCGCTGGGAAGCTCCATCGACTCGAAGTTCAGGTCGAGGTCGCCGACGACGGGGTGATGAATGCGCTTCCTGCCGCTGCGGTGGAACATCACGTCCCGCGAGGCCCAACGCTGCCGGAACAGCTCGCTCTGGGTCGAGAGCTCGCCCACGAGCTTGATCAGCTCCGGGTCGTGCGGGTTACGGCCCGCCTCCAGCCGGAGCATCGAGGCGACGTCGTGGATGATCTGGTCGTAGTCTCGCCAGAACTCCTTCGCCGCCGGGTCCAGGTAGGAGAAACGGGCCGTGTTCACCGGCCGCCGGGGATCGTCGTACGCGGGCGCGTAGAGCGCGCGGGCGAGGCTGTTGGTGGCGATGATGTCGTGACGCCCGTTGCGGACCCAGGCGGGAGCGTCGGTGATGGCGTCGAGCACTTGCTTGACGGCGGGGCGAACGCCCGTGGCCGGCTTGCTGTGACGCTTGCGCCCGGGGCCCGCGGCGCGGGCGAGGTTGAACAGGTACTCGCGTTCGGCTTCGTCGAGTTGCAGCGTGGTGGCAATGGCGTCCAGCACGCTCTCGGATGCCCCTGCGAGGTTGCCGCGCTCCAGGCGTACGTAGTAATCGACCGACACGCCGGCGAGCATCGCGACTTCCTCGCGGCGAAGGCCGGGGACGCGGCGGTTCCCGCCGTAGGCGGGGAGTCCGGCCTGCTCAGGGGTGAGCCTGGCGCGCCGCGAGCTGAGGAACTCGCGAACTTCCGCTTGTGCTTCTGCCATGTTCTCCACCGTAGGTCCGGGCCGCACCCCAGTGGGAGGCACCCGTGTTACCTGCCTGATTCTTAGAGACCGACCATTTTCATGCCGGACTCGTTGTAGCGATTGCCGACCACCCCGATCCGTTCGACCAGGGTGTTCAGGTCGGCGATGTCGTCGGCCGACAGCGGCAGGGTGGCCGCACCGATGTTCTCGACGATACGCTCGCGTCGGCGGGTGCCGGGGATGGGGACGATGAACGGGCGCTGGGCCAGCAGCCAGGCCAGGGCGACCTGCGCGGGCGTCGTTCCCCGCGCGTCCGCGAGCGCGCGGACGTGGTTGATCAGCGCCTGGTTGGCGGCGAGGTTGTCGGCTGTAAATCGCGGGACGACCGCGCGGATCTCTCCCGGCTCGAAGGTGGCGTCCGCGGCGACGGTGCCGGTGAAGAAACCCTTGCCAAGCGGGCTGAACGGTACGAACCCGATGCCGAGCTCCGCACAGGTCGCCAGCACCTCGGCCTCGGGCTCGCGGGTCCAGAGCGAGTATTCGCTCTGCACGGCCGTCACCGGGAACACGGCGTGGGCGCGCCGGATCGTCCCGGCGCCTGCCTCGGAGAGGCCGAAGTGCTTGACTTTGCCCTCCGCCACGAGCTCGCCGACCGTTCCCGCGACGTCCTCGATCGGGATGTCCGGGTCGACGCGGTGCTGGTAGAACAGGTCGATGCTCTCCACGCCGAGGCGCTTCAGCGATGCCTCGGCGACGCGGCGGATCTGCTCGGGGCGGGAGTCGGTGCCCTGCATGCGGCCGTCGACGATGTTCCACCCGAATTTCGTCGCCACGACGACCTGGTCTCGGATCGGCGCGATGGCCTGGCCGACGAGCTCCTCGTTGACGTAGGGGCCGTACACCTCGGCGGTGTCGATGAACGTGACGCCCTGCTCGACGGCGTAGCGCAGCACGCCGATCATGTCGTCGCGGTCGCCGGGATTGGGCCCGTAGGACATCGACATCCCCATCGCGCCCAGGCCGATGGCGGATACCTGGAGTCCCTGACCGAGCGTTCTCGTGTGCATATATCTGTGCCTTTCCGTCGTTTGTGGGGCCGTGAGGCTACGGGGTGATGAGGACCTTAAGTGTCTTACGGGCGTCCATCGCGGCGTAGCCTGCGGGCACCTCGTCCAGGGCGATGGTGCGGTCGAAGACCTTGCCCGGGTTGATCTCACCGGAGAGGACCTGCGGGATCGCGGCCTCGAGGTACGCGCGCACCGGGGCGGGACCGCCGGTGAGCGTCGCGTTCTTGCCGAACAGCGAACCGAAGCCGATCGGGGCCTCCTCGTACTGCGGCACGCCCACGCGGGAGATGACGCCGCCGGGGCGGACGATCCCGTACGCCTGCTCGTAGGCGGGCATGTGCCCCACGGCCTCGAGCACGATGTGCGAACCCTCGCCGCCGGTGAGTTCCATGACCTTGGCGATGCCCTCCGCGCCGCGCTCGGCCACGACGTCCGTCGCGCCGAACTCGACGCCGAGGTCGGTGCGGACCTTGTGCCGACCCATCAAGATGATCCGCTCGGCGCCGAGTTGCTTCGAGGCGAGCACGGCCGACAGGCCCACCGCGCCGTCGCCGATCACGGTGACGGTCCTGCCCGGCGCGACCTTGCCCAGGTGAGCGGCGTGGTACCCGGTGAGGTAGACGTCCGAGAGGGTGAGCAGGCTCGGCAGGAGGTCGCTCGACTCGTCGATGCCGGGGACGACGACCAGGCTGCCGTCCGCCTGCGGGATGCGGGCCAGCTCGGCCTGCAGGCCGCCGTTCTCGGGGTTGCCGTACCAGCCGCCGTGGATGCACGAGGTGGGGAAGCCCTCCCGGCAGAACACGCAGGTGTTGTCCTGGAACGCGAACGGGACGATCACGAAGTCGCCCTTCCTCACACTCGTCACCGCCGAGCCAATCTCCTCGACCACGCCGATCAGCTCGTGGCCCATCGGGTTGCCCTGCGGGCGGGCAGGCATCGAGTGGTACGGATGCAGGTCGCTTCCGCAGATACACGCCCGCACCGTGCGCACGATCGCGTCGGTCGGCCGCTGGATGATCGGGTCGGGGACGGTCTCGACGCGAACATCGCCGGCGCCGTACATGAACGTGGCTCTCATATGTTTCTTCGCTTCCTCTGGGTGTCTTCGCGCCGACGGGCTCGCGGCAGCGACAACATCCATCGGACCGCTTCCAGCGCCCGGCCGGGAGTCTCTGCTGTTCCAGGTACTCGCAGGGCCTGTCTCACGGCGCTTCTACCCGCGCCACCATGCTTCGGATCGAACCGAGGTAGCCGATCGCGTGACACGGCGCGATGCGTGTCGGGCAGGGCTGCGTCCAGTCGCGGAATGCCTCGATGTTCCGACACCGGACGTAAGCGCACGGCGATGAGGCGCCAGTTGCTTGCGGGCGTTCTCCTCGACCAGCAGTGCCTTCAGCTCCGCATAGATCGTGGCCTCGCACGATCATGGTGGCCAGGCCGCCTCCCACGCCTGCCAAAGGTAGGTCCGCGGCGACCCCAGCAAGCGCCGCGCTGACGGGAATCACGCCCCAGCTGAGCACCCGAGACGCGGCGTAGATACGCCCCAGCAAACTCTGACGGCGTGCTGCTGGTTGTTCCTGGACGTCAGCAAGAACCGTCGCCGCCGCTGGTGCAGCATGACCACCTGCGGCAGCCGAGACAAGTCACGACGCTACTACGCGGGGCGTTCCTCCTGAGGACCTCAGACGAGCAAGCCTTGTCGGCCTGCGCTGCCGCATAGGACCGTCCCCATGATTCAAAGGATTGACAGGTTATAGGTCGATTTCCTGACAATGGTTGGCAACTACTGCCAGAGATGATCGTGACAGAGGTGCTCGTGAGCAGATTGCGATAAATGTTCATGCCATGAAAACGAGGCCTCTTCGCCTGTTAAGCGCTCCCCTGCTTGCCCTGTCCCTGGTGCTCTCGGTCATGGGCACGCCGGCGCGGGCCGAAAGCGACGCCGAGCTCGCCCGCCAATGGCAGTACGCCTGGAACTGTTACAAGTTCGGCCAGGTGGCCGACCCGCTGCCGGTCGGCCGGGCTCGCAAGTCCCAGAGCATCTCCATCGTCATCAACGCGCCGCGTGCCGGCGTCTTCAAGGCCTACTCCGACTTCGAGAACCACATCGGGGCCAACCCGTTCCTCGAGCGGGTGGTCACCCATTCCGACAAGACCAAGCATGGCGTGCGGACCAAGAACCTGACCGCGATCGAGGTGATCCCTATTGAGCCGGACCCCATCACGCTGACCACACACGCCCAGCAGCGCCTCGATCTCAGCAACTACTTCTACGAGGTCGACTCGTGGTCGACGGGAAACATCGTGACCCACCAGAAGATCGTGTTTGAGAGCCTCGGTGGCTCGGTCACCCGGGTGACCGAGCACCTGACCTTCGAGACGACCCTGGAGCTCATCGACTTCACGCTGTCCCAGGGCGTGCTGGCGCACCAGGGCATCCAACAGGGTCTGAAGCAGCGCATCGAGAGCGGCGCGCTCTAGCCCAGCGGGTGCCAATCGCGAGGACGCCCGCCGCGTTGCGGATCACGAACGTCACGCTGCCAGCCCGGCAGTGGTCGTCGAACCACTCCGCCGGGCGTCCTTCGCGGGTCGCGGTGAACCGCCGCGCCATAGATCGTGGTTGACGGGGTTCTGCCGCCCCTAACAATTCTCCTGACGCTCCCATGTCCGCGAACCTGATGTATTCGCCGTGACTGGCACGTCTGTGGGCACGGCGGCGATACTTGCCCGGTGAGTGACGAGTCTCTGGAGTGGGCCGTATTCGACGGCGACACGGCAGAGGTTCGGGCCATGCTTCTCGGTGGTGGTGCTGATCCCAACGCTGTGAACGAGGACGGAACGTCCCTTGTGAAGCTTGCCGTCAGCTACTGTCATCATGGCGTTCTTCGAGTCTTGGTCGAATTCGGGGCCACCCTGGATGTCCCATCGCTGTTGCACAACCTCGTATCAGGCCGAGACCTACCCGATATGCTTCCCGTTCTCCTTGAGCTGGGTGCGGATGCCAACGCCCGTGACTCCGCTGGGTGGATGCCTCTGCACTTCGCTTCGGCCTACGGATACGAGGGCTCGGCCCGTGTGCTCCTCGATGCCGGTGCCGAGATCAACGCCACCACGAGTGGAGGTCTCACTGCGGCCGAGATAGCCCGGCGGAACGGTCATGACGCGCTCGCGTCCCTGCTCGTACATGCGAGCACAAGCCGCACATCTCCCCCTGCCTGAGCCCTATACGGAAGGTGGAGTTGGGGTCGCCTTCATGACAGCGAGGTGCAGACGGGGCACCCGGGGATGATCAGGCCCTACCTCAGCCAACTACGGCCTTGCGGTCAAGTACCGACCGACATCCCGGAGCCGGAGCGCCCCCAGTGGACGCAAGGTCTTACCGCATGCGAACCGGCTAGCCGATCCGGTCAGCTGCTTCAACTGGCGGGAGTTTGGGCTGCGTTTGAGCGAGTTTGTTAAGGACGTCGCGCATGTATTCGAGGGCTGCGCGGTCGTCGATTTGGCGTACGGACGGCGGAGTCGGGTCTGAGCCGTGCCGGACGGTGGCAGCGATCTTGTGGGTGGCTTCGGTGACGAGGGTTCGGGCGGCCAGGGCGCCGAAGTCGTTGGCAGCCTCGAGGTATCTGAGCATGTGGTCCGCCTCGGTGATCCGGTCGATCGCGGCCATCATGGTGATGAACTCGATGCAGACGACGCTGGCGGCGATCATGTTGTCGGTCTCGATCAGTTCGTCGATGTAGGAGCGCAGGAGCCGGAAGGCGCGCAGCCGCTCGCCTCGCCGGAACGCGGAGCGGGCTTCGGTGGTTTTGTTGGCCGACAGTGTGCCCGTGGGGAGGTCGACGCGGGCGGCCTCGTCGAAGTACCGATCGGCGTCGTCGTGTCGGCTCTGGAACGCGGCGGAGTAGCCGAGGGTCTGCAGCGCCCAGTGCAGGAGGGTCGGCGGGCCGTGGGTCCGATACCGGTCCGCCAGGGCTGAGACTGAGGTATCGACCTGCTCGAAACGTCCGATGCCCAGCAGCGTCCCCGCCGACGTCATTTCAAGGAACGTCGCCAGATAACGCTCATCCTGGCGGTGTAGATCGGCGACGGCGTCCGGTAGGCACCGCCGCAGGGCCTCGCCGTCGCCGCAGGCGTACGCGTGTGCGTAGCGGCTCAGCGGCCGGGCCGGTTCACCGTACCGGTCCGCGACGCGGCGGTAGCCTGCCGGGTTGGCGTTCTGGGTGTGGCGTTCGGCGACCCAGACGAGCCAGAAGGCACGCAGGTTCTGGTTCTCCCGGTTCTCCGCCGACGTTATGGCCAGGATGTGCTCGGCCCAGACGCCGATCTCCTGTCGGCCCCGCAGGGGAAGCTCCGTGACGACCGGCCGGACCAGCGCGTCCGCCAGTCGTGGGTCTCCGGCCGTACACGCCCATGTGACGGCAGCACGCAGATTCGCCCACAGGTCGCCGAGGCGGGCGACGCCTTCGATCTCGCTCGGACCGGTGAGCAGGCGGTGGATGTGGGTGACTTCGCTGACGCACCAACGCGCGTGGCGTACGGCGGCCAGGTCGGTATGCCCGACCTCACGCAGGCGCTCGGCGGCGAACTGGCGCATGGTCTCCAGCAGCCGGAAACGCCGGCCGAACGGGCCGGAGTCGACGGTGACCATCGAGCGCCCGACCAGGTTGCCCAGAATGCCGTCGACGTCCTGATCGTGGGCGACCGCTTCCGCCGCGCTGAGGTCGAATGGTGCGTTGAACACGGACAGACATTGGAACAGCGTCTGTTCGGCCGACGTGAGCAGGTCGTAAGACCATTGGATGGCCGCCCGCAACGTACGATGCCGAGCGGCGCCGGTCCGGCGGCCACCGGTCACCCGGAGACGATCGTTGAGCCGGGCGACGAGGTCGACCGGCCGGTGGCTTATCGTCCGCGCGGCGGCCAGCTCGATGGCCAGCGGTATGCCGTCGAGCCGGCGGCAGATCTCCTCGACGTGGTGGTGAGACGTGCGCGCATCGTAGGTTCGATCGGCGGCGAGCGCGCGGGCGTGGAACAGTTCGGCGCCGGCGGCCGGATCCAGTGGTCCCACGGCCAGCACCTGTTCGTCGGTGACGGTGAGGCGTTCCCGTGAGGTGGCCAGCACACGTACCTGCGCGCAGCCCCCGATGAGGGCTTCTGCGAGCTCGGCCGCACCGTCGATGACGTGCTCGCAGTTGTCGATGAGCAACAACGCCGGACGCGACCGCAGGACCGCGATGATCGATTGGGTCAGGGTGTGTCCCGGACGCTGCGCCACCCCCAACGCGTCGGCGACCGCGCGGGGCACGTCGGACGGCGATGCGATCTCCGCCAGCTCGACCAGCCACGCGTCCCACCCGTGATCGGCGACCGCCGTGCGGGCCGCCGCCAGCGCGAGCTGGGTCTTGCCGATCCCTCCTGGTCCCACCAAGGTCACGACCGGGGTCCGCGCGAGCGCGTCGGCGACGGCTCGCAGGTCCTCGTCGCGGCCGATGAGACGGCCCACGCGAAAGGGCAGGTGGCTCGTTGCGCCACCGCGCCGTACGAGCGAGACCTCGGGTGCGACAGGTCCGCGCAGCCGGTCGTCGTGGTCGAGGATCCGTGCCTCGAGGTCGCGCAGCCCCGGCCCGGGTTCGACACCGAGCTGCGTGACGAGATGGTGCCGAGCCCGCCGGAAGGCCGCCAGGGCGTCCGCCTGGCGGCCCACCCGGTACAGAGCCGTCATCAGCAGAGCCCAGAGGCCTTCGCGGAGAGGGTGACGCTCCACCAGCTCCGTCAACTCCGCCAGCGAACCGGCAACGCTCCGCGGGCCGGATTCGACGCGGCGTTCAAGCTCGGCCTCGACAGCGCTCAGCCACTGTTCGTTCAGACCGGCCACCGCCACTTCGAGACCGGGCGCGTCCAGTCCGGCGAGGGGGGTTCCGCCCCACTGCGCGAGGGCCGCGGCGAAGTCACCGTCGCGGAAGTTCCGCTGAAAGCGCGCCACGTCGACCGCGTCAGGTGCTAAGTCGAGGCGGTACGCGGCACCGACCCGTACGATCGCGCCGTAACCGAGGCCCTTGCTTAGCCGGGCTACGTGCCATTGCAGAGTCTTGTACGCCGTTCGCGGGGGAGCGTCACCCCAGACAAGCTCCACCAGGCGCGACACCGCCAGCGGTGTCCCGGGCGACAGGGCCAGTGCCGCGAGCACCGTCTGCGTCTTCGCCGAACCGATGTCGACCGGTTCGCCGCCGTCGGTAGCGACGCGGACACCACCGAGCAGACCGATCCGCACCACAGGGCTGCTCCCAGATGTTGGCCTCCGCCGAGATTGCCACAGGCCCAAAAACCCAGCAAGCCCGCCCCAACCGCCCGCACACCATCACCACACCGGTGTCGACGACCCTTGGCGCGGCGGCCATCACGCTTATGGCTCGCCGACCCCCGAGGCGGGGTCGGTCGCGGTGGGAAGAGCATCGAAGCTACGGGAGCGATGGGTATGGACAGAAAGACAACGGCACGGGTGGTAGGTGCCCTTTTCCTCACCGCGACGGCTGCGGGGGTGCTCAGCGCGGTCCTTCTCGGGCCGCTCGGCAACCGGTACTCACCCCAGTTCATCGCCGACAACGCGCACCGAATATCGGCTGGCGCCCTCATGGTGCTGATCATGGCCGGAGTGATCGCGTTGATCCCAGCGGCGCTGTTCCCGGTTCTCAAGGAACACGGCGAGGCACCCGCGCTCGGCTACGTCGCCGCCAGGATCATCGAGGTCGTCCTCCTGCTTCCCGCCGCCATCGGTCCTCTCATCCTGGTGGCCTTGGGCACCACTCGATCGCAGGCCGCGCAGTTGGACACCGTCCGGGTGTTGTCAGAAACGTACGAGGTGTCGGGGCAGGCCGGCAGCGCGTTCTTCTTCTGCCTCAGCGCCCTGCTGCTCAACTACCTGCTGTACCGGTCAAGACCCGTCCCTCGATGGATAGCCGGCTGGGCGCTCATCGCGGCGCTGCCGTACCTGGCCGATGCCTGCCTCGTGATGTTCGGCGTACTCAGCCCGTCTTCCGCGGTGCACACCATTCTTTTCTCCCCATTGGCGCTGAACGAAATGGTGTTGGCGGCCTGGCTACTGACAAAAGGATTCAGGCCGTCTACGGATGCGCGTTAAAGCTCAGGGTGATCGTCTTACCCGACTCCGACCAGCCCACATACGGCGAATATACGGCGGATTAATGGCCTGCTCCTAGCGTCGTCAGTGTTCCACGGGAAGGCATCCGGCCAGGCCCGGGACACGAGTGAACGGGATCAGGTGTAACGATGCCCAAGCGGCTCAACGCGGCCAGAACGGTGGTCATGTTCTGTGCGGCCGCCACGATCGTCATGGCGACGGGGGCGGCGGACGCGGCTACCTCCAGCATGATCGTCCGTCACGCGAGTGGGGCCGTGGCGGGGGAGGTCTGGTTCAACTCCGGCACGACGAACCTGTCGAAAGGCCGTAACTCCTTCACGGTAAGAGACCGCTTCTGCGACGACGGCTGGATGGTTTACGCCGAGTACAAGAAGAGTTCCTGGAACAACCCCCTCGTGGGCTGGCGGTACACCGACGGCGCGTCGTGCAACGGAGGGAGAACGGAATTCAACGTTTCCATCTCCGGTGACGTGACCAGGCAACAGTTCATCTGGCGCGGTTGCAAGCAGTCCGAGAACGACCTCCGCATCGAGTGTGAGGACTACGTCAGCGACTACCTGGACTGACGATCCGGTCACGCCCATTTCAAGCAAGGAGAGGAAACCGCTAATGACGATTCGAGCGAAGAAGCCCAGTGCGCTCGGCCTTGCCGTAGTAGCCGGATCGCTGGTCGTGAACCTGCCCGCCGCACCGGCGAGCGCGGACGATCGTCCTCCCGTACAGCCCTTCTCAGTCGTCGAGTTCAGCGACCAGCCCACGCCGGGTGCCGTCACGACGCTCCGCGACCAGTACCAGCGCTCGCGCTTCAGCGTGACCAACGATATGGACCGACGACGCGCGTTCGTGGAACAGAACGCGCGCGAGGGGCGCTACTACGCACCCGAATCCATCGACGTCCTGCACCTGCAGCGGACGGACGGCGAGACGGCCGACCTGGTCGTGCCCAAGGACTACAAGATCGCCAAGGTTGAGCTCGGTGCCGGGCTCAAGCCTGACCCCGGCCAGGACGGAAAGGACGTCTACGCCGTCAGCGCCGGCGTCCATGGGACCGAAACAGGGGCGGCGTCGATCGCCTACCCCAACGGACCGGGATTCGACACCTTCGGCTCATGGTCGTCGGGGCAATACACGCTCACCACCAGCCACGGCAAGATGGACGCGTACTGGTGGAAGCTCAAGGACACCGAGACCTACAACAGCACCTACGACTGGTGGATGTACAAGCGGAAGTCCGTCGCCACTCCCAAGGACATCACCGGACCCGACGACATCGTCCACGACATGGGCATGCGTTCCTATCCGACCACCAGCACCAGAAACATCCTGCGCAAGTGGGAGGACTGGGCGCCTGATCTCGGATCCCACGACTGGGGCTGTGGGAACGACGTCGCCCTGTCGGTCTGGGGGGTGGGCATGACATTCAAGACGTGCGGCACCTACCAGGTGGACTGGAACGGCAACAACGCCGACGCCGGAGACTTCAGTGTGAACTGGCAGAACATCCCGTCCACCGTCTGGTCCCAACCGAAGGGCGGGCCCCATCAGATGGCCGACATGGTGGTCGTGAAGACGGCCCAGGGCTCGGTTCCCGTCTACAACGACTACCAGTATGTGAACTTCTGGAGTCCGATCACAGGCGTGCTCGGCAAGAACGGCTGCGGTTCGACCAACAGCTCGGCGAACTGCTGAGCTCATGAAGATGCGCTCCAAAGCGGTCGCGCTCGTGCTCCTGCTGCCGCTCGGCGCGTGCGCCGCGAATCCTTCATTCGCGGCGCCACGCGCCGTCCCCACGCCGTCGGCGGTGCAACCCATGCTGTGCCGGTCCGCCGAAGTACGCTGCGCGGATGTCCTCGTCCCTGAGGCCGCCGGCCGGATCTCGTACGCCGTGGTCCCGGGTACCAAGCCCGGCCATGGGCTGATCCTGGTCGAGATGGGCGGACCCGGCGCCAGGGCGCTCCAGCAGCCCGATCTTGACTCCCTCGGGCTGCCGCCCTCGCTCGCCGCCGATGACGTGCTCCTCATCAGCGAGCCATGGGTGGACAGACCCGTACCCGCCGGTTGCGGAGCCGCGCTGTCGGAGTTCGGCGCGGAGGTCTCGGGGAACCACCCGGCTCAGGGATCGTTCTTGACCCGGTGTGCCCCCGCCACCTGGACGCGGACCGCCTACGTGGCCGCCCTGGAGGCGATCCTCCGTCACGAGAGCCGCTCCCTGACGGGCATCGTCGGCCAGTCCTTCGGCGCGTTGCCCGCTGCCGCGGCCGCGGCCGCCCATACCGACGCGTGGCTGGTTCTGAACGCGCCCGTCGCCCCCGCCACCACACCGGGCACGGCTGTTCTCGGTGAGCGGGTGACCGCCCTGCACGCGGCGCTCGACAGGAGTTACTCCCGCACCTGCGTCCCGCTGGGCCTGGACTGCGGCGAGTCGGGGAGGCGAGTGGCCGACGCGGCCGTACGGCGGGCCACCGTAACGGAGGCCGGCGACATCGGTCTCGCCGCGTTGGGCGCCAGCTACGACCTGCGGACGAACGAACGGTGGCTCTGGTCGACCCTCAGTCGCTTCCCCGCCCTCGACCAGGAGACCGGACTGCAACTGGGCCGGATGGCGGACCAGATCCTCCAGCGGTACGGCGGCGGGGAGATCGCCCTCGACATGGCCGCCTTTGTGGCGGGCATGTGCCAGAGCTACGGCGGTTGGGATCCACCCGCCAGGGTTCAGAATGGTGCACCGGAAACGCTCCTCGTCCACGTCGCGGACCAGTGCGAGGGCAGGCGGACCGCGGCGTCAGGCTGGGAGACCCAACCTGCGCCCATTCGCCGTGGCGCGACGTGCGTGCTGGGAAACTCACTCGATCCGGTCACTCCCGGAGTGTGGGCCGCACGTTGGAGAGCGGTGCTCAGCCGATCCACGTTCACGGCCTACCGTTTCGACGGCCACGCGAGCCTGGCTACCGCCGTGAAACTGGGCGGGCACTCAAATTGCGGTCCACTCATTGGCCCGGCGTAGTAACTCGCATGAACGCCGTACCTGGTGGCGGCGCCGCCAGTTCAGCCAGTGTGGGACGACGATGACGGGCCCGAATGGCCCGGACGCCGCCTTCCAAGATCGGGGAGGCGGCGTTTCCAATGGTGGAACCTAGGAGATTCGGACTCCTTGAGTCTCGAGTGGCTCGAAGGTGCACGCTCTTCCTTGTGAGTGACGGAACAGAGCTTTACACCGTAGGCCAGATCGCTCGGCGTATAGGTCTTTCGGTGCACACCATCCGCTTCTGGTCCGACAGCGGTCTGATAGTGCCCACTGACCGCTCGGCCGGCGGGTACCGCCTCTATGACGCCGTCGCCGTGGCCCGGTTTGACCTAGTCCGGGCCCTGCACGAACTCGGCATCGGACTAGAGGATGTCCAGAAGATTTTGGCGCAACAAGCCACGGTGGCTGAGGTGGCCGAGGTACACGCCCGAGCGCTGGACGCGGAAATCAGGACTCTGAAGCTTCGCCGCGCCGTACTCCGCACGCTTGCCAAGCGCGGCGGCACAACCGAGGAGACGATAATGACGCACAAACTTGCCCAACTGTCCGCCACGCAGCGGCAGCAGGTCATAGACGAGTTCATCGAGAACACGTTTTCGGGGATCACGCTGGATGACGATGCCAAGGTGGTTGCGGAGTGGATGCGGGAGCTGCCCAATGAGCTGCCGGACGATCCCACGCCACGCCAGGTCGACGCCTGGATCGAGCTGGCCGACCTGGTCACCAGCGAGGACTTCCGGCAACGGCTCCGGCAGATCGCCAGTGCCTCATCGGTGGATTCGCGCTACAGCTATGAGCTCCGGTCACTGACCCTGGAGCATGCCAACCGGGCGATAACCGAATCAATCGCACCGGACTCGATCGAAGGCCGATCGGTTCTGAACCAAATAATCAAGCCCGGTATGCCGAGCAATGAACGCAGCGAACTGCATCGGTGGCTTGAGACCGTCGCCGACCCCCGAGTAGAGCGCTACTGGCAGCTGATAGCTGTGCTCAACGGCCATGAACCCTCTCCGTCGGCCATGCCCGCTTTCACCTGGCTGATCGCCGCTGTCCGCGCCCACGGCTGAGCTGCCCGCCCTCGTCATAGCTGGCGGCCCTCAGGAACTCCGGGTGGCGCGAGTCGCGGACGGCTCACACCACGCCGGAGGTCCTTCTCCCCGTGGCTACGTCAGACTGGCGCAGCTCCGGGCGTCCACGTCCTCGGCCGCCTTCGGCACCCAACGGACGTTCGCGAACGACGCGGAGAACGCCCCCTCGGCGAGAACGAAGAAGGGCATGTTCACGTTCTCCATGTCGAGGCCCGCAGCCGCGAAGCAGGCGATCGGGATCTTGATCGTCGTCTTGCTCCCGATCGGGAGCTGCTGGAACATCGAGGTCGCGGTCAACTCGCCGAAGCACGGGAAGACGCACTGGGCACCGATCACGGTTCTCGCGGCCGGAGGCTGGTGGACGACGGTATCGAAGACCAGGGCGCTGTCGGCGTTGAGGTGGCTCCGCAGGTCGCTACCGCCCGCCGGATCCTGCATGAAGATCACACCTTGCCCGCTGCCCGTCCAGGTCACCTTGAGTCCGTCCCGCTGCGCGTTCACGTCGGCCGGCACCACGTTGATCTCCGAATGCGCCGCCTCGCCATCGACGCCGATCTCGGTGTCGACGTCGGCGGAGTTGATGAAGCTCTTGTACGGCGCGACGTCCATCCGGTTGTAGATCTCGAGATCCTCCGTGGCGGTGCCGCCGCCGCCCGCCTGGCCGCAGGCCGGGGAGGTCTCGTCGAGCGTCCCGACCGATCCGGTCTGCCCGTAGCGCAGGCCGTACCCGAGCGGGAATAGCGGGTCGTAGCCGTCGTCGCCCGGGTTGAGCAGGGTTTGGCACGCGGTCTTCGGCCAGGAGTACGACAGTTTGCCGGTGTAGCCCGTACCTCTGTGGGAGCCGCGCACGAGCAGGTCCGCCACGCCACCGCCCTCCGTACCCGGGAGCCACGCGGCGACGAACGCGTCGGAACGGTTGAGCTCCTTGTTGACCCACAGCGGGCGGCCCGTGACGTAAACGGTGACGACCGGCGTACCCTTGCCGCTGACCTTGTCCAGGACGGCGAGGTCGCCGGGATAGAGCTTGTGCGCCTCCAGTGAGCGCCGGCCGAGGTCGCCGAGGAACTCCGCGTACGGAGTTTCTCCGATCACCGCGATGACGGCGTCGTACGCCGAGGGGTCGACGCCGTCAGCCGACTCGCTGAACGTGACGTTGGCGGCGCCCAGCACCTCCTTGAGGCCGCCGAGGATCGTCGTACCGTTCGGGAAGTCGGCGTTGGTGTTGTCGGTGCCCTGCCAGGTGAGGGTCCAGCCGCCGGTCTGGTTCTGCATGCTGTCCGCGCTCTTGCCCACGACGAGGACCCTGGAGCCGGGGGCGAGCGGCAGGACCTTGTTGTTGTTCTTGAGCAGAACCTGCGACTCCCGGACGGCCCTGCGGGCGAGCGCCTTCGCCTGCAGCGCTTTGGCGGACCCGGCCATGGTGCGGACGGAGGGCTTCGGCGCGTCGAACACGCCGGCGCGCAGTTTCACCCGCAGGATGCGCGTCACCGCGTCGTCGATGCGCGACATCGGGATCTCGCCGCTCCTGACCTGCGCGATGGTGTTGGCGATCAACGCCTTCCAGGCGGCCGGCACCATCACGATGTCGATCCCGGCGTTGATGGCCCTCGCGCAACTGGAGGCGGTGCATCCGGCGACCTGGCCGATGGCGTTCCAGTCGGAGACCACGACGCCGTCGAAGCCCATCTTCTGCTTGAGGATGTCGGTGATGACGCGCTTGCTGCCGTGGATCTTGCCCTCGTTGATGCCGAGGTCCGCGTTGGTCCAGCTGTTGAAGGACGCGATCACGGTCTGGACGCCGGCTGCCAGCGCGCCGTAGTAGCCCTGCCCGTGGATATTGATCATCTGGGCCTCGGAGGATGGGTTGACCCCCTGGTCCTGCCCCTTGACGGTGCCGCCGTCACCGATGAAGTGCTTCGCGGTCCCGATGACGCCGCCGCGGCTCCCGAGCTTGCCCTGCAGACCCTTGACGGCCTCGTACGCGTAGGCGCGGGTGATCCGTGGGTCCTCGGAGTAGCCCTCGTACGTGCGACCCCACCGGTCGTCCCTGGGAACGGCCACCGAGGGCGCGAATGCCCAGTCCTGCCCGGTCGCGCGGACCTGCGCGGCGGTCGCCGATCCGATGTCACGGATCAGGCAGGGGTTCTGCGCGGCTCCCAGGCCGATATTGTGCGGGAAGAGCGTCGCGCCGTAGACGTTGTTGCTGCCGTGAACGGCGTCGATGCCCCAGATGATCGGGATCTTCGTCCTCGTGTTGACGGACGCCGTCCAGTAGGCGTCGGCGAGGTCGAGCCATGCCTTGGGCGAGGCGTGCTTGTCACCGCCTGGCCATGATCCGCCGCCGTTGAGCACCGAACCGATGCCGTACTGCTTGACCTCCGCTGGCGTGATGGCGCCGATCTCGGGCTGTGTCATCTGCCCGACCTTCTCGGCGAGCGTCATACCGGCGAGGATCTTCACCACCCGCTTCTCGTCGGCTCGGTTCTGCTCAACCTGGCTCTTGACTTTCGGCCAGTCGGCGAGCGTGGGCAGACTCCGCTCAATACGAGCGCAGCCGTTGTCATCCAGGGCAGGTTTTCCGACCACCGGCTGGTGGTTGCCTTTGGCGGTCTCCGCGGCGGCGCTCGGGACTCCGGCGGCTCCACCTGCCAGTAATACGAAGCCGGCCAGCACCGCGACGATGCTTCGACGAGCCTGTGACCGGGCGAGGTCTCTGATCATGAAGGATCCGTTCTCGAGACGCGGTCGGGGCGGCCCGCTGTGGCCGCGTTGCGCAGATCTTGACCCGCGACAACAGCCCGTCTCAACTTCGAGAACGCTCTCTTTCCCTGCGACCAGAAGCTATAGAGGAGCAAGGAAAGGGCCATCTAAGCAGTGATTGCGCAAACCCCTGACACGAAACCGGCAGGCCAGGCAGTGGAGCAAACGCTCTCTCCAAGCGAACGCGCGGAGGTCCCCTTTCCGCATCGCTCAACGCTGTCGCTAGGGCTGAGACGTCCGATGGGCCGGGCTGTCAACCTCGATGAGTCGACTATGGCGGACAATAGGCCAATGAGTTGGGTCGCCAACGTAATGGTGTCGATCTCTCCGGACGACCATCCGAACGTGGAAGTGTTGAGCGAGTGGCTGCGTACGGAAGCTCCGCTGCGGGACAGTCCGGGGCGAGGCTGCGGCTTTCTCTGCGAGGTCACCGCCCAGGACAGTGCATGGGGTGGGTGGAAATACCCCGAGTGCAATGTATGGGCTGGTGCGCTCAACCATGCCGACCTGAGAGCCGTCCTCGACCACATTGCGCGGATGCCCTGGCGGCACCCGAACGCCCTGCAGGTCTTCGTGATGGATCAGGAGGAATCGTTCTTCAGAGTGTGGATGTTGAGGGACGGCGAGTTGCGGCAGTTCACACCGGCCAAGCCTGACGAAGAAGACCCGGACTTCTATCCTGATGACCTCTGACCGCCGCCGGTCACGCAGCGGGCACGGAAGCCGAAAAGGGCCGAACAACGACCGAAGCCCAGGCGGGGAGACATCCTCACCTGAATGGCCAGCGCCTGGTCGCAGTCGGGGCATGGCCGGGTGCGGATATAGCCGGCGTCCTCGGCCCGATAGGTGCTCTGGATGGTGATCATCGTGCCTCCCGCCAGCGCTGCCGCAATGCTTCGATCGCCTCGTCTCGGTCGGCGGCGGGCGACTGTCGCAGGTCCCAGAGGATCTGAGTGACAGGAGCCAATGGCCAGGGGGCAGGGGCGCTGAGCATCCTGTCAGTGATCGGACTCGGAGTGGCCAGAATGCTCGGATCGGCCGGTGTGACGAGGGTCAGCGTTGCTTGGTCTGGCCCCGTGGCAACCAGGCCGTTGGCCTCAAGATCGGTGTTGGCGGTCGAATACACGGTGACGTGGGTGGGCCGCCGCCAGGGCGCGAGGACATCGGCGGCGAGATCGGCTGACACTCGGCCGGGAATCCGGGACACCTGCTGGTAGAGGTCGTCCAGCCCGAACCAGTGGGTCCGCACCCCGCCGGGTCCCGGATAGGTGTCCAGCCAGCGGTCCAGCAACGTCTCTTCGGCTCGCCAACCGCCGCGTGATCGCACTACTAGACCGTCGCTGCGCAAGTCGGCCAGTACTTGCGAGACTCGGGCCTGGGTCACCCCGGCCCGCTCGCCGATACGGGTCTGAGTGAGCGGTGCCACCTCTTCCAGCAGCACACGCGCTATAGCGCTTGGCCTGGCGGCTGTGCTTAGCCGGCTTGGCCTCTCACTCGTCACCGCGAGCTTCGGCAGACGGGTCATTCCCTGTAGGTAGATCCGGCCGTCGTCACTCGCCCACGACCAGCCTTCCGCCTCCACCGCCTGTGCAGCGCCAGCGGTAATCGACGGGACAAGGAGCAGGCAGTCCGGTCCTGGTGGGGACCCCACCTCGCGTGGCCAGGGCGCTCGCGCCCGCCGTACCACCCGAAAGGCCCGATCTCCCACGACTAGGAGATCGCTAGTGAGTTCCGCCTTCCACCCGGCAGCGCGGAGCTCGGTCAACCAGCTCACTCATCAAATATAAGGCATGTGCTCCTTCTCGCACATCGCTTATATTCGAGGATGATCAGCTGCCGCATCCGCCCATCGTCGCCGCGCGCCTTGACAGGCAGCCTTTTGGCTGCCTAAATTAAAGGCAGCCAAAAGGCTGCATATCGACAGGCGGCAACACATGGACGAGGTGTTCAAGGCGCTGGCCGATCCGAGTCGGCGGGCGCTGCTCGACTCGCTCAACGCCCGCAACGGGCAGACGCTGCGCGAGCTGTGCGCCGGACTCGACATGGCCAGGCAGTCCGTCAGCAAGCACCTCGCGGTGTTGGAGGAGGCCGGGCTCGTCACCACCGTGCGGCGGGGCCGGGAGAAGCTGCACTACCTCAACGCCGCGCCCGTGCACGAGATCGCCCATCGGTGGATCAGCCGCTACGACCGGGCCAGGGTCCAAGCCCTGGCGGACCTGAAACTCGCCCTGGAGGAGACCCCGATGGACGCGCCGACCTTCGTCTACACCACCTACATCCGCACCACCCCGCAGAAGCTCTGGCAGGCGCTGACCGAGCCCGCCTTCACCCGCCGATACTGGGCAACGGAGTTCACCACGGACTGGTCCGTCGGCTCGCCGATGACCTGGGACAACCACGGCGTGCTGATCAGCGACCCGGAGCAGGTCGTGCTGGAGGCCGAACCCTACAGTCGGCTCTCCTACACCTGGCACGCCATCACCCCGGAACTCGCCAAGCGCTTCGGCTGGGACGAGGAGCTGCTCGCCCGGCTGTCCGGCGAGGCCCGCTCGAAGGTCACCTTCACGATTGAGGAGACCGTGCAGGTCGTGAAGCTCACCGTCGTGCACGACGGCTTCGAGCCCGGATCGAGCCTGGCCGAGATGGTCAGCCACGGCTGGCCGAACGTGGTGGCGAGCCTGAAGACGCTGCTGGAGACCGGCGAACCGCTGCCGGACGATGCGTGACCTCCCCGATCAGAGCCCGACGACGTCGCAAGGCGCCGCCGAGCCGGCCCGCCTAGGCGACCGCCCAGAGGAAGGCGAGCAGCCCGAAGAGCCCGCGGTCGCGCCGAGCGCCATCCAGAAGCCGCCGTGCCTGCGATAAGCGCGCACAGAGTTGCGCCGGTGCGCCTCCTCAAGGCCGCGCGTCATCCGGGCCATATGTGTTGGAGGTTCTTAGAGGGCATTTGATTTAAGTCGTTTGCACCTTGTGTGCTAGTACGTTCCTCGCCATGTTGGGGTGGTTTCGTCCGTTATGCGTTTGGTGAGATTGTTGATCGCAGCTATGTGGATCATGGCTTGGGA
>NZ_JAHCST010000036.1 GCF_018476525.1 Acrocarpospora catenulata
CCACCCGGCCCACCCCCGCCAGGCCCGTCGCCGTCCGCTCCGCCGCCGACCGAGGAGGAGCCACCCGACACCTGGGAACACGACGTCCTGCGCGATCTCCGCGACACACGCCGCATGCGGAAGATCCCGGACGACACGGCCACGCCGTCCGACGATGATTGGTGAGCTGATCGAGGGCCGGTACGTGATCGAGTCGTACCTGGGCGGCGGCGCGATGGGGGACGTCTGGCTGGCGCTCGATCTCACGCTCGGACGGCAGGTGGCGCTCAAACGCATCCAGGCGCAACGCGGCACCCGGGCCGAGCTGACCGCCCGGGCGTTCCGGGAGGCCGAGGCGCTGGCCAGAATCGACCACCCCGGCATCGTCAAGATCTACGACGTGCTCCGGCTCGACGAGGGGCCGTGCATCGTCATGGCGTACGTGCAGGGCACCAGGCTCAGCGATCTGATCAAGCGCACACCGCCGTCCGAGGCCACCGTCACCCGGTTCGGGTCCCAGGTGCTGGACGCGCTCAACGCCGCGCACGCCGTGGGCGTGCTCCACCGGGACGTCAAACCGGAGAACATCCTGATCACCGACGGCGGCCGGGTGGTGCTGGTGGACTTCGGGATAGCGGCGATCGACGGCCACCCGCGCCTCACCGCGGTCGGGGAGGTCATCGGCACGGTCGAGTACATCGCGCCGGAACGGCTCCGGGGCAAGGTCGCCGAGGCCGCCGCCGACCTGTGGTCGCTGGGCGCGACGCTCTACATGGCGCTGGAGGGCCGCACTCCGTTCGAGCGCGCCAGCGTGGAGGCCACCATCGCCGCCATCCTCGGCCAGCCCCCGCATCCGATGATCCGGTCGGTGGCGTTGCGGCCGCTCATCGGGCGGCTGCTGGAGAAGGATCCGGCGCGGCGGATCAGCGGGGGCGAACTGAAGCGCACGCTGGGCCGGACGAGCCACCGCCCGCCGCCACCCGACCCGACGCCGCCCCCACCGCCGCAACAACAGCAACAGAGCAGAGCGGCCTTCGGGGCGATCCGGCGGGCCAGGAAGTCGCTGGCCGGAACCGACCCCCGGGAGGCGGCCGCCGCGCTCGCGGTGCTGCCGCCCGCGGACGCGGCGGCGCTGCTCACCCAGGCACGGACCGACCAGGCGTCCCCGGCGGTCGAGGAGCTGTGCGCGTACGCCGAGGCCACCGCGAAGATCCTCCAGGCCATGCCACCGCTGCGGGCCGGACGGTTGCTGAACCAGGTGGGCCGGCTGGAGCTCGTGGCGAACGTGGTGCTCAACATGGACGCGCGGCAGGCGGGGCGGGTGCTGGCGCACCTGAACGACCGGCGCGCGGCGGCGGTCATCGAGCGCATGGCGGCGGCGAAGCCGGACCTGACCGGTCTGGTGATCGCGAGGATGCCGCCGGAGAAGGCGGGGCAGGCGCTGCGCCACCTGCCGGCGGAACCGGCGGTGGGCCTGCTCATGCGCTGCCCGGGGGACTGGCGCGACCAGGTGCTGCCGTTCGTGACCGATGCCATCCGCGAACAGGTCAGACGTCGGCAGGCGGGCGAGGGGTAGGTCCAGGCGAGCATGGTGCGGGTCGAATCCGAGTGGGCCCTGTGGGGGCGGGACCCCGGCGACGAGAGCGGTCCGGCGATCCTCCGGCACGGGGGCAGCCGTTTCGAGCCAGGTCATCTCGCTGCGGCTCTGGTCAGGTTCTATCCCGGCACCCTGGAGGTGCTGCCGCAGGTCACGTTCGGCTGGATCGGCGAGGAGGGCCCGGACACCCACCTCGGCCTGGCCGTCCACGACTGGGCCCAAGATCCCGAGGGGAGCCGAAGGCGGTCCCTCACCCGCTATTTCGCGGTTCCGTTCGGGACGCTGGCGTCGGGGCGGGTGTCGTACGAGGGGATGTTCGACGCCTTCGCCGCGTGCGCGATCCCGGACGGCCCGGACGGGATCGGCGCCGTGCTGCCGCCGCTGGATCCGGGCGGGCTCGCCTCCGCCGTGAACGAGACGGTCAAACGCGCGGCGGCGTTGCTGCTGTCCGGGCACCTGGTGTGCGTGGTGGGGGCGGACGAGGTGCCGTGGCGGATCCGGCTGCGTTTCCTCGACGCCGTGGCGGCGCTGCTGCCGTACGGGTTGCGGGCCGGGCTGGCCACGGCCACCTGGACCAGTAGCGCGGTGGGCCACCGGATCCGCCTGTCGTTCGCCAGCCAGGCTCCGGAGGGCGCGCGCCGGGTCATCTGGGGCCACGACGAGAGCGGGCTGCCGGAGCCCGCGCAGCGGGTGCTCCATCTGCTGAACCGGATCGTCGACTTCACGGATCTGATCGCCTGGCAGGCGGCGCAGGCCACGCCCCGGGCCTTCGAGGAGCGGGACCTGAGCGACGCGCTGGTGGACATGGAGCGTTTCGTCGCGGGGAGCCCCTCCGACAAGCTGGTCCAGCTCATCGGCGAAGGGCTGGGCGACCCCGCGAGCCTGGCGGAGGTGGCCCACCACGCGCACACCCTGCAGGAGATGGAGGGACGGCCGTCGGCGGCCGATCGGGAGTACCTGCGCCAGGTCATCAGGACCAAGCACCTGTTCACGAGCGGGTCGCCGGCCGGTCAGGACGAGCGGCTGTGGCTGTACCGCACGCTGCTGTCGCTGGCCTACCCGTCCCCGCTCGACCGGTCGGTGCTCCAGGACGCCGGGCGCGATCCTGATCCCCTCCTGCTGCGGGAGCTGGCCGAGCGGTCCTGGTCCGACCAGGCGGCCTACTACCTGGTGCTCGCCCAGCTGGACCAGAACCGGCTCAGGAAGGAGATGCGCACGGCGTCCGCCGGAACGCTCGTCGAAGCGTGCGCCACCGCGACCACGACCCACGATCTGGGCCGGTTGGCGCTGGAGGAGCTCCTGCGGCGCAAGGACGTCGGCCGCGACCTCGCCAACGCGCTGAACAGGCACGGGCAACTCGCCATCGCGATCCGCAGGCTGCATCCGGACGACCCGGAGCGGCAGCGGGCGGTCCATCGCGACCTGCTCAGATCCGCGTACGGCAGGAGCGTCGACAGCCGGGTGCTGCTCCGCGCGGTCCCCGCCCTGGAGGCCGGACCCGCCGCCCCGCTGTTCGCCGCCGCCCTCGACCTGGCCTCCGCGGGCGAGCGCGAGCAGTTCATCCATACCTGGGTGCACAACTGGCTCCGCGCCAACGCGCTCGCCACCGAGGACGGGCCGCCGCTGGTCCCCCATTCCGGCGGCGTCCGGCGCCTCCGCCCCGATCAGACCGTGCTGATGGCGTCGATGATGGCCACCGTGCTGGTGGCGCTGACCTTCATCTGGTTGATCGTCGTCTAGCGTGCACCGGCCTCACCGGTCGGTGAGGCCGTAGACGTCGAAGGCGTGGCGGGTGTCGCAGTACTCCCTGACCTCGGTGATCCGGTGGGCGTCGTCCAGGGTGAGGACGAACATCCAGGGCGGGCGTCCCAGGGGGTTAGATCGAGCGGTGCATGCCGCCGTCGACGGTGAAGGTGTCGCCGGTGATGTAGCGGGCGGGGCCGGAGGCGAGGAACACGATGAGGGCGGCGGCCTCCTCGGCGGTGCCGAAGCGTCCCGCCGGGATGAGCCCGCGGGCGAACTCCTGCTGGGCCTCGCGGGTGGGGAAGTGCGCGCGGATCTGCTCGCTGTCGATCCGGCCAGGGGCCACGCAGTTGACGGTCACCTGGCGGTCGGCGACCACGCGGGCGAGCCCCTTGGCCCAGAGGACGCAGGCGGCGACGGCGGCCTGGGCGGCCGACACCCCGAACGGTTCGAGGATGCCGACGAGGTTGATCACGCGGCCCTGGCCGCCCGCCGCCAGCAGGGGCAGGAACTCTTCGGCCAGGCGGCGCTTGGCGTGGAAGTTGAGTTCGAACTGGCTGCGCCAGAGCGCCTCGTCGAGGGTGACGCCCGCGGGTTCGGCGCGGCCGGCGTTGTTGATCAGGATGTCGAGTCCGCCGAGCCGGTCGGTCACCTGTTCGCGCAGGCGCGCGGGAGCGTCCGGGTCGGTCAGGTCGGCGGCCAGGCAGAGGGGCCGGGGACGGCCCCCGGCTTCGAGGTCCGTGCCTCCGGGTCCCGAGGCTTCGAGTTCCGCGGCGAGGGTTTCCAGGGCGTCGAGGCGCCGGGCGACCAGGACGAGCTGGGCGCCCTCGGCGGCCAGCAGGCGGGCCGTGGCCCGGCCGATTCCGGCGCTGGCGCCAGTGATCAGGGCGCGACGGCCCGCAAGCTCCAGATCCACGGGGCCACCGTAGATCCGGTGGCCCCGCATAGTCAAGCAAGTGCTTGATTTATTGCCCTACTCGACCTCGGTGGGCGTGCCGTTGGTGAGTTTCAGCAGCTCGTCGTACGTGGTGGGGAAGACGGCGTGCGGGTGACCGGCGGCGGCCCAGACCGTCGGGTGCTTGGCCAGCCAGGTGTCCACCAGGGTGCGGACGGGGGCCGGGTGGCCCAGGGGAGCGACGCCGCCGATGGGCTGGCCGGTGTGCTCGCGGACGAACTCCGGGGTGGCGCGGCGGAGCTTGGCGACGCCGACGGTGCCGGCGACCAGGTCGGTGTCGACGCGGTGGGCGCCGCTGGTGAGGACCAGGAGCGGGGCGCCGTCGGCGTTGAAGATCAGGCTGTTGGCGATGGCGCCGATCTCGCAGCCCAGTTGGGCGGCCGCGGTGGCCGCGGTGGGGGCCGATTCGCCGAGCACGATGGGCTCACCGGTCGCGCCCACTTCGCGGAGGATCGCGGCGATATGGGCGATGTTGGGGTGCAACTTTTCACTCACCCGCCAACTCTAAACAGTACGGAAGGACGTGGGACTCGCATTACGCCCTCATTGCTCTTACCAGGGATCAAGTAGGTGTCAAGCAGGACCCAAGCGCACTGTGCGCTACTGTCCTTGGCCAAATGATGGTGAAAATGAGGGGGTTGGTGTAGATGAGGGCTCGACGCCGTCATCTCGCGGTCGCGGCGCTCTGCACGGCGGTCGCCGTGGCGCTGACCGGCTGCGCCGTGACGGGCGAGGGGCAGGCACGTCCCAGTGGGGTGTCGGCCGATATTGGAGCGATCCGGCTGGTCGCGGCGGAGCGTACCGCTACGTTCACGGCACCGGGCAAGACGCTCAAGCCGGGCATGAAGGGGGCCGCCGTCAAGGCGCTCCAGACCCGGTTGACCGAGCTCGGCTACCTGCCGGGCAAGATCGACGGGCGGTACGGCGGTGCCACCCAGACGGCCGTCTGGGCGTTCCAGAAGGTCCAGGGGATCAAGCCGACCAGCACGGTCGCGACGAAGACCTGGCGGGCGCTGGAGAACCCGGTCGCGCCCAAGGTGCTGGTGCCGGGCGGCAAGCCCGACCGGGCCGAGGTGAACCTGACCAAGCAGATCATGGTGCTCTACCGGGGCGGCCAGGTGAAGCTGATCACCCACATCTCGTCCGGAAGCGGGATCCCGTACGTCGAGTACGCGGTCTGGAACGGCGTGCGCACCAAGTTCACCGGTGACGCGCGGACCCCGACCGGGAACTACAAGACGACCTGGCGCCGGAGTGGCTGGCACAAGTCGTACCTGGGCCAGCTGTACAACCCGATCTTCTTCAACGGTGGCATCGCCTTCCACGGCGCGCTCTCCGTTCCCCTGTACCCCGCCTCCCACGGGTGCGTCCGCCTCCCCATGCACGTGGCCGAGATCCTTCCCGGCCTGCTCGGCACGGGCGTTCCCGTGCACGTCAGGGGCAAGTTCGTCCGCTGACCCGGCTTTGTGATCACAGCCCCATCTCCGTCCAGGAGTGGGGCTGTTCTCAGTTTTCGGGTGCGAATGACGATCATTGCTCGAACCCGTGTTCGGTGAATCGCTTGACTTTGACCATGGTCGAATTTATGTTCGAGGGGTGAGAGTGGGACTCGCGGCCCGCTCTCACTCCACGAGGGGCCTGCGCCCCCTGGTCGTCGGCGGAGACGGGTGGGGGCGCGGCCCCGTAGCTTGGGCCGGACGGGGAGAGGGGAAGCTCCTCGTCCGGCCGTGAAAGGCGGAACCGCTGGGCGGTTTTGTCGGTGGGGTCTGCGAGGGTGAGACCACCGGCGGAAGCGCCGGAGGCCACAAAGCCCTAGGAGGCTGGCATGACCGGACCGCAGAACGGGCCCATCACCGGGCCCGCCAACGGGCCCACCGGGCCCAAAGTGTCGCGGACCGCTCTCGCACACCTGACCGACGCCCGCGCCTGCCTGGCGGACGCGGCGCTCGCCACATCCCCGGCCGACAAGTACATCAACGCCCACCTGGCGGCCCTCCGCGCGGCCGCCGCCATCCTGGCCGCCCGGCCGCAGCTGAACGACGGCCGCCGTCGCCGCCTGCGCAGCGCCTGGGAACTCCTCCCCGAGGCTCAGCCGGAGCTCGCCCAGTGGGCCGCCTACTTCGCCGTCAGCGCCAAGAAGCGCGCCGCCGCCGAAGCCGGCCTGGTCCACCTGGTCAGCCCCCACGACGCCGAAGAACTCATCGCCGAAGCCCAGGCCTTCGTCACCATCATCGAATCCACCCTGGGCGTCATGACCCAGGACACTCTCCCCATGGCGGGCTGACCCCGGGCTAACCCCACAGGCTGGAAGAGCTTGGGCCGCGCCAGACATCGGTTGCCGTGGCATTCCCCACCCACGCGCGACGACCGCGCAGGTGAGTGCTCCCCGGCGCAGGCGAACCTCACCCTTGTGACAGTCAGGTGCGGTAGCCGGAGATCTGCGCCTGGTAGACCGCTGTTCCTGTGCCCTGGCCGGGATAGCCCTTGATGTCGATGGTGCCGGTGAGGGTGCCGTCCGATTCTGTGGTGAGGGTCATCTGGCCGGAGACCGGGGCGAATATGAAGGCGCCGATGAAGTCGTTGGTGACGGTGAAGCCGTTGGCGAGGGTGGCGGCCATCCGGTCGTCTGGTTGAACCGTGACGGTGGAGCCGTTCAGTTCGACGTAGGTCATGTCGAAATCGGCGGCGCTTGTGCCGGGGATGCAGCCGGAGTTGCTGCCGAACCAGATGGCGCCGACTTCGGGGAGTGCGGCGGGCATTCCCGATACCAGGCACACGTCGACGGGGTTCACGCCGTTGGTGGTGCCCACTTCGGCGACCGTGTCGACGATGTATACGGTGCCTTCGCGGCGGAACTCCGTCCAACCAGCGATACCGGACATGGTCACGGTGTAGGTGCCGCGGGCGAGGCCGAGTTCCTCCGGGGTGTCCGAGTCAGAGGTGTCCTCGTCCGTGGCAGGCTCGGTGTTCTCCGAGGTTTCCTCGTCCACCGGCTCGTCGGTTTCAGAGGGATCCGGGGCGGGCGCTTCGGAGCGGGGCGATTCCAGCGCAGCGGGGGAATCGGGGCCGCGGAACGAGGCCGGCTCCGGGTCTGATCCGGACGAGCAGGAGCACAGAAGCAGGGTCACGCCGACAACGGGAACGATCCAAGCAGACCGTACCTTCCTGCGGAACTTTCTCATGGTGGGAAAGTACGTCGGCTAGTGGCATAAATCCCCATCAATTGAGGGGTTCCGGACGGGCGGCAGGAAGATCAGATGCCGTCCCGTTCGAGCGGGCAGCTCATGCAGCGCGGCCCCCCGCGCCCACGCCCCAGCTCACTGCCCCGGATGGTGAGCACCTCGATGCCCTGGGCGCGCAGGAAGTTGTTGGTCGTCGTGTTCCGCTCGTACGCGACGACCACCCCCGGCCGGACGGCCAGCACGTTGCAGCCGTCGTCCCACTGCTCGCGCTCGGCCGCGTGGACGTCCTGGACGGGAGCCAGGACCGTGATGTCGTCGAGCCCGACGGCGGCGGCGATGGCCCGGTGCATGTGCTCGGGCGGATGGTCGGTGACCTTCAGTTCCTTCTCGTTGTCGCCGGGCTCGATGGTGTAGGACGGCAGCATGCCCAGGCCCGCGTACTTGGTGAAGACCCCCACGTCCACCTGGGTGAGCACGGTGTCCAGGTGCATGAAGGCGCGGGACTTGGGCAGGTTGAGCGCCACGATCCGGGTGGCCGAGCCACTGGCGAACAGATGCTGGGCGAGCATCTCGACGGCCGGCGGCTGGGTGCGCTCGCTCATCCCGACCAGGACCGCGCCCCGGCCGAGCACCAGCACGTCGCCGCCCTCGATGGTGGTGGGCGCCATCGGCGTACCGGGATTCCAGATGTGGAAGCCCCCGGCGGCGAACATCGGGTGGTAGCGGTAGACGGCCTCGTAGTTGACGGTCTCCCGGCGCCGGGCCTTCTTCCGCATCGCGTTGATGGACACCCCGTCGTACACCCAGCAGGAGGTGTCCCGGGTGAACAGGTGGTTGGGCAGCGGCGGCAGCACGAAGTCGTCGGGGTCCAGCGCGTGGAAGACCAGCGACTTGGGGGAGCAGCCGAGCTCGGTCAGCTCCCGCTTGGTGATCCCGCCCGTCAGGTACGGCGCGAGCGTCTCCCCGGGCAGGCCGTCCAGCGTGTTCCGGATGGCGTCGGTGGCCATCGGCCCGAACCAGCGCTCGTCGACGGTCCCGTCCAGGATGTGTTTGCGTGCCTCCGGCAGCGCGATGGTCTCCCGGAGCAGGTCGCACAGCAGGTGGACCTGGACGCCGAGGCCGCGCAGCAGCCCCTGGAACTCCGCGTGCTCCTCGGCCGCTCGGTGCACCCAGAGCACGTCGTCGAAGAGCAGGTCGCGCATGTTGCTGGGGGTGAGCCGCTTCAGCGACAGGTCGGGCGGATGGAGCAGCACCTGGTGGAGCTCGCCCACCTCGGAGCCGACGTAGAAAACCATCCCGTACCCCCATCACCCATGACAAAAGGTGAGGTGCCCGGTACTAAACGCGACAAACGCTACTTACCAAGAGCGATCAGGAAAGCGCAACCGGCCAGGGCCACGGCGAGCGCGACGATCGGCCAGGCGCTCGGCGGGGACGCGATCGCCTCGGCCCGGACCACCCCGGTGCCGTGCCCGGACAGGCTGCGAGCCAGCGCGGGGTCCTCGGCGCGGAGCCGGCGAGCGATGTCGTCGAGAACGCGCTGCTCCCGCGTTGACAGCCCCATGTCTACTTCCTCCCCTGAAATCAGCTTGAAGGAAGTTTTATCGCTTTTTACGGTAATTATCCAAGCGCAGAAGGTAGATCTTCGGCCCGGGGCCAGGCTCCCGGGCGAGATCCCCGGCAGCACGTCAGAACGACTCGACCGCCCGGCGCGCCTCCGCGTCCAGCACACCCCAGCTGATGAACTCCTCGGTCAGCTCGGCCGGCGACTTGTCGTAGATGACGGCAAGCGAACGCAGGTCCTCCTGGCGGATGCTCAGCACCTTGCCGTTGTAGTCCCCCCGCTGCGACTGGATGGTCGCCGCGTACCTGGCCAGCGGACCGGCCTTGTCCTTGGGCAACTGGGCGAGCCGCTCCAGATCGATGACCAGCTTCGGCGTCGGCAGCAGCGGGGACGGCGCGGCGCCCCCCGGCAGCAACTCGGAAACCGGCACCCCGTAGAAGTCGGCCAGCTCGGCAAGCTTCTGCACGGTGACCGCCCGGTCACCCCGCTCGTACGAGCCGACCACGACGGCCTTCCACCGCCCGCGGGACTTCTCTTCAACCCCATGCAAGGACAGGCCCTGCTGGGTGCGAATGGCGCGGAGTCGCGCGCCCAGCGACTTGGCGTAGTCAGACGGCATCGTATGGCCCCCGGCTTTCTATGTCTGTTCTTAGGTTGATTGTGCGTCCTTGTACCTAATGCACCAACCACCGGGGCTGTACCTGGGGGCAGGCACCTTCGGTGACCACTGCGTCGGGTTTTACCCAGGAAGGTCGCGAGTTGTGGTTACGGACAGTGACGGTAAAGCCGTCGCCAGCAAAGGTCAAGTCGATTGGGAAAAGAGGCCAAACAGTGCTCTCCCCGACAACCGAACCTTGCTCGGGTTTCGGGCTGATCGTCCCGGATGGGTGCCAGATGCCCGTCCGGACCCATCCTCCCTGGCAGCGGCGGGGGCCTCGGTACTGCCTGGTACTGTTTGAACGCCCGACACCCTTTTAAGACCCGTCCTGTGAGGCGGGAAAGGCGGTGATTTTTTCCATGCCTGATGCCCAAAAACCCGAGGGCGCCGACCAGGCCCGCGCGGTGCTGGAGGCCCCCGACATCCACCGGGCCCTCACCCGGATCGCGCACGAGATCCTGGAGCGCACCAAGGGCGCGGAAAGCGTTGTGCTACTCGGCATCCCCACCCGCGGCGCCACCCTGGCCAGAAGGCTCAGCGAGCGCGTCGCCCAGTTCGAAGGCGTGAAGGTTCCGGTCGGCGCCATCGACATCACGATGTACCGGGACGACCTGCGCCTCAAGCCGGCCCGCCCGCTGGGCCACACCGACCTGCCCCCCGGCGGCATCGACGGCCGGATCGTGGTCCTGGTGGACGACGTGCTCTACTCCGGCCGCACGGTCCGGGCCGCGCTGGACGCGCTCAACGACCTCGGCCGCCCCAAGGCGGTGCAGCTGGCCACCCTGGTCGACCGGGGCCACCGCGAGCTGCCCATCCGGGCCGACTACGTGGGCAAGAACCTGCCCACCGCCAAGAGCGAGAAGGTCAAGGTCTACCTGGAGGAGATCGACGGCCGCGACGCCGTCCTGCTGCTGAAGGAGGGGACGCGGTGAAGCACCTGATCTCCGCGGCGGACCTCACCCGGGACGAGGCGCTGCTCATCCTGGACACGGCCGAGGAACTGGCCGCCGTCTCCGAGCGCTCCATCAAGAAGCTGCCGACGCTGCGCGGCCGCACCGTGGTCAACCTCTTCTTCGAGGACTCCACCCGCACCCGCATCTCGTTCGAGGCCGCCGCCAAGCGCCTGTCCGCCGACGTGATCAACTTCTCGGTCAAGGGCTCCAGCGTCTCCAAGGGCGAGTCGCTCAAGGACACCGCGCTCACCCTGGAGGCCATGGGCGCCGACGCGGTGGTGATCAGGCACAGCGCCTCCGGCGCGCCGCACCGGCTGGCCGGCTGGGTCCGCGGCAGCGTGGTCAACGCCGGGGACGGCACCCACGAGCACCCCACCCAGGCGCTGCTGGACGCCTTCAGCATGCGCCGCCGCATGGGCCGCCTGGAGGGCCTGAAGGTGGCCGTGGTGGGCGACGTGCTGCACAGCAGGGTGGCCAGGTCCAACGTGCTGCTGCTGCACGCGCTCGGCGCCGAGGTGACCCTGGTCGCCCCGCCCACCCTGCTGCCGGTGGCCGTGGAGAACTGGCCCTGCCAGGTCTCCTACGATCTGGACGCGGTGCTCCCCAAGTCGGACGTGGTGATGATGCTCCGGGTCCAGCTGGAGCGCATGAACGCCGCCTACTTCCCGTCCGCCCGCGAGTACAGCCGCAGGTACGGCCTGGACCGCGACCGCTTCCGCAAGCTGCACGAGGACGCCATCGTGATGCACCCCGGCCCGATGAACCGGGGCATGGAGATCTCCGCCGAGGTCGCCGACTCGCCCCGCTCGACCATCGTGGAGCAGGTCGCCAACGGGGTGACCGTCCGCATGGCCGTGCTCTACCTGCTGCTCGGCGGCGCCATCGGGAGGGACATCAAATGATCATCAGGAACGCCCGCATCCTCGGCGGCGAGCCGGTCGACCTGCGCGTCGAGAACGGCCTGATCGCCGAGATCGGCCCGGGACTCGGCGGGCAGACCGTCTTCGACGCCGACGGCCTGGTCGCCCTGCCCGGCCTGGTGGACCTGCACACCCACCTGCGCGAGCCCGGCAGGGAGGACGCCGAGACGGTCGAGACCGGCACCCAGGCCGCCGCCCGCGGCGGGTACACCGCCGTGCACGCGATGGCCAACACCTCCCCGGTGGCCGACACGGCCGGGGTGGTCGAGCAGGTCTGGCGGCTCGGCCAGGAGTACGGCCACTGCGACGTGCAGCCGGTCGGCGCGGTCACCAGCGGCCTGGACGGCAGGCAGCTGGCCGAGCTGGGCGCGATGGCCGACTCGGCGGCCCGGGTCCGGGTCTTCTCCGACGACGGCCGGTGCGTCTCGGACGCGGTGCTGATGCGCCGCGCCCTGGAGTACGTCAAGGCCTTCGACGGCGTGATCGCCCAGCACGCCCAGGAACCCCGGCTGACCGAGGGCGCCCAGCTGAACGAGGGCGAGGTCTCCGGACGGCTCGGCCTGGCCGGCTGGCCGGCGGTGGCCGAGGAGGCGATCATCGCCCGCGACTGCCTGCTCGCCGCGCACGTCGGCTCCCGGCTGCACGTCTGCCACGTCTCCACGGCCGGTTCCGTGGAGATCATCCGCTGGGCCAAGTCCAAGGGCTGGGACGTCACCGCCGAGGTGACCCCGCACCACCTGCTGCTCACCGACACCTGCGCGGAGCGCTCGCCGGTCGGCCCGTACAACCCGATCTACAAGGTGAACCCGCCGCTGCGCACCGCCGAGGACGTGCGGGCGTTGCGCGAGGCGCTCGCCGACGGCACCATCGACTGCGTCGCGACCGACCACGCCCCCCACCCGGTGGAGGACAAGGAGGCCGAGTGGGCCGCCGCCGCGATGGGCATGATCGGCCTGGAGACCGCCCTCAGCGTCGTGCAGGAGGCCATGGTGGAGACCGGGCTGCTGGACTGGGCAGGGGTGGCCGACCGCATGTCCGGCCGCCCGGCCAGGATCGGCAGGCTCGCCGGGCACGGGCAACCGCTGGAGGTCGGCTCGGTCGCCAACATCACGCTGTACGACCCGGCCGTGCGCGCCGAGGTCGACCCCGGCTCGTTCGCCTCCAAGAGCCGCAACACCCCGTACGAGGGCATGACCCTGCCCGGCAGGGTGGTGGCCACCTTCCTGCGCGGCAGGCCGACCGTTCTGGAAGGGAAGCTGCAGTGAGCTCAGCGTTGCTCGTCCTGGAGGACGGCCGCGTCTTCGAGGGCGCGCCGTACGGCGCGGTGGGGGAGACGTTCGGTGAGATGGTCTTCAACACCGGTATGACCGGCTACCAGGAGACCCTCACCGACCCCTCCTACCACCGCCAGATCGTGGCGATGACCGCCCCGCACATCGGCAACACCGGCGTCAACGAGGAGGACCCGGAGTCGGGCCGGGTCTGGGTCTCCGGCTACGTGGTCAGGGAACCCGCCCGGGTGGCCAGCAACTGGCGCGCCACCCGGTCGCTGGAGGACTACCTGCGAGACCAGGGCGTGGTCGGCATCGCGATGCGCGGGACCAGGGCGCTCACCCGGCACCTGCGCGAGCGCGGCGCGATGCGGGCCGGGGTGTTCTCCGGCGACGCGCTGGCCGCCACTCCCGAGCTGATCGAGAAGGTGCTGGCCTCGCCGTCCATGGAGGGCGCCGACCTGGCCGGCGAGGTGACCACCGCGGCGCCGTACGTGGTGCCCGCGATCGGCGCCAAGCGGTTCACGGTGGCCGCCGTGGACCTGGGCATCAAGGCCATGACGCCGCACCGGATGGCCCAGCGCGGCTGCGAGGTGCACGTGCTGCCCGCCACCGCCACCGCGGCCGACATCCTGGCCCTGGACCCCGACGGGGTGTTCCTGTCCAACGGCCCCGGCGACCCCGCCACGGCGGACGGCCCGGTGGCCGCGCTCCAGAAGATCCTTGAGGCGGGCAGGCCCGTGTTCGGCATCTGCTTCGGCAACCAGATCCTCGGGCGGGCGCTCGGGCTCGGCACCTACAAGCTGCGCTACGGCCACCGCGGCGTCAACCAGCCGGTCCAGGACCGCAGGACCGGCAAGGTGGAGATCTCCGCGCACAACCACGGCTTCGCCGTCCAGGCGCCCCTGGACGGCCCCTTCGACACCCCGTACGGCCGGGCCGAGGTCAGCCACGTGAACCTGAACGACGGGTGCGTGGAGGGCCTGCGCCTGCTCGACCACCCGGCGTTCAGCGTGCAGTACCACCCAGAGGCCGCCGCCGGGCCGCACGACGCCGCCTATCTCTTCGACGAGTTCTGTGAGGTCATGGGTGCCTAAGCGGACCGACATCCAGTCGATCATGGTGATCGGCTCCGGGCCGATCGTGATCGGGCAGGCCTGCGAGTTCGACTACTCCGGCACCCAGGCGTGCCGGGTGCTCAGGGCCGAGGGCTTCCGGGTGATCCTGGTGAACAGCAACCCGGCGACGATCATGACGGACCCGGAGTTCGCCGACGCCACCTACGTGGAGCCGATCACCCCCGACATCATCGAGCAGATCATCGCCAAGGAGCGTCCGGACGCGCTGCTGCCCACCCTGGGCGGCCAGACCGCGCTCAACGCGGCCGTCGCGCTGCACGAGAGCGGCGTGCTGGCCAAGTACGAGGTGGAGCTGATCGGCGCCAACTTCGAGGCCATCCAGGCCGGCGAGAACCGGGAACGATTCAAGGGCATCGTGGCCAAGGTGGCGGCCGAGAAGGGCTTCAACGCCGAGTCGGCGCGCAGCGCCATCTGCCACACCATGGACGAGTGCCTGGCCGCCGCGGCCGAGCTCGGCTACCCCGTGGTGGTCCGGCCCTCCTTCACCATGGGCGGCGCCGGGTCCGGCTTCGCCCACGACGAGGCCGACCTGCGCCGCATCGCCGGGGCGGGCCTGGACGCCTCGCCCACCACCGAGGTGCTCCTGGAGGAGTCCATCCTCGGCTGGAAGGAGTACGAGCTGGAGGTCATGCGGGACCGCCACGACAACGTCGTGATCGTCTGCTCCATCGAGAACGTCGACCCGATGGGCGTGCACACCGGCGACAGCGTGACCGTGGCCCCCGCGATGACGCTCACCGACCGCGAGTACCAGAACATGCGGGACGTGGCGATCGCGGTGATCCGCGAGGTCGGGGTGGACACCGGCGGCTGCAACATCCAGTTCGCGGTGGACCCGGACACCGGGCGCATGATCGTCATCGAGATGAACCCGCGGGTCTCCCGCTCCAGCGCGCTGGCCTCCAAGGCCACCGGCTTCCCGATCGCCAAGATCGCCGCCAAGCTGGCCATCGGCTACACGCTGGACGAGGTGCCCAACGACATCACCAAGGAGACCCCGGCCTCCTTCGAGCCCTCGCTCGACTACGTGGTGGTCAAGGTGCCCAGGTTCGCCTTCGAGAAGTTCGACGGGGCCGACCGGACGCTGACCACGCACATGAAGTCGGTCGGCGAGGCCATGGCGATCGGCCGCTCCTTCCCCGAAGCCCTCCAGAAGGCCCTCAGATCGCTGGAGAAGCGAGGGTCCTCCTTCAGCTGGTCAGGGGAGCCCGGCGACAAGCAGGAACTCCTGGCGGCCTGCCGGACCCCGCACGACGGGCGGCTGCGCACCATGCAGCAGGCCGTCAGGGCGGGCGCCACCATCGAGGAGCTCTACGAGGCCACCAGGATCGACCCCTGGTTCCTCGACCAGCTGGCGCGCCTGCACGAGGTCGCCACGGGCATCACCGCCCTGGACGAGCCCACCCTGCGGGAGGCCAAGGAGCACGGCTTCAGCGACGTGCAGATCGCCGAGATCCTCGGCATCGAGGAGGTCAGGGTCAGGGACCTGCGGCACGCGCTCGGCCTGCGGCCGGTCTACCACACGGTGGACACCTGCGCCGCCGAGTTCGCCGCGCGCACGCCGTACCTGTACTCCACCTACGACGAGGAGAGCGAGGTGCCGCCGGGGGACCGGCCCAAGGTAATCATCCTGGGCAGCGGGCCGAACCGGATCGGGCAGGGCATCGAGTTCGACTACGCCTGCGTGCACGCCTCCTTCGAGCTGAGCCGGGTCGGCTTCGAGACCGTCATGGTCAACTGCAACCCGGAGACCGTCTCCACCGACTACGACACCTCCGACCGGCTCTACTTCGAGCCGCTCACCCTGGAGGACGTGCTCGAGGTGGTGCACGCCGAGCAGCGCACCGGGCCGCTGGCCGGGGTGATCGTGCAGCTCGGCGGGCAGACCCCGCTCGGGCTCGCGCAGGCGCTCAAGGACGCGGGCGTGCCCGTGGTGGGCACCTCGCCGGAGTCCATCCACCTGGCCGAGGAGCGCGGCGCCTTCGGGCGGGTGCTGGCCGAGGCCGGGCTGCCCGCGCCCCGGCACGGCACCGCGCGCACCGTACGCGAGGCCCGGCGGATCGCCGAGGAGATCGGCTACCCGGTGCTGGTCCGGCCCTCGTACGTGCTGGGCGGGGCCGGCATGGCCATCGTGTACGACGAGGCCACCCTCACCCGATACATGGACAAGGCGGCCACCGACCATCCGGTGCTGATCGACAAGTTCCTCGACGACGCCATCGAGATCGACGTGGACGCCCTCTACGACGGCGCGGAGCTCTACCTGGGCGGGGTGATGGAGCACATCGAGGAGGCCGGCATCCACTCCGGCGACTCGGCCTGCGCGCTGCCCCCCATCACCCTGGGCGGGCACGACATCAAGCGCATCCGGGCCGCCACCGAGGCCATCGCCAGGGGCGTCGGGGTGCGCGGGCTGCTCAACGTGCAGTACGCGCTGGCCGCCAACGTGCTCTACGTGCTGGAGGCCAACCCGCGGGCCAGCCGTACCGTGCCGTTCACCTCCAAGGCCACGGCGGCGCCGCTGGCCAAGGCGGCGGCCCGGATCATGCTCGGCGCCACAGTGGCCGAGCTGCGCGCCGAGGGCCTGCTCCCGGCCGCCGGCGACGGGGGCACGCTGCCGCTGGACGCGCCCATCGCGGTCAAGGAGGCGGTGCTGCCGTTCGACCGGTTCCGCGGCGTGGACATCGTGCTCGGCCCTGAAATGCGCTCCACCGGCGAGGTGATGGGCATCGACGAGTTCTTCGGCACCGCCTACGCCAAGTCCCAGCAGGCCGCGTACGGGGGGCTGCCCACCACCGGGCGGGCCTTCGTCTCGGTGGCGAACAAGGACAAACGGGCGATGATCTTCCCAGTGAAGGCGCTGGCCGACCTGGGTTTCGAGATTCTCGCCACGGAGGGTACGGCCGAGGTGCTGCGCCGTAACGGCGTCCATGCCAAGATCGTGCGAAAGCAGAGCGACGGTCCCGGCCCCGACGGGGAGCCGACGATCGTCCGGCGCATCCTGGACGGGGAGGTGGATCTCATCGTGAACACCCCGTTCGGCAGCCCCGGCCAGGCCGGGCCGCGGCTGGACGGCTACGAGATCCGCACCGCCGCCGTGCTGCGCGGCATCGCCTGCATCACCACCGTGCAGGGTCTGGCCGCCGCCGTGCAGGGCATTCAGCACATCCTCAGGGGCGACGTGGGCGTACGTTCGTTGCAGGAGCACGCCCAGCGGCTGAGAGGCTGAGCTAGGAGTTCATGGAGTGGCCGGGACACCGGTGCAGGTGACGGGAACGGTGCTGACGACGCGCCGGGTCGACGCGTACCATGCGCTGACCGTCGTCGCGCCGGCCATCGCCGACCGGTTCCGGCCCGGCCACTTCGTCACCGTCGCGGTGGGCGGGCCGCGTACCTCCATGCTCACCAGGCGGGCCTTCGCCGTGCACGACGTCAAGCCCGACTACGGCGGCACCGTCGAGTTCGTGTTCGCGGTGCGCGGCGCGGGGACCGCCTGGCTGGCCGGCCGCAAGGCCCGCGACGCGCTGGACATGGTCGGCCCGCTCGGCCGCCCCTTCCCGCTCCCGCGCGACCCCGCCACCTGCCTGCTGGTCGGCGCCGAGTACGGCTCCGCGCCGCTGTTCGCCCTGGCCGACGCGCTGCACCAGCGCAACTGCCGGGTCGACTTCGTGCTCGGCGCGCCCAGCTCCGACCGGGTCTTCGGCGCGCTGCGGGCCCGCCGCATGGGCGAGACCACCACGCTCACCACCGAGGACGGCTCGCTCGGCGTGCGCGGCTCGGTGGTGGACGTGCTGCCCAGCGTGATCACCGACACCCGGGCCGACGTGGTGTACGCCTGCGGTCCGATGCCCGTGCTGCGCGGGGTCACCGCGGTCTGCGTGCAGTTCGACATCCCGGTCCAGGTCTCCGTGGAGGAGGCGATGGCCTGCGGGATCGGCATCTGCATGACCTGCACGGTGCCGGTCATCGGCGAGGACGGGGTGACCCGGATGGTCAGGGCCTGCACCGACGGTCCGGTCTTCCGCGGGGAGCGGGTGCGCTTCGACGACGTCGGCACCATCCCGTTCGACGCGCTCGGGGCTCCCGGGGGCGACCGTGCCCGTTGACATGCGCGCGTACCTGGCGCACGTCGAGCTGCCCAACCCGATCCTGACCGCCGCCGGCTGCGCGGGGACCGGCCGCGAGCTGGCCCCCTTCGCGGACGTGACCCGGCTCGGCGCGCTCACCACCCGGTCCATCACGATGGCCCCACGGGCCGGGCGGCCCACGCCCAGGATGGCCGAGACGCCCTCCGGGCTGCTCACCTCGGTCGGCCTGCAGGGGCCCGGCGTGGACGCCTTCCTGGCCCGCGAGCTGCCCTGGCTGGCCGAGCGGGGCACCCGCACCGTGGTCTCCATCGCCGGCGGCAGCGTGGCCGAGTACACCGCGCTGGCCCGGCGGCTGGCCGACGCGCCGGGGGTCACCGCCGTCGAGATCAACCTGTCCTGCCCCAACGTGGAGGACCGCGGCCGGGTGTTCGCCAGGGACGCCGTGGCCGCCGCCGAGGTGGTCGCCTCGGTGCGTGCCGCCCTCCGCTACGACGTGCCCGTGGTGGCCAAGCTGGCCCCCGACGTGGCCGACGTGGTGGCCATCGCCCGGGCCTGCGTGGACAGCGGCGCCGACGCGCTGGCCATGATCAACACCCCGATCGGGATGAGCGTCGACGTGGACACCATGCGCCCGGTGCTGGCGGCCGGCGCCGGCGGCCTGTCCGGGCCCGCCATCCGGCCGCTGGCGGTTCGCTGCGTCTGGCAGGTGCACGCCGCGCTGCCCGGGGTACCACTCGTCGGCATGGGCGGGGTGACCAGCGGCAGGGATGCCCTTGAGCTGGTCCTGGCGGGCGCCTGCGCGGTCGCCGTGGGCACCACCCTGTTCCATGACCCGTACGCCTGTCCGCGCATCCTGAGGGAGCTGGAGGAGCTGCTCCAGGAGCGGGGCTTCGACCGCCTGGCCGACGCGGTGGGGGTGGCTCACCGGCCCGCTCAGGCCCGCGTGGACAGTTCCAGAACCGACGCTTCGAAAATTGACCTTGAGGAGAGTTCCCTGTGACGCCCGCACCCATCGCCGTCGCCCTGGACGCACCGAACCTGGAGACGGCGGCCCGCTGGGCGAGCCTGGTGACGCCGCACGTCTCGACCGTCAAGGTCGGGCTTGAACTGTACCTGCGGTACGGCCCCGACGTGATCGCCTCGGTGCGTGGGGCCAGCGGCGTGCAGATCTTCCTGGATCTCAAGCTGCACGACATCCCGAACACCGTGGCCGGGGCCGTACGGGCCGTAGGACGGCTCAAGCCGGCCATCCTGACCGTCCATGCCACGGGCGGCCCCGCGATGATCGAGGCGGCCGTGCAGGCCGCTCCTGAGCGGACCCAGATCGCCGCGGTCACCGTGCTCACGTCCCTGTCGGCGGCCGATCTGGCCCGGCTGGGCGTGCAGGGGCCCCCGGACGACGCGGTGCGGCGGCTGGCCGCGCTGGCCGTCGGCGCCGGAGCCCAGGCCCTGGTCTGCTCGCCCCGCGAGGTCGCCGCGGTGCGCGCGGAGGTCGGGCCGCGGATCACGCTCATCACCCCGGGAGTCAGGCCGGCCGGATCCGACACCCAGGATCAGGCAAGGGTAGCGACTCCGGAGGCCGCCATCGCCGACGGGGCCGACCTTCTGGTCATCGGGCGCCCGATCACCGGCTCTCCGGACCCCGGCGCGGCGGCGGCGGGGATCGCCGCGGCGCTCCGCCGGACGGCGCTTTCCCGGCCCTGAGGGCGGTGGATTGGGGACCGGCAGTTCCGTGGCTGATAGGGCCGTTTTCGTCGACAATCCGTTAGAAAGCCACTACGGAAAGTAGTTTCTTTGACTTTGTGGGGACAGAAATAGGGCTTGACGTTGCCTGATGGGGCAAAGACCAGCTACTTTCCCATCCCGTCCGAGTACATCGACAGAAATTCGAGGTGACCCGGCGTGGCTCTTCCTCCCCTGACCCCCGAGCAGCGCGCCGCAGCACTTGAGAAGGCTGCCAAGGCTCGCAAGGAGCGTGCTGAGGTCAAGAACCGGCTCAAGCATGGCGCGGTATCTCTGGCCGAGGTGCTGAAGGATGGGCAGACCGACGACGTCATCGGCAAGATGAAGGTCTCGGCTCTGCTGGAGTCGCTCCCTGGCGTGGGCAAGGTCCGCGCCAAGCAGCTGATGGAACGTCTCGGTATCGCCGAGTCCCGCCGCGTGCGGGGCCTCGGCGCTAACCAGCGCGCCTCCCTGGAGCGCGAGTTCGGCGGCGCCGAAGGCTAAGGCGTACGCTGTCGGTCATCTTCACGGGAGGCCACCCGGCCTCCCGGCGGTGACCGCATCGCGTGACACGGGGGGCATTGAGTGACCGGTATGTCCTGGCCTGAAGGCAGTCAGGCCCACAAGGCCGCCACATCCGGCGGGTCCGGGACACGGTACGGTGACTCCATGCCTCAAACCCGCCTGACGGTCCTGTCCGGGCCGTCGGGTGTGGGCAAGTCCACGGTCGTCGCCGAGCTCCGGCGGGCACACCCCGAGGTGTGGCTGTCGGTCTCGGTGACCACCAGGAAACCCCGGCCAGGCGAGACCCACGGCGTGGAGTACTTCTTCGCCGACGACGCCGAGTTCGATCGGCTGATCGCCGCCGGGGACCTCCTCGAGTGGGCCGAGTTCGCCGGCAACCGGTACGGGACGCCGCGGCAGGCCGTGCTCGACCGGCTGGCGGCCGGGATCCCCACCCTGCTGGAGATCGACCTGCAGGGCGCCCGCCAGGTCCGGGCCAGCATGCCCGAGGCGCTGCTGATCTTCCTCGCCCCACCGTCCTGGGCGGAACTGGAGCGGCGGCTGCGCGGCCGGGGGACCGAGCCGCCCGAGGTGATCGCCCAGCGCCTGGAGGCGGGCCTGGTCGAGATGGCCGCCGAGAAGGAGTTCGACCTCACCCTTGTCAACACGTCCGTCCAGGACGTGTGTCATCAGCTGATAGCCTTGATGGCTGACGTCAACGACTAGCTAGGGGATTCGACGAAGTGACCACCAGCGCGGCGTACTCAGAAGGCATCACCAACCCGTCGATCGACGCGCTCCTCGACGTGGTCGACAGCAAGTACAGCCTCGTGATCATGGGCGCCAAGCGGGCTCGGCAGATCAACGCGTACTACTCCCAGCTGGGCGAGGGCCTGCTGGAGTACGTCGGCCCCCTGGTCGAGACCCACGCCCAGGAGAAGCCCCTCTCCATCGCCCTCCGCGAGGTCTCCGAGGGCCTGCTCACCGCCGAGCCCATCGAGGGCTGAATCGCCGACCGGCCTGCGGATCAGGGCCGGCAGAAGGTCCGGTAGTCCACCGAGGGCAGATGGGTGGCCCACTCCGCGCGGGTGAGATCCCGGCCGATCTCCCGGCAGAGGTCGCGTACCAGCGGCTCCGGCTGGCGTGACCAGCGGATGATCCTGCCGTCGTCGCCTCCGGAGACCAGCTCTCCGCCGGGTCCGAAGGCCAGCCCCCTGATCGGGGCGGTGTGGCCGGTGAGGGTGAACGACGGGGTCCTGGACGCCAGGTCCCAGACGATGATCGTGTGATCCTCGCCCGCGGAGGCCAGCGCGCGCCCGTCGCGGCTGAAGGCGAGCACCTGGATGGCCGCCGTGTGCCCCTGGAGGGTGGCGGACAGCCGCCCGGTCCTGGTGTCCCACAGCTTGACGGTCCGGTTGGCGCCCGCGGTGGCGATCAGGGCGCCGTCCGGGCTGAAGGCGACGTCGAGGATGGAGCCCTGGCTGGTCCGCAGGGCGCGGATCTCGCGGTTCTTTGCCAGGTCCCAGAGGGAGAGGTCGCCGGCCGGGCTGGTGGAGGCGAGCAGCGGATCGCGGGGGCTGAACGCCAGCGCCGAGGCGAGATGGCCGGTGAGCGGGAAGTGCGCCTCGACCGGGTGTCCGGGGTCGCGGACGTCCCAGCGGTAGCGGCCGAGCGCGGTCGCGGCGAGAAAGTTCCCCCGCGGGTCGTAGCTGAGGTCGGTGGACGCCCCGAGCCCCGGGTAGTTGATCGTGGTGAGCTTCCGCTTACCGGCGAGGTCCCAGATGGTGACCGTGTGGCTGCGGGTGACCGTGGCCAGCCGCTTGCCGTCCGGGCTGAAGGCCACCGCCCGGACGTGGTCGGGATGGTCGCCGAGCGTGGCGATCGGGTTTCCGCGCCGATCCCACAGGCGCACCGTGGTGTCGCTGCCCGCCGAGGCGATGGTCTGGCCGTCGGGGCTGAACTCGATGTCGTTGACGGCTCCGCTGTGCCCGCTGAACGGGGCGAGGGCGTGCTCGCGGACCACGATGGTCCTGCCAAGACCAGCCGAGGCGAGCATCGAGCCGTCGGCGCTGAGGGCCAGCGAGAGCGATTCGGTGCGGCTCCTGTCCTGGTAGATCTCGACGAGCTGCCGTCGTTCCAGGTCCCAGACCGTGACGAAGCCATCCTCGTCGGCCGTGGCGATCCGGCCTCCCGCGGGGGCGGACATGTCCCAGGTGTACGGCGAACGCTCGGGCAGCTTCGCCAGCCGGGTCACCCCCTTACCGTCTATTCGCCAGAGCCGCACCCCGTCGTAGGCCGCGCCCGTGGCCAGGGTCCCGGTGACGGCGTCGAAGCCCAGCCGGTGGGCGTGCTCGACGGGCACCGTGGCCGTTCTGGTCCCGGAGGCGACGTCCCACACCAGGGGTTTCTCGGTCCCGCCGGTGGAGGAGACCAGGAACTTCTGGTCGGGGCTGAAGGCGAGGGCGACGACGTCCTCGCGGTGTCCCCGCAGGGTGCGGTGGCTCCCGCTGGCCACGTCCCACAGCTCGATCGCGCCCTCGCCGGCGGCCACGGCGATCTTGCTGCCGTCGGGGCTCAGCGCCATCGCGTCGGTGAGCCGTTCCCGTGACTGCCGGAAGACCGGGCGGCGGGAGTCCAGGTCCCACAGGACGACCACGCCCTCGCTGGATCCGTACGCGGCCTTGCGGATGATGGCGGCCAGCCGCCTGCCGTCGCGGCTGAACGCCACCGCCCTGGCGTGCAGCTCGCGGGGCTCGGTGCCGGGGACGGGCTCGGCGAAGGTCGCGACGCGGGTACGGCCGCGGGGATCCCACAGGCCCACCGTGCCGTCGGTGCCCGCCGAGGCCAGCCGTGAGCCGTCCGGGCTGAACGCCACCCCGTAGATCGTCGGCCCCTCGGCGTTGAGCTCGATCCGGCGGAGCGCGGCGGCCGAGACGCTCAGCAGCGCGCCCCGGGTCTCGGCCTCCGGGTTGAGCCGGAACGCGGCGATCGCCAGCAGCCCGGCCAGGTCGGGGTCGGTGCTGAGCAGGGACCGCGCCTTGAGGGCCAGCTGCCGGGTCAGCGCGACCAGCTGCTGGTGGGCGGCCTCCTGGCCCTGCCGTACCGCGACGCCGCCGCCGATCAGGGCGAGCAGGGCGAGGGCGGCCATCCCGGCCACCAGGCGTTGCAGGAGGCGGGTGCGGCGCCGGGTCGCGCTGCGCTCGCCCTCCTCAAGCTCCTGGCTGGCCCGCAGGAAGGCGTCCTCCAGCCGGTTCAGCTCCTGCGGGTGGTCCTCCGCCCAGGTCCTGGTGGCCAGCAGCCGGGCTCCCCGGTACAGGGCCCCGGCGTCGCGGCCCAGCTCCCGCCAGGTCTGCGCGGCGTCGGTGAGCCGCCGGTGCACCAGCAGGTTCGCGCGGTCGTCGGTGAGCCAGCGGTGCAGGCGGGGCCAGGCCCGGATCAGCGCCTCGTGGGCCACGTCCACCGTGTCCGCCGCGAGCACCACCAGCCGCGCGGCCGCGAGCCGGTCCAGCACGCCGGCGGTGACCTCGGGGTCGGCCAGGCCGACGAGCTCGGCCCTGGAGATGGGCCGCCGGGTGTCCTCGGTGCCGTCGCCCAGCGCGGTCAGCCGCAGGAAGATCCGGCGGGCGGCCTGCCGCTCGGCCGGGGCGAGCGCGTCGTAGACCCGTTCCGCGCTCTGCGCGATGGCGCCCCGTACGCCGCCGGCCGCCTGGTAGGCCGCCAGGGTGAGCGCCGGTCCCGTGCGGTTGCGCCAGGTCTCCAGCAGCGCGTGCGAGACCAGCGGCAGGCTGCCGGGCTCCTCTGCGGCGTCGGCCAGCACGGTGGCCAGCAGGTCGGGGGCGACGGTGAGCCCGGCCAGCGCGGCGGGACGGACCGTGATCTCCTGGAGTTCGGCGCCCGACACCGGCCCCACGAGCAGCTGGGCCTCGCCGTTCAGCGCCGCCACCAGGTCCGGGTACTGGGTCAGGTGGGCCAGGAAGTCGGCCCGCACGCCGAGCACGACGCGGCAGTCGTCCCCGGCCAGGCCCAGCAGGGCGGCCACGAACCGGCGCCGTTCCCCCTCCTCGGCGCAGAGGGTGAAGGTCTCCTCGAACTGGTCCACCACCAGGAGCAGGCGATGCGGAGCCAGCGCGGCCCGCACCGCGGCGGGATCGTCGCGCAGCTGCTCCAGGACGCTGTCCGGCTGTTGGTCGCGCACCTTCGCCAGCAGGTCGGCCAGCGCGTCCAGCGGATGCTCGCCCGGCGTCATCAGCAGGCCCTGCGGCTCATCCGAGCTCGATAACGAGCCGAGCAGCCCGGCGCGCAGCAGGGAGGACTTCCCGCTGCCCGAGGCCCCGAACACGCCGACCACCGGAAGACGGCCGACCAGGTCCCTGAGCCGCTCGGCCAGCGGGGCACGCCCGAAGAACCAGGCCCCGTCCTCCGGCTGGAACGCCGTCAGCCCCCGGTACGGCGACTCGTCCACGCCCGGTTCCGCCTGCGGCGCGCGTTCTAGGGCCGGCAGGAGGTCCTCGTCGCCCCGGAGCATCGCCTCGTGCAGGCGCTGGAGCGCCGGTCCCGGATCGATGCCGAGCTGGGCGTTCAGCACCTCCCTGGTCTCCCGGAAGACCTCGAGCGCCTCGACCTGGCGGCCCGACCGGTAGAGCGCGAGCATCAGCTGGGCGCGCAGACTCTCCCGGTACGGATGCTCCCTGGTCAGGTCGGCCAGCTCGTCCGCCACCTCCAGATGCCGCCCCAGGCCCAGCTCGGCCTCCGCCAGCCGCTCGCGCGCGGTCAGCCGGGCCTCCTCCAGCCGCCTGGCCTCCTCGGCGATGAGCGCGCAGTCGCCGAACTCCGCGAACGCCGGACCGCGCCACAGGCTGAGCGCCGCCCGCAGCCGCTCCCTGGCCGTTTCGAGCTCGCCCCGGTCCAGGGCGGCGCCGCCCTGGGTGGCCAGGCCGCGGAAGCGCGCCGCGTCCAGGCCGTCGGGAATGATCGCGTACCCGCCGGGCCGTCCGGCCAGCACGTCCGTGCCGTAGGTGCGGCGCAGCTGGTGCACGTACAGCTGGATGTTGCGCCGCGCGGAGGCGGGCGGCCGCTCGCCCCAGACGGCGGTGATCAGCCAGTCCACGGACACCGGCTGACCGGCCTTGGCCAGCAGCGCGGCCAGGGTGAGCTGAAGCTTCGGCGCGCCGTCGACCGGGCTCAGCCTGCCGTCACGGGAGACGCTGAGCGGCCCCAAAACATGAAATTCCACCCAGACTCCGCCCCCTCGGACTTCGGGATGGGGAGAAGAATTCTGGACCTCGCCAGGATCTGTCAATCGACCGGTCAGGGGATGGAACGTTTCCCGCGACGGCCGAAATGCGGGTGACCAGCGCATATACCGCGCCTATACCGGTGTGATCGATGATCTACCCAAACCGACCCGGGTTCCTCGGGCTGCTGGAGCCGCGGGATGGTTGTGGGGATACAACCCGCCTCCCACCGCGACGGCGCACGTGCCGGTGTGATCCGCACGGTGGGAGGCGGCGGCCCCGGTGGTCGCGGCCGGTGGCACAGTGGGGGCATGAGATGGAAGGTCGTCGTCGGGGTCTGCGCGGGGATCGCGGTCTACAAGGCGTGTGAGCTGGTCCGGCTGTTCACCGAGTCGGGGCACGAGGTCCGGGTGGTGCCCACCAGGGACGCCCTGCGGTTCGTGGGGGAGCCGACCTGGGCGGCGCTGTCCGGGAACCCGGTCAGCGCCGAGGTCTGGGACGCGGTGCACGAGGTGCCCCACGTGCGGATCGGGCAGAGCGCCGACCTGGTGGTGGTGGCCCCCGCCACCGCGGACGTGCTGGCCAGGGCGGCGGCCGGGCTGGCCAACGACCTGCTGACCAACACGCTGCTGACCGCCAGGTGCCCGGTGGTGTTCGCGCCCGCCATGCACACCGAGATGTGGGAGCACCCGGCCACCCAGGCCAACGTCGCCACCCTGCGTTCGCGGGGGGCCATCGTGATCGAGCCCGCCGTCGGGCGGCTGACCGGGGCCGACACCGGCAAGGGGCGGCTGCCGGAGCCGCAGCAGATCTTCGAGGTCTGCCGGGGCGTGCTGCGGGGCGGGTCGGCGGACCTGGCCGGGCGGCACGTGGTCATCTCGGCGGGCGGGACCCGGGAGGCGATCGACCCCGTCCGGTTCATCGGCAACCGCTCCTCGGGGCTGCAGGGGTACGCGCTGGCCCGCACCGCCCTGGCCCGCGGCGCCGAGGTCACCCTCGTGTCGGCCAACGTGGCGTTGCCCGACCCCGCGGGCGCCAAGGTGGTCCGGGTCGAGTCCGCGATCCAGCTGCGGGAGGCCGTGCTGGCCGCCGCGGAGAGCGCGGACGCCGTCGTGATGGCCGCCGCCGTCGCCGATTTCCGGCCCGTACGGCAGAGCACCGGGAAAATCAAGAAGACCGCCGACGACCCCGACCCCATCTATCTGACGAAAAATCCGGACATCTTGCAGGAGTTGGGGGAGGTGCGGGCGGCTCGGCGGGCGGATGGCCTGCCGTACCCGGAAGTGATCGTCGGGTTCGCCGCCGAGACCGAGGACATGATCGCCAACGGGCAGGCCAAGCTCCGGCGGAAAGGCTGTGACCTGCTGGTCGTCAACCAGGTGGGGGAGAACCTCGCCTTCGGCACGCCCGACAACGCGGCCGTGGTGCTGGTCGCCGGCGGTGACCCGGTTGAGATCCCACGGGGGCCAAAAGAGGATCTGGCGGGCATAGTGTGGAATCTGGTAGGCGCGCGCTTGGTGTAACGGCGGCCCTGCCGGGAGAAACAGCAATTGGATCGATTGTCCCCGAGGTTCGAGCCCCTACCCCCCTAGGGCAGTCCCACCCGTACCCAGCAGCCGTGCGCACCCGGGCCGTGGAGATCGGAAGGAGCGATGCCATGCCGGTGACCGCCGCTGTCCGGGAGCGCTGCCGCGCCCTGCTCCCGATCGGCGAGGATCTCCGTTACGTGTTCCCCGCCCGGTCGCCGGGCGCCCCCGGGGTGGCCGCCTTCCTGATCGTGGTCACCGACCGGTCCATCACCGTGCTCGCCGGCAACCCGGCCGAACGGCCGGAGCCCGCCTCGGTCTGGGCCGTGCACCCGCGACGCACCCGGCTGGGCCCCATCGAGTTCGCGGGGGGCCCGAGCATCGAGCTCGGCGGCATGGTCTTCCGGGTGGACGAGGAGTACGTCGCGGTGGTCGGCGCCGCCGACGCGGAGGCGTTCTCGCCGGGCGACCTACCACGGGACCCCCTGCCCGACTTGTGACGAATAGAGTATGAGACAGTTTCGCGGCGCCACGCTCCCTAGGGCTACACTCAGCGAAGCCATTTGACGTCAGCAGCCGCTGCATAGGAGCCACGAGTTGTCCCGTCGCCTGTTCACCTCCGAGTCGGTTACCGAGGGCCACCCCGACAAGATCGCCGACCAGATCAGTGACGCGATTCTCGACGCCATGCTCAAGGACGACCCTAAGAGCCGCGTCGCCGTCGAGACGATGATCACTACTGGCCAGGTCCACGTCGCGGGTGAGGTGACGACCGAGACTTATGTCGACATCCCCGGCGTCATCCGCGAGAAGATCCTGGAGATCGGCTACGACGCCTCGCACAAGGGCTTCGACGGCGCCTCCTGCGGCGTCTCGGTGTCCATCGGCGCCCAGTCGCCCGACATCGCGCAGGGCGTCGACGACGCCTACGAGATCCGCGAGGGCGAGACCGCCGACGAGCTCGACCGGCAGGGCGCCGGCGACCAGGGCCTGATGTTCGGCTACGCCTGCCGCGAGACCCCCGAGCTCATGCCGCTGCCGATCACCCTGGCGCACCGCATGGCCAAGCGGCTGTCCGAGGTCCGCAAGAACGGCACCGTGCCGTACCTGCGCCCGGACGGCAAGACCCAGGTCACCATCGAGTACGACGGCGACCGCCCGGTCCGGCTGGACACCGTCGTGGTCTCCACCCAGCACGCGCCGGAGATCGACCTCAAGGAGATGCTCACCCCGGACATCCGGGAGCACGTGGTCGAGCCCGTGCTCGCCGACCTGGACATCCAGGTCGAGGGCTACCGGCTGCTGGTCAACCCCACCGGCCGCTTCGAGATCGGCGGCCCGATGGGCGACGCGGGCCTCACCGGGCGCAAGATCATCGTGGACACTTACGGCGGCATGGCCCGCCACGGCGGCGGCGCCTTCTCCGGCAAGGACCCCTCCAAGGTGGACCGCTCGGCCGCGTACGCCATGCGCTGGGTGGCCAAGAACATCGTCGCCGCCGGCCTCGCCGACCGCGCCGAGGTCCAGGTCGCCTACGCCATCGGCAAGGCCCAGCCCGTCGGCGTCTTCGTGGAGACCTTCGGCACCGAGAAGGTCGCCGTAGCCAAGATCCAGGAGGCCGTGCTCCAGGTCTTCGACCTCCGCCCCGCCGCCATCATCCGGGACCTCGACCTCCTGCGCCCCATCTACTCCGAGACCGCCGCCTACGGCCACTTCGGCCGAGAGGGCGTCTCCTGGGAGTCCACCGACCGCGCCGACGCCCTCCGCGAAGCCGCCGGTCTCTGATCCTCCATCCAGCGACGGCGCCCGCCCATCCTCTGGCGGGCGCCGTTTCGGTGTTCTGGGCCGACCTGGGAGAACGCCCGGAGCGGTGGTTCGGATCTGGTAGGACAGGAGGGTGACCGGGTCAGTGGAGGCCTCGCAGGAGGCTCTGATCGCGCTGCCGGAAGGGCCCGCGGGTGGTAAGGGCGTGAGCAGGGCGAAAGGGGCTCCGGAGGCGGCGGGGGAGCTGCCCGTGGCCCGGGTGGTGGTGGATTCGTTGCTGCCGCACCTGGACCGGGCCTTCGACTATCTCGTGCCCGCCGCCATGGACGGGGACGCGGTCCCCGGGTGCCGGGTGCGGGTGCGGTTCGCCGGGAAGCTGACGGACGCCTTCCTGCTGGAGCGGCTTTCGGAGAGCGAGCACGAGGGACAGCTGCTGTTCCTCGACCGGGTGGTCTCGCCCGAGGCGGTGCTGACCCCGGAGATCGCCGCTCTCGCCCGCGCGGTCGCCGACCGGTACGCGGGGACGCTGTCGGACGTCCTGCGCATCGCCATTCCGCCCCGGCACGCCAGGGCGGAGGGCGAGACCGCCGAGAGCGACCGCCCGGCCGCCGCGTTCCCGCACCGGCCCTGCAACGCCTGGGCGGCCTACCCCATCGGAGAGTCGTTCCTGGCGGCTCTCCGCGAAGGGCGGGCACCCCGGGCCGTGTGGACCGCCGTGCCGGGGACGGACGACGACGGCCCCACCTGGCCGCTGGCCGTCGCGGAGGCGGTGCGGGCGACGGTCGAGGGCGGCAGAGGCGCCCTGGTGGTGCTGCCGGACGGTAAGGACGTGGCCCTGCTCGACCGGGCGCTCTCCGACCCGGACGAAGGCGGTCGCAGGAAGGGCACCAGCGACGGGACCCGCGGATGGCACGTCGCCATCAGCGCCGATCTCGGACCCGCCGAGCGGTACCGGCGCTGGTTGCGGGTGCTGAGGGGCCAGGTGCGGGTGGCCGTCGGCCTGCGGGGAACGGCGTTCGCGCCCGTGCGGGACCTTGGTCTGATGGTCATCTGGGACGACGGGGATGATCTTCATGCCGAGCGGCACGCGCCCTATCCGCACGCCAGGGAGGTCCTCGCCATGCGGGCGGAGCGCACGGGAGCCGGTCTCCTGATCGGCGGGTACGCGATGAGCGCCGACGGGGCCAGGCTGATCGCCACCGGCTGGGCCAAGCCGCTGGTGCCGGACCGGGAGGCGGTCCGGGCGCGGGCGCCGAGGATGCGCCCGGCGGGGGACGACGCGGAGCTGGCCCGTGACCAGGCCGCCCGGCGGGCCCGGCTGCCCAGCCTGGCGTGGCGGGCGCTCAAGCAGGGGCTGGAGCAGGGGCCGGTGCTGGTCCAGGTGCCACGCAGGGGCTATCTGCCCGCCCTGGCCTGCCAGCACTGCCGCGCGCCCGCCCGCTGCTCGGCCAAGTCCGCGGCGGTGGACCCGGCGGCGGACCCGGCGGTGGACGCGGTGGACGCGGCGCACGCCTGCTCCGGGCCGCTGGCGTTGCGGAGCGGGCACGCGATGCCGTACTGCCGGTGGTGCGGGCGGATCGCCGGGGACTGGCGGTGCGGGGTGTGCGGCGGAAACCGGGTCAGGGCCAGTGTGGTCGGGGCCAGGCGGACGGCCGAGGAGCTGGGGCGGGCGTTCCCCGCGGTGCCGGTGAAGACCTCGGGGCGGGACGGCGTGCTGGCGACGGTCGGCGGCAAACCGGCGCTGGTGGTGGCCACGCCGGGGGCCGAGCCGGTGGCCGAGGGCGGCTACGCGGCGGCGGTGCTGCTGGACGGCTGGGCGTTGCTCGGGCGGCCGGACCTGCGGGCGGGCGAGGAGGCGCTGCGGCGGTGGATGAACGCCGCCGCCCTGGTCCGGCCCGGCGGCGAGGTGGTCGTCATGGCGGACTCCGCGGTGCCGGTGGTGCAGGCGATGGTGCGGTGGGACGCGATCACCTACGCCGACCGCGAGCTCCAGGACCGGGCCCAGCTGGGCTTCCCGCCGGTGACGACGATGGCCACGCTGACCGGCCAACCGGCGGCGGTGCGGGAGATGCTGGCCGGTCTCGGCCTGCCGGCGCGCGCGGACGTGCTGGGGCCGGTGCCCGTCGAGGACGGCGCCGAGCGGGCCATGGTCCGGGTGCCGCGCCAGGCCGCGCCGGAACTGGCCAGGACGCTGAAGGGCGCCGCCGGGGTCAGATCGGCCCGCAAGGCCGAGGTGGTCCGGGTCCAGATCGACCCCCTCGAACTGATCTGAACCCACAGGTCACCGCGTTCCCAGGGGTCTCAACCGGGTTCGCTCCGATTCGCGATGCGGTCAGTAACCCGTTAGCGTCTCCCTGTGTCGATCGAATGGGTGAACCGGGCCATCGACGGTCTGCGCGCGTGGGGGAAAGAGAAGGGCGTCGAACTCGACGTCGACGAGGTGCGGTTGCTGTGCGACTACGCCAGCGACTACCTGGAGGTCAACGAGCTCGGCGACTTCCGGCCGGCCACGTTCGAGGAACTGCTGCTGGAGATCTACCCGCGCAAGGTGATCGCCCCGCCGGAGACCGCGCCGGAGACGGTGGCCGCCGCCAGGACGCTCGTGGAGTTCCTGGTCGACACCGGCGAGATCGCCACCAAGGCGGCCGCCAGGATGCGCGCCACCCTGGACCGGATCGGCCCCGAGATGCCCGCCGCCCTCGCTGACACCAGCAAGTACGGCATGGCCAAGAGCATCTTCAGCGCCATCGGTCCCGAGTCCCTGGAACTGGGCGACCCGGCGGCCGTCCAGGGCGCGATGGCCGAGGCCCGCGCGGCCCCCGCGGACACGATCGACACCGACGTCATCGACGAGGAGTGTGACTGCCCGGGCTGCGCCCCCCTCCCGCCGGTACGGCTCCCGCCCACCGCCGAGGTGGTCGCCTCCTGCCGCGAGGTCCCGCTGCTCGACGACGCCCACCGCGTGGTGGCCTGGCTGGTCGAGCGGAACGCCACCAGCACGGTCCGCCGCGCCCTGCGGGTCAGGGACGCCGGGCGCATCACCGCCGAGCTGGGGGTGCCCCGCCCCGCCCTGGCCTGGCGGCTGGCCCTGGAACTCGGCCTGGCCGAGCTGGCCGGCACCACGATCGTCCAGGAGCAGGGCTACCGCCCGCTGGCCGAGCGCACCTTCGAGGAGGTGCTGGACCTGTGGGTGGGCACGGTGGAGTTCCTCGGCGAGGAGGGCCGCGAGGTGACCGGCGCCCCCGCCGTGGACGAGGAGATCTACTCCATCCACGACCTGCTCTACCGCCTGCGCGAGCCGGTCGCGCTGGACGCGCTCGCCGACTACCTGCGCGAGGTCACCGACGGCGCCCTGATCGAGGACCTCCCCGCGGCCCTGGAGGGCCTGCGGTACGCGGGCACCGTCCTGCTCACCCCGGAGGGCCTGGCCCTCACCCCGCACGGCCTCTGGGGCCTGCGCGAGATGTACGTCGAGCTCGGCCTGGACGCCCCGATCGCCCCCGACCTGGCCGAGGGCGACGCCGAGGCGCTCATCACCGGCCTGCTGAACGAGGGCCTGCCCGACGAGCTGGCCGAGCAGGACGTGGCCCGCTGGCTGGCCGCCCGCACCCCCGAGCAGGCCGCCGCCGAACTGCTGGCCGCCGTGGCCGGTGCCCCCGCCCAGGTGCGCGGCGTGGCCGTGAGCATCGTGGACCGGCTGGACGCCGCCGCCGAGCCGGCCGTCCGCGACCGCCTGACCGACCAGGAGCTGCGCCCGCACGCCATCCACTGGCTGGTGGCCCGCGGCCTGGACGCCCCGCCGCTGACCGAGGCCGAGGCGCTCTGGGTGAGCGTGGACATGCTCGCCCTGGCCATCCCGGCCGCCGCCGCCGACCCGGAGCGGTTCGCCGAGAACATGGGCGCCTCCGGGCCGCCGCCCGAGGTGATCGAGGACATGTGGCGGGTGGACCACCCGGATCTGGTGGAGGTGCTGGAGCTGCTCGGCCAGACCCTCGCCGACGAGAACGCCGCGAAGGCGGCGCGGAAGGCCGCATTCAAGGCCCGTTCGCGGGGCATCAGGTAACTCCTGTGGAGTAAGTTGCAGAGATGCCTGGTTCTGGGATCCTCGACAGGGACGTGCTCACCTTCCCGCCGGTCGACCTGGCGCTCGACGCCGAGTTGGCGGCCACCGTGCTCACCGTGCCGCTGGTGCGGGACGCGCACCGGCTGGCCGGGTGGACCGGGGCGCGCGGGGTCACCGCCGAGCACCTGCTGAGCGAGGCCGACGCCGCCGCCGCGGCGACGGCGCTCGGGGTGGACACCCGGCGGCTGCGGCTGCTCTGGGTGGTCGCGGTGAACGGCCGGCTGATCGAGCTCACCAAGGAGGGCGCCCGCCCCGGCCCGGGCGTGGCCGACCCCATGGAGTTCTGGGACGGCGTGGTGATGGACGTCCTGGACCGCACCGACGACCCCGCCGGGCTGACCGGGTCGAGCGTGATCGACGAGCATCTCACCGAGATCCTGGCCACCATGTACTCGGTCCGCGACGGCATGTCCTCGGCCACCCTCGCCTCCGGCATCCTGCAGGCGCACGAGGTGGGCTGCGCGGCCCGCGCCCCCGAGCTGCGCCGTCTGCGCATCTCGCTGCCCACCGAGCTGGCCGACGCGATGGACCTGCTCTCCTACTGCGGCCTGATCGAGATCGCGGGCGACCTGGTCCGGCTCACCCCGCGCGGGGTCTGGGCGGTCCGGCGGGACCTGCTCAGGGAGGGTCACGACGCGCCGTCCCTGCGCGAGGTGGCCGGTCTGGCCGAGCTGAGCGCCGGCGAGCTGGTGGCGGCGCTGCTGGCCGGGCGGGCCTCGGCCAGCGCGGCCACCCTGTGGCTGGAGCGCCGTGTCCCCGAGGAGGCCGCCCGGGACCTGATCAAGGTGGCCGCCTGCGGCAACGCGGCCCAGCGCGGCACCGCGGACACCATCCTGGAGGAGCTCGGCCCCGAGGCCGCCCCCGCCGTGCGGGAGGCCCTGGCCGAGCCCATGATGTGGCGGTACGCCGCCGCCTGGCTGGGCGTGCGCGACCTGGAGGCCCCGGCCCTGGGCGGCCAGGACGGCGCCTGGGTGGCGGTGGACACCCTGGCCGCGCTGCTCTACCTGGGCGACCGGGTGGACTCCCCGGCCAAGCTGGACATCCTCGGCGAGGACCTGCTCACCCTGGTCCCCGAGATGGGCGCCGTGGACCACCCCGACACGATGGCCGTGCTGGAACTGCTCGGCAAGCACCACCCGGACGTGGTGGTGGCAAAGGCGGCGCGGAAGACGGCGATGAAGGCGCGCTCGGCCCTGGCGGGACGCCAGGCCCCGTAAACTGGGGAGATCCCGAGTTTTAACGAGAAACCCGTCCCATGGACAGCCGCATAGTCGCCGACCAGGGTGCTCGCCGCTGCGGCTGCCCAGATCACGACTTTCTCATTAAAGGAGGAGCCCGCTTGTGGCAATTCAGCCGATCCGCCTGTTCGGCGACCCCGTCCTGCGCACCCCGGCTGACTCGGTCGTGGACTTCGACAAGGAGCTGCGCAAGCTCGTCAAGGACCTGACCGACACCATGATGGACGCGCCGGGCGCGGGTCTGGCGGCGCCGCAGATCGGTGTCGGCCTGCGGGTCTTCACCTACTACGTGGACGAGCAGCTGGGCCATCTGATCAACCCGGACCTGGATCTCTCCGCCGACCTGGATGAGGAGGGCGAGGAGGGCTGCCTGTCCTTCCCCGGCCTGTCCTTCCCGACGCCACGCGCGATCCGCGCCGTAGCCAAGGGCTACAACATGCACGGAGAGCCGGTCACCCTGGAGGGCACCGACCTGATGGCCCGCTGCTTCCAGCACGAGACCGACCACCTCAACGGGGTGCTGTTCATCGACCGCATGGACGCCAAGCAGCGCAAGCTGGCCATGAAGGCGATCCGCGAGGCGGAGTGGAGCGGCCTGTCGGCCCCGGTCGTCAAGCTCTCCCCGCACGCCACGCACGGCCGGGCGCTCTGACCGCCGCCCCGGGAAAGGAAACGATCAGGTGAGGCTGGTCTTCGCGGGCACGCCGGAGACCGCGCTGCCGTCGTTGCGGGCGCTGCTGGCGTCCCGCCACGAGGTGGTCGCGGTGGTGACCCGGCCGGACGCGCAGTCGGGCCGCGGCAGGAAGGTGCACCCCAGCCCGGTGGCCGAGCTGGCCCAGGAGGCGGGCGTCGAGGTGCTCCGCCCGGCCAAGGCGGGGGATCCGGAGTTCCTGGCGCGGCTCAGGGAGATCGCCCCGGACTGCTGCCCGGTGGTCGCCTACGGCGCGCTGCTGCCGCAGGCCGCCCTGGACATCCCCCCGCAGGGCTGGATCAACCTGCACTTCTCGCTGCTGCCCGCCTGGCGCGGCGCGGCCCCGGTGCAGCACGCCATCCTGCACGGGGACGAGATCACCGGCGCGGCCACCTTCCGGATCGTCAAGGAACTGGACGCCGGGCCCGTCTTCGGCGTGCTGACCGAGTCCGTCCGCCCCTCGGACACCAGCGGCGACCTGCTGGCCCGGCTGGCCGACGCCGGGGCGGGACTGCTGCTCGCCACGCTGGACGGGGTCGCCGACGGCACGCTGGAGGCCCGCCCGCAACCGGCCGAAGGGGTCAGCCTGGCCCCCAAGATCACCGTCGAGGCGGCCCGGGTGGACTGGGCGGCTCCCGCGATGCGGGTGGACCGTCTGATCCGGGCCTGCGCCCCGGCGCCCGGCGCCTGGACCGACTTCCGCGGCCAGCGCCTCAAAATCGGTCCGGTACGGCTCGCGCCGGAGGCGGAGAAGCTCGCGCCAGGGGAGCTGCGGGCCACCAAGCACAGCGTGCTGGCCGGAACCGGGAGCCACCCGGTGGAGCTGGGCGAGGTGCAGCCGCAGGGTAAGCGTCAGATGACGGCGGACGAGTGGGCGCGCGGCGTCCGCGTGACGGACCAGGATCGGCTGGACTAGCCATGACCGGCGCCAGGAACAACGGCAAGAACACGGCCAAGAACGCGGCCAACAACCTTGCCAAGGACCCTGCCAAGAACAACGGCAAGGGCACGAACAAGGCCACCGGCGGCGGCGCCGGCGGCACTGGCGGCACCGGGCCGCAGCGGCGTGGCGGCCGGAAGGGCGCCCGCCCGCGCAAGCCGTACCGGGACGCGGCCCGTAACGCCGCCTACGACCTGATCCGCGCGGTCGACGAGCGGGACGCCTACGCCAACCTGCTGCTGCCCGCGCTGCTCCGCCAGCGCGGCATCACCGGCCGGGACGCGGCCCTGGCCACCGAGCTGGCCTACGGCACCCTGCGCGGCCTGGGCAGCTACGACGAGGTGATCGCCGCCTGCAGCGACCGGGCCCCTGAGGACGTGGACCCCCCGCTGCTCGACGCCATCCGGATGGGCGTGCACCAACTGCTCAAAACCCGCATCCCCCCGCACGCCGCGGTCAGCGCCACCATCGACCTGGTCCGCCTGCGCGTCGGCCAGGGCCAGTCCAGGTACGCCAACGCCGTGCTCCGCAAGGTGGCGGGGCGGGATCTGGCGGAGTGGCTGGCCATCGTCGCGCCCCCGGCCGACAAGGACCCGGTCGGCCATCTGGCCGTGGTGCACAGCCACCCGGCCTGGATCGTCTCCGCGCTGCGCGACGCGGTGGGCGGCGACTTCGGCGAGACCGCCGCGCTGCTGGCCGCCGACAACGAGCGCCCCCGGGTGGCCATGGTGGCCCGCCCCGGCCGTGCCACGCTGGACGAGCTGCTCGCCGCCGGGGCGGAACCGGCCGCCTACTCGCCGTACGGGGCGTACCTGACCGAGGGCGACCCCGGGTCGATGGCCGCGGTCGGCGAGGCGCGGATCGCGGTGCAGGACGAGGCGAGCCAGCTGGTCGCGCTGGCGCTGACCCGGGTGCCGCTGGACTCCGACGGCACCTGGCTGGACATGTGCGCGGGCCCGGGCGGCAAGGCCGGGCTGCTGGACGCGATCGCCACCCAGACCGGGGCCCGGCTGCTGGCGGCCGACGTCCAGGAGCACCGGGCCCGGCTGGTCTGGCAGGCCACCAAGGAGGCCAAGGTGGTGATCGCCGACGGCACCCGGGGGCCCTGGCGGCCCGGGGCCTTCGACCGGGTGATGCTGGACGCGCCGTGCACCGGCCTGGGCGCCCTCCGCCGCCGCCCGGAGGCGCGCTGGCGGCGCGACCCGAGATCGATACCCGAGCTGACCCGGCTCCAGCGGCGGCTGCTGGACGCCGCCCTCGACGCGGTACGGCCCGGCGGCGTGGTGGCGTACGTGACGTGCTCCCCGCACCTGGCCGAGACCCGCGCCGTGGTGGGCGATGTGGCCGACCGGGTGGACGTCCTGGACGCCCGGGAGTTCCTGCCCGAGGTGCCGGGCCTGGGCGACGGCCCGTACGCGCAGTTCTGGCCGCACCGGCACGGTACCGACGCGATGTTCCTGGCCCTGCTCAAACGGCGTTCCGGGGACCAATAGACTCGGGGCTCATGGCCGTTCAGATCTCGCCCAGCATTCTCTCCGCCGACTTCGCCCGCCTCGCCGACGAGGCGGCCCGGGTTGAGGGGGAGGCCGACTGGTTGCATGTCGACGTCATGGACAACCACTTCGTGCCCAACCTCACCCTCGGCCTGCCGGTGGTGGAGGCGCTGCTGCGGGCCACCTCGATCCCGGTCGACTGCCACCTGATGATCGAGGACCCGGACCGCTGGGCGCCCGGGTACGCCGAGGCCGGGGCCGGGAGCGTGACCGTGCACGCCGAGGCGGCCAAGGCGCCGGTGCGCACCCTGCGGGCGATCCGCGCCGCCGGGGCCCGCTCGGGCTTCGCGCTCAACCCGGCCACCGCCGTGGAGCCGTACGAGGACCTGCTGCCCGAGATCGACATGCTGCTGCTGATGACCGTGGAGCCGGGGTTCGGCGGCCAGCGGTTCCTGGACGTGGTGCTGCCCAAGGTGACCCGGGCCCGGGCTCTGATCGAGAAGCACGGCGGGGAGATCTGGCTCCAGGTGGACGGCGGCGTCTCCGCCGAGACCATCGAGCGCTGCGCGACGGCCGGGGCGGACGTGTTCGTGGCCGGAAACGCGGTCTACGCGGCCGCTGACCCGGCTGAGGCGGTGCGCCGGTTGCGGGAGTTGGCCACGGGGTTCTGACCGGCCAGGACGTCCGGCAGCCGATCATCTGACACCCGGTCGGCCATTTCCGTGCAAGTCATGGCACACTGGTATCCGAGCAAAGCGTGCTCCGGGGTCGGTGTAATTCCGAACCGGCGGTTAAAGTCCGCGACCCGGCCGAAGCCATCGGCCGGTTGATCTGGTGAAATTCCAGGACCGACGGTGAAAGTCCGGATGGGAGGCAGCGCGCGAGCGGGCGGTGGCAGCGCCCCCGGCACCAGCCGGAGCGGCATATCCGCCGTCCGTTGCCCTTGCGCCGCCCCGGAGTCCGCCTGGAGACACAGGTGAGGAGAGACCCGGGGTGTCAGACCAGAGCGACGCCGACTTCATGCGGCGCGCCATCGCGCTAGCCGCCCACGGCCTCGGCGGCACCAGCCCCAACCCCGTGGTGGGCTGCGTCGTGCTGGACTCGTCGGGCAACCCGGTGGGGGAGGGCTACCACGCCCGCGCCGGCGGGCCGCACGCCGAGATCCACGCCCTGCGCGCGGCGGGGGACTGGGCCAGGGACGGCACCGCGTACGTCACGCTGGAGCCCTGCGACCACATCGGCAGGACCGGGCCGTGCAGCCAGGCGCTGATCGAGGCGGGCGTGCGCCGGGTCGTGGTGGCGGTCACCGACCCCAACCCGCTGGCCGCCGGCGGCGTGGCCCGGCTGCGGGCGCACGGCATCCAGGTGGACACCGGGGTGCTGGCCGAGGAGGCCGAGGCGGGCAACGCGGCCTGGCTGACCTCGGTACGGCTCGGCCGGCCGTACGTGACCTGGAAGTTCGCGGCGACGCTGGACGGACGCTCGGCGGCACAGGACGGCACCAGCAAGTGGATCACCTCCACCCAGGCACGCGGCGACGCGCACCGGCTGCGCGCCCAGCAGGACGCCATCCTGGCCGGGATCGGCACCGTGCTCGCCGACGACCCCCGGCTGACCGCCCGCCCGGCCGGCCCCAAACCCCTGCTCCGGGTGGTGCTGGACAGCGACGGCCGCACCCCGCCGGAGGCGCGCGTGCTGGACTCCGCCGCCCCCACCCTGATCGCGATCGCCGACGACGCCAAAGCCCCCGAGGCCGACTACGTCCGCCTGCCGCGCGTGCCCGGCGGCCTGGACCTGACCGCCCTGCTGGCCGAGCTGCGCGCCCGCGGCGTGGTGAGCCTGATGGTGGAGGGCGGCCCCGTGGTGGCCGGGGCCTTCGTGAAAGCCGGGCTGGTGGACCGGGTGGTCGCCTATCTGGCCCCGGCCCTGCTCGGCTCGGGCGCCGCCGCGCTGGGCCCGGCCGGGGTGGCCACCATCGGCGGCACCCACCGGCTGGAGTTCCTCGACGTCGCCCCCGTCGGGCCGGACCTGCGGATCACCGCCCGGCCGATCCCCCTGAAGGAGTTGTAGATGTTCACCGGAATCGTGGAGGAACTCGGCGAGGTGGTGCGGATCGACCGGCTGGGCGCCGACGCCGCCCGGCTGGCGGTACGCGGGAAGCTGGTCACCGTGGGCACCGGGCACGGCGAGTCGATCGCGGTCAACGGCGTCTGCCTGACCGTGGTGGACGTGACCGGTGAGGTGTTCACCGCCGACGTGATGAAGGAGACCCTGGACCGCTCGTGCCTGGGGGTGCTCCAGCCCGGGTCGCGGGTGAACCTGGAGCGGGCCGTCCGGGTGGACCAGCGGCTGGGCGGCCACATCATGCAGGGTCACGTGGACGGCACGGGGGTCATCCTGACCCGCGAGCCCACCCCGCACTGGGAGGTGGTCCGCCTCTCCCTCCCATCCGATTTGTCGCGCTATGTAGTGGAAAAGGGATCGATCGCGGTGGACGGTGTGAGCCTCACCGTGACCGCCGTTGACGAGCGGAGCTTCGCGGTCAGCCTGATCCCCGCCACCCTCGCGCTCACCACGCTCGGCGCCAAGCAGCCGGGCGACCCCGTCAACCTCGAGGTCGACGTCATCGCCAAGTACGTCGAGAAGCTAGTGATCAGATCATGAAAGTGGAAAGCGGTGGCGGTATGACCATCAGGCTGGATCCCATCGAGCGCGCGATCGCCGACATCCGTGACGGCAAACCGGTCGTGGTGGTCGACAACGAGAACCGGGAGAACGAGGGCGACCTCATCTTCGCGGCCTCCAAGGCCACTCCCGCGCTGCTGGCCTTCACCATCCGGCACTCCAGCGGGGTGATCTGCGTGGCCATGCCGGGCGCCGACCTGGACCGGCTGGGGCTGCCGCTGATGGTGCAGGACAACCGGGAGCGCATGCGCACCGCGTACACGATCAGCGTGGACGCCAGGGACGGGGTCAGCACCGGGATCTCGGCCGCCGACCGGGCCCGCACCATCCGGACGTTGTGCGACTCGGCCACCGAGCCGTACGAGCTGGTCCGGCCCGGCCACATCTTCCCGCTCCGGTACCGGGACGGCGGCGTGCTGGCCCGGCCCGGGCACACCGAGGCCGCCGTGGACCTGGCCCGGCTGGCGGGGGTCACCCCGGCCGGGGCGCTGGCCGAGGTGGTCAACGACGACGGCACCATGGCCCGGCTGCCCCGGCTGCGCGAGTTCGCCGACGAGCACGACCTGGCCCTGGTCTCCATCGAGCAGCTGATCGAGCACCGCCGCCGCACCGAGCGGGTGGTCACCCGGGTGGCCGAGACGCTGATCCCCAACGAGTACGGCCGCTGGCGCGCGTACGGCTACGTGAGCTCTCTGGACGGCGGCGAGCATGTGGCGCTGGTCTACGGCGACGACCTGGGCGACGGCGAGAACGTGCTGGTCCGGGCCCACTCCGAGTGCCTGACCGGAGACGTGTTCGGCTCGCTGCGCTGCGACTGCGGGGTGCAGCTGGACCACGCCATGGCGGCCATCGCGGCCGAGGGCCGGGGCGTGGTGGTCTACCTGCGCGGCCACGAGGGCCGGGGCATCGGCCTGATGGCCAAGCTGCGCGCCTACAACCTCCAGGACAACGGCCACGACACGGTGGACGCCAACCTGGAGCTGGGGCTGCCGGTGGACGCCCGCGAGTTCTCCAACGCCGGGCAGATCCTGGGCGACCTGGGGGTGAAGTCGGTGCGGCTGCTCACCAACAACCCGGCCAAGATGCGCGGCATGGACGGATACGGCATCAAGGTGCTGGGCCGGGAGCCGATGCCCATCGCGGTCAACCCGTACAACGAGAAGTACCTGGCGGCCAAGCGCGACCGCCTGGGCCACGACATTCCCGAGGAGATGTGATGAGCGGCGCCGGACGTCCGGAGGCGGTTCCCGTCGAGGCGGACGGCCTGACCGTCGGCATCGTGGCCGCCCGCTGGCACGAGAAGATCACCGACCAGCTGGTGGCCAGGGCGGTGCAGGCGGCCAAGGACTGCGGCGCGGTGCCCACGGTGGTCCGGGTGGCCGGGTCGCTGGAGCTGCCGGTGGTGGCGCAGGCGCTGGCCAGGCGGCACGACGCGGTGGTCGCCCTGGGCGCGGTGATCCGCGGCAAGACCGCGCACTTCGACTACGTCTGCGACTCGGTCACCGCCGGGCTGACCCGGATCGCGCTCGACGAGTCCACCCCGGTCGGCAACGGGGTCCTCACCTGTGACAGCGTGCACCAGGCGGTGGACCGCTCGGGCCTGCCGGGCAGCCACGAGGACAAGGGGTACGAGGCCACGGTGGCGGCGCTGGAGACCGCCGTCGTGCTGCGTGGGCTGACGTCCTGATCGAGGGGGCGGCGCGATACCGTACGGTGCTGTGCGTGATCCACTGCCGCCCCAGCTGCCCATGACCTGGCGCCCGCGCCGCGCCCGTTTCGTCGCGTACGGCCTGGCGGCGGTGATGGTCACCGGGGCCATCGTGCTGGCGATCTTGCTGCCCGCGCAGTTCAAGATCCCCGACCGGATCGGCATCCTGGTCTTCTTCGGCCTGGTCGCCTGGGTGCTGCACCTGCTCGGCCGCCTCCGGGTGGTGGCGGACGAGCGCGGCATCACCGTGGTCAACGCGCTGCGCACGCACCGCTACGAGTGGGCCGAGGTGCTGGACGTGACCCTGGCCGGCGCCGACCCCTGGCCCCGGCTGGACATCGCCGACGGCAGCGTGGTGGGCGCGATGGGCATCCAGGGCTCGGAGAAGCAGCGGGCCGCCCAGGCGGTGGCCGAACTCCGCCTGCTCATCAAAGCCAAGGGCGAGGCCCCCGAGGACCGCTGATCCGGGCTGATCGAGGGGGTGAGGATCGGCTACCCCACCCCGGATGACTGCTGGTGTAACGAGATCCGCCGGGGTAACGTCGGGGGGCACTCCGGATTTGGTACGACGTTGTGCCCAAGTCCTACTCCACGGGAAATCCTCGACAAGTCTCGATAAATGGGGTGGCGGGCTATGTCTGAGCTCATGTCTGACGTGGTGGTGGATCTCGCGGATGTGCCACTTGCTGAAATCGTCATCGACGACGGATCGGTGGCCTTCAACTCGGCGATCTGACCCGGCGGAAACGGGTCCGGTGCCGAGCCGAATGAGCCGGGTGGCGGTATGAGCTGGGCGGTGTGAAGCGGTATGGCCGGTCTCATCCCGCTCCGGCAGTTCGTGGTGAAGGTCGCCAGCCGGTGCGACCTGGCGTGTGATCACTGCTACGTGTACACGCACGCCGACCAGAGCTGGCAGGGCCGCCCGGCGTACCTGTCGGCGGAGACGGCCGCCCTGGTGGCCGACCGCATCGCCGAGCACGCCCGGCGCCACCGGCTGACCGACGTGCACGTGGTGCTGCACGGCGGGGAGCCGCTGCTGGCCGGGGTGGACCGGCTTCGCCGCACCGCCAGGGAGCTGCGCCGCGCCCTGGACGGCGTGGCCGCGCTTGACCTGCGCGTGCACACCAACGGCGTACTGCTGGACGCCGCGTTCTGCCGGATGTTCCGGGAGGAGGAGATCGGCGTCGGCCTGTCCCTGGACGGCGACCGGGCCGCGCACGACCGCCACCGGGTGCACCGTGACGGCCGGGGCAGCTTCGACCAGGTGGTCCGCGCGGTGGCCCTGCTCCGCGAGCACGCCCCGGAACGGTACGCGGGCCTGCTCTGCACGGTGGACGTGCGCAACGACCCGATCCGCGTCTACGAGACCCTGATCGGCCTGGAGCCGCCCAGGGTCGACTTCCTGCTCCCGCACGCCACCTGGGACAACCCCCCGCCGGGGACCGGTGGGGAGGCCACGCCGTACGCGGACTGGCTGCTGGCCGTCTACCGGCGCTGGCAGGCCGACGGACGGCCCACCCGGGTGCGCATGTTCGAGTCGATCATCCTCACCAGCCGGGGCGGCCGCAGCCTCACCGAGTCCCTCGGCCTCAGCCCCACCGACCTGGTCGTGATCGAGACCGACGGCGGCTACGAGCAGGCCGACTCCCTCAAGACCGCCTTCGACGGCGCCCCGGCCACCGGCCTCAACGCCCGCGACCACCCCCTCGACCTGGTGGCCGCCCACCCCGGCATCACCGCCAGGCAACTCGGCAAGGCCGGCCTCACCCCCACCTGCCAGAGCTGCTCCCTGGTGGACAGCTGCGGCGGCGGCCTCTACGCCCACCGCTACCGAACCGGCACCGGCTTCCACAACCCATCCGTCTACTGCACCGACCTGACCGAACTCATCCAGACCATCCGCGACGGCCTGCCACCCCGTCCCCCCGAACTCGGCTTCTCCGCCGACATGCTGGAGCTGCTCGGCACCGCCCGCGGCGACCCCGCCGAGGTGGCCCACCTGCTCAGGGCCCAGCGTGGCCTGACCCGCAAGGGCGTCGCGCAGGCCACCCGGGTCTCCGGCGTCTGGCCGTTACTGGTCCGCCTGGACCGCGAGCACCGCGCCGCCGTGGACCACGTCTTCGACTATCCGTACGTCCGGGCCTGGGCGGCCGTGCAGCGGCGGCGTGGCCAGGTGGCGGTCGAGCACCGGGGCCACCTGGCCGCCATCGTGGCCGCGGTGGCGTTGCGCGCGGGCGAGCGGCTTCGGGTCAGGGTGCCGGTCCTGGACGGCCGGGTTCACCTGCCAGGCCTGGGCAGGCTCACCGTGGGCGAGGGCACCGAAGCCCAGGTCACCGTCTCCGACGGCACCTTCGAGGTCCGCGCAGGACACCGCAGGTTCGGCCCCGGCGACCCCGCCTGGGAACCCGTCCGGGTCCTGTACGACGGCGACCTGACCGTGCTCCTGGACGACGTCGACCGCTACCGGACGGGCTTCGGCCCCCAGATCCGCGAACGCCTCGACGCGGCCGAGTTCGACCGCTTACGTGAGGTGTTCGCGGCAGCCTGGGACCTGCTGGCCCGGGAACACCCGAGCCGTGCGGCCGCGATGCGCTCAGGGCTGCGCGTGATCACGCCCGTGGCGGGCGACGGCGCGGTGACCCGCGCCGCCTACGGCGCCGTCGCCCTCGGCCCGGCCACCGACCCCGCCGCGATGGCCCTCACCCTGGCCCGCGAGTTCCAGCGCGCCCAGCTGGGGGCGCTGGACGACATGTTCCACCTCACCGAGGGCAACCGGGAGGCCGAGGAGCGCCTGTACGCGGCCTACGGGCGGCTGGCGCACGCCGATTACCTGGGCGCGGCGGGGCGCACGCTGGCCCGGCAGGCGGGCGACCTGCTGGATGATCCCGCCCTGTTCGATCTGTCCCCGCTGGGAAAGAGACTGGTGGGCGAGATGCGCAGGGCGGCGGCCCGGCTCGGCCCGTGAAACCGATCGCCGAACTCTGGGGTGCTGGGTGACTCCTTCTGACACGGAAGTGGTCCACACCCGTGCCACGCTCGCGCGCGACCTGCGCCGGATCGGCCTGCCCAGGGGCGGCATCGTGCTGGTGCACTCCTCGCTCAGCGAAGTGGGCACGGTGGCGGGCGGCCCGGCCGCCGTGATCGCCGCCGTCCGCGACGTGCTCGGCCCGGAGGGCACCCTGGTCGCCCCTACCTTCACCGAGCACAATTCCCTGTCGTCGAATGCCTATCTTGAGGCCGTACAGGGCATGACGCCCGCCGAGAAAATGTGGTATCACGCGCAAATGCCGCCATTTGATCGTGAAACCATGCCTTCGCGCGGCATGGGGCAGATTCCGGAGCAGTTACGGATGACCCCCGGCGCCATTCGCAGCGACCATCCGCAGACCTCGTTCGCCGCGCTCGGCCCGGCCGCGGCCACGCTCATGGACGGCCACGATCGGAAATGCCATCTCGGCGAGCTTTCCCCGCTCGGCGCGATGTACCGGACCGGCGCCCATATCCTCCTGCTCGGGGCCGGCTACGACTCCTGCTCGGCATTCCATCTCGCCGAGTATCGTCAACCGGAACCTCCGGAGGCGGTCTACCGTTGTGTGGTCAAGACGCCGGACGGACGACGGGAATGGTGCGAATATATGGACATCGTTCTTGATGACACGGACTTCGCTTGTATTGGTGAAGCGCTTGACCGAACGGGAATCGTCAATCGCGGAGAGGTCGGTTCCGCCCCGACCCGGCTCGCTCCGATGGGCCCGGCCGTGGACTTCGCCACGCGCTGGCTCGCCGAGAACCGGCGCGGAACAGGCTGAGGCCGGCATGACGCAGATCCGGCCGGGCGCGCGCAGACACGATCCCCCCACGGCGTCCAAGACGGCGGATCCGTACTTCTTCCTGTCCTACGCCCACGCGCCGTCGATCCGGGGACAGGACGACCCGGACTATCTCATCGAACAGGTGCTCACCGACCTGTCCACCCACATCATGCACATGACCGACCACCCGGACGGGCCGGTCGGAATCATCGACCGGCATATTCCCGCCGGAAAAGCCTGGAAAGCCGACATCCTCGGCGCGCTCGCCCGCTGCCGGGTGCTGCTGGCCTTCTATTCCGACCGGTACTTCTCCAGTGAGTGGTGCGGCATGGAATGGCACGCGTTCAGCGTCCGGGAGGACCTGCACGCCAATCTCACCGGCAATCCGGTGCACGCCATCGTCCCGGTCTTCTGGACCCCGGTGGACCAGGAGGACCTGCCCGAGGTCGCGCAGAGCCGCCAATTCAGCTTCGCCAACATGGGCGACCACTACAAAAGCGGGGGACTGTACGGACTGGCTGCCCGGCGCCGTTACCGCGACGACTACGACGTCGCCACATTCGAGATCGCCCAGAACATCGTGCTGACCGCGAAGAGCACCCGGCTCCGCCCGTGCGGCACCCAGGATTTCCCCGACCTGAGGAACGTGTTCGATGAAAGCGAATGACATCGGACCATATTTCTTTCTCAGCCACGCCCGGACGCCGTCGGCCCCCGCCGACCGCGCCGAGTCCAACCGGTTCGTCGGCAAGTTCTACCGGGACCTCAACCGGGGACTGGCCGAGTTCGCGGGCCGGGTGACCGGCTTCATGGAGGAACGCCGCGTGGCGCCCGGCGTCCCGCTGCCCGAGGACGTGTTGCGCGCGGTCTCCTCCTGCAAGGTGCTGGTTCCGCTCTACTCCGATCGGTACTTCGCCGACCAGGCCTGCGCGGTGGAGTGGAAGCTGTTCACCCGCAGGGGGGAGAGCGGCGCCGCCCCCGTGCTCGGCTCCATCGTGCCCGCGGTGTGGAGCCCCGTGGACTTCTCCGAACTCCCGGCCGAGGTGCGTTCGGTGCCCTTCGACCCCACCGAGTTCGGCTCGGCCTACGCCGACTACGGCCTGTACGGCCTGGTCAGGCTCTCCCGGTTCGAGACCGAGTACCACACCGCCGTGCGCCACCTGGCCGAGCGCATCGCCGCCGCGGGGAGCCGGTCCCACCTGCGGTCCGGCTGGGGCGGGCCCGCCGAGGTGCGCCCGGCCGCCTTCACCGGTTCGACCACCCGGCCGCCGCTGCGCCTCATGGTGGCCGCCCGGCCCCGGCCGGGGGACTCGCCGCTGGACTGGAACCCCTACCACTCCCGGTCCGGCAAGCCGATCGTGGCGCTGGCCTCGTACCTGCTGGCGAACCTGAAGTACCAGCCGAAGGCGGTGACCTTCGAGGAGGCCGCGCCCGGCCTGCTCGAAGAGACCGTGCCCGCCGGGCCGGGGCTGCTTCTGGTGGACCCCTGGGCGCTCGCCGATCCCGCCGTCGCCGACGGGCTCCGCCGGTTCGACGAACTGGACCGTCCGTGGATCCGTGTCATGGTCCTGATCGGCGCCGGGGCGGACCGGAATTCCGATAGCGTGACGAATCTCACGCGCCAGGTGGCCGCGGTGTTCCGGAACCGGTTCGCCGCCGAGGAGCGGTCGTCCACGAAGGAGGCCCTCCGCGGCATCGTGTCCGTCGAGGAGTTCGAGGCGATCCTGCCCCATCTGGTGCGCATCGTCAGCAAGCAGTACCTGAAAAAGCTGACGGAGAACCTGGAAAGTGTGACGCAGACCGCTCCCAGCCAGGCCGCGGAGTTCCCGCGGCCCCGCCTGAAGGGTCCTGCGCTGTTCAACGGCGATCGCGACGCGGAGGAACGGCATGACCGGCCTTGATGGTCAGGCAGTGCACGAGGTTCAGCACGAGGGCACCCCCGAGCAGGAGGGTCATATCGTGACCTTCTACTCGTACAAGGGCGGCACCGGCCGCACCATGTCCCTCGCCAACACCGCCTGGATCCTGGCCAGCGCCGGAAAGCGGGTGCTGGTGGTGGACTGGGACCTGGAATCGCCAGGACTGCACCGGTTCTTCCAGCCGTTCCTGGATCCGGAGATCGTCGAGTCCACCCCGGGGGTCATCGAGATCCTCACCGACTACGCGCACGACGCGGTCCACCCCGGCGTCGACTTCGCCGCGCTCATCGAGCGGCACGCCAAGGTGCTGGCCAGCGCCGTGTCCATCGAGTGGGACTACTTCCCGCCCGGGGGCGGCCTGGACTTCATCTCCGCCGGGCGGCAGCGCCGGGAGTACTCGGCCCAGGTCTCCAGCTACGAGTGGGACGACTTCTACGACAAGTGGCACGGCGGTCAGTTCCTGGACGCGCTCCGCAACGACATGAAGCGCAACTACGACTACGTGCTGATCGACAGCCGGACCGGGCTGAGCGACGTCTCCGAGATCTGCACCGTCAACCTGCCCGACACCCTGGTGGTCTGCTTCACGCTCAGCAACCAGAGCATCGAGGGCGCCTCCGCGCTGGCCAGGGAGATCGACGACCGGTACCACAACCGGGGCATCCGCATCCTGCCGGTGCCGATGCGCATCGAGGAGGGCGAGAAGGAGAAGGCCGACATCGGCCGGGCGCTGGCCCGCAGCAGGTTCGGCCGGTTCCCGACCGGCATGACGGAGGAGGCCGCGCGGCGGTACTGGGGGTCGGTGGAGATTCCGTACCGGCCGTTCTACGCCTTCGAGGAGATTCTCGCGCCGTTCGGGGACGCGCCCGGCCTGACCTCCTCCATGCTCACCGCCTGCGAGCGGCTCACCGGGGTGATCTCCGAGGGCGAGGTGCGCGCGCTGGCGCCGCCCAGCCGGGGCGGGCGGGCGGTCACCGCCGAGGAGGCCGAGAAGCTCCGGCTCCGCTACCGGCAGCACTTCCTGCGCCGCCCGGTGGTGCCGAGCACCCGGGTCTGCGTCAGCTACGCCCCAGAGGACCGGCTCTGGGCCGAGTGGATCCAGGCGGTGCTCCGCTCGGCCGGGCTCAACGTCACCATGCTCAGCTCCGGGGACATCCCCGGCGCGGCCGAGGAGAACATCGGCCGGATCGTGCAGGAGGTGGACCGGGTCATCGCCGTGGTGTCCTCGTCCTACCTGCGGGCCAGGCGCTCCCTCCAGGTGCTCGGCGCCGCCGCCGAGTCCGACCCGTCCGGCGCCCGGCACCTGCTCATCCCGGTCCGGGTCGGCGAGGTCAGCCTGATCTCCCCGCTCATCGACAGGGAGCCCGTCGACCTGCGCCGGATGACCCCGCAGCAGGCGGTGACCGCGCTGCTGCGCCTGTTCGACCGGCGGCCCCCCGCGCAGGGCGAGGAGGGCAGGACCGCCGCGCCGCGCTTCCCCGGCGAGGCCCCGGCCGTCTGGAACGTGCCCACCCGCAACGCCGTCTTCACCGGCCGCGGCATCCTGCTGGAGAACCTCCGCGACCAACTGGTGGCCGGCGGCTCCACCGTGGTGCTCCCGCAGGCCCTGTACGGCCTGGGCGGGGTCGGCAAGACCCAGGTGGCGCTGGAGTACGCGCACCGGTTCATGGCCGACTACGACCTGGTCTGGTGGATCCAGGCCGAGCAGCCGGGCCTGGTCGCCTCGGCGCTGGGCGAGCTGGCCGCGCACCTGAACATCGAGTCGCCCGACAACCTGCTGGAACCGGCCAGGGTGGTGCGGGACGCGCTGCGGCGCGGCCTGCCGTACAGCCGGTGGTTGCTGATCTTCGACAACGCGGACGCGCCCCAGCAGATCGAGCGGTACCTGCCCGGCGGCTCCGGGCACGTGATCATCACCTCCCGCAACCAGTCGTGGAGCCAGACCGCGGCCCCGCTGGAGGTGGACGTGTTCAGCCGGGCCGAGAGCCTGGAGCACCTCACCCGCCGGGTCAAGAAGCTGACCGCCGAGGACGCCGTGCGCATCGCGGAGGCCCTGGGCGACCTGCCCATCGCGATCGAGCAGGCGGGCGCCTGGCTCGGCGAGACCGGCACCACCGTCGAGGAGTACCTGTCCCAGCTGGACGGCACCCTGTCCGGCATGCTCTCCATGGGCACCCCCGCCAACTACCCGTCCCCGGTCGCGGCCACCTGGAACGTCTCGTTCACCGCGCTGCGCAGGCGGTCCCCGGCCTCGGTGCGGCTGCTGGAGCTGCTGGCCTTCTTCGCCCCCGAGCCGGTCTCGCTCAGCCTGGTGCGCAGCGACGCGATGCGCCGCTGCCTGCTGCCCTACGACGACGCCCTGCACGAGCGGATGGTCATCGGCAAGGTGATCCAGGAGCTGGGCCGCTTCGCGCTGGCCAAGGTGGACCAGAGCGGCAACTTCATCGAGGTGCACCGCCTGGTGCAGGCCGTGGTCCGCGACCAGATGTCACCGGAGCTCCAGGAGCAGACCGTGCACGAGGTGCACAACGTGCTGGTGGACGCCCGCCCCACCGAGGGCGACACCGACTCGCCGGAGAACGGGCCGCGCTACGACCTGATCTGGCCGCACCTCGGCCCGTCCAGGGCGGGCGAGTGCGACGAGGCCGAGACCCGGCACCTGCTCATCGACCGGGTGCGTTTCCTCTGGCAGCGCGGCGAGTACCAGGCCGCCCTGGAACTCGGCCAGTCGCTCAAGGTGACCTGGGAGACCAAGCTCGGCGAGGACGACCGGCAGACCCTCCAGCTCCAGTCCCAGGTGGCCAACGTGCTCCGTTCGCAGGGCCACTACCAGCAGGCCCGCGAGCTGGACAAGGAGGTCTTCGACAAGCAGACCAAGGCGCTCGGCAAGAACCACCCCAACACGCTGATGACCGCCGCCGGACTGGCCGCCGACATGCGCGCCCTGGGCGAGCTGACCGAGGCGCTGGAGGTCGAGCGCACCACCTACGACCTGTGGAGGGAGGGGTACGGCGAGGACAACCCGCGCACCCTGGGGGCGGCCAACAACCTGGCGGTGGCGCTCCGCCACGTCGGCGAGTTCCACCGCGCCCTGGAACTGGACGAGAACACCCTGCAGCGGCGCCAGGCGGTGATCGGCCACGACCACCCGTTCACCCTGTCCTCGGCCAGCAACCTCGCCAGGGACCTGCGTGAGCTCGGCGACTTCCGCGGGTCGGTCCGGCTGCTTGAGGAGAACATGGCCGCGCACATCCGCGTGCTGGGCGCCGAGCACCCCAGCACCATGCGCGCCGCCAAGAGCCTGGCCGCCGCGCTCCGGGTGGCCGGCGAGTACGCCAGGGCACTGGAACTGATCAAGGACACCCACAACCGGCTGAGCCGCCGCGCGGTCGCCGGCTCACCCGACTCGCTGGCCTGCACCCTGGAGCTGGCCTGCACGCTGGCCACCTGCCAGGAGCCGGGCCAGGCCGGGGAACTGTCCGCCGGGGTGATGAAGGAGTTCGCCGCCGTGCTCGGCCCCGACCACCCGTACACCCTGGCCGCGGCCAACAACCTGGCCATCTACCGGGCGGCCTGCGGTGACCTGGCGGGCGCGGCGGAACTGGCGGCCGACACCCTGGACCGCCTGCGGGCGCGCATGCCGGACGGCCACCCGTTCATCGCGATGTGCGCGATCAACCTGGGCGTGGTGCGGATGCGGCAGGGCCACCCGGAGTCGGCCGAGGTCCTGTTCGCCGAGACCGCCGAGTCGCTGCGCGGCAAGCTGGGCCCCGAGCACCCGGACACCCTGGTCTGCCTGAGCAACCTGGCCTGCGCCGTCCAGGCGGCCGGGCGGCCCGGCGAGGCCCAGGACCTGCGCGCCCGGCTGGCCGCGCCCAGCTTGCGGGCGTTCGGCGAAGGGCACCCGGACCTTCAGGCCATCCGGGAGGGGCTGCTGGCCAGCCGCCCCCTGGAGCCTCACCCCTGGTAGACGCCGGTGACCGGCCGGGGGGACTGACTCCGGCCGGTCAGCCAGGGCAGGATCTTGGGCAGCGCGTCCAGCGCGCCGAAGTGCGCGACGCCCGTCTTCAGGGTGAGCGAGGCGGTCGGGATGCGGTCGGCCAGCCAGAGCGAATGGCTGATCGGCGAGAAGACGTCCTCGGCGCCGTGCCAGAGCAGGACGGGCACCGTGATGTCGGCCGGGTCGAAGCCCCAGGGCCGGGCGAAGGCCACCGCGTCGTCGGCCCAGCCGTCGGCGGAACGGCGGAGCGCCTCGGCGTAGTTCTCCTCCAGCATCCTGCGGATACCGGTGTCGGAGACCACCCGCCGGTCGGGCTTGGGCAGTTCCGAGTAGAGCGAGGCGATGAGCCGTACCGGATTGGCCTTGATCTCGTCGGCGGTGGCCCTGAGCCGCTCGATCAGGTGGGTGCGGCCCTGCAGGGCGGCGGTGTACTCGGCGATGTTGGACTCGGTCATGCCGGCGAACCACTCCAGGCCCTCGGCGTCCCGCGGGGCGAGGCTGACCAGGGCGGCCGCCCGGGTCACCCGGTCGCCGAGCAGGGCCGCGCAGGCCAGCGCGTGCGGGCCGCCGCCGGAACGGCCGACCACCGCGAACTTCTTCAGGCCCAGGGTGTCGGCGATCACCTGGACGTCCTCGGCGCAGTCGGCCACCCGGCGGCCGATGTGCGAGTCCGACTGGCCGTAGCCGGGGCGATCGTAGGTGATCAGCCGTACCCCCAGCCGGTAGAGCAGGCCGCTGCGCGGCCGTGGCCCGAGGCGGCTGCCCGGCGTGCCGTGCAGTAGGAAGACCGGATCTCCGGTGGGGACCCCCCGCTCCTCATATGACAGGAGTCGGTCCTCGGCCGCCTTCACGACCTCGGTCAACGGTTCCTCCTCTGGTAGATCGGCGGGTGTTCCCCGGGAGGAAAGCGTAAGGGTGCCGTGGAGCCAATGGGAGTCAGTGCCGGATGGCGCAAGACTCTCAAGCCCATCTTCGCCCACGCTGGCGCGGGGCTGAAGGCGACATCGTCAACCGTGGCGCTTTCGAGGGCAGACTGTCACCGATGGGCGCCAGATGCCAGAAGATGTGGGTATGGAGGAGACCTTGGGCCGGTGAGCCGTCGATGAACCGCTGGTGAACCACTGGTGAGGGTACCCGTCCATCTGAATGTTCTTTGGGCGGAATTGGCTGGAGCGGCGGCGCGGGCGCGGGACGTAGCCTTGGTCTGTGTGGGAACGGACGGCCCGGGCGGCTGACATCGCCTCTCCGGCGGCACTGGCCGCGCTGATGGAACAGCACGACTACCTCGCCGGAGAAGGGCTGGCCACCGCGGTCTTCCTGGCCCTGAAGATGGGACGGCCGCTCTTCCTGGAAGGGGAGGCGGGCGTCGGCAAGACCGAGCTGGCCAAGACCCTCGCCGCGGTGCTGGACGCCCCGCTCATCCGGCTCCAGTGCTACGAGGGCCTGGACGCGGCGCAGGCCCTCTACGACTGGGACTTCGCCCGGCAGCTGCTGCACCTGAAGGCGGCCGAAGCGGCGGGCGCCACCGACGTGAAGGCGCTGGAGGGGGAGATCTACGACCGCCGTTTCCTGATCGCCCGGCCGCTGCTGCGGGCGCTGGAGACGCAGCCGGCCGTGCTGCTGGTGGACGAGGTGGACCGGGCCGACGACGAGTTCGAGGCGTTCCTCCTGGAGGTGCTCTCCGACTTCACCATCACCATCCCCGAACTGGGCACCGTGGCCGCCGCCGTCCCGCCGACCGTGGTGGTCACCTCCAACCGGACCAGGGAGGTGCACGACGCGCTGAAACGGCGCTGCCTCTACCACTGGCTGGAGCACCCGAGTTTCGACCGGGAGGTGGCCATCCTGCTGCGCCGCCTCCCCTCCTGCACCGAGGCCCTGGCCGGCCAGGTGGCCACCGCCGTCGCCCGGCTCCGGGAGGCCGACCTGGTCAAGCCGCCCGGGGTGGCCGAGACCCTGGACTGGACCGAGGCCCTGCTCACCCTGGGCGCCACCCACCTGGACCCCGACCTGGCCGCCGCCACCCTGGGCGCGGTGCTGAAGTACCGCGAGGACCAGCAGCTGGTGGTCAAGAACGGCCTGCTCCGTGACGGCTGACCATCGGCTCGCCGGCTCACTGGTGGGTTCGCTGGTGGGCTTCGTCCGTACGCTCCGGGCGGCCGGGGTGCCCGCCGACCACGAACGCGCCCGGGGGTTCCTCAGCGCGCTGGCACACCTGGACCCGGCCAGCGAGCAGGACGTCTACTGGGCCGGGCGGCTCACCCTCTGCGCCGGGCCGGACGACCTGCCCCGCTACGACCGCTGCTTCGCCGCCTACTGGGCGGGGCTGCGGCCGGGGCCGGCCAGGCCGGCGATGACCGTCACGGTCACCCGGTACACCGCGACCCCGGCCGGCGCCAGGGAGCAGGGGGCCGAGTCCGACTCCAACGTGCTGCCCGCCACCGCCAGCCGGATCGAGGTGCTCCGCAACCGGGACGTGACCCGGCTCACCGAGGCCGAGCGGGCCGAGGTGCACCGCATGCTGGCCCTGCTCAGGACCGCTCGCGAGCAGCGCCGCACCCGGCGGTTCTCGCCCGCCGCGCACGGGGTGCTCGACCCGCGCAGGACGGTACGCGAGACGATCAGGCGGGGCGGCGAACCGGCCAGGCTCCGGCTGCGCACGCGGCGCTTCAAGCCCCGCCGGGTGGTCATGCTGGCCGACGTGAGCGGTTCGATGGCCGCCTACGCCGACACGCTGCTCCGGTTCGCGCACGCGCTGGTCCGCGCCGAGCCCCGGGCCACCGAGGTGTTCAGCGTCGGCACCCGGCTCACCCGGATCACCGCCGAGCTGCGCCACCGCGACCCGGCGACGGCCATGGCGGCGGTCTCCGGGGCCATCCCGGACTGGAGCGGCGGGACCCGGCTGGGCGAGGAGCTGCGGGAACTGCTCCGGCTCTCCGCCGCCAGGGGCGCGGTGGTGGTGATCGCCTCCGACGGCTGGGAACGCGGCGACCCGGGCCTGCTGGCGGCGCAGATGGCCCGGCTCTCCCGGCTGGCACACCGCGTCATCTGGGTAAACCCGCACAAGGGGCACCCCGGCTACGAGCCGCTCACCGCGGGCATGCGCGCCGCGCTGCCGTACGTGGACGAGCTGGTGGCGGGCCACAGTCTGGGGGCGTTCGAGGAGTTGGCGGAGCGGTTGAGTCAATGAGAAAGGCGTGATGTGGACAGCCGCAGCGGCGAGTCACCGGTTCGGAGATCATGCGGCTGGTCATGGAACGGGTTTCTCATTGAGAAGGGCGTGGGTCATGCGTGATGTTCTGTCGCAGATCGTCCGATGGTGGGCGGCGGGGGAGCGCTTCGGGCTGGCCACCGTGGTGGGCACCTTCCGGAGCGCGCCCCGTCCGCCCGGGGCCTCGATGGCCGTGCTGGGCGGCGAGGCGGTCGGCAGCGTCTCCGGGGGCTGCGTCGAGGGCGCGGTGTACGAGCTGGCCCAGGAGGTGGTGGGGGACGGGCGGCCGGTGCTCCAGCGCTACGGGGTGAGCGACGACGACGCCTTCAGCGTGGGCCTGACCTGCGGCGGCATCATCGACGTCTTCGTGGAGCCGGTCTCCAGAGAGCTGTATCCGGAACTGGGCGAGATCGCCGCCTGCATCGAGAAACGGGAGCCGGTGGCGGTGGCCACCATCCTGTCAGGACCCGGCACGGCCGGCGCCCGCCGGGTGATCTGGCCGGACCACGCCTCCGGCACGCTCGGCTCCCGGCGGCTGGACGACGCGGTCGACGACGACGTGCGCGGCATGCTGGCCCAGGGCCTGACCGGCGTCCGCCGGTACGGGCCGCAGGGGGAGCGGCGGCTGGACGCCCTCCAGGTCTTCGTGCAGTCCTTCGCCCCCGCGCCGCGCATGCTGGTCTTCGGGGCCATCGACTTCGCCGCCTCGGTGGCCAGGATCGGCAAGTTCCTCGGCTACCACGTGGTGGTCTGCGACGCCCGGCCGGTCTTCGCCACCGGCAAGCGGTTCCCGGACGCCGACGAGGTGGTGGTCAAGTGGCCGCACGACTACCTCACCTCGACCACCGTGGACGAGCGTACGGTGATCTGCGTGCTCACCCACGACCCCAAGTTCGACGTGCCGCTGCTGGAGGTGGCGCTGCGCACGCCCGCCGCGTACGTGGGGGCGATGGGCTCCCGGCGCACCCACGAGGACCGGCTGGCCCGGCTCCGCGAGGCCGGGCTGGGCGAGGTGGAGCTGGCCAGGCTGCGCTCCCCGATCGGCCTGGACCTGGGGGCCCGCACCCCGGAGGAGACCGCCGTGTCGATCGCGGCCGAGCTGATCCAGCTGCGCTGGGGCGGTTCCGGCCGCCCGCTCACCACGACCGAGGGGCGCATCCACGGGGACCAGCCCTAGATGGCCGGGGTGACCGGGCTGCTGCTGGCCGCCGGTTCCGGCAGCCGGTTGGGCAGGCCCAAGGCGCTGGTGGAGTTCGCCGGGGAGCGGCTGGTGGACAGGGGAGTGCGGCTGCTGGAGGAGGGCGGCTGCCATCCGGTGGTGGTCGTGCTCGGGGCGGCCGCCGTACCGGTCAGGGGGGCGGTGACCGTCCTCAACCCGGACTGGGCAACTGGCATGGCGTCCTCGCTGCGGGTGGGTCTGGCGGCGGTGCCGGACGCCTCGCCCGCCGTGGTCGTCGCCCTGGTGGACCAGCCGCTGGTACGGCCCGCGGCGGTGGCCCGGCTGATCGAGGCGTTCCGGGCCGGGGCGGAGGTGGCGGTGGCCGGGTACCACGGCAAGCCCCGCAATCCGGTGCTCTTCCGGCGGGAGCGGGTGCCGGAGCTGGTGGCGACGCTGGCGGGGGACACGGGGGCGCGACCGTACCTGCGGGCCCACCCCGAGCTGGTCACCGTGGTGCCGTGCGAGGACGTGGGGGATCCGGCGGACATCGACTCGGCGGCCGACCTGGCCGCGCTGGCGGAGCGGGCGGCCTGGTGAGGGCTGAAATGAGCCGAAATTTCGGGCGTTGGTATTAACGAGAAATCCGTCCCATAGCCAGCCGCATGGCCTCCGACCAGGACACTCGCCGCTGCGGCTGTCCAGATCACGTATTTCTCATTAATAGCGTAAGTCGGCGGTGGCTGCCCGGTGGTCGCTGCCGGCGGCCTCCAGCACTCCGGCGGCGACGGCCGTCATGCCCCGGAAGAGGATGTGGTCCGGCCGGGTGATCGGGAAGTTCGCCGGCCAGGTGAAGCCGAACCCGCGCCCGGCCTCCTCCTGCGCGTCGGCGAGCGGCGGCACCAGCTCCTCCCGGTGCCGGTCGGTGGTGGCCGTGTTCAGGTCGCCCAGCAGGACCAGCCGGCTGCTCTTGTCCGCCGCGACGAGCTTGCCCGCGGCGGCCAGCGTCTCGTCCCTGAACTCGGTCTCGCCGGGGCGGGCCGAGGCCAGGTGCATGACGTACACGGTCACCTCGCCCTTGGGCGCCTTCACCACCGCGCGCAGCGCGCGGGCCCAGCCCAGGCCCACGTCCACCTTGCGGGCCTCCGCCAGCGGGTAGCCGCTCCAGAGGCCGACCGTGCCGACCTGGAAGTGGTGCGGGTAGCGGGAGTTGAGCTCCTTGGCGGCCGGGCCGCCCGGGGTCAGCTCCTGGAGCGCGACCAGGTCGCGGCCCTGCGAGACCTCCCGTACGGCCGTCGCGGACAGGTCGTTGGAGACACCCACGTTGAGGGTGGCCACCGTCAGGTCCGCCGTGCCGCCGGGCGGGCTGCGCAGCAGGCTGGGGCCGAACATGACCCCCCAGACCAGGGCCGGGAGCAGCGCGACCAGCAGGGTCGCCCGGTGCCTGGCGGCCAGCGCGGCGGCCAGCAGCACCGGCACGCCGAGCCCCAGCCAGGGCAGCACGCTCTCCAGCACGGCGGTCGCCCCGCCGAGCGCGGGCAGCAGCCGGTGACCCGCCAGCACCGCGGCCAGCGCGGCCGCGAGCACGATGACCGCACCTCTCAGCAAGATCCCTCCCCAGCCCTCGCATCCATCGTCCCGGACATATTGGACCGGTGGCCTCACGTGTACCCTCGGAATGCCAACGGAACAAGATTCGGTTGAGAGGGACGGCTTCATGCGGATCGGGATGGCTCTGGAGTACTCGGCAGGCTTCAAACAGACCGTGGAGGAGCTGGCCGACTTCGAGAAGGCCGGTCTGGACATCGTCTTCGTGGCCGAGGCGTACAGTTTCGACGCGGTCAGCCAGTTGGGGTACATCGCGGCCAGGACCGAGCGGCTGCGCATCGCCTCCGGCATCCTGCCGATCTACTCGCGCACCCCGGCGCTGCTGGCGATGACCGCGGCCGGCCTGGACTACGTCTCCGACGGGCGGTTCGTGCTCGGGCTCGGGGCGTCCGGGCCGCAGGTGATCGAGGGGTTCCACGGCGTGCCGTACACGGCGCCGCTGGAGCGCACCCGGGAGATCATCGAGATCTGCCGGAAGGTGTGGCGGCGGGAGAGGCTGGAGTACCAGGGGCGGCACTACACGCTGCCGCTGCCCGGCGGCACCGGTCTCGGCAAGCCGCTCAAGCTGATCAACACTCCGGTCCGGGAGCGGGTGCCGATCGTGATCGCCGCCATCGGGCCGAAGAACGTGGAGCTCACCGCCGAACTGGCCGAGGGCTGGGAGCCGATCTTCTACCTGCCGGAGAAGGCCGCCGAGGTCTGGGGCGGCGCGCTGGCCGCCGGGAAGGCCCGGCGGGACCCGGCGCTGGGCGAGCTGGACGTGGTCGCCCAGGCGCCCCTGGCCATCGGCGACGACGTCGAGGGCCTGCTCGAACTGATCCGCCCGATGGCCGCGCTCTACATCGGCGGCATGGGCGCCAAGGGCCGCAACTTCTACAACGACCTGGCCCGCCGCTACGGCTACGAGAAGGAGGCCGAGCTCATCCAGGAGCTCTACCTGGCCGGCCGGAAGGAGGAGGCGGCCGCCGCGGTCCCGCGCGAGCTCCTGGTCAACATGTCCCTCATCGGTTCTGAGGGCTTCGTCCGCGACCGCGTCCAGGCCCTGCGCGACTCCGGCGTCACCACCATCAACGTCACCCCGATCGCCGCCACCCACGCCGACCGCCTCGCCCTGATCGAAAGGATCCGTGACATCGCCGACTGACCCAGGGAAGAGCCGGCTGTGCGTGACGCACGGTTCGGGGCGGTCGGCTGTGCATACGGCACCATGACGGGCCAGGTGCCGTTTCCCACCCTCGGAGCCACCAGCTCATCGGCTCAGTCGCGGGACATGAGAGTGAGCGCGTACAGGGCGATGGCGGCGAAGTCGTCGGCCGGTTCTGAGGCCTGCCAGGAGCGCACGTCGTCCACGTAGCGGGCGCCCCGGCCGGTGAACTCGGCGTAGCGGTCCACGCCGTCGGGCGGGCAGTGGTTCATCTCCTCGAAGTGGCCGCCCAGGCCGTCGGCGAACAGGTCCTCGCTGTTCGGGCCGTTCACCACGGCGCCGGTGAGCGGCTTGGGGAAGCCGAGGTTGGCGATCTGGTGGTGCGGGCACTTCTCGTAGTTCTCGCCCACCCCGACCATGAAGGACACCCCCCAGGGGTTGGCGCCCAGCGCCCAGCCGCGCTGCCGGGTGCCGAAACCGTCATAGCCGGGGTCCCCGCTCACCGACCGGTAGAGCCGGGCGGTGGCGGCCAGGCCGAAGGCGTGCGGCACCGCGTCGAACTGGGCGTACTCGGCGCCCGCCTGGAACGGGTCGGAGCCCGCCCGGGCGGCGCCGATCTCCAGCTGGGCCTTCAGGTCGGCGATCAGGTTCTGCTCGCCCACCGCGAGACCCCTGGCGTCCGCGCCGCGCAGGGCGAGCACCAGGTCGCGGTGGGCCAGGGCGCTCACGTCGTACAGGTTGAGGGTGTCCCCGCCGGCCTCGTGGGTCAGGTACTGCCCGGCCCAGTGGGCGGCCTGGGCCAGCCAGGCGCCCGCCCGGGGGTCGCCCAGCCGCCGGGCGGCCAGCGCCAGCTCGGCCCCGCCCAGCTCCATGTCGTCCCGCCAGTTGCTCTCGGGGTAGAACGCGAACGGCAGCGAGGTCACCAGGCGGCCGACGTTGGTGGTCCTGGCCTGGGCGTAGACCGTGGCGGCCCGGTCCAGCCAGCGGCGGGCCTTGGCGCGGTCCGGCTCCACCTGGGCGGCCAGCGCGAAGGCGGCGGCGGTGCGGCCGGTCAGGTTGGGGCTGATCGGCTGGCCGGGCGGGGCGGCCCGGAACACCGGGCGGTGGCGGATGTGGCGCCGGTCCGCGCCGGTGTCGTGGTCGTCGGCCTCGGGCAGCCGCCAGACGTCGTGGTCGCCGACGAAGGTGCCCTCCTCGTTCCCGGCGCCGATGCCGACCTGGATGTAGAGGGTCCTGGTCTGCTCGTCCCACATCTTGTCCAGCCAGCGCAGGCCGTGCCTGGCCTCCGCGGCCACCTCGGGGCCGCCGCCGTCCCGGCGGGCCGCCCACATGAGGGTGTCCACGTACGCCAGGATGTGGGTGAACTTGAGATAGTCCCCGGCGTCGAACCAGCCGCCCTCCACGTCGACCTTCTTCTGGCCGCCCGCCGGGGTCAGCTCGCCCTTGATCACGTCGGTGTCGTCCCCGGCGAAGGTCGGCCACTCGTACACGGTCGCGGCCCGGTCGTTGCGGTGGCTGGGGCGGCGGCCGAAGGCGCCGGGGACGACGTCGGCGCCGTCGCGCTGGCTCTGGAAGAAGGTGAGCGCCTTGGCCGCGGGTCCGGCGAACAGGCGCGCGGGGGCCACCTGGAACTCGGGCGAGGTCAGGCCGCCCGCCTTGATCCGGTAGCCGCCCGGCCGCTCAAGCGCGGACAGGTCGAGCAGGTGGACGTGCGGGTAGCGGGTGTTCCACGGCCCCCGGTCGCCGCCGGCCGAGCCGGTCAGGACCGTACGGCCCCGGCCGTCCACCACCGTGAAGGGCAGGTTGCCCGCGGCGGTGGTGCTGAGCAGGTAGGCGTGTTTGCTCTCCGCCGGGGCGAACCCCAGCTGGTCGACCCGGATGAACCCGGTCACCCGGGTGCCCGCCGCGGCGGCCGGGATCCCTGGGACCACTCCGGCCAGGGCGGTCAGCAAGGCTGTCGACGCTAAAGCCAGGACTCTCATCGGCACACTCCCCGCGAAGTTAGGAAAGGTTCCTAACTTCCTAGCCTGGGCCGGGAATCACGTCAACATATGCCGTAAATTTCATCGCATGACCTATGCCGAACGGCGGCGCCGGCTGGCGGCCGGGATCGCCGCCCAGGATGTGCCCGCGCTGCTGGTGACCCGGGCCGTCAACGTGCGCTACCTCACCGGCCTGGCCAGCTCCAACGCCGCCGTGCTGGTCCGCGCCGACGGCACCGCCACGCTGGCCACCGACGCCAGGTACCTGACGACCGCCCGGCAGAACTGCGCCGACCTGGAGGAGATCGTCCAGGCCAGGGACGTGGCCGCCGCCCTGCTCGGCCCGGGCGCGGCCGTCGAGGCGCACGACATGACGGTGGCCGACTACCGGCGGCTCGGCGGCGACATGCCCGCCCTGACCGGCCTGGTGGAGGGCCTGCGCACGGTCAAGGACGAGACCGAGATCGCCGCGCTGCGCCGTGCCTGCGCCGTCACCGACGAGGCGTTCGCCCAGGTCGTCTCCGGCATCGCGCCCGGCGACACGGAACGCGAGATCGCCCGCCGCCTGGAGTTCCGTATGATGGAACTCGGCGCGGACCAGCCCGCCTTCGCCACCATCGTGGCCTCGGGCCCCAACGGCGCCGTGCCGCACCACGCCCCCACCGACCGCCCAGTCGAGCGCGGCGACCTGATCACCATGGACTTCGGCGCGCTCTGCGAGGGCTACCACGCCGACATGACCCGCACGGTCGCGCTCGGCCCGCCCGCCGGCTGGCAGCGCGAGATCTACGACCTGGTACGCCAGGCGCAGCGGGCCGGGCGGCACGCGCTCCGCCCCGGGGCCACCGCCCACGAGATCGACGCCGCCGCCCGGGACCTGATCGCCGGCGCGGGCCACGCCGAGCACTTCGAGCACGGGCTCGGCCACGGTGTCGGCCTGGAGATCCACGAGCTTCCGTTCCTCGGCCCCGACAGGACCGGTAGACTAGAGGATCGAGTTCCGATCACGGTCGAGCCTGGGGTCTACCTGCCGGGCAAGGGCGGTGTGCGCATCGAGGACACGCTGGTGACGCGTGCCGACGGGCCGGAGCTACTCACTCTGACGACCAAGGAGCTGCTCGTCCTGTAGGGCGGCCCGAAAGCAGGAGAACCACACGTGGCGACGACGAACGACCTCAAGAACGGACTGGTGCTGAAGCTCGACGGCGGCGAACTGTGGGCCGTTGTGGAGTTCCAGCACGTCAAGCCCGGTAAGGGCGGCGCGTTCGTCCGTACCAAGCTGAAGAACGTGCGCTCCGGCAAGGTGGTCGACAAGACCTTCAACGCCGGCGTCAAGGTGGACGTGGCCACCGTGGACAAGCGGGAGATGCAGTTCTCCTACATGGACGGCGGCGAGTTCGTGTTCATGGACACCGAGACCTACGACATGCTCAACGTCCCCCGGGTCTCGGTCGGCGACGCCGCCAACTACCTGCTGGAGAACATGACCGCCACGGTGGCGCTGAACGAGGGCGAGGTGCTCTACGTGGAGCTCCCGGCGGCGGTCGAGCTGGTCATCGCGGAGACCGAGCCCGGCCTCCAGGGCGACCGCTCCACCGGCGGCACCAAGCCCGCCACGCTGGAGACCGGCGCCGAGATCAAGGTGCCGCTGTTCATCACGACCGGCGAGAAGGTCAAGGTCGACACCCGTACCGGCGACTACCTCGGTCGCGCTTGATGTCAGCCCGGGGGAAGGCCCGGCGGCGCGCCCTGGACATCCTGTTCGAGGCCGAGGCCAGGGGCCGCAGCCCGCTGGAGGTGCTGGCCGAGCGGGTGGAACGGGCCGAACCGCCGGTCAACGAGTACACGGTCACCCTCGTCGAGGGGGTGACCCGGCACATCGGCCGGGTCGACGAGCTCATCTCGACCTACGCCGAGGGCTGGACGATGGAGCGCATGCCGGCCGTGGACCGCAACATCCTGCGGGCCGGCACCTACGAGATGCTCTGGTCGGCCGAGGTGCCCGAGGGCGTGGTGATCAGCGAGTGGGTGCACCTGGCCGGGGAGCTCTCCACCGACGAGTCCCCCCAGTTCGTCAACGGCATCCTCGCCCGCTTCAAGCAGCTCAAGCCCTCCTTGGTGCTGTGACCGCGAACGTTAGGGGACGGTAGTGCGCGACGCCTTGGCAGGAGTGGTGTGGGACGCCCTGCGTCCGGTCCTGGCCGACCGGCGGCTGGACATCGTGGACGCCGGGGGCGGCACCGGCGGGTTCGCGGTGCCGCTGGCCCGGCTCGGCCACGCGGTCACCGTGGTGGACCCGACGCCGGACTCGCTGGCCGCGCTGGAGCGCCGGGCCGCTGAGGCGGGCGTGACGGTCACCGGGATCCAGGGGGATGCCGGTGATCTCGGCGAGCTGCTCCCGCCCGGCAGCGCGGATCTGGTGCTCTGCCACAGCGTGCTGGAGTACGTGGAGGATCCCGCCGCCGCGCTGGCCGCCGCCGCCGGGCTGCTCCGGCCGGGCGGCGCGCTCAGCGTGCTGGCCGCCAACCCGGTGGCCACCGCCGTCCACCGCGCCCTGGCCGGCAACTTCGGCGAGGCCCGCCGGGCGCTGGCCGACACCGCCGGGCGGTGGGGCGAGAAGGACCCGACCCCGCACCGGTTCACCCCGGAGGCGCTGACCATCCTGCTGGCCAAGGCCGCCTTCACCGTCGGCGAGGTGCACGGCGCCGGGGTCTTCGCCGACCTGGTGCCCGACCGGCTGGCCGAGGCCGATCCGGACGGCCTGGCCAAGTTGGAGCGGGCCGCCGCGGTCCACCCGGTGCTCCGCGACATCGCCACCCGGGTGCACGTGCTCGCCTACCGGTAGAACAGGCGTTCGGATAGACTCGGCCCTGTGTCCAGGAAGCAGATGTTGCCGGGCGGGGGCGGCGGTCTCGCGGACGACTCCGGCTGCCCCATCCTGCACGTGGACATGGACGCCTTCTTCGCCAGCGTGGAGCTGATCGACCGGCCGGAGCTGGTGGGACTGCCCGTCATCATCGGGCACACGGGGGGCCGCGGCGTGGTGCTCAGCGCCACCTACGAGGCCCGCAGGTTCGGGGTGCACTCGGCGATGCCGATGACCCGGGCCCGCCGCCTCTGCCCGCAGGCCGTCGTCATCCCGCCCAGCCACGGCAAGTACGGGAGGATCTCCCGAGGCGTGATGGAGATTTTCCACGCCGTCACCCCCGACGTGGAGCCGCTCTCGGTGGACGAGGCGTTCCTGGACGTGAGTGGCGCCCGCCGCCGCCTCGGCTCCCCGGCCGCCATCGCCATGATGATCCGCGCGCAGGTGGCCGAGCGGTTCGGCATCACCTGCTCGGTCGGCGTGGCCAGCACCAAGTTCGTGGCCAAGCTGGCCTCCCGCGAGTGCAAGCCGGACGGGCTGCTGGTGGTCGCCGCCGACCGGGTGGTGGAGTTCCTCCACCCGCTGCCCGTGGCGGCCCTGTGGGGCGTCGGGGAGCGCACCGAGCAGGCGCTGACCCGGCTGGGCATCCGGACCGTCGGGGATCTCGCCCAGGTGCCGGTGGCGACCCTGCGCCGGGAGTTCGGCGTCGCGGGCGCCCAGCTGGCCGCCCTGGCCTGGGGGCGGGACGAGCGCCGTGTGACATCGCACACACCGGACAAGAGCATCGGCAACGAGGAGACCTTCGACCACGACGTGGACGACCCGGAGACCATCGAGCGGGAGCTGCTGCGGCTGTCGGAGCGGGTGGCCGCCCGGCTGCGGGCCGGGGCCCTGGTGGGCCGCACGGTGAGCGTGAAGCTCCGCCGCGCGGACTTCACCACCCTCACCCGCTCCCGCACCCTCCGCGAGCCCACCGACGTGGCCAAGGAGATCCACGCCACCGCCTGCGAGCTCTACCGGGCCGCCGGCCTGGAGCGGGTCAGGCTCCGCCTGGTCGGGGTCCGGATGGAGAACCTGCGCCCGGCCGGCACCGCGACCCGTCAGCTCGGCCTCGGTGACAGGGAGACCGGGTGGCGGGAGGCGGAACAGGCGATGGACAAGGCGATCCAGCGTTTCGGTCCGGATGCGGTACGCCCGGCTTCGCTGGTTCGCCGTCCGTTTGATGGAATGGATCTATGACGTCACCTCCGGTTTGGACCGCGCTTGTGGACGTTGTGACCGTTTTCTTTCGTCTACGTCTACAGACTCGTATTCTGGGGATAACCGACCGCAGGGTTCGGACACCCCGAGTCGTCCGTTGCCGTCTTCCCCATACTGGGGCTGTCCTTGGGAGGCGCCGTGCCGCTGTCTGAGCACGAGCAGCGCTTGCTCGACCAGATCGAGCAGGCCCTCTACGCCGAGGACCCGAAGTGGGCCAATACCGTCCGGATCAGTGATCCGCGCAGCCATTACAAGCGCCGCCTGGTGAAGGCCTCCATCGGCTTCACGCTCGGCGTCGTGCTGTTGATGGTCGGCGTCGTGTCAAACGCTATCTGGCTCGGCGTCGCCGGCTTTGTGGTCATGCTCGCGACCTGTCTGTGGGGTCTGTCCAGCTGGAAACGCATGAATGGCTTCGGCGGTGAGTCAGGCTCGTCCGCCGCCGCCCCACCCCAGGGTGGTGGCCGCCGGAGCAAGCGTCCGGGCTTCATGGAGCGCATGGAAGAGCGCTGGCGCCGCCGCAACGACGAGCGCTGAAAGGGAAGCTGAAAGGGAAAGGGCCCGGGGGTGTCCCCCCGGACCCTTTGAACCAGCCAGGCCGCGGAGCTACCGTCGGGTCCCCGCCAGGGGGCGTTCGGCGGTGGCTTCTTGCTTGCGCCCATGGCCGGTGTCCCCATGGCCGGTGGCCTTCCTGCGGGGGCGCCAGCCGCCGATGCCCTCCAGACGGTCGAAGCCGTCCAGCAGGCGCTCGCCCAGGGCCCGCAGCCGGAGCAGGGCCGACACGGGGGCCAGCACGGCCGCCAGCTTCCGCCGCCGGGAGACCGTGGCGCCCAGTGCCTGCCGTACCGCGCGGAGATCGCTGACCAGCGGGCCGGCGGCTCCCGGGGTGCGGGCGTAGCGGAGGCGCTCCTCGGCGGAGGAGATCTTGGCCAGCGCCGCGGCCGCCTCCGCGTCCATCGGGTACCGCTCGGTCAGGCGGCGGCTGAGCGCCCGGGGGGTCTCCGAGGACTGCCGTGCCATGCCGAGGTCGGTGAGGGTGTCGCAGAGCTCCGCCCAGGCCGCCTCGACGGCGGGGACGGTGTACCTGGCCGGATCCGGGGCGGGCCGTTCGTCGGGGTCGTCGGCCGAGACGATCTCGTCCCGCCGCCAGCCGTCGGTTTCGGTCTCCCGGGTTTCTTCGGTCGTGCGGACTTCGGTGGGACCGAAACCCGCCGCCCGGGTGAGCACCCGCCGCCGCCAGAGCCAGAGCCAGAGCCGCAGCAGGGCGGGGATCAGGGAGAGCAGCAGGGCGATCCCGACGCCGATCAGGATCTTGATGGTCAGCCCCAGGCCCTGGTCGACCTCCGGCGCCGGCCCGCCCAGGGCCGGGTCCTCCAGCTCGCGCAGGTTCCGCGTCGGCGCCTGGGACCCGGTGGGGTCGTCGGCGGAGCCGGACGGGCCGGCCGAGGCGCCCGCGGAGGGGCTGGCCGTCGGGACCACGGGCAGCGCGTACTGCGGCACCCGGGCCGTGGCCTGGCCGCCGCCGCCCGCCGGGGTGGGCTCGAAGCGCAGCCATCCGGCGCCCTCGAAGTAGAGCTCCGGCCAGGCGTGCGCGTCGTGGGTGCGGATCGTCCAGACACCGTCGATCTTCGTGCCGCCGGTGTACCCGATGGACACCCGGGCCGGGATGTCCAGCAGGCGGGCCATCACCGCCATCGCACTGGCGAACTGCTCGCAGTACCCGGCCCGGCTGTTGAGCAGGAAGTCGGCCAGCGCCTCGTTGCTGGAGCCCCGGGTACGGAGGCTGTAGGCGAAGTCCCCGGTCTTGGTGAACCATTCCTGAAGCTTGACCGCCTGCTGGTAGGGCGAGGTCGCCCCCTCGGTCACCTGGAGCGCCAGCTCCCGGACGCGCGGGTCGATCCCCTGCGGCAGCGCCAGGAACCGGGACTGCACCTCGACCGGCGGCGGCGGCGCGGCGTCCAGCGCCTCGAAGGTGGGCCTCAGCTCGGTGCCCTCCACCCGGTACTCAAGACCGGCGGCCTCGTCCTGGGTGGAGAAGACCATCAGCGTGGTCCGGTCGGCCCGCCAGTCGCCCTCCACCGCCACCCGGGTGGCCGGGTAGGGCAGCGGCAGGAAGCGCAGCTCCTCGATCTCGTCGCTGATCTTTATGGTGCTCTCGGTCCGGGTGGCGGGGGTGCTGGGAGACAGGCCGGGAATCGGGGGCATCGGCCCCTCGCTCACCTTGTCCTCCGGCCGCCCGCGCAGCGAGCTCGGCTTGAACTGCCGCCCGTCGAACACGTCCAGCGAGTAGATGCGCAGGTAGCGCGGGGTGTCGTCGGCGGAGGTGTAGGTCATCACGGTGGCGTTCTGGGGCTGGCTGAGCTCGCCGCTGAGCTTGGCGATGGCGTCCGGGATGCCGACGTTGTTGCCGCCCCGGCCCAGGCCGTTGCCGACGCCGAAGCCGAAGAGCGGGTCCGGGTTGAGCGTCGGGATCAGCGCGGGCACCAGCACCGCCAGCGCGATCGCGGTCACCCCCACCCGCTTGCCGGACAGCGTCAGCCGCCCCGACGCCGAGCTGGGGTCGGCGGTGCTCGTCCGCGACCGGCGGACCACCACCACCCGTCCCCAGTGGCCGACCCGCTCCCGGCCGTCGGCCGCCAGCAGGCCGACGAAGCCCAGCGCGCCCAGCGCGAAGGCCGGCCAGCCGATCGGGTCGTTCAGCACCGCCGCCGGCACGGTGAACAGCGCGAGCAGCGGGAGCCCGGCCAGCGCGGCCCGGCGCAGCCGTACCGCCAGCAGGTCCACCAGGACGGCGATCAGGCCGATGCCGCCCGCGGTGAGCAGGCTGATGCCGGGGGCGGCGGGCACGGGGGCCGCGTACTTCTGGATGTCGTCGAAGCCTTCGAGCAATAACTCGGCCAGGCGGAGCAGCGAGTCCTTGGTGGGGATCACCGCCAGCCAGGCCTCGTCCCTGGCGAACGCGCTGCTCAGGAAGACCAGCAGGGTGACCAGCATGCTCACGGGGGCCAGCCAGCGGGGCAGCGCGGCCCGGCTGACCAGGGTGGCCATGGCGGTCAGGGTGAGCAGCACGCCCAGGCCCGCCCAGAACCAGGCGCCGTCCGCGAACAGCGGGTAGAGGGTCAGCGAGACCGCCCCGGTGGCCAGCCCCGCGAAGATCGGCAGCCTCATCGGCCTTCCCTTCCGCTCACGCCGCGCTCCTCTTGTACGCCGCGTCCGGCCAGACCGCGGCCAGCGAGGCCCCGGCGGGCAGCCGCAGCACCCGCCAGCCGCTCCCGGCCAGCACGGCCTGCGCCCGCTGGGCCTCCTCCCGGGAGGAGGCGCCCGCCGCCTGCGGCTCCCAGTCGGCTACGTCGAGCAGCACCGCGACCCCGGTGGTGTGGCCGTGCCTGAGCCGGGCCAATGCCTGTGCTTCCTCCGGGTCGATCGCGCCGAGCACCGCCACGATGAGCCCGTCGCCGCCGCCCTGGCGGAGCGCGGCCAGGCCCAGGTCGAGGCGGCGTGCGGCGCTCTGCCGTACCACGGCGAGGGTGTCGAGCAGGGAATGGGAGACGCCGGTCTCGGTCAGGTGCTGGGGCCCCTGGTCGGTGACCAGGCGCAGGCCCAGGCCCTCGGCGGCCAGGTGCACGCCGATGGAGGCCGCCGCCGAGACCGCCACCTCGAAGGAGGAGCGCGGCCCCTCGCCCCGGTGCGCCGGGCGGCGGGTGTCCAGCAGCAGCGCGCCCCGGCTCTGCCACTGCTGCTCCTCGCGCCGCACCATCAGCTCGCCGTACCGGGCGGTGGAGCGCCAGTGCACCCGGCGCAGGTCGTCGCCCTGCCGGTACTCGCGCGGCGCCACGTCGTCGTCCCCGGCCGCGGCCACCGACCGGGTACGGCTGTCGCCGCCGCCGGTGAACTCGCCCGACAGGCGGACCGGGGGGAGCGGCACCACCTGCGGGGTGACCACCAGGGTGTCGGTGACGGTGAAGGTCCTGGCCAGCTCGACCAGGCCGAAGGGGTCGGTGATGCGGACCGCCAGGGGGCCGATGGAGTAGCGGCCGCGCAGGTCGGAGCGGACCTTGTAGTCGATCTCGCGCACGCCCTTGGCCTCCACCCGGTCCAGCACGAAGCGGGGGCGGCTGCCCAGCGCGTACTGGAGGGTGTCCTCGATCAGCAGCAGGCCGGTGGGCAGGCGGGTGACGTTCTCCAGGCGGAGGGTCACCGTGGCGTCGTTGCCGGCCTCCACCCGGGGCGGGTCGAGGCGCCGGGCGCAGCTGAGCCGGTAGCGGGTGCGGGCCACCACCATCGCGGCCAGCAGCGGCAGCGCGATGATGAGTAAGGCCACCCGGAGCAGGTCGTGCTCGCCGAGGAAGACGGCGCAGAGCAGGGCGGCGACTCCGGAGGCCAGGAAGGAGCGGCCCCGGGAGGTGAGCGACTTGAGCCCGATCATGGATGTCGTCCGATCACGCTTGGGGTGACCCGGTCACTTGGTGTCCGGCACCGGCACCCGCCGGACCAGGTCGCTCATCACCTGCTCGGGATGGCGGCGCTGCCCCTGGGCCTCCAGGCTGGGCAGCAGCCGGTGGGCGAGCACGGGGACGGCGAGCTCCTGCAGGTCGTCGGGGATCACGTAGTCCCGGCCGGAGAGCGCGGCGTGCGCCCTGGCCGCCCGGACCAGGTGCAGGGTGGCCCGGGGCGAGGCGCCCAGGCGCAGGTCGGGGGAGTGCCGGGTGGAGTCGACCAGGTCGATGGCGTACTTCTTGACCGGCTGGGAGACGTAGACCGCGCGCACCGCGCGGATGAGCCCGCGCACCTCGGCGGTGGTGGCCACCGGGTCCAGCTTGTCCAGCGGCTGGGAGGCCCCGTGCACGTCGAGCATCTCCAGCTCGGCGGCGGGCTCCGGGTAACCCATGGCGATCTTCGCGGTGAACCGGTCCCGCTGCGCCTCCGGCAGGGGGTAGGTGCCTTCCATCTCGATCGGGTTCTGGGTGGCGATGACCATGAACGGCGACTCCAGCCGGTAGGTGTGGCCGTCCACCGTGACCTGGTGCTCCTCCATGCACTCCAGCAACGCCGACTGGGTCTTCGGGGAGGCCCGGTTGATCTCATCGCCCACCACGATGTTGGCGAACACCGGCCCCGGCTTGAACTCGAACTCCCGGGTCTGCTGGTTGTACGCGCTGACCCCCGTGATGTCGCTGGGCAGCAGGTCGGGGGTGAACTGCACACGGCGGACCGGGCAGTCGATGGATCGTGCCAGCGCCTTCGCCAGCATGGTCTTCCCGACCCCCGGCACGTCCTCGATCAGGAGATGACCCTCCGCGAGCAGGACGTTCAGGGTGAGCCGGACAACGTCGCCCTTGCCCTCGATCACCGACTCGATCGCGGCCCGGATCCGGTGCGCGACATCGACCAGATCCTCAAGCTGTTCCGCGTCGGCGTCGGTCGCGGCGCCGTGTGTTACTGCCACCAGGCCTCCAGAGGCGTGCCGTTTTGCTGGGGGTTTTGCGTTCCTTATCCATTGTGTGTACCGACACTATGCCGCACGGGGTTCTCAGGCGACTTTGTGCGAAACAGCTGCGATACACGCCCACGGAGGGAGTAGCCCACAGTGTCGTGAGGAGACTTCTCGATCCGGTGGGGCTAATGTCCGAATCCTGTGACAACGACCCCTTCATACCTGGTAATGGGGCCCGAGTCGCTCCACTTCGCCCCACTCCGGTTCTCGCGAATGGCCGGCACCTCGCGCGGCGAGCGGATTTCCTGTCAAGTAGCGACCGCGACACGCCCAAGAGCGGGGTAGGAGCAGCCTGCTCGCCCCACTTCACTCCACCATCAATGACCTGCGGAAACGCAAATTTGGGTGGCTCTCCATACCGTTTGAATCAGTTGACGGTGGGGAGAAGTGGAGTATGGTGGAGCCCAGTGGAGGGCCGTGGCTCTAGAGCCAGGTGTTCCGCAAGGTACGGGAGGTGGGGCCGGTGTTTCTCGGCACCCATCAGCCGCGCCTCGACGACAAAGGACGACTGTTCCTGCCGGCGAAGTATCGCGAGGAGCTGGCGGAGGGTCTTGTGATCACCAAAGGCCAGGAGCGCTGCCTCTACGTCTTCCCCGTAGAGGAGTTCCAGCGGCTCACAGAGGCGCTGAGCACCGCGCCGGTGACCGCCAAGGCCGTCCGCGACTACAGCCGTGTCTTCTTCGCCAGTGCCTCCGACGAAACGCCCGACAAGCAGGGGCGGATCACGATCCCCCCGAGCCTCAGGCGGTACGCCGGCCTGGAACGTGACTGCGTCGTCATCGGAGCCAACACCCGGTTGGAGATCTGGGACGCCCAAGCCTGGGACACCTATCTGGCCGAACAGGAACAGGCGTTCGCCGATCTGTCGGAGGAGGTGTTGCCAGGAATCCTGTAACCGGCGATCAGCCCGATCCGGTGGCTGATCTGACTATTCGACCCGTCGGTGACGTTCGGCGAGGTCTCCACCCGCACCAGTCCGGCAGCTGATGCACCTTCCCCGGTGTCAGGTGCCGCGACCAACGGTCTGCGGATGGGGACCTGGCCGGACGGGTCGGCTCCCCGCCAGGAGCCGGTCGGGGTGGGGACTTGTATCACCGGTGGGCACGCCGCATGACCGCGAGCCTTGAAGCGGCAGTTTGTTGGGGGTTGGACGATGTCTGAGGAACGGGAGTACCCGGGGGGTCACGTCCCCGTGATGCTCGGCCGTGTGCTGGAGCTGCTGGCTCCCGCGCTGACCGGGCCCGCTCCGGTCGTCGTCGACGCCAACCTCGGGCTCGGGGGTCACGCCGCCGCGCTGCTGGAGGCCCATCCCACGTTGCACCTGGTCGGCATCGACCGGGATCCGGTGGCGATCGAGCGAGCCACCGCGCGGCTGGCGCCGTACGTGGGGCGGACCACGATCGTGCGGGCGGTCTCCGACGAGCTGGCCGGGGTGCTGGCCAAGATCGGGCGCCCGGTGGTGCAGGGGGCGCTGTTCGACCTGGGGGTCTCCTCGCCCCAGCTGGACGAGGCGGAGCGCGGGTTCGCCTACTCCTACGACGCGCCGCTGGACATGCGGATGGACACCGAGCAGGAGCTGACCGCGGAGCGGGTGGTGAACACCTATCCGGCGGGGGAGCTGGCGCGTGTGCTGCGCGAGTACGGCGAGGAGCGTTTCGCGTCCCGGGTGGCCGCGTTGATCGTGAAGGAGCGGGCGCGGGAGCCGATCACCTCGACCAAGCGTCTGGCCGAGCTGGTCCGGCAGGCCATCCCCGCCGCCACCCGACGTACAGGGGGAAACCCCGCTAAACGGACTTTTCAGGCATTGCGCATCGAGGTGAACGCGGAGCTGGCGGCGCTGGAGGTGGCGCTGCCCGCCGCGCTCGACGCGCTGGCCGTCGGCGGGCGCGTGGTCGTGCTCGCCTACCACTCCTTGGAGGACCGGCTCACGAAGCAGGTCCTCGCGGCGCGAACCAGGGACACCGGCCCTCCCGGGCTGCCGGTCCCGCTGGAGGCCCATCAGCCTCGGTTCCGCCTTCTGACGAGGGGAGCAGAGCTCCCGGACGACGACGAGACCGCCCGCAATCCGCGGGCGGCCTCGGCCCGGCTGCGGGCGGCAGAGAGGATCCGCCAGGGATGACCGAGCAGGACAGAAGACGAGAGCCGAGGTCGCGGCTGGACGGTAACGTTCAGGCCGTCCGTGCCTCGGCGCAGGGCGCCAAGACCCCAGTCCAGGAGGCCCCGGTCCAACAAGAGGCCAGGGGCGTGCCGTCCCGTGGCCGAATGCCTGCCCGGGTGCCGGGCAGGGTCCTGCCCGCAGGCAAGGGCACGCCGCGCACCGGCCTGCGCCGGGACCCCCGTGATCCCGGCCGCGATCCGGGCCGCGAACCCGGCCGTGAGCCGAACGCCGCCTCCGCCAAGGCCGCGGTCACGGCACCGGCCAAACCGGCCAGACCCGCCAAGTCCCCGGTGCCGCCCTCTGTGCCACCGGTGGGCAAACCGCCGGCGGGCAAGCCCGCCTCGCCGTCTCCCGCCAGAGCGACTGTCCGGCCTGGGTCCACCGCCAAGGCGGAACCGGCCCAGCAGCCGGTGCCACAGCCCGGGGCGCGGGGGCAGGGGCGGCGGCGTCCGCCGCGGGCGCCGTTCGTGCTGCTGGTGGTGGGCCTGCTGGGAGGCGGCCTGGTCAGCCTGCTGCTGCTGAACACCGTCCTGGCCCAGGACTCGTTCAAGTACAACGAGCTGCGCCGGATCACCGAGCAGCTGCACCAGCAGGCGGACTCCGAGCATAACCGCATCCGGGAGGCGCTCCAGCCGACCAGCCTGGCCTCGCGGGCCGCGGAGGTGGGCCTGGTGGCGGACGACTCCGCGCCGGAGTTCGTCGGCGACGGCGTGCACCCCGCCAGCCTGGGAGAACGCCTGCGGGAACCGGGGGCGCGTCCTTCGGCCGGGGCCTCGGCGACGCCTAAAGTTACGAACACGGAATCTACGACGGAGGGCTCGGAGCGGTGAGAGACGGCGGCGGCCGGCCACCCGGTGCCGGTCGCGGCGGTCGGAGTGGCGGCCCGGGGGGTGGCCCGGGTGGTACGAGCGGCGGTCCCGGAGGCGGGGGCCGGGGCGGCCGTCCCGGGGCCCCCGGGCCGGGCGCCGGTCGAGGCACCTCCGGCACCGGCGGCTTTCCCGGCCGCGCGGACGGCCCGGGCACCGGACGGCGCGCCCCCGGCTCGGGGGGCACCCCGCCCGACGACGGTCGCCGGGATCCCCAGAAGCCCGCCGCGCCGAGGTCGGCCCCGCCCAAGTCGAGTCCGCCCAAGTCCGGCCCGCCCTCGTCCGGTCCCGCCAAACCTGTCCCGCCCAAGTCCGGCCCGCCGTCGCGGCCCGCCGTCCCGCCTGCCCGTTCCGCCGTCCCGCCGCCGGGGGGGCCACGGGTGCCCCCGAGGAACGGCCCCGGCCGGGAGGCTCAGGGGCGTACCCCGCAGAAGGCGCCGCCGGGCGGCCCCGGGCGCCCGCGCCCGCCCGCGCGGCCGCCCGCCATGTTGCGGCTGGGCGATCCCACGCGGCGGATCAACGTCGCGCTGGTGGTCATGGCGTTCGTGCTGTCCCTGTTCGCCGGCCGGCTGGTGCAGCTCCAGGGCCTGGACTCCAAGGCGTTCCAGGCCAAGGCGGCGCAGCAGCGGGTGCAGCCGGAGATCCTCCCGGCCAAGCGCGGCTCGATCACCGACGTCAACGGCCACGAGCTGGCCCTCACCGCCGACGCCAGGGAGATCTACCTGGACCCGCACGAGGTCCGGCCCAACCAGCGGGAGCTGATCGCCACCACGCTCGCCACCGAGCTGGCCCGCCCCAAGGAAGAGATCGCGGCCAAGCTGGCCCAGACCGAGAAGCGCTACCTGGTGGTGGCCAAGGACGTGGACCCGCTCCGGGCCCGCAAGATCATGAGCATGGGCTTCCGCGGGGTCGGCTCCAAGGCCACCTACCGCCGCCTCTACCCGGGCGGCTCGCTGGCCGGGGGTCTGGTCGGCTTCGTCGGCGACGAGGGTTCAGGACTGGAGGGCCTGGAGCAGGCGTACAACAAGCTGCTGGCCGGTCAGGACGGCCAGCAGAGCATCGAGATCGGCCGGGACGGCCAGCGCATCCCGATGACCCGCAGCACCCGGGTGGCCCCGGTGCCAGGCCGGGAGCTGCGGCTGACCATCGACCGGTACATCCAGTGGGCCGCCCAGGAGGCCATCGCCAAGCAGGTCAAGGCCACCGGCGCGCGCGGCGGCAGCGTGATCGTGATGGACACCCGGACCGCGCAGATCATCGCCATGGCCAACGCGCCCGAGGTGGACCTGCGGTCCTGGCAGAAGGTCGCGGCCGAGCTGCGCGGCAACCGGGCGGCCAGCGAGGTGTTCGAGCCCGGCTCCACCAACAAGGTGATCACCGCCGCCGCCGCCCTGGAGGCCGGGGTGGTCGCGCCGCAGACCATCTTCACCGTGCCGGACAACATCCAGTGCGCCGACCGCCGCCTGCGCGACGCCCACCCGCACCCGACCCAGGTCATGACCTACGCCCAGATCCTCGGCGAGTCCAGCAACGTGGGCACCATCCTGGCCGGTCAGAAGATGACCAACCAGCGCCTGTACGACATGTTCCGGGCGTTCGGCTTCGGCGCCAAGAGCGGCAGCGCGCTGCCCGGCGAGGAGGCCGGCCTGCTCCCGGGCTGGCAGGACTGGAGCGGCAGCCAGCGCTGCACCATCATGTACGGCCAGGGCATCTCGGTCACCGCCCTGCAGATGGCCAGCGTCTACCAGACGATCGCCAACGGCGGCATGCGGATCACCCCCACGGTGGTGGCCGGCACCACCGACGAGCACGACCGGCTGGTCCCGGCCACGCCCGGCAAGCCCACCCGGGTGATCAGCGAGCTGGTGGCCCGGCAGCTGACCGGCATGCTGGAGGGCGCGGTGGCCGGGGAGGAGGGCACCGGCGGCGCCGCCGCGATCGACGGCTACCGGGTGGCGGGTAAAACCGGGACGGCCATGCGGTATGACCAGAAATGCGCAGGTTACTGTGGTTACACGGCCACCTTCGTTGGCTTCACACCCGCCGAGTCGCCCCGGCTGCTGGTGCTGGCCGTCATCCAGGATCCGAAGAAGGACCACTACGGGGGGACGATCGCCGCGCCCGTTTTCAAGGACGTCATGACATTCGCGTTGAAGAGCAAGAAAATCCCGCCTACCGGCTCGACGAGCGCTCTGTGATGAGCGGGAACGATACGCTCTCGCCGTGAACCAGCCCGCCCATATACATCCGGGACATCCCGCCGACCAGGTAAACCAGGCGAATTACACATATCAGGCGACCTACACGAATCAGGCAAACGGTGTGAACAAGGCGACCAGCGCGACCCATGCGATGCGCCCGGCCACGCCGTCCGCCCGCCCGCTCTCCGGCCTGGCGACCCTGCTCGGCGCGCCCTCCGCCTCCGGCCGGGCGGCCCGCGGCGTGATCACCGGCGTGACCATCGACTCCCGGCGGGTCCGGCGCGGCGACCTCTACGTGGCGCTCCCCGGCAAGGCCGCGCACGGCGCGGTCTTCGCCGAGGCGGCCAGGGAGGCCGGCGCGGTGGCCATCCTCACCGACGAGGCGGGCCGGGACGACGCCGCGGCCACCGGCCTGCCCGTGCTGGTGCTGCCCGACCCGCGCGCCCAGCTGGGCCAGGTCGCCGCCTGGGTGTACGGCCAGCCCGCCACCGACGTGCTGGTCATCGGGGTGACCGGGACCAGCGGCAAGTCCACCTCGACCTTCCTGCTGGAGGCGGGGCTGGCCGCGGCCGGGCACCGGACCGGTCTGGTCGGCGGGGTGGAGATCCGCGCCGGGGACATCCGGATCACCCCCGAGCTGACCACCCCGGAGGCCACCGACCTGCAGGGCCTGTTCGCGCTGATGCGGGAGGAGAAGGTGACCGCGGCGGCGATGGAGGTCTCCAGCCACGCGCTGGCCCTGGGCCGCGTGGACGGCATCTTCTACGATGTCGCGATATTTACGAACCTGTCCCAGGATCATCTGGACTTTCACCGTGACTTCGACGACTACTTCGCCACCAAGGCCCGGCTGTTCACCCCGGAGTTCACCCGCCTCGGCGTGATCAACATCGACGACCCGCACGGCCGCGAGCTGGCCGGGTTCGCCAAGATCCCGATCACCACGTTCTCCGCCGCCGGGGACCCCGAGGCCGACTGGCGGGCCACGGACGTGCGCCTGGGCTCGGACGGCAGCGCGTTCCGGGTGGTCGGCCCCGGCGGCGTGGAGGCCGACGTCGCGGTCGGCCTGCCCGGACCGTTCAACGTGGCCAACACGCTGGGCGTGCTGATCGCCCTGGTGGAGATCGGGGTGCCGCTGCAGACCGCGGTGGCCGGGGTGGGCTCCTTCACCGGGGTGCCCGGCCGTATGGAGCGGGTGCCCTCGCCCGAGGGCTTCACCGCGATCGTGGACTACGCCCACAAGCCGGGCGCCGTGGAGTCGGTGCTCCGCTCGCTGCGCCCGGTCACCGAGGGCACGCTGACCATCGTGCTCGGCTGCGGCGGCGACCGGGACCGGGGTAAACGCCCGCTGATGGGGGAGGCCGCCGCCCGGCTGGCCGACGTGGCGATCCTCACCAGCGACAACCCCCGCACCGAGGATCCGCTGGCCATCCTGGCCGCGATGCTGGACGGGGCGCTGGAGGTGCCGCACGCCGAGCGGGCCCGGGTGATCGTGGAGCCGGACCGGGCGGGGGCCATCGACCTGGCGATCTCCCGTGCCGCGCCCGGAGATGTGGTAATTGTGGCCGGCAAGGGTCACGAGCAGGGCCAGTACGTCGCAGGCGAGGTCATCCCCTTCGATGACCGTCAGGTGGTCGCCGCCGCCATTCGCAGGAGGAACGCATGATCCCGTTGCCTTTGGGCCGGGTCGCAGAGATCACCTCGGGCGCCCTGATCGGGCAGACCGACCCCCGGGCGGTGGTGCGGGGCTCGGTCGTGATCGACTCGCGGGCGGTGGAGCCGGGGTCCCTCTTCGCCGCCTTCAAGGGCGAGCGGGTGGACGGGCACGACTACGCGGCCCAGGCGGTCGAGGCGGGGGCGGTGGCGGTGCTGGCCGCCCGCCCGGTGGACGGGCCCGCCGTCATCGTCGGCGACGTGGCCGCCGCGCTGGCCGCGCTGGCCAGGGCCGTGGTGGACGAGCTGCCCGAGGTGACCACGGTCGGGGTGACCGGATCGGCGGGGAAGACCTCCACCAAGGACCTGCTGGCCCGGCTGACCGCCAGGATCGGGCCCACCGTGGCGCCCGTCGGCTCGTACAACAACGAGATCGGGCATCCGCTGACCGTGCTGAGGGCCGGGACGGAGACCAGGTTCCTGGTGCTGGAGCTGAGCGCCAGGGACGTCGGCCACATCGCGTACCTGACGGGTATCGCGCCGCCCAAGATCGGGGTGGTGCTCAACGTGGGCGCCGCGCACCTGGGGGTGTTCGGCGGCAGGGAGGCCATCGCGCGGGCCAAGGGTGAGCTGGTGGAGGCGCTGCCCGCCGACGGCGTGGCCGTGCTCAACGCCGACGACCCGCTGGTCCGGGGCATGGCGGCGCGCACCGCGGCCCGGGTGACCTGGTTCGGCCGCTCCCCGGAGGCGCACGTCAGGGCCGAGGACGAGCGCCTGGACGAGCGCGGCAGGGCCGCCTTCACGCTCCGCGCCCCCTCCGGCGCCGCCCCCGTCCGGCTCCGGCTGTACGGCGCGCACGCGGTCGCCAACGCGCTGGCCGCCGCCGCCGCGGCCTACGAGCTGGGCCTGCCGGTCTCCACCATCGCCGAGGAGCTGTCGGAGGCCGAGCCGAGGAGCCGGTGGCGGATGGAGGTCACCGACCGCCCCGACGGGGTGACCGTGATCAACGACGCGTACAACGCCAGCCCCGACTCGATGCGGGCCGCGTTCGCGGCGCTGGCCGCGCTGGCCGCGGGGCGGCGCCGCTTCGCCGTGCTGGCGGCCATGCGCGAGCTGGGCGAGGAGGGCCCGGCGCTGAACGAGGGCGTGGGCCGGCTGGCCGCCGGCGCGGGCCTGGAAGGGCTGGTCGTGGTGGGCGAGAACGCCGACCAGATCATCGCGGGCGCGCCCGGCGCGAGCCACGTCCCCGACGTGGCGGCCGCGGTGGCCGAACTGTCGGGAAGGCTGGCGCCGGGAGACGTGGTGCTGATCAAGGGACCCCGGGCGGCCGGCCTGGAGCAGGTGGCCGCGAGACTGCTCGGAGGTGACCTCCGGTGAGAGACATCCTCGTCGCCGCCGCGGTCGGGCTGATCCTCTCCATGTTCGGCACGCCGCTGGCGATCCGGCTGTTCTCCCGCCGGGGCTACGGCCAGAACATCCGGGAGGAGGGACCGGCCGGCCACCACGACAAGCGGGGCACGCCCACCATGGGCGGCACGGTGATCGTGATCGCCGCGCTGCTCGGGTACGCGGCGGCGCATCTGGCCACCCTGCTGTCGGCCAACCCGGCGCCGCCCACCGCCTCCGCGCTGCTGGTGCTCTTCCTGATGACCGGGCTGGGCGTGGTCGGCTTCCTGGACGACTTCATCAAGATCTACAAGCAGCGCAGCCTGGGTCTGCGCAGCGGCGCCAAGGCCCTCGGCCAGCTGATCGTGGGGGCCGTCTTCGCGGTGCTGGTGGTGCGCTTCCCCAACGCGTACTCCATCACCCCGGCCGAGACGCGGCTGTCCTTCCTGCGGGACTTCGGCCCGCAGTCGATCGGGCTGTTCGCGTTCACCATCTGGGTGCTGATCATGATCGTCGGGTTCTCCAACGCGGTGAACCTGACCGACGGTCTGGACGGGCTGGCCTCGGGGGCCACCGGGATCGTGCTCGCCTCGTACGTGCTGATCGGCAACTGGCAGCTGCGCAACAGCTGCACCACCGCCATTCTCGGCCCCAACTGCTACATCGTGCGGGACCCGCTGGACCTGGCGGTGGTCGCCGCGGCCGTGCTGGGCGCGCTGGTCGGCTTCCTGTGGTGGAACGCGCCGCCCGCGAAGATCTTCATGGGCGACACCGGCTCGCTGGCCCTGGGCGGGGTGCTGGCCGGTCTGGCCATCACCACCCGGACCCAGCTGCTCCTGCTCATCCTGGCCGGGCTCTGTGTGGTGATCACCTCATCGGTGATCATTCAGGTCGGTTTCTTCAAGATGACCAGGAAACGCATCTTCCGGATGGCTCCCCTGCAGCACCACTTCGAGCTGAAAGGCTGGGCGGAGACCACCATCGTGGTCCGGTTCTGGCTGATCGCCGCACTCAGCGCGGCGGCCGGCCTCGGCCTGTTCTACGTCGAATGGATGCCCAAACTGTGAGCACGTGCGTGGTGGTGGCCGGACTCGGGGTGTCCGGCGCCGCGGCCGCCCGCGGCCTGGCCCAGGGCGGCGAGCGGGTGGTGGTGCTGGAGCAGCGCGAGCGGCCGGTCCCGCCGGAGCTGGTCAAGCTCGGCGTGGAGGTGCGCTTCGGCGACCCGGCTCTGCCCGAGCGCACCGAGCTGGTGGTCACCTCGCCCGGCTGGCGGCCCGACCACCCGCTGCTGCTGACCGCCGCCACCCTCGGGGTGCCGGTGATCGGCGAGGTCGAGCTGGCCTGGCGGCTCCGGCACGCCGGCGCGCCCCCCTGGCTGGCGCTGACCGGTACCAACGGCAAGACCACCGCGGTGCGCATGCTGGCCGCCATCCTGGCCGCCGCCGGGGAGCACGTACGGGCCGTCGGCAACGTGGGCGCCCCCATCGTGGACGCGGTGCTTGACCCGGGCGACACCACCGTGCTGGCGGTGGAGCTGTCCAGCTTCCAGCTGCACTGGTCGACCGGCCTGGCCCCGGCCGCCGCCGCGATCCTGAACGTGGCCCCCGACCACATCGACTGGCACGGCTCGCTGGCCGAGTACGCCAGGGCCAAGGCCCGCATCTTCGCCCACGCGGACACCGTGATCTACAACGCCGACGACGAGTGGGCGACCCGGCTGGCAGAACCGCACCGGGACCGCACCCGGGTCGTCGGGTTCACCCTGGACGTGCCCCGCCCCGGCCAGCTGGGCGTGGTGGAGGACCTGCTGGTGGACCGGGCCTTCGTCGCCGACCCGGTCAGCTCGGCCGAGGAACTGGCCTCGCTCGGCGACGTGCGCCCGTTCGCCCCGCACAACGTGGCCAACGCGCTGGCCGCCGCGGCTTTGGCACGCTCCCACGGCGTGCCCGCCGGCGCGGTACGGCGCGGCCTGCACACCTTCGTGCCCGACCCGCACCGGATCGCGCACGTGGCCCGGGTGCGCGAGGTGGACTACGTGGACGACTCCAAGGCCACCAACCCGCACGCGGCGGCGGCCTCGCTGGCCGCCTTCCACTCGGTGGTCTGGATCGCGGGTGGCCAGCTGAAGGGCGCCGAGGTGGACGACCTGGTCCGCCGGGCCTCCTCCCGGCTGCGCGGCGCGGTGCTGCTGGGGGCCGACCGCGAGCGCATCGCCCAGGCTCTGGCGCGACACGCGCCGAATGTTCCGGTGCTTGAGGTGACCGGAGACGACACTGGGGTGATGGATCGTGTCGTCGCCGAAGCCGCCAGGCTCGCCTCCCCGGGGGACACCGTGCTGCTGGCCCCCGCCGGGGCCTCGTTGGACATGTACGCCGGTTACGGCGCCCGGGGGGAGGCGTTCGCGCGAGCCGTACGGCGGCTGGCCGAGTGACCGCCGCCGATGGGGCGGCCGAGAAGCCCCGGCCCAACTGGCTGCGGGTCCAGGCCGCCACCCTGCGTGAGCTGCTGTCCCGGCCGCTCACCTCGTACTACCTGGTGCTCGGGTGCAGCGCGCTGCTGCTGGCGCTCGGCCTGATGATGGTGCTCTCGGCCTCCAGCATCGAGGCGCTGCAGATCAAGGGCGACCCGTTCTACTGGTTCCTCAAGCAGTCGCTCTCGGTGGCGCTGGGCATCCCGCTGATGTACGCCTGCGCCAAGCTGCCGCAGCGGTTCTTCCGGCTGGCCGGGTACCCGCTGCTGGCGCTGTCCATCATCGGCCTGGTCATGGTGATCTTCATCGGCTCCACCGAGCTGGGCGCGCAGCGCTGGATCTACATCGGCAGCCTCACCATCCAGCCCTCCGAGCCGGCCAAGCTGGCCCTGGTGCTCTGGGGAGCCGACATCCTGGCCAGGCACGCCCGCGGCAAGCTGATGGAGTGGCGGAACCTGCTGATCCCGCTGATGCCCGGGGTGGCCATCCTGGCGGTGCTGGTGATGTGGGGCCGCGACCTGGGCACCACCCTGGTCCTGATGATCATCTTCCTGGCCCTGCTCTGGGTGGTGGGCGCCCCGGTCCGGCTGTTCGCCGGCATCCTCGGCGTGCTGGCCATCGCCACCGTCTTCATGATCACCTCGGAGGGCTACCGCTCGGACCGCATCGAGGGCTGGCTGCGGACCTGGGAGAACGCCCAGGGCTCCGGCTACCAGGCCGCGCAGGGGCAGATCGCGATGGGTTCCGGCGGCTGGTTCGGCCTGGGCCTGGGCAGCAGCCGCCAGAAGTGGGACTGGGTGCCGCACGCGGAGAGCGACTTCATCTTCTCCATCCTGGGCGAGGAACTCGGCCTGATGGGCACCCTGGTGGTGGTCGCCCTGTTCGGCCTGCTCGGCTACGCGGGCCTGCGCATCGCCTCCCGCGTCAACGACCCGTTCGTCCGGCTGACCAGCGCCGCCACCGTGGCCTGGATCGCGGGACAGGCCATCGTCAACATCGGCGCCGTGATCGGAGTGCTGCCGATCACGGGGATTCCGCTCCCGCTCGTCTCGTACGGAGGCTCGGCCCTGTTGCCGACACTGGCGGCGCTTGGGATGTTGTTGTCGTTCGCGAAACGTGAGCCGGGTGCGGCCGAAGCGTTGGCTGCGCGGGGACCCGGACCGGCGGCGCGAGCCCTAAGCTGGCTTGGCCTCCGGGCATAATTCCGCGATCTGGTACGCGGCTTGACATAGGGAGAGACATGAGGGTGGTCCTCGCCGGCGGCGGGACGGCCGGCCATATCGAGCCGGCGCTCGCGCTGGCCGACGCGCTTCGTCAGCAGGACCCGGCGATCGGGATCACCTGCCTGGGCACCGATCGTGGACTGGAGACCCGGCTGGTGCCCGCCCGGGGTTACGAGCTGCAGCTGGTGCCGGCCGTGCCGCTGCCCCGCGCGCTGACCCCCCAGCTGCTGACGGTGCCCGGCCGGCTGGCCGGGGCGATCAGCACCGCCTCCCAGATCCTCGACCGGCTGGGGGCCAACATCCTGGTCGGCTTCGGCGGCTACGTGGCCACCCCCGCCTACCTGGCCGCCCGTCGCCGCGGCGTGCCGATCGTGGTGCACGAGGCCAATCCGCGGCCGGGCCTGGCCAACCGCCTGGGCGCCCGGCTCACCGACCACGTCTTCACCGGTCATCCCGACACCGCGCTGCCGGGCGGCCAGTACATCGGCATCCCGCTCCGGCGCGAGGTGGTGGCCATGGACCGGTTCTCGCTGGGAGACAAGGCCAGGTCGTACTTCGGTCTGGAGTCTGACCGGCCGACGCTGCTGGTGTTCGGCGGCTCGCAGGGGGCCCGCTCGATCAACAACGCCGCGCTGGCCGCGGCCCCGCGGTTGCGCGCGGCCGGGGTGCAGGTGCTGCACGTGGTCGGCCCCAAGAACACCGTCGAGCAGGAGCCCCCGCCCGGCGACCCGCAGTACGTCATCCTGCCCTACGTGGACCGCATGGACCTGGCCTACGCCGCCGCCGACCTGGTGCTCTGCCGGAGCGGGGCGATGACCTGCGCCGAGCTGACCGCGGTGGGCCTGCCGGGGGCTTACGTGCCGCTTCCGCACGGCAACGGCGAGCAGCGGCTGAACGCGGCCCCGATCGTCGAGGCGGGCGGCGGGCTGATGGTCGAGGACGCCGAGCTCACCCCCGAGTGGATCATCAACACCCTGGTGCCGATCCTGCACAACCCGGAGAAGGTGGCCAGGATGTCGGAGGCCTCCGCCCGGATGGGCCGCCGGGACGCCGACGTGACGCTGGCCCGCAAGGTTCTGGAGATCGCTTCGCGATGAGTCTGGTGAAACTGATCGAGCCGGTGCCCGCCGAGGAGCTGGGCCGGGTGCACTTCATCGGCATCGGCGGGGCCGGCATGTCGGGTATCGCCCGGATCCTGCTCAAGCGCGGCCTGGCCGTCTCCGGCAGCGACGCGCGCAGCTCCGACCTGCTGGCCGAGCTGCGCGAGCTGGGCGCCACCGTGCACGTGGGGCACGCCGCCTCGCACATCAGGGACGTGAACACGGTGGTGGTGTCCACCGCGATCCGGGACTCCAACCCGGAGCTGGGGGAGGCGCTCCGGCAGAACGTCCGGATCATCCCCCGGGCCGCCGCGCTGGCCGCCGTGATGGCCGGCCGGGTGGGCATCGCCGTGGCGGGCACCCACGGCAAGACCACCACCACCTCGATGCTCACCGTGGCCCTGCAGAAGTGCGGGGCCGACCCGTCGTACTGCGTGGGCGGGCAGCTGGTGACCACCGGTCTGGGCGCCGACGAGGGCACCGGGGAGGTGTTCGTGGCCGAGGCGGACGAGAGCGACGGCTCCTTCCTGATGCTGGCCCCCCGGATCGCCGTGGTCACCAACGTGGAGCCCGACCACCTGGACAACTACGGGGAGCCGCAGGCGGTCTACGACAGCTTCGCCCGGTTCGTGGACCGGGTGGGCTCGGTGCTGGTGCTCTGCGCCGACGACCCCGGTTCCGCCGCGCTGGCCCCGGCCGCCCGCGAGCGCGGCCTCAAGGTGGTCACCTACGGGGAGGCGGCCGACGCCGTCATCCGGGTGGCCGAGGTGGCGCCGCGCGGCCTGGGCGTGGAGTTCGAGGTGGCCGGGCACGGCCGGGTCCGGCTGAACGTGCCAGGGCGGCACAACGCGCTGAACGCGGCCGCCGTGCTCGCCGTGGCGCTGGAGCTGGGCCTGCCGTTCGACGAGGTCAGGGACGGGCTCGCGGCGTTCACCGGGGCCAAGCGCCGGTTCGAGGCCAAGGGCGAGGCCGACGGGGTGAGCGTGTTCGACAGCTACGCCCACCATCCCACCGAGCTCGCCGCCGACCTGCGCGCGGCCCGCGACGTGGTGGTCGGCGGCGGCCGGGTGATCGCGGTCTTCCAGCCGCACCTGTACTCCCGCACCCGGTACTTCGCCGCGGAGTTCGGCGCCGCGCTCGGCCTGGCCGACGAGGCCATCGTGCTGGACGTCTACGGGGCCAGGGAGGACCCGGAGCCCGGCGTGTCCGGCGCGCTGGTGGCGGGCAAGGTCCCGCTCCCGTCCGACCGGGTCGCCTATGCTCCGGACAGGTCCGCGGTGCCCGCCCTGGTGGCGGGCCGGGCCCGGCCGGGGGACATCGTGCTCACCATGGGCGCGGGCGACGTCACCGAGCTCGGCCCGCACATCGTGGCGGAGTTGCTGGCCCGCTGAGCCGACGGGTCTGGCGGGGGGAACGGAGGGCCCGGTGCGCAAGAGCCTGCTGTGGCGTACGGCGCTGGCGACCCTGCCGGCCGGGGCCGCGGTGGCGGCGGCCGCCTGGGTGGTCTTCCTGTCGCCGGTGCTGGGCGTCCGCGAGGTGGTGGTGACGGGGAACCTGACGCTCCCGGCCGAGCAGGTCCGCCGGGCCGCCGCGGTTGCCCCCGACACCCCGCTGGTCACCGTGGACCTGGAGCAGGTGCGGGCCAGGGTGGCCGCGCTCCGCGCGGTCGAGTCGGCCCGGGTGGTCCGCGACTGGCCGGGCACCCTGCGGATCAAGGTGGTCGAGCGCACCCCGCTGGCCTCGGCCCGGATGTCGGGGAAGATGGCCGTGGTGGACCGGTTCGGCGTGGTGCTCGACCTGGTGGACGTGGCCCCGCCCCGGCTGCCGCTGCTGCGGGTGCACCGTCTCGATCCGGCCGACCCGGCGGTGCGGGCCGCCCTGGCCGTGCTGGACGCCCTGCCGGAGTCGCTGTCCCGCCTGGTGGACGAGGTGAGCGCGGGCTCAGCGGAGAACGTGACCTTCCGGCTCAACGACGGGCGGACCGTGGTCTGGGGTGGCCGGGACCGGGCGGCCGACAAGTCCCGCATCCTCACCACGCTGCTTCGCGAGAGCGCCATGACCTTCGACGTCAGCTCCCCTGACGTGGTCACCGTCAAGTGAGCACGCACGCTCCCGCGATCCCGCTCGCGACACGCCGGAGCGGTAACGGCGCGGTTAGTTGACCCTGGGGGAGGCGCAACCCTACTGTCCGTATCAATCCTCAGGTTGACATAACTCTAAATCTCAACTTGAGGGTGAGGGTTGGAACAGGGCGGGAAGTCGCCCCAGGTTTGAGCACTCGAACCGCGGTGCCCAGCATCGCGATCACTACAGAGACATATGTAAGCGAGCGGAAAGGCCCCTCGTCGTGGCAGCACCGCAGAACTACCTCGCGGTCATCAAGGTCGTCGGCATCGGCGGCGGCGGAGTCAACGCCGTGAACCGGATGATTGAGGAGGGACTCAAGGGCGTCGAGTTCATCGCCATCAATACCGATGCCCAGGCGCTGCTGATGAGTGACGCCGACGTGAAACTCGACGTGGGCAGAGAGCTCACGCGCGGCCTGGGCGCCGGGGCCAACCCCGAGGTGGGCCGGAAGGCCGCCGAAGATCACCGTGAGGAGATCGAGGAGGTCATCAAGGGCGCCGACATGGTGTTCGTGACCGCCGGAGAGGGCGGTGGCACCGGCACCGGCGGCGCGCCCGTGGTGGCCAACATCGCCCGCTCCCTGGGCGCGCTGACCATCGGCGTGGTGACCCGTCCGTTCAGCTTCGAGGGCAAGCGCCGGGCCATGCAGGCCGAGGCGGGCATCGAGAACCTGCGGGCCGAGGTGGACACCCTCATCGTGATCCCCAACGACCGCCTGCTGTCCATCTCGGACCGCCAGGTGAGCGTGCTGGACGCGTTCAAGGCCGCCGACCAGGTGCTGCTCTCCGGTGTGCAGGGCATCACCGACCTGATCACCACGCCTGGCCTGATCAACCTGGACTTCGCGGACGTCAAGTCGGTCATGTCCGGGGCCGGTTCCGCGCTGATGGGCATCGGCCACGCGCGCGGCGACGACCGCTCGGTGGCCGCCGCCGAGATGGCCGTCTCCAGCCCGCTGCTGGAAGCCAGCATCGACGGCGCGCACGGCGTGCTGCTGTCCATCGCGGGCGGCTCCGACCTGGGCCTGTTCGAGATCAACGAGGCCGCGCAGCTGGTCTCCAACGCCGCCGCGCCGGACGCCAACATCATCTTCGGCACGGTCATCGACGACGCGCTGGGCGACGAGGTCCGGGTGACCGTGATCGCCGCCGGGTTCGACGAGCCGGTCCCGGAGAAGCCCGCCGTGATGCCGCAGCCGCGCCAGCAGCAGTCCCGCCCGGCGGCACCCGCCCCGGCGGCCGCGCGCGAGCGGCCCGGCCTGTCGTCGTTCGTCGCGCCGCAGAAGCCGGAACCCCGCCACGAAGTCCGGCATGAGGCCCGGCACGAGGCCCGCCAGGAGTCCCGGCCCGAGTCGCCGGTCCGCCCGGTCTCGCCGGTCACCCCGGCCCCGCCGGTGGCCTCCGCGCCCGCTCCGGTGCCGCCGCCGGTCAGCTCGCCCGCGGGCCCGCCGGTCAGCCCGGTGGTGAGCCACCCGGCCGCACAGGCGCCGCAGGTGCCCGCGGCCTCGGCCGAGCCGGTCCCGTTCGGCCGCGAGGGCGATCAGGGCGCGCGGGGGGAGGGCAACACCGGCCCTTTCGCCATACCGCGCCCTACTGAGCCACCGACACCGATCACCTCCAAGCTCACCCAGCCGGTTCCCCGGCGCCCGGTGGTCTTCGAGGAGCAGGAAGAGGAGCTCGACGTGCCTGACTTCCTGAAGTGACCACCGTACTGACGTGATTTCTGAGAGTGATATTCATCACCCGTGAGTGACCTGGATCCCCCCTCCGGGCCCCGGGCCGACCGGCGCGCGGAGCTCGCCGCCGGGCTCGCCGAGGTGGAGCGGCGCATCGCCGAGGCGTGCCGCGCCGCCGGGCGTCCCCGCGCCGAGCTCACCCTGATCGCGGTGACCAAGACCTACCCCGCCTCCGACGTGCGGCTGCTGGCCGGGCTCGGCGTGGCCGACGTGGGGGAGAACCGCGACCAGGAGGCCGCCGCCAAGGCGGCCGAGTGCGCGGACCTGGCGCTCACCTGGCACTTCATCGGCCAGGTGCAGACCAACAAGGCCCGCTCCGTGGTCGCCTACGCGGACCTGGTGCACGGCGTCGACCGGCCCCGGCTGGTCGCGGCGCTCAGCAGGGCCGCCGTGGCGGCCGGGCGCGAGGTGGGCTGCCTGGTCCAGGTCGACCTGGACCAGCGGGCGGACCGGCCGGATCGGGGTGGCGCCCGGCCCGCCGAGGTGCCCGCGCTGGCCGAGGCGTTGGCCGCGGCCCCCGGGCTGCGGCTGCGTGGGGTGATGGCGGTGGCGCCGCTCGGGGAGGATCCCGCCGCCGCGTTCGCCCGGCTGGCGGATGTGGCGCAAGCCGTACAGAAGGAACACCCGGGGGCGGACGTGATTTCCGCCGGCATGAGTGGCGATCTCGCGCAGGCGATAGCGAACGGTGCGACACACCTGCGTGTCGGTACGGCGTTGCTCGGCCGCCGGAAGCCCTTCGTCAGGTAATGTCCCCCGAGTAACAGCATGAGGTCGATCAGCGGTTCGCCAGTCGGGGGGTACGGCTTCCGCCACGGACCTTCAAGGCCCGCCAAGGCACGCGCTGCCCTGGTGGCACGGTAGACGGAGGACGACGGAGCGATGGCCGGCGCGATGCGCAAAATGGCGGTCTACCTCGGTCTGGTGGAGGATGACGACCGTTACGACAGGTACCGTGACTACGACGCGGACGATTTCGGCGTGGACGGGTACGACGGGGCAGGCGAGGACTTCGGTCCCGGCGGGGCCCACGGCCGCGATGGAGGGGACGACACGCCGGTGCCCGCCCCCCGACCCTCGACGGCCGTGATCGAGCGCCGTACGACCGATCTGGCGCGGATCACCACGCTGCACCCGCGTACCTACAACGAGGCGCGGACGATCGGCGAGCACTTCCGGGAGGGCACCCCGGTAATCATGAATCTGACCGAGATGGTTGACAGCGACGCGAAGCGTCTTGTCGATTTTGCGGCAGGTCTGGTTTTTGGGCTACACGGCAGCATTGAACGTGTTACCAACAAGGTGTTCCTGTTGTCCCCTGCCAACGTCGAGGTGACGGCGGAGGACAAGGCTCGGATCGCGGAACGCGGGTTCTTCAACCAGAGCTAGAGTTCCATGTATGAACAGTGAACGGCTCAGCGGTTCCCGCGGGGACCTGAGGCGGCGGATCTGGATGGAGGCGGGGCTCGGCCGTGGGGATCATTAGTGGGACCTTGGTCTTTGTCCTGTCCCTGTACCTGGTCCTGCTCATCGGCAGGATGATCTTCGAGACGGTGCAGGCGTTCGCCCGGGCCTGGCGGCCCAGAGGGCCCGTGCTGATACTGGCCGAGGCCACGTACACAGCCACCGATCCGCCGCTCAAGTTCCTCCGCCGTTTTATTCCTCCCCTGAGGTTGGGTACGGTGGCCTTTGACCTAAGCTTCACAGTGCTGTTCATTGTGGTCTTGGTCTTGATCCAAGTCGTGTCCGCGTTTGGTCGAGGATAGGTAGTTCTCTCCGGACAGACTCCAAGCGCGCCAAGGAGACCCAAATGCCGCTGACGCCCGCTGATGTGCGGAACAAGCAGTTCAGTACGACCCGGCTGAGGCCGGGCTACGACGAGGAAGAGGTGGATGCCTTCCTCGACGAGGTGGAGGCCGAGCTCGACCGCCTCATCCAGGAGAACGAGGAGCTCCGCGCGAAGCTGGCCGAGTGCCTGCGGGGCAAGGTCCCCGGTGGCATGAGCATGGCCGGTGGCATGCAGCCTGGCGGCATGCCGCCCGGTGGCATGCAGATGGCCCCCGCGCCGGTGGCCGAGCCGAAGCCGGAGATGATGCCGCAGCCGGAGCCCATGCGGGCGCCGGAGCCGGTGCGCCCCGAGCCGGTGCCGGTGGGCATGGGCCTGCCGCCCGCCGAGGACAACATGGACACCGCCGCGCGGGTTCTGGCCCTCGCCCAGCAGACCGCCGACCAGGCCATCGCGGACGCCCGCCGGGAGGCGGACGAGACCGTGACCCGGGCTCGCCGGGAGGCCGACGAGGTGCTCGGCAAGGCCCGCCGTCAGGCGGAGCAGATCATCGGCGACGCCCGCGCCCGGGCCGAGACCCTGGAACGTGACGCTCAGGAGCGCCACCGCCAGGCGATGGGTTCTCTGGTGCAGACCAGGGACGAGCTGGAGCGCAAGGTCGAGGAACTGCGCAGCTTCGAGCGGGAGTACCGGAGCAGGCTGAAGCTGTACCTGGAGAACCAGCTCGCCGAGCTGAACGTCTCCGCGGAGGGCAGCGGCGGCTTCCCGATCGTGGGCACCGGGCCGCAGGCCGTGTCGGGCCCGCAGATGGCGCACGCCATCGCCCCCGGCGGACAGCCCATCCCCGGCGCTCCGAACCCGTTCGGCGCCGACCCTCAGCACTCGGGTGCCTTCCAGAACCCCGAGGGCCCGCACGGCGACCGGCGGTAAGTTGGCCGGGCCCGCGGCGTCCGCCGTGGGTCGGTGACGAGAAGAACGTGATCTGGGTGGTTACCACGGGTCGTCAGGCCAGGTGGCTGTCCATGGATGGGTTTCTCGTCAATAGTCCGCGCCTTCCGGCTGGCGTCCCCCCGGCGTCCGGAAGGCGTTCTGTCGCGTGTACGCCCCTGGCACGCCGCGAGTGCGCCCCTGACGCGCGCCGTGCGTTCCGGAGTTCGGTAGTTCGGAGATCCCCCCAGTGATCCTTGTCAGTGCCGCCCTGGTACTCGCCGCGATCGTCCTGCTCATCGCGGGCGTCGTGCTGGCGAAGCCGTTCCTCGTCATGTGGTCGATCGTGGTCAGCGTGTTGTCCGCGGTCTGCCTGCTGATCGGGGCGCTGCTCAGGCGGCATGAGCTGTTCCCGGCGGGCGGGCGGCCCAAGACGCCCCCGCTGCCCACCCCCCCGCTGCCTGCCCAGCAGCCCGCCCACGTCGGCGTACCCGCCTACAGCGGGGCGCCGCAGGCCGCGAGCCCCATGACGGCCGCGCCCGCCCCTCCCTCGGGCACCTCCCAGGCCGGGCCGCATCTGGGCACCCAGCAGATGCCTCTCCAGCAGACTCAGCAGATGGCCTACCCCGGAGCCCCTGCGGCTCCGCCGCGTCCGCCGATGTCCCGGACGTTGCCCCCCGGTGGGCTCGGGCCGGATTCCATCGTGATCGTTATTCCTGGGCGGAAGCGGTTCCATCTGCCCAACTGTCGTCAGCTGGCCGGGCGCGAGGTCGAGGAACTGACGGTCGAGGAGGCCCGCGAGGAGGGCTTCACGCCCTGCACCACCTGTATCGCCGAGAGCGCTTCCCCCATGGCCCCCGGTACGACAGCCCCCAGTACGGCGGCTGCCGGTACAACGACGGCCCCCAGCGCGACGGCCCCCAGTGCGCCGCCGGTGATACCCCCCACCTCCTCGCCAGTGGTTCCTCCCACCTCCTCGCCGGTGGTTCCCTCTCCGGTGGTTCCCCCCGCCACCTCGTCGTCGGTTCCCCCCGCCTCTTCGCCGGTCATCCCTCCCGCCACCTCGGAGTGGACCGCCTTCCAGCGCCCCAAGCCCGCCGTCCAGGAGCCGCAGGACAAGCCGGAACCCCCGGTGGAGCCCGCCGCCCAGGACGGCCCCGCTCCCGCGGACCCCACAGTCGAGGCCAACCGCCCGGCCACCGCACCCGCCACTGATTCCGACGCCGACCCCGGCGAGGAAACGACGGTCGCCATCGAGCAGCCGGAGAAGGGCGGAACCGTCAAGGTCATCGTCGGCACCCGTCGCTTCCACGACTCGAGTTGCCCCCTGATCGAGGCCGCCGACGACAGCGGCATCGAAACCATGACCAGAACCGAAGCCGAACAGGCCGGCCTGACCCACTGCACCGCCTGCGGCGAGTAAAAACTCCACAAAACTTGCCGCCCACTACTCGGCAATCAAATTCCCACACACGCACGGGCTTCCCCCGCACCCCAAAGCACGTGTCGATCTACGAAATCGGTTTGCCGCCGTTCTCCCGCCCACCCGCCCCTCTATTACCG
>NZ_JAHCST010000037.1 GCF_018476525.1 Acrocarpospora catenulata
CTCGATCCGGGTGGACGGGATCGGCGCGCTGGGCTCCTCGGTCACCGCCACCCTGGAGTACACCCCGGGCACCGGACGCACGACGAACGTGTCCGGGCCGACCACGGTGTCCTCGACCGCCTACACCCTCACCAACGGAAGCCTCACCATCCCGATCGCCAACCAGGACGCCAACCGGGCCTACCGCCTGGTCCTGACCCCGCGCTGACTCCTCCCCGAGCAGTTTCCTCCCCGAGCGGTTTCCTCGCTGGGCGGTTTCCTCGCTGGGCGGTTTCCTCGCCGGGCGGCGAACGCATCGGGCCATCGGCACCCCCGAGCGCCGATGGCCCTTCGCGTTCCCGCGCACCCGGTGACCAGGGCGCTCGCGTGGTCGCCGGGCGGTCAGGCCGGCGCCGGGCCGCTGCTCTCGCGGACGATCAGTTCCGGCTCGCTCCAGACCGGAACGGCCGGCGCGGCCTCCGGGTCAAGCCGGCTCCAGGTCGGGCTCCAGCACGCTGATGCCCACCGAGAAGCCCGCCCTCCTGGCCGCCTCCTCCATGCCGCGCAGCGTGGCGGCCGCGCCGTACAGGGCGGTGTCGGAGGTCAGCACGGTGACCGACCGCGCCGGGCCGCCGGCCAGCGCCTGGGCCAGCCGGTTGGGGCGGTAGCCGAGCTCGGCGATGACCTGCAGGACCTTGGCCCTGGTCGCCTCGCTCACCCTGGCCTTGCCGTTGATGACACGGGAGACGGTCTGCTGGGAGACCCCGGCCACCCGGGCGACATCCCAGATGCTCGCGGACCGGCCGCGAGGAGCGTCGTCCATGTGACCGGTAACTCCCATAGCCCCAAATCTATCCCTTGCAAGCATTCGTCAAGCGAGGCTGATCACACTAGACCGCCGGAAATTTCCGAAGAGGGAGACGATTACGGTGTCTGGCACGACGCTACGGGTCCGCCTCCGCCTTACCGGGGGGCTGCCGCCGCTGGACCGAAGCGTCCCCGTGGACGCCTCCCAGCTGCCCGCCGACGCGGCACGTGAGCTGGAATCGCTGCTCAGAGCGCTGCCCGCCGAGGACTTCCGTGGCCTGTTCCCCCCACCGGTGCCCGATTCGACGTTCTACGAACTGCACGTCGAGCGGGACGGCGAGCGCCGCTCCTACTGGTACCACGAGGGCAGCCTGCCGCCCGAGATCCGGCCGCTCGTCCAGTTCCTGCTGAACACCGCAGGCAGCGCGTGACGCTGGGAGACTGGGCGAGGTACGCGATCATCGTCCTGGCGGTGGCGATCCCGCTCGGCTCCTACCTGTACGCCCGGAGGATGCCGAAATTCCAGCCGCCACGATGGACGAACGAGGAGTTGCGTACCTCCTACGAAGCCCTCAGCTCCGGCAGCCCGGCCGCCGCCGGGCTGGCCCGCCCAATCGGCACGCACGTGTACACCCTCGGTGTGGTCCAGGCGCTCTGGCCCGGCCCCAAGGGCAGGTACGACCTGCGCTTCCAGGTCAGGGTGCTCGACGCGACGGTGGTGACGGCGACCTTCGCGCAGCGACTGTGGTGGCGCCACCCCAACGTGCGTCCGGGTGACCTCGTCGTGGTCTTCCACACACCGGGAACCGGCTCCGGGCTCCTCACCCGCGTGTTCCGATAAATGGCAGAAACAGGGATCGAATGAGTTTTGACTGGTTCGGCGTCATCCTGGACTTCGGTTCCATGCTGGATGAGCCGGGATCCAAGGCCGCCATAGGGCTCCAAGCGCTCACCGACGACCTCGGGCTGAGATTCGTGCCCAAAGACGTGCCGCGGCACGAGTCCGAACACTGGGCGGACTGGCTGCAGACGGTAGGGGAAGCCGGGACGCCCGCGCTCCTGGCCCGGCTGGAGCACCCGAGCCTGGCGGTCCGGCGTGCGTCCGCGTTCGTGCTGACCTACTGCTCCGATCCCCTGCTACCCGAAGCACTGCGCGCCCACCTTGAGAAGGAGCAGGACGCGCCCACCACGCTCACTCTCCTGATCGCCCTCGGCGGGTTTCCCGAGCAGCGTGCGTACCTGCGCGAGCTCACGACCCCCACGCATGCGCCGATCACCCGCTGCGGCGCCGCGCTGGGCCTGGTGATGCGGCCGTTCAAGGTGTCACGATTCGAGGAGGATCCCACCGCGGGCGCCGAACTCGACGACCACGTGATCGAGGCGCTGACGATCGGCTTCACCGACGACGATGTCGCCTCCCACGTGCGGGAGCTCCCCTGGACGGAACCGGAGTGGAACCACCTCGAAGACGTCGTCGACATGCAGCTGCGCCCGCTCGCCGACGCGCTGGCCCGCTGGCTGACCAGGATGCTCACCCTGGTCCAGGACGGACAGGTCCACAGCACGTGGGCCGAAAGCCTGTGCTGGGACGCGGGCGACCTGCACAATCGCCATCCGGGGCTGGGCGAGCCGCTGGGCCGGCTCGTCGGGGAACTGCTCCGGCATCCGGAGACCAACGTGCGGCTGGCCGCCATGCGGAGCATCTCGTGCTGGCTCGGCGACCCGGAGGACCCGGCCAGGGCGCGCCACCTCGACCAGATCGCCGCCGCGCTCGACACGCCCGGGCTGGACGAAATGGCGCTCGGCGTCCTCATCACCCACGGTGACCCCAGGTGCGTGCCCACGCTGCAGCGGATGATCCGCGAGGAGTCCATGTCGCTCAGGATGGACGGGCCACGAAACCTGCAAACGAACACGACGCTGCTGAATTCCCTGCTGTCCAAGGCCGCTCCGTTCGCGGAGGAGCTGATGCCCGCCGTACGCGCCCGGCTGGCCTCCGAAGAAGACCCGCAGGAACTGGTGCAGCTGATCCGAGCCATCACGCCATGGGCCGGACTCCAGGCGGCGCTGCCCGAACTCCGAGGGTTGGAGGAGTCGCCCGAGCGCTGGACGTACGGAGAGCCGAAAGAACTCCGCAACCTCCTGAACCGGCTCGCGGGTTAGCCGTCAGGGTGCCTTCCACACTCTGGCGGGAGTGAAAACGGGGACGGCCTCGCCTCCTTCGGGGTGTTCGAAAGTGGCGCGGACCCGCAGGTCGGCCAGGTCCTCGGGGAGGTCCCCGGTGAGCTGGAGTTGGAGCCATGGGCCCTCGTCGAGTTCGACGATCCCGACTGTGTAGGGCGGCAGGCCCTTGGTGTGGACGACGGACCACGTCACCACCTTTCCCGTACCGGCGGCCGGGGCCCACGACAGGCCGGGCGAGGCGCAGTGCGGGCAGGTGCGGGCCTGGGGCGCGGACCAGCCGTCGCAGGTGTCGCAGTGGCGGATCAGCAGGTCGCCGCGTGCGGTGCCGTCGAAGAATTCGGCGGTGGCCGCGTCGCGCTGGACGATTCCCACGGGCATCGGCGGGCTCCTATCGCGGGTTCGGGCTGAGGATGAGGGTCGAGTGGTGGTCGAGCAGGCCGCCGTTGCCGCTGACCAGCACCAGGTCGTGCCGGGGGACCTGACGCTCGCCACCCTGGCCACGTGCCTGGATGACGGCCTCCGACAGCGGTGTCATGCCCCACATGTAGTACGAGGACAGCTGGCCGCCGCCGGTGTTGACCGCCAGCGAACCGAGCGCGCCGCCGGCCACGAAGGGGCCACCTTCGCCCTTGGCGCAGAAGCCGTAGTCCTCCAGGGAGAGGAGCACGGTGAAGGTGTAGCAGTCGTACAGCTCGACGACGTCGATGTCGGCGATGGTCACCCCGGCCATCTTGAGTGCGGTCGGGCCGGAGATCGCCGCACCGCTGACCAGGCCGAGTTCGCTGCCGGGGCCCATGACATAGCCGGGATGGGCCTGGCCCCAGCCGAGGATGTGCACGGCCGGTTGGGGCAGGTCGGCGGCGCGGTCGGCGGAGGTGACGATGACCGCGACGCCGCCGTTGCTGACCAGGCAGCAGTCGAGCAGGTGGAGGGGCTCGGCGATCCACCGGGAGTTCTGGTGGTCGGCCAGGGTGATCGGATCGCGCATCTGGGCCAGCGGGTTCTTCGCCGCCCAGGCCCGCTGGGCGACCGCGATGTGGCCGAGTTGCTCGCTGGTGGTGCCGTATGTCCGCATGTGGCGGCGGGTGGCCAGAGCGTACATCGTGTTCGCGCTGTAGATGCCGGAGGCCGCGGCCAAGCCCTGCCAGCCGGCGGGTCTCCTTCCGGCGCCCGCGTAGGCGGCCCCCGCCCCTGACGAAGGGTCCTTCAGGGGGGCGTCGGCGAAGACGCAGGCCACCACGTCCACCATGCCGGACTCAACGGCCATGGCGGCGTACTGGACCATGGCTCCGGCGGAGGAGCCGTACGCCTGGACCTCCGACAGCAGTCGCAGGTCGCGCAGGCCCAGGTCCCGCTGGAGGTTAAGGCCGACGTCGCCGCTGATGCCGGTGTTGGTCAGCAGTCCGTCGATGTCGGACACGGTCAGGCCCGCGTCGGCGGCGGCCAGCCGGACCGCGTCGGCGGCGAACTCCGGTGCGGTACGCCCGTAGACCTTGCCCATCTCGGTGATGCCGAGACCGGCGATGACGGCGCTCATCGGCCCTCCCACACGGGGGCGCGCTTCTCGGCGAACGCGCGCGGCCCCTCCTTCGCGTCCGCCGACTTCATGATCAGCTCTGCTTCGGCCGCCGAGCGGGCCCAGGCGGCCTCCTCGGAGAAGCCGCGGGCGATGCGCTTGCTGGCCTGCACCGACAACGGCGCGTTGGCGCAGACGCGCCCGGCCAGCTCAAGCGCGGCCGCGACCACCTGGTCCTGCGGCACGACCCGGTTGACCAGACCGAGCCGGAGCGCCTCGGCGGCCGGGACGGGATCGCCGGTCAGCAGGATCTCCATGGCGACCTTGGCGGGCAACTGCTGGATCAGCCGGAACGCCCCGCCCGCGCCCGCGATGATGCCGCGTTTCACCTCCGGCAGGCCGAAGGCGGCCGTTTCTGCGGCCACCACCAGGTCGGCCCACAGGGCGATCTCGGTGCCACCGCCGAGCGCGAACCCGTTGACGGCGGCGATGACGGGCTTGCTGATCGGATGCGTGACACATCCGGCGAATCCCCAGTGCGGTTTCAGCCCTTCGGTGGTGAACTCGCCCCGGGCCACCGCCTTCAGGTCGGCTCCGGCGCAGAACGCCTTGTCCCCCGCCCCGGTCAGCACCACCGCCCGGACCGAGGGATCGGCGTCGGCCTCGTCGAGGGCCTCCCCCACGGCCCGGGTCAACGCGGCGTTGACGGCGTTGCGTACCTCCGGGCGGTTCAATGTGATCAACATGACGTGGTCACGGCGCTCGACGAGCGCGGCGGGCTCAGTCATGATCGGCTCCTTCCAGTACACCGGCCTCGATCAGGGCCTGAATCTCCGACTCGGCCAGGCCGAGCAGTTTGGCGGCCACCACCCGGGTGTGCTCCCCCGCCAGGGGAGCCGGGCGGAGTTCGGGGTCGGCCACCCCCCGGAACGTGGCGGGCCCGTTCTCGGTACGCACCACATGGTCGACATGCGGCTGGCGCATCTCCCGCAGGAACCCCCGCGCGACCAGCTGCGGATCCTCCAGGTACTCGATGACCCGCTGCATCATCCCGGCGGGCACCCCGGCGGCCTGCAGAACTTCCATGCACTCGCGCGGCGGCCGGGCAGCCGTCCAGGCGGCGAGGTCCGCGGCGACCTCGCGCAGCCGGCGCCGCTGCTCGTCGGTCTCGGCCGCGACGACGATCCACTCGTCGTCGCCCGCGCACGGGAAGATCCCCTGGAAGAGATCCCCCTGGTCGCTGAACGAGCCAGGCGCCAGCGACTCCTGCAGGAAGTTCGTGGCGAACTGGGTGAGGATCGTCTCGGCCTGCGCGACGCTGACCGTCGCGCCCTTCCCGGTACGGCGCCGCGCGATCAGCGCCGCCAGCACGCCCACCGCGCCCACCCGGGCGGCGATGTGGTCGGGATAGATCGTGATGGCGTCGCAGAACCCCGCCTCGACCCCGTGGTCCCGCCACAACATGGTCAGCCCGGTCGAGGCGCGGACGAGCGGGCCGTACCCCATTCGCCTGCTCCACGGCCCGGTCGCGCCGAAGGCGCTGCTGTCGGCCATGATGACGCGCGGATTCAGCGCGCTGATGACGTCGTAGCCGATGCCGAGGGACTCCAGCGTGCCCGGCTTGAAGTTCGACAGGATGATGTCGGACTCGGCGGCCAGCCGCTTGAACAGCTCCAGCCCTTCGGGGGAACGCAGGTTGATCCCCGCGCTGAGCTTGTTGCGGTGGCCCCAGGTGAAGCTGACGCTGATGGTCTCCCCGGTGAGCGACTGGCGGCTGCCGTCCGGGTACGCCCGGCTCTCAATCTTGATGACCTCGGCGCCCTGGTCGGCCAGGAGCCGCCCGAGCTCGGCGCCGACCACGATCACACCCAGGTCGAGCACCCGCAACCCTTCGAGCGGCCGCCGTTTCGGCGGGACGGGCCGCTTGGCGGGCGGGGCGGGCCGGGTCTCCCCGAACACCTCCGCGTTGTGCTCTCCGACCTCCGGCGCCCGGCGCCGGAAACCGGCGCGGACGCCGTTGACCTCCAGGTACCCGGACGGTAGCCGCCCGGTGAGTCCCGGGGCGACCTCCGCGTCGATGAGACCGCCGCGTGCCAGGAAGTGCGGGCTGTCCAGCACCTCGCCCGGGTCGAGCAGGGCCGCGATCGGCACCCCTCGCTCCTGGCCCTGGGCGACCAGCTCGTCGCGCGTACGGTCCCGGAACAGATCGCCGATCAGCACGTGCAGCCGCTCGGAGGCGCCGAACCTGGCAGCCAGGTTGTCGTATTTCGGGTCGGCGAACTCCGCGGGCTCACCGAGCCAGCCGTACATGCCGCGCCACTGGCGTCTGGCCAGCACGCAGATCCGGACGTAGCCGTCGGCGCAGGGGAAGATCGGGTAGAGGTTGCCCGCCGCGGGCCGGCCGCGTGGCAGGGAGGTGGCCGGCACCCCGCCGGTGGCCGAGCCGCCGATGCCGAAGCCGGGGTCGAGGACCTGCGCGGTCATCTCGTACACCGAGCAGTCGACGTGGTCGCCCACCCCCGTGTCGAGCCGGTTGTAGTACGCCACCAGCGCCGCCCACGCGGCCTGCACGGCGGCGGACTCCCGCGCCAGCGGCCCCGGAGGCAGGACGGGCTCCCGCTCGGGGATGCCCGACCGGGAGAGCACCCCGCCAAGGGCCAGGTGGGTGCCGTCGGTGCCGACCCAGTCGCGGTAGGGCCCGGTCTGCCCGAAGTCGGTGATCGACACGACGACCAGGGCCGGGTTGCGGTCGTGCAGCGCCGCCACGTCGAGGGTGCCCGGACGTTCGGTCTCGATCAGGATGTCCGCCCCGGCGGCCAGGTCGAGCAGCCGGGGATCGTCCAGCGCCAGGGTGACGCCGCGTTTGCCGGCGTTGTGGGTCGCGAAGTACAGGCTCACTCCGTCGTGCAGGGGCGCCCGCTTCCGGGTCGGCGCCCCTCCCGGCGGCTCGACCCTGATCACGTCGGCCCCCAGGTCGGCGAGGAACCGCCCGCACATCTCGGCCTTGCCGTCGGCCAGGTCGATGACCCGGACACCGGCGAGGGGAAGGCCGGTGGGCATGGTTGATCACCCCAATCCGGGAGATTTCAGGTGGATGGCGAGAGGATGTCATGGCTGATTCCGTTCTGTGAACGTCCGAATCCGCAACGTGGTCGTTGCCGGATCCGCAACGCGTGCCTTGACCCGCGGCGACGCCCCGGCACAGACTCCCCGCTATGGACGTGCAGCAACTCCGGTGTTTCGTGGCCGTTGCCGAGGAACTGCATTTCGGCCGCGCCGCCGAGCGGCTGCACCTGACGCCCTCACCGGTCAGCCGCGCCGTCCGCGACCTCGAACGCGAACTCGGCGTCGCCCTGTTCGTCCGCCGCTACCACCAGGTCGAGCTGACCTCCGACGGCCGGGCCCTGCTCGACCCCGTCCGCGACGTCCTGCTCCGCGTGGACAGCCTGAAAGGCCTGGTCAACGCCCCGACGGCGGCCCGCCGCGTGGTGCACGTGGGCGGCACCCACCTGTCCCCGCCCGCGGTGATGGACCACCTGCTGGCGATCACCGAGCAGCGTTTCCCCGGCCACGAGATCGAGGTGACCACGGCGCCGTCCGCCGAACTGCTGCCCGGCCTGGAACGCGGCGATCTCGACCTGGCTCTGGTGCACCTGCCGCTCGACCGCTCCGACCTGGACAGCCTGGTCGTGGCCCGGTACACCTTCTGCGTGGTCACCCGTGCCGACGACCCGCTGGCCGACCGCGACGAGCTGAGCCTGGGCGAGCTCACCGAACGCACCATGACGATCGGCCCCGCCACGGTGCAGCCGACCGTGATGAACCGCTTCCACAAACGGCTGAAGGATGCCGGGATCACCTCGTTCCACCGTATGCCCGACCACGACTCGGCCCTGCTGGCCGCCCACATCCGCCGCAGCCACGGCCTCGCGCTGACCCTGCACCCCCGCCACGGCGGCAGTTCCCGCGTCTTCGACGACGCGGCCTTCGCGGTCGTACCGCTCCGCGACGACCTGGAGTTCCTGCTGGGCGTGGCCTGGGTGCGCCACCGGGCCGACCAGGACGAAGTCGTCCGTGACCTGGTGCGGGCCGTACGCCAGGAGTGGGCCGGGCACACGCTCACGCTCTGACACGTTGCTTTTCCGCGCACGTGCACATGTGGGGATGCGCGATGGTCAACATCGCCGTGGGCTGCCTACGTTCAGCGCACCACATCGATCTGAGCCTCGTGAGGTCCGCGCGAGCCGGCTCATCCTGTGCAAGGAGCCGTGATGTCTCACACCCCCCTCGACTCGTCCGCCCCAGAACCGGCAGCCCTCTCGGCCGGTTCCATCAACGCCCGCATCGACGCGATGCCGAAGGTGGGCCTCAGCCGCGCCGCCTGGTTCGCGCTCATGCTCTGCTTCTTCTTCGCCAACTACGACATCTCCGTCCTCACCATCACCCTGCCCTCGATGCGGGACGAGTTCGGCCTGGCCGGCGCCCAGCTGGGCTACCCCATCACCTGGAACCTGGTCGGCTACTGCGTCGGGGCCTACCTGTTCGGCCACATCGCCGACCGGCACGGCCGGCAGCGGGGGCTCCTGCTGACCATCGCCGCGCTCGGCGTCGGCGGGCTGCTCACCGCGTTCTCGTGGGACGTGTGGTCGCTGACGTTCTTCCGGTTCCTGACCGGCTGCGGGATGGGGGCGGTGCTGGCGCTCTGCTCGGCGTACATCGGCGAGCTGGCCCCCAAGCACCAGCGCGGCGGCTACCTGTCCCGCCTCTACACCGTCGGCACCGTCCTGCTCCTGCTGGCCGGCTTCGCCTCGCTGCCGGTGTTGTCGAACTTCGCCGGGGGCTGGCGCTGGCTGCTGGGCTTCGGCGCACTGGTGCTGCTGGTGCTGCCGCTGGTCAACCGCAGGGCCCTGGTCGAGTCGCCGCGCTGGCTGGTCACGGTGGGCCGGGCCGGGGAGGCCGACCAGATCGTCCGCGACATGGAGTCCCGCGTCGGCCTGCCGCCCGGCGGGACGAACATCACGGCCGAGGCCCCCGTCGAGCAGGCGACCACGTCGGAGGAGGAACGGGTTCCGGCCCGTGCCCTGTTCAAGGCGCCCTACCTGTCCCGGATGCTCATCATCCTGGGCTTCTGGTTCATCTTCTACCTCGCCATGTACGGCTACGCCAGCTACCTCCCCCTGATCCTGGAAGGCATCGGCATCTCCACCTCCGACGCGGTCCTGGTCAGCGTGCTGACCAGGGCGATGCCGCTGATCTCGGCGGTCGCGGCCATGCTCCTGGTGGAACGCATGGAACGCCGGACCATGGTCGTCATCGGCACGCTGGTGTTCGCGGCCTCGCTGCTGCTGATCAGCCTCAACCTCGGGGAGACCGTGGCGACGATCGGCGCGCCGTTCAGCTCGTTCGGGATCGCGTTCATGGCGACGCCGGCGTACACCTACACCGCGGAGGTCTTCCCCACCCGCGCCCGCGGCACCGCCTCCGCCATCGCCGACGGCGTCGGACACCTCGGGGGCGCGGTGACCCCGTTCGTGGTGCTGCCCATCCTCACCACCTACGGCGCCCGCCCGGCGTCGTTCGCGATGGTGGCCCTGCTGCTGGTCGCGGCCGGAATAATCCGGCTCGGCGTACGCACCCGCGACCGGGCGCTGGCGGAGATCGCCACCTGACGTACTTACTGAGTGGCCCTCGACGCGACCCGCGTTCGAGGGCCATTCTGGCGTGGCCACGGCTGACGCCACGGAGTAAGTCAAGCCTTACTTTTCGCGTTTTCGTCCCCATACTGGATGGTCGGGCGGGAGGAGGCATCGGGGATGCGGGAAGACGGCGAGGAGTCGCGGCAGGTCGCGCTGGAGCGTGCGGTGGTGGAGGCGATGTACCGCCGCCTCGATCATGCTCTCGCGGAGGCGCTGGCCGCGCGTAAGCGGGCGCTCGCCGTCGAGATCGACGGTGCCGGGGATCTGTACGCACGCGACGTCGAAGTCGCACGGCTGACGCGCGTGATCGGGGAACTGCGCGGCGCGGAGCGGGCGCTGTGTTTCGGTCGCATCGACGCGGTCGCGGGCGGGTCGTTGCACATCGGCCGGACCGGACTGCGTGACGGGGACGGCGGCGACCTGGTGCTCGTGGACTGGCGCGCGGACGCCGCACGGCCGTTCTACACCGCGACCCCCGTGTCGCCGCTGGGGCTGCGCCGACGGCGCCACCTGCGGCTGGACGGTCGCACGGTGGTGGGCGTCAGCGACGAGATCCTCGACGGGTCCGTACCGGCCGATGAGGATGTCGTCGGGGACGGTCCGCTCGCCGACGTGCTCGGCCGACCACGCAGCGGCCGGATGCGCGACGCGGTCGCGACGCTTCAGGCCGAGCAGGACGCGATCGTCCGGTCACCCCATCAGGGTGTCACCGTGGTGCAGGGCGGGCCGGGTACGGGCAAGACGATCGTCGCCCTGCACCGCGCCGCCTACGTCCTCTACGCGTTCCCCCGGATCGCCGATCGGGGCGTACTCGTGTTCGGTCCGAACCACCGGTTCCTCGACTACATCTCCGACGTGCTGCCCTCCCTCGGCGAGAACGACGTGCGGCTCGCGACCGCGACGGACCTGGTGGGCGTGCGGCCGAGCGCCACCGAGTCCGACGCGGCCGCCCAGCGGAAAGGACGGGGAGAGCTCGCGGTCGCCCTCGCCGGCTGGGTACGCGACCGGCAGCCGCACGGTGTCCCCTTCGAGATCAAGGTCGGTCACGACACGCTCGTCCTGGACGGGCGGACGGTCGACGACGCCCGCACCCACGCCCTCCGGGACGGTCAGGCGTACAACCCCGCGCGTGCGCTGTTCAGAGAGCTCGTGGCCGACGAGCTCGTGGACCTGCTGGAGCGACGCGCGATCGAGACGCTCGACGAGATCGACGCGGACGTGGCGACCATGCTCGACCTGGACCTCGACCAAGCCGTCGCCGCGGACCTGCGCACCCTCGGTCTCGACGAGACCGTCCCCACCGCCGACCTCCCCGAGTTCGACCGGGACGGGATCCGCGCCACGCTCATCGACGACTCCGACTTCGAGGCCGCCATCGACACCGTGTGGCCGCGCCTGGACGCCACCACCGTCCTGGCGGATTACCTCAAGTCCCCTACGGCGGGACTCACCCACGCCGACCTGGCCCTGCTCGACGAGGTACGCAGCCTGGTCGACGGACCGCCGGAACAGGTCTTCGGTCACATCGTGGTGGACGAGGCCCAGGAACTGACCGAGATGGAGTGGCGGATGCTCATGCGCCGCTGCCCCGCCCGCTCGATGACCGTCGTGGGCGACTTCGCGCAGTCCGGATCGGGTACGACGATCCACTCGTGGACGGCGGCACTCGGACCCTTCGTCGGCACCCGATTCGAACCGCACACGCTGACCGTCAACTACCGCACCACCGCGGAAATCCTCGACACCGCCCTCCCGCTCCTCGCCCGCATCGCGCCCGACCAGGAGATATCCCGTTCCATCCGGCACGGCGAACCGCCCCGCATCGTCCACGTCGCGCAGACCGGCCTGCTCGACGACCTCCGCGAACGGCTGCGCCACGAGGCCGAGGCACACCCCGGCGAGTTGGTCGGCGTCATCAGCACTGCCGGACGCGCAGCCGAACTGGCCGCCGGGCTCGACGGAACGGGGGCGATCACGATCGCGGCCCCCGACGCCCGCGGGCTCGAGTTCGACGCCGTCCTCGTCGTCGACCCCGCGGGCATCGAGGCAGGTCGCACGGCCGGCCCTCGCGACCTGTACGTGGCGATGACACGTGCGACCAAACGCCTGTACGTGATCTTTAGTTGAAGCCGAAACCCGGCGGCAGGGGGCTGCGCCTGAACAGCCCGGCCGGTACCGAGTCGGCGATCGCCTTGTAGCCGGTCGGGTTGAAGTGCAGGTGGTCGCCGACGTCGTAGGCGGGCAGGAGTTGCCGCGGGTTGGCCGGATCGCGGGTCACCTTGTCGAAGTCGATGACCGCGTCGAAGCGCCGGCTGCTCCGGATCCACTGGTTGACCCGCTGGCGGGCCGCCTCCCGGTATCCGGCCGGGTCGTCGTACGGGCTGTTGCCGCCGAAGGCGGTCAAGGTCGCACCGTAGACGCGGATGCCCTGTGCGTGGGCGCGCAGGATGATCTGCTCGTACGCCGCGATCAGGTCGGCCGCGACCTGCTGCTGGGCGGCCGCGGTGGCGTCGGCGGTGCCGATGTCGTTGACCCCCTCGAAGACCAGCAGCCATTCCACCCCGCTCTGCGCCAGCACGTCGCGGTCCACCCGGGCCAGGGCGTTGGGGCCGAGCCCGTCGTTGAGCACCCGGTTCCCGCCGGCGGCCTGGTTGAGGATGGCCACCTCGTCGGCGCCGTGCCGGGTGCGCAGCCGGTCCAGCAGCTGGTCGGGCCAGCGGTTGTTCATGTTGGTGGTGGAGCCGCGGCCGTCGGTCAGCGAGTCGCCGAGCATGACCGCCGCCGCGGTCCCGTCCTTGGCCCAGGTCTCGACGCCGCTGAGGAAGTACCAGTGGTCGGTGGGGGTGGCGCCGGGCAGGTCCACGTCGGTGACGTGGTCACCGGCGAGCAGGTGGGAGGTGGTCCGGGAGCCCGGGTGGGAGGTGATGTTGTTGGACGCCTGGCCCTGGGCCAGGTAGACGGTCACCGTGAGGTTGGTCCCGGCGGCGACCTTGAAGTTCAGCGGGTCGGAGACCGCGAGCGCGCCGACCGGGATGGAGACCGAGGGCCTGCCCTGGAAGGTCACCGGCCGGGCGGTGCCCGCCTGGATCGAGCCGACGCCGGCCTGGCCGCCGGCCGGGAGCGCGATGGAGACCTTGGTGATGGGCAGGGCCGTGCCGCCGAACGCGTTGGAGAAGCGCAGCCGCAGCTGCCCGCCGCCGATGGTGACCCGTACGGTCTGCCGCAGCGTGGCGTCGGCCATGACCAGGTTGTCCTGCGTGAACGGCGCGGGCGGCATGTTGTTCGGCTCCGTCAGCTGCGGCATCGACACCCAGCTGTTGACCCAGTGCCCCTTCATCGCGGGCGTGACGGTGACACCGGTGGCCACGCCCAGCGCGGGGTACACGGTGACGACGGCCACCGCGAGAACCGCCGCTATGGCCAGCTTGACGATCGTGTGGTTTCCGTACGCGGACATGAAGCGTTTCATCAACCGGCCTCCCGCCGATACTGCTCATTTCGAGGTACCAGGTACGCCGACGGCATGGCGAAGCCAGGGGCTCCATCCGGGGTACGTTTCGCCAGCGCCGCTCTGTCCGGCCGTCGGCCACCCGACGAGCCGTCGTACGCCGCTGACCACTGGGAGCGCGCGTGTTCAGCCGCTTCGGGCCTCAGTTTCAGCCGCCGCACCACAGGCGTCAACAAGATCTGTCAACACCCACTGCGACCACGCCGACGGCAGCGACCCTGAGCAGGGATCATGCTTCAGAAACTTTTGGAAGCAACCTGAAACTTTCGGACCTCGGATGCGTGCCCGGCGAGAGCGGCGGCTTCGGCGGCAAGTTATCGATCAAGACCGACAAAAGCCGGGCCCGGTAGCCGACCTTCGCTTCGTTTCCAAGTGACCTGCAAGACGGCGATCTTAACGTGCTGCGACATGGGAAGACGGCTGATGATCTACGTCCTGTTGATGACCCTCACCGGGTGCGGGATGGCGGGGATCACTAACGAAGGTCAGGTGAACGGCTCGATGAGACAGGGGGACATCGAACCCGGCGTGCTGAAGGGGCGGGTGGTCGACGCGGCGGGCAGTCCGATTCAGGGGGCCGAGGTTGTCGCCGACAACCAGTTGCTTTACGACAGCAACGGGGTCGTACGGACGAATGACGACGGTTTCTACCGGGTCGAGACGAACATCGGGGCGACCTTCCACGCGACGGGAACGGTGACCAGGCAGTACAACGGTCAGGACTACACCCTGAACCTGGCGCCCGACGACGACGGCCCCTTCGCCGGGCCGAGCGGTGCGATCAGGAACTTCACCTGGAAACTTTCGGGGAAGCGGGCCGACGGTCTCGGCTTCTACGGCGGCAAGGTGCTCTTCAACCTGGACATCACCGATCCGCTCAACCCGAACGCCTTCCTGGAGGACGAGAAGGTGCAGCTCACTCTCACTCCGGACGGTCCCTTGATCGACGGTTCCGAAGGGTCCCCGATCGTGGGGATGGCGACGAGAAACGGCGACGGCTCCGGCCTGGAGGACGTGCCCATCGGCCGTTACCGAATCACCGCCGACTACGAGGGCCGCCCACTCGCCGTGAAGCCACGCAGAGGCGGCGACTACGCGACGGAGGTCGTCGCCGACTTCGCCCCCATCATGACCGGCGTCTACTTCATCGAGTTGGAGCTCGCACTCCCCCGCGGGTGACGGCGCCGCCATACAGGGCCGACGTCGAGGGCGCGTTAACGGAAGTAGAAGAACCGGCCGCCGCCGGCTTCGATTTCCGGGAGGGAGGTTGCGGCCATGCCGAGCGTGTCCACGCCGGACTGTGGATAGCCCGCGCGGCGCAGGACGGCTCTGGCGTGGTCCAGATACTCCGCCAGCACGGCGGGCGTGCGGACCTGCTCGGCCTGCTCGGCCGTGTCGAAGATCAGCCAGACGGATACGTCGTCCGGACTGCCGTCGAACGGGCCGATGATCTGAAGGTCGACGGGCCGGAGCTCCAAACCGTCGAATCCGTCGGCCTCCAACTGCTCGCTCAGAAAGATCATATGGGCAAAGTGGATCTCCGCCTCCTCCGCCTCCCGCTGCTGACGGAGGCGCTTCCTGGCTCTCTTGTTCAGCGGCTTGTCGGTCACGACTCCGTCTCCTAGCCGTGGTTCGGTCCTGCCGTCACGATGAGCCGTTGATCGTGCCGTCGGTCAACTCGTACCCGATACATTTCTGTGACCCTGGATTCGGGTTTTAAAAATCGCCGAGCAAATTCGGCCCCGACCCACCCTTTGTTTGCGCGGCCCAAAAATCGCTGAATCTGCACAGACAATGCGCGCGCTTCATTATTTCCAGCAAAACCACTCGCATGGGTATTTATTGGAGAAATCACGCGCCAATCAAACTTGTAGCCTTCCAGAACATTGCTGGGCCTGTGGCTCCACCAGTACGTTCCGCCGTTGGTATCAGTTGCCGATTTCTTAATCAGGGAGAAAGCGACATGTCTGAAACCTTCGTTCTCATTGCCGGTGGCTGGCACGGCGGCTGGGCCTGGCGACCGGTCGCTCAGTACCTCCGCGCCGCCGGCCATCGCGTCCTCGCCCCGACGATGCCCGGCCTGAACGACGGCGACGACCCCACCGCGTACGAGCTGTGCGACGTCATCTCCTACGTCGTCGACCTGGTCGAACGCAAGGACCTCCGGGATGTGACCCTGGTCGGCCACAGCTGGGCAGGCTACGTCATCACCGGCGCCGTGCCCCGCCTGGTCTCCCGCCTCCGCAAGGTCGTCTACTGGAGTGCCTTCGTCCCCGCCGAAGGCGTCCCGCTCTTCGGCGAGGTACCCCCGCCGTTGCAGGACCTCCTGACCACCCTGGCCAGGCAGTCCGCCGACAACACCGTGCTGATGCCCCTGGAACGCTGGCGGCAGGCCTTCATGCAGGACGCCACCCCCGACGCCCAGGGCATCGTGCACTCCCTGCTGGTCCCCCAGCCCTTCCAGTACCTGACCACCCCCGTCGCCCCGGTCGACTTCGCCCGGCTCGGCGTCCCCGCGGGCTACGTCCTGACCACCGAGGACATCACGCTCACCCCCACCGACTGGACCCGCTTCACCGGCCGCCTCGGCCTGACCCCCACCCTCGCCCCCGGCAGCCACGAGGCCTGCTTCACCCAGCCGGACAGCCTCGCCCGGGCCCTCCTCACCGCCTGACCGATCACCCGGCGCCGAGGCCGCCCCGCTCGACGAGCTGGCGTCACTACTCAACATCATCCATATCCATATCTACTGATGACCGATGGGGCACCCTTGAACGGTGGGAAACGACGGCAAACTGGCCCGGCGGGTGGCGGACGTGGCGGAGAGCGCGTTGGCGCAGCGGAAGCACGTGACGGCGGTCGACGTGATCTGCGGGCTGCGGTGGTCGCGCCCACGGGACGTCGACACCTGGCGGCAGGGACGCGCCGACAGCCTGGAGCGGGTGACCGCGGTCGACGCGGCGAAGATGGCGGACGCGGTGGCCCTCCTGCGCGAGTGGGCGCAGGCGCGCGGGCTGACCGCGACCGAGACCGCGTACGTGTCGGGGAGCCGGGACCGGCGGCAGCTCCGGTTCACCGCCGACGGCGGCGAGGAGCTGGAACAGCGGTTCAGGGTCGAGTGGTACTCCCCCGAGCTGAGCGAGGCGCGCCGCAGGCAGCTCACCGAGCGCCGGAACAAGGCACCGGACCTGGTCGTCGTCGCGAGCTCCGGCCCGTGGTCCTGCGGAGGCTGCGGAGCCACCGGGCCGTACCTCATCATGGAGGACGACCAGCCGCACTGCCTGTCCTGCGCGGACCTGGACCACCTGGTCTTCCTGCCGGCCGGTGACGCGGCGCTGAGCCGCCGGGCCAAGAAGGAGAGCGTGCTCTCCGCGGTGGTCGTCGAGTTCAACCGCCGCAGGAAGCGCTACGAGCGGCGGGGCATCCTCGTCGAGGACGAGGCCCTGGCCCGCGCCGAGGAGCAGTGCCTGGCCGACGAGGAGGTACGGCTGCGCCGGCGCGAACGCGACCGGGTGCGGCGTGAGGAGGGCGACGTCGAGTTCCAGGCGGCGCTGGCCGCGGAGATCCTGCGCCTGTTCCCCGGCTGCCCGGACGAGCGGGCCCAGGAGATCGCCGTCCACGCCGGGCTGCGCGGCAGCGGCAGGGTGGGCCGCACCGCCGCCGCCCGCGTGCTGGACGAGCAGGCCGTCACGCTGGCCGTCATCGCGTCAGTACGGCACCTGGACACCGACTACGACCACCTGCTCATGGCGGGCGTGCCCCGGAGGGAGGCGCGGGACCGCATCCGCCACCGCATCGACCAGGTGCTCACCACCTGGCGCGCCTGATCTCACGAGCCGGCGGCGCGGTCGATGGCCTTCTCCACGTCGCCCACCCGATCCGCGAGCAGGCCGATGGCGCCGACCGCGCGGACCACGGGGTTGTCCTCGGCCCCGCCCAAGGCCCGCGCGCGCAGGTATCCGGCCTTCACCTCGGCCCAGCGGCGTTCCTGCCCCGCGCTCATCCTGCCGCGCAGTTCGGCCAGTTTGAGCAGGTTGGCCTCGGCCTGCGTGGTCAGCGTCTGGGCCTCGCCCACGTAGTGGTCGTCGATGAGCGCCTCGACCTCGTCGTCGTTCATGACGGGGACGATCCGCTCGGCCAGCTTGTTCATGTTCCGGTAGGACCCCTGGAGCCGGAACGGCGGCTCCGTACGCGAGCTGTCGGCCTGCGCCGCCGACGCGATGTACGCCTGGTTGACCGCCAGCACCACTTCCTGGACCCGCAGCAGCCGCCGCAGGACCGCGGTGATCTGGTCCAGCTCGACCTTCGGGTACGGGTGACCGAGACGGTCGGCCCTGGCGTCGGCGTCACCCCGCGCGAGCCGGACGAGGAGCTCCACGTCGGCCCGGTCCCGCGTGGACAACGGCGCCAGCACGGGGTTGGAGGTGAGCGCGTTCTCGATGTAGCTCAACGCGAACAGGTCCTCCCGCCCCGACAGCACGTCACCGAGGTTCCACACGTCGGCCCGGTTGGCCAGCATGTCGGGGACCCGGAACACCTGGCCGGACTCCGTGTACGGGTTGCCCGCCATACAGACGGCGAACCGCTTGCCGCGCAGGTCGTAGGTACGGGTCCGGCCGCCCCACACGCCCTCCATCCGGCGCTGGGCGTCGCACAGCGAGATGAACTTCTGCAGCAGTTCGGGCGAGGTGTGCTGGATGTCGTCGAGGTAGAGCAGGACGTTGTTCCCACACTCCAGCGCGAACGACACCTTCTCGATCTCCTGCCGCGCGGTCGCGTCCGGCGCGTCCGCCGGGTCGAGCGAGGTGACGGCGTGCCCCAGCGCCGGGCCGTTGACCTTGACGAACACCAGGCCCAGCCGGCTCGCGACGTACTCCATGAGGGTGGTCTTGCCGTACCCGGGCGGCGAGATGAGCAGCAGCAGGCCCATCTGGTCGGTCCGCCGCGCGTCCCCCGCCGCCCCGAGTTGCTTGGCCAGGTTGTCGCCGACCAGCGGCAGGTACACCTCGTCGAGCAGCCGGTTGCGCACGAACGCGCTCATCACCTTCGGCCGGTACTCCTCCAGCCGGAGCCGGTCCCGCTCACGGGCCAGCAGCTCGCCGCGCCGCCGCTGGTAGTCGCGGTACGCCGGGACGCGCTCGGTGCGGAACCTCCGCGTACGGGCGAGCACCTCGTCGAGACGGAGCGGGATGCTGCGGCCGGTCAGGCGGGGATGGGCGCCGAGCAGCCCGTCGACGGTGACCGACAGGGTCGCGGCGGCGTCGCGTCGCGGCAGGTCGCAGAGGTGTACGGCCACCGCCTCGGCGAGGTCGCCCTCCCCCGCCGCCACGCCGGGACCGGTGGTCAGGAAGGACCGCAGCCAGGCCGTGACGAGGTGGTGCCGGGCGGCCAGATCGTCGCCGAGCGCCCGCAACTCGTCCTCGACGTCCGTAACGGAGCCGCCGATCGCCTTACGGAAGGCGTCGAGCAGGCGGCGGGCGACGGGACCGGTGGCGAAATCGGGGCCGGTCCCGGCCAGTTCCTCGACGAGGTAGTCACCGGCCACGCCGGACTCCTCCGGCCGCAGGCCCCGGTCGCGCAGGAAAGCCGCCGTCTCCGACGCCAGCTCGGCGGCGAGCTCGCCGATCGCGGCGGACGCGCCCGCGCCGCCCCCGGGCCCGAAGACCGACCTGGCCCTGGCCAGGGACCGGGCCCGGACCGTCCACGCCCGCCGCCGGTCCTCGCCCGCGCCGAACGTCCAGAACAGCTGGGCGGCGGCCCGCGCGCCCGCCGGGAACCGCAGCAGGCCCGCGCCCGCGTGCAGGGGGAGCAATGCGCCGAGGATCGCCGCGGCGTCGTGATCGTGGACGCCGCGCTCGTATCCCTCGTCGTAACGGGTCTCGGCGACACGGCGTACCAGGTCGAGCAGGCCGCCGGAGCCGGCCGCGGCGTGCAGGACCTCCAGCGTCGGCCCGCCCTCGGCCGCGGACTCGGCCTGGTCGAGGATCGAGGTGGCGAGGTACTCGGCGCGGTAGACGTCGGGAGACTCGGAGACGAGCAGCTGGTCCCAGAAGGCCCTGGTCTCCTCGAACGACTCCCCCGGCGGCACCGGGGACCGGTAGCCGGTCCCGGTGAGGGCGAAGGCCATGCGGCCGTCCATCGGGACGAGCGTGAGGTCGACGGGCTGGGTGTTGACCGAGAACCGGTGGCGGCCGAGGCGGATCGTCTCGCCGCCGTCGGCGTACAGGTCGAGCCGGTCCCGCAGCGCGCGGCCCGCGTCGAGGCGGGCCGCCTTGACCTGTCCGTCGAGCTCGTCCGCGCGGACCTGGTCGCCCAGCGACCGCAGCTCCGCCGCGACCGCGCGCAGCTTGGCCACCATCGGGTCCGCGGCGAAGTACGCGTTCACCTCGTCGATCGAGGCCAGGCCGCCGACCCGCCTGCGCACGCTGTCCAGGATGCGCCCGGCCGAGGTGGCCAGTCGCTCCGCACGGCGGGACCGCGCGTCCAGCAACGCCTGCTTGCGCGAGGAGAACGCCTCGTAGACGTCTGTCCGCTTGGCCTCGAGCTCGGTCGCGAAGTCGTCGAAGTCCCCGAACCTGGACTCCAGCTCCTCCAGCCTGAGCAGCAGCCTGCCGAGTTGCTCGTCGCAGCGTTCCGGCGTGTCGGCCAGCGCGAGCGCGCCGGTGACCGCCTGCCCGAGCAGGGCGAACTCCGCGGCGAACTGGGCCCTGCCCTCGGTCGCGAGCAGCTCGCGCCGCCGCGCGTCGAGCGTGGCGCGGGCCCGGTTGACGCCCGCGAGCACCTCGGCGATGCGCTCCAGGATGCCGGTGCGCACGGTCGCGTCGGCGATGTCCAGGCCGCCGACGACCTCGGTGAGGACCTCCAGGCCCTCGCTCTGGCCGGTGAGCCGCTCGGCGACCGCCCCGGACTCCGCGACGGTCCTGATCGCCTCGGCGTCGGCGACCAGCCGCTCGACGTCGGCGTGGTATCCGGCGAACGCGCCCTCCTGCCGGAGGAACGCGACGGCCCGCCGCGCGGCCTCCGCGATCTCGGTCTCGAACTCCGCCGCCAGCGTGTCCACCCGCGCCACGTCGACGTGGCGTCGCTCCCGGAGGGTGACCAGGCGGCCCTGCGCGCGGCGCAGTTCGGCGAGCTGCCCGACCCACTCGCCCGCGGTCTTCGGCGCCTCGCCGCGCGCCTGCCGTACCAGGTCCGCGATCTGCGCGGCGACCTCGTCCAGCGCGGTGGCGGCGGCCTCGGTGAGCGACTGGACGCTCTCGAACTCGTCGAGCACCTGCTCGGCGCTCGACCGGGTGGCCTCGAGCGGCGCGCGCAGGCCCTGCTCGTCCAGCCAGTGGTACTGGTCCTGGATCCGGACGCAGGCGGCGACCAGCGCCTCGAAGACGGGAGCCGCCGGCGCCATCTCGTCGACCATCCGGACGACGGACAGACAGTCGGATATGCCGCGTACCAGCTCGGCGTTGCCGATCCGCTCCAGGGGCCCCGTGCCGACCGGCCGGGCCGCGGCGAACTCGTCCGACACGTACGGCGTCTGCCAGATCTGCATGGGATGGACCCGGGTCGGCTCCTCTGGCGCCGGGCCGCCGGGGACCCGGAAGTAGACGAGTGTGCCGTCCGCGAAGAGCGAGTACCCGTGGCACGTGATCGGGTTGCTCACCTCCTTGCGGATCACGTTGTACGGCAGCAGCAGCGACCGCCCATCGGCCCGCGCGTGGAAGACGTACAGCACGTCCTCGCCGTTCGGCGACCGGATGACCCGCTCGAACTCCAGGTCGGCGACGTCGACGTCGAAGGTCTTCACCGCGCCGGTGGTGAGGTGGTAGCCGCCGGGGAAGATGATCCCCTGGTCCTCGGGCAGCCGCTGGCAGGCCTGCCCGATCCCGTCCAGCCGTACCACGCCCTTGGTCCTGGTGTTGAACACCAGGTGCCGCCACTGCTTCTCGTTGTACGGCCGGACGCGCAGCAGGATCAGCGGGCCGACCCTGGCCCAGTGCACCTCGGCGTCGGCCAGGCTCTGCAGCGGCTCCGCGACCGGTTCCCGGTAGATCCCCTCGCCGGTCTCGGTGTTGTTCTCGATCTTGATAGTCAGGTCGCCGCCGATGGTCTCGACGAACAGCTCGTCGTCGATCGAGATGTGCGGGTGGCGGCCGAGCACGTGGTCGTCCCTGGTGGTGGTGGTCCACTCGAAGTCGTGCGGCGGCGGGAACACGTGGTCGCGCTCGCCCCGGTTGTCGAGGTAGGCGACCTCGCCGTCGGCTCCGAGGTTCCACCGCAGGACGCGGACGTCCTGGGGCCCCGTCTGGAAGACCGCGAGCAGCCGCCCCTCCAGCCGCCTCAGCTGCAGCAGCCGGGTCTCGCTGTAGTAGCGGTACAGCTCGCCGAAGTCGCGCGCGAACCCCTCGTCCTCGAACAGCCCGGGAACCTCGTCGAACCGGAACGCGTCGCCGTCGCGACTGAACCGGTGGAAGGAGAACACATCGCGCACGGTCGTCTCGGACCGCAGCCCGATGAACACGTTGTAGCCGAACAGCATGACCCCGCCCACCGACACGATGTCGCGGGGCACGCAGTTGTTCTCGGTGCGGACCCGGGCGGTGCCGAGCAGGCGGAACTCGGTGCCGCCGAAGGCGTCGAGGCGTTGCGCGTTCAGCGCCTCGACGCGCCGCAGCAGCTCCTTGGCCTGCTCGGCGAGCCTGCTCCGCAGCACCTCGTAGGTGCTGGACTCCAGCTCGGACACGGGCACGGCATCGGTCGTCGACGCGGTCACTGGTCTCCCGTCGGCCCGCTCAGTGGGCGGCCGAGTTGAGCGCCGAGACCGGCTGCTCCGCCAGGCCGAGGCGCTGGGCCGTGCTCAGCAGGTCCTGGAGCTTGCCGGTGTCCGGGCCACCCGCCTGGATGAGCTTGACCAGCAGCGCCGACAGGGTGAGGTTCCGCACGTCGGCGCTGTCCACCGAGCCGAGCAGGCGCACCAGGTCCGCGGGCAGGCTCGCCGTCCCGTCCAGGTACGGCCCGGCCAGCGCCCGCGTCACCGCGGAGTTCTCGACGAAGCCGTCGATGCTCCGGCCCGCGGTGATCGCGCCCATCAGCCGGTCGAAGAAGACGGTGTCCCCGCCGACGATGTCGATGTCCGCGCTCTCCAGACCGGCCGCGAGCACCGTCGCCTGCGCGTCGGCGATCTCCCGCTGGACGTCGATGCTCCTGATGCGGATCTCCTTCTCGGCCTCCAGCCTGAGCCGGTACTCCTCGTGACCGCGGCCCGCCTCGTCCAGGGCGGCCATGGCCTCGGCCTTCTCCTTGAGACCTTCGGCCTCGGCCTTCAGCTTCTCGCCGATGGCGGCGGCCGCGGCGAGCGCCTTGGCCTGCTCGCCCTCGGCCTCCGCCTTGAGCCGCTCGCCGACGGCGAGCGCGGTGGCCAGACCCTTCTCGCGTTCCACCACGGCCTCGGCGCGGCCGACCTTCTCGATGGCATCGGCGTCCCGCTCGCGTACCTGGACCTCGGCGAGCCCGGTGGCGGCCGCCTCGGCCCGCATACCCTCGGCGAGGCGGATCTTGGCCTGGGCGTCGAGTTCGGCGGCCTGCTGACGGGCCTCGGCGAGGATGCGCTCCTCGCGCGCCCTGAACTCGGCGGCCTTCTCGGCGGCCTCGGCCGCCTTGATGTCCTTGACCAGGTTCTCCTGCGCCTCGGCCTCGGCCTGGATCACCAGCGCCTGGCGGGTGCGCTCGGCCTCCTCCACGACCCGCAGCCGCTTGATGCTCTCCTCCTGCTCGGCCACCGTCCGGTCGACGGCGATCCGCTCGCGGATCACCTCGGCGATCGACCGCTTCTCGACCTCGACTTCCTTGTCCTTGGAGATGCGCGACAGCTCGGTCTCGCGCTCGCGCGAGATGACCTCCAGCAGGCGGTCCTTCTCGATCCGCTCGGTCTCGATGGCGATGACCCGCTCGCGGTTCTTCACCGCCACCGCGATCTCCCGCTCCCGGTTCTCCCGCTGGATGCCGAGCTGCTCCTCGGTGCGGATCTCGGCCGCCTGGGCCCGCAGCCGCTCCTCCGCCTGCACGCGGGCGGTCTCGGCCTCCTCCCGGGCCCGTACCGTGTCGACCTCGCGCCGCTGCTTGGCCTCGGCGTCGGCCTGCCGCCGCTCCAGTTCGAGGATGGCCTCCCGCGCGTCCACGTTCTGGCGGGTGATCTCCTTCTCCTCGTTGCGCTGGTACTCGTTGGTGCGGACGTGCTCGATCGCGGTCAGCTCGGTGATCTTGCGGATGCCCTGGGCGTCGAGGATGTTGGCCGGATCGAGCTGCGCGAGCGGGGTCTGCTCCAGGAAGTCGATGGCGGCGTCCTCCAGGCTGTACCCGTTGAGGTCGGTGCCGATGACCTGGATGATCTGGTCGCGGAACTCGTCGCGCTTGGTGTAGAGATCGACGAAGTCGAGCTGCTTGCCGACGGTCTTGAGCGCCTCGGAGAACTTGGCGTTGAACAGCTCCTGCAGCGTCACCTCGTCGCTGGCCCGCTTGGTGCCGATGGCCTGGGCCACCTTGATGACGTCCTCGGTCGTCTTGTTGACCCGGACGAAGAACGTGATCCGGATGTCGGCCCGGATGTTGTCGCGGCAGATCAGCCCTTCGTGGCCGGTACGGGTGATCTCGATGGTCTTCACCGAGATGTCCATGATCTCTGCCTTGTGCAGCACGGGTAACACGACGGCGCCGGTGAAGGTGACGTCGACCCGCCGGGTCTTGGAGACGATCAGCGCCATGCCCTGTTCGACCTTGCGGTACAGCCGGCTGATCAGGATCAGCGCGCCGATGAGTACGAGGAGGAGCACGGCGAGGAACACGCCCGTCCCAGTGCCGATCACGTCCATCGCATATCCCCCTATTTATCTATTTGTCGAGGTCGTAGGCCATGACCCAGAAGAACTCGCCCTCGGGGTCGTAGTCGAAAATGAGCGCGGAGCTGCCGGCGCGCAGGTCGTCGCCGCCGGTCTGGCGCACCTGGACGAGAGCCGAGGATCCGTCGTCCGCCGTGACCTCGGCCTGGCCGAAGTCGGCGCTGACCCGTCCGGTGCGGATGACGCACATCCGGCCGACGAAGTCCTTCCGCGACGGCGCGGCGATGGCCGGGAACAGGCGGCGGATCGGCAGTACGGCGAGGCGGGCGGCCAGCCAGCCGGCGAACAGCGCCACCACGAGAACCGCGGCCCGCGCGGCCGTGCCCTCCACCAGCGCCACACCGGCGAGGCTGACGAACCACGCGACGGCCACCATCAGGGAGACGGCGACGGTGACCGGCACCCCCTGAAGGCCGAGCCCGTCCAGGAGGTCGTCGGGCAGCTCATCCCCCAGACCGGCGAACAGCGCCACCAGCCAGTAGCCGATGACCACGACCAGCATGAAGCTGAAAAGCACCGCCGGAAACTCGAGCACTGCCTCGACGAACCGCCCCATTGCCCCCCACCGTTTAACACGTCTCCCCGTGAGTTACAGGGAATTATGGCAGCAAATGGACATAAATTCAGCATAAAATCGACTCAAATGCGGGCACTTTTCCCGCTCGCCACGCGTTGTGCTACGCGGGTTCCCGCCACAGGACATGCGTCTGGCCCCGCCGTTCATACGGCGGGGCCAGCGGCTTCCAGGCTCGGTGGGACCGGACTCGGATGCGTGCGACAAGGCCGCCCGCCCCCGGAAATCTCCGGAAGCGGGGGGCCTGTTCCGCAAGCGTCCCCACCGGGGCGGGCCTACGGGGCCGGGTAATCTGTGATGTACACCGGCGCACCGATCTTGGTCGTGTCGGCCGCGTCGCCCACGCCGTTGACGACATGGTCGATCGTTCCGGCGCTGAGGTTGACGGTCATGATGTGGTGCAGCTTCACGCCCGGGGTCTGCGGAACCTCGAAGCCGTTCTCGGTGTGGATCGACGGGTTGTTCTGGTTGAAGACGTAGACCCCAGCCCCGTAGAGGCGGTGCGTCTTCACGCGGTCGCCGACCTTGTAGCCGGCGTAGCCTTCGACGTTGCCGTTCATCCAGTCGGCCTGGGTCGGCGGGTCGTACGGCAGCTCGTTCTGGTACAGGATCGTGGTGCCGTCCTCGCCGTTCCAGACGGTGTTGTACCGCTGGAAGTGCTCGACGAACAGGCCGGTCGCGGTCACGTGGTCGCCGTTGATGACGGCGCCGGTGCGGCCGGTGTTGGTGTTCCAACGCTGGGTGTCGGTGAAGCCCTCGACCCCGTGGTCGCCACGCCACACCCAGGTGTGGTCGATGAGCACGTGGTCGCTGTTGACCTCAAGCGCGATGTCGGTCTTGCCGATGTGCGGCCCGCCGACGCGGAAGTACACGTCGGACAGCGTCGTCGGGTTGTTCGGCGAGCCCTTGCTCTTCCCGTGCTTCTTGCCCACCCGCAGCAGGACAGGCGACTCCTTGAGACCCGCGTCGATGGTCACACCGGCGACGATGGCGCCCGTGACGTCGGCGACGTCGAGTGGAGTCGCGCCGTTGACGGCGGTGAGCGTGGCGTGCCCGATACCGAGGACGACCGTGTCCGGACGCTTGACCTCGATGCTTCGCGCGATGTCGTACATGCCGGGCGTGAGCAGCAGGTTCTTGCCGCGGGCCAACTGGTTGTTGATGACCTGCACCGAATCCGACGGCTTGGCTACGAAGAAGTCGCTGATCGGCAGCGTACGGCCCGGGGTCAGGCCGTCGGCCCACGTGATGCCGCGCGTGTTCTTCCTGGCGGCGGGCACGCGGACGTTGTACTTGCCCTGCGCGTCGACGTACAGGTAGGGCTTCTCGCGGCTCACGGGGGTGGTCTCGAGGGTGGTGTACGGAGGACTCGGGAACGCGGACTCGTCCGGTGCGCCGACGACGCCGGCGAAGACCTGGTTCCAGACGGCGTTCGACCAACCGGCGACCTCGCTGTCGCGGGTCAGCCACTGCTGCTGCGATCCGTTCGTGACGGACGGCAGCTTGGAGTCGGCGATGAAGCCGCCGCTGGCGTACTGCGGGCCGGCGGTGCAGTAGTCCATGAGCGACAGGTTGCCGCCGCTGATGTTGAGCCGGCGCAGGGACACCGCCTGGGACACGGCCCAGAAGTTCGCCGACGCCCGGCAGCCGTCCTGGCCCAGCGCGTTGACGTTGATCGACAGGTTGGACAGGGTGCGCCAGAAGTTGACGAGCGCGAGGCAGTTGCCGGTTCCGCCGTCTGCCAGGCAGCGGTTGTAGACCTCGACCTTGCCGTTGATGACGACATCGGTGGGCGAGGCGCCCAAGCCCGCGATCTCGGTGTAGTAGCCGACCTTGATCTGGAGCGGGGTCTCCGCGGTGCCGTACGTGCCCGGCATGAAGAGGTACGCGTGGCGCGTGGTGCCCATCTCGTTGTTGACCTGAGCCGCGTGCGCCGCGTCGAGGGTCGCCTGGATCGTGCTCACCGGCATGCTCGGATTGAAGACGGTGACGTTCGGCCCGAAATCAGGGGCGCCGGAGGTCGGGGATGCGGCGGTTGCGGGCGTACCTGCCGTCATGACGGCAGTCGCCAGCACGATACCTAACGTGAACGCCCGACCGATCTGCAGGCGACGCGGGCGCCGCCTCATGACACTCGCGCCGCCGGGAGGCTGGGTCGTCATACGGTTCGTCCTTTCCGCTGCACGCGCAGCGCTTCATGGACAGGATCATTGGGGGGTGGATGAGAACCTTCGACGGGCAGTCGACACCGCTGAGCGAGAGCGCTCTCTCGCCACGTAAGGCTTTTATCAAGGACTGAAGTATTTCCTTGTTTCTATCGCGTGAACTGGCCGGAGCACAAGTACACGCCTGCCCCTTGTCCCGCTTCAAAGTCGCCGAAAGGCCTCTGACCTGCGGGTCGCCCTGAGGTGCCGGTGCGAGCTACGCCTGAAGCCGGGCCCTTGGCATCCTCCGTGCGACCTCGGTGTTCGCCAATCGGTCGTGAAGCGCTCGGCCATCGGGGTCGAGAAGTGTCCACAGCCCGTACACGACGAGCGCGAGCGGCCCGACGGTCGGTTCGAAACCCAGGAGCGGGAAGAGCAGTGTACGAACAGCTGTCTTCCGCGCCGTTGGTCGTGCTGTTGTCTCTGCCGAAATGAGCTGGATGCGCAGAAGTCGCTTGCCCGGTGTCTGTCCCCACAGGCTGTGTTGCACCCAGAAGTACAGGAACACTCCGGTCAGGGTGAGTAACCGTTCGGGCTCCAGGTTGTCCAGGGAGAGGGCCGACCAGCCCAGAATCCCGTAGCCCACGTGGATGTAGGTGTCGATGCCGGCCAGGACCAGGATGGCCGGGATGACGAAGGTGAGGAACGCGATGATGATCGCGTAGTCGACCAGCAGTGCCACCGGTCGACGCCAGGTCACCCCACCCGGCGGAGCGACCGGCGGGCGTTCCGAGGTGACGGTCGCCCGAGTGATGAGCAGAACGAGCGCGGCGGCGCCCAGAAGGCAGACCTGAGTGCTTCCCCAACTGCTCGCCACGGTGGCGAACCACTCGGCGCTGAGAAGGGGAATCGAGTTACCGCAGCCTTCGGGAAACACGTAGAAAGGGGTGACCGGCTCGATGACCGCGGTCAGGACGAGAACGCCTGCCGTTCGCCGCCCCACACTCCGCGGATCTCTGCCACGCAGGCAGGCGAGAAACCCGACCAGGACCAGCAGCGCGGGCAACGCCAACGCCACTACGATCTCCAGGATCCTGTCGAGATCACCGCGCAGGGGATCCAGCAGGAGGTCCAGCGGTGATGTCTCCCATCGGCCCCCTCCTGCGCAGGCATAGAGCTCGACCCCGCCTGGCTGGAGTCGATAGCGCCATTCCTCCCAGGTCGGAAAGGCCGCAACGACCGCGGCCGCCGTCCAGGTCAGCAGCGCCGTTCTCGACAACCGGGGGGAACTCGACAATGCCGTCCCTTTCGTAGACTGCGGCGCACCTTACGGTCGTCGGGATTTCAGGGGAGGAAATACATCAGGACGATCGCCGCCAGGGTCGCGGTGACGCCGATGAAGATGATCAGGTCGCGGGTGGGACCCCGGGGGATCAGGGTGCGGTGCACGGTGATGGGGTAGCGCGCGAGTAGGAGGATTGTCGCGGCGATGACCAGAGGGATCTGCACGTAGACGAAGGGCGAGGTCGGGACCAGGGCACAGAGGTCGGGGTCGAGCCATGCGATCGCTGGGAGCAGGACGCCCAGGGCGTACAGGCCGATGATCGCGACGAGTGTCGCGCGGTGGGAGACGAGGAAGGCGAGGACGGCGACGATTGTCAGCGGGCCGAGGTGCAGGCCGTAGAGCGAGGTGGCGTCGTACACGTGGATGACCGCCTGGGAGAACAGCGTCGGCAGGTCGGCGTAGTCGCGGGTCCCCATGTAGTGAGCCCCGACGACCTCGTCCGACCAGGAAAGAAAGACCATCTCCTGCCAGGAAGGATCCGGATATAACGGGACAAAAAATGACAACGTCCACCAGGTGGCGGCCGCCAGTGCCAATCCCCACGAAATAAGCTGTCCACGACCGGGATTGTCGATCCGGAGCGGCTGAGTTCTGGCCAGCACGAGCGCTCCGGCCGCCAGTGCGTACGCGACGATCGCCAGCCACGGACTGAGCATGATCGTGGGCTCGTCCACGCATGGATTCCCAAGCGGAAGGGTGAACCACTGCCCCGCCGCGAACAGAACGCCGAGACCGGCCACGACCGGTGCCGCCAAGCCGGTACCTCGCACGCCCAGGGCATCCAGCACGACCAAAACACCGACAATAACCGGCAGAAAGGCCGGCCCCAGCAGGTTGACGTTTCCGACCACGATGTCGAGAAGGGTCGGCTCCCTCACCGTGTACGCAGCACAGAGGGAGGTCATGTCCCATCCCTCCGTGGGCATGACCAGCTGCACCATCCCCGGAACGGCCATCAGACCCACCGCGGCTATCCGGGTAGCAATCACCCGACGAGGGATGGTCCCCGACTCCTGCGACATCCACGCCCCTTCTCCCCGAAACAGATCGACACGATATCGGCCCACCCCTCCCCGAAGATCGGAAACGACCTTGCAGTTGCATAACACGACTTATCGACATTTATTCGCCGAATTCAATTGACTGAGTCCGTAGAAATGTTTCGGCATTTCCGGAACCCGTTATCGCTCACTCGTCATGCACGAGGGGATGCGGCTGGTCAGGATCAGCGGGCAACCATCCCCGGCTGCCAGGCGTAGGTAGGGGCATGAGACTGGATGGGAGCGGGTGAGCGCCCCGGAGGGGTTCGCCGAGTTCGTCGCGGCTCGGGGCACCAGCCTGCTGCGTACGGCGCACCTCACCTGCGGTTCCGCCCAGGAGGCGGAGGACGTGCTGCAGAGCGCGCTGGAGCGGGCCTGCCGAAGCTGGCACCGGCTTCGCCGGGACACCGACCCCGAGCCCTACGTGCGCCGGATCATCGTGAACCTCGCCATCAGCCGGGCCAGGCGCCGCGCGCTGCTCCGCATCATCCCCACTGCCTCGCCGCCTGAGACGCCGACCACGAGGACCGATGTCGAGCTGCGGCAGGTGCTGATGAGCGGGTTACGCGCGCTCCCACCCCGCCAGCGGGCGGTCGTCGTCCTCCGCTACTGGGAGGACCTGTCGGAGGCGCAGACCGCGAGGCTGCTCGGCTGCTCGGTCGGCACGGTGAAGAGCCAGGCCGCCAAGGCGCTCAACCGCCTTCGCGCGCTGCTGGGCGAGGAGGTGGCCAGCAATGTCGGAGCTTGAGGTCGAACTGCGCAGGGCGATGGCGGAGGAGACGGCCGAGCTGCGGATCTCCCCCGATCTGGTGGACCGGGCCGTACGGGGTTCCCAGCGGCGGCGGGCACGGGCGAAGCTGGTGGCGGCGGCGATCGCGCTGTTCGCCACGGCGGGGACTGGACCGGCCTACCTCGTAGCCACCGGAGGCCACGAGATGGTCGTGGAGGATGTCCGCGCCGAGATCAACGGCGTTGAGGTCCGCTATCTCCCGGAGGGGCTCGTCAGCCCGGAACGGGCCGAGGTCACGCTGGGTGACCTGCGCGGTGAGTCGCTTCGCTGGTCGGAGGGCGACCGGCTGGTCGAGATCAGCGTGTACCGGACCGGCCGCCAGATGGCGGACGCCATGGACGTCCTCGCCCTGAACGCCCTGCCGGACCCGGTCGAACCCGCGAAGGGGGATGGTCCCGTCGTCTCGCGCGACGGCACCGACAGGCTGTGGGTCCCGCAACCCGGGGTGCTGCTCCGGGTCACGGCGTCCCCGTCGTTGAAGGACGATCTCGACCGGATCGCCAGTGGGCTGCGCGTGCAATGGGCGGGGGACATCGCCGGCATGCGGGTGACGTACATGCCGGACGGCCTGCGGTCCTCGGATGAGATCAGGCTGGTCAACGACGGTCTCGCCCGGAGCTGGTCGTTCAACGAAACCGACGGAGTCACGGTGGAGGTGGTGTACGGCCTGCGCGCCAAGGACCTGAAGTCGCTACAGGTGGTCTCCTGGCCGACCGACGAGCAGCTCGTCGACCTGCGCCGAACCTCCGTCAGGGGGTCCGCGGCCGTCGAGGGCCGGGTCGTCGGGGCGGGGAGCGGGCTGGACAAGGGCTGGATGCGGATGTGGGTCGTGCGGCCCGGTCTGGGCGTCCGGATCTGGGCGTCGAGTGACGCGGCCGCCGACCTGCGGCGGATCTCCGAGGGAATCGAGCCGATCAAATCCAACCTCTTGGAGTTGGTGGACGGAGTGGGGGCGCCCGCCCTTCCTCCGGAGCTCCGAAAGGGTGCTGAGAGCCAGGAACTGGGCCAACACTGGCGGGAAACCACCCGCTACTGGGGAGACCGGCCAGGAAAAGGCGCTTACGTGGCCATGTCGGTGTACCGGGGCCAGGCCGTGGACTCCGGGGAATGGCAGCAGCCGGAACTCGTGCCCTGGCTGACGGATATTCCCGGTGCCACGAGACAGCAGGCCGCCGTTGGGGGGAAATCCGGCACGCTGCTCACCTGGAGCGAGACCAGGCGCGTCAACGGGATGCCAAGACCACTGCAGGGCCGCCGGTTCGTCTGGACCGGGGAGACCGGCCTGGCCCTCGCGATCACGACTGTGGTCGATGCCGCAAGCTCAACGGCGTACGCGACCCTGGACATGGACACGCTCGTCCGCGGCATCCACTGAAGCCTCGGTCAGCGCGTCTGTGTCTTCTGGTCGCGGAGCGCCTGCTCGACGGCTTCCCGTACGCGGGCGTCCTCACGCTCCTTCCGTCCCGCGCGCCTACGGCGTACGAGCAGGATCGACCCCACGATGACCACGACCAGGACGACGAACAGCAGCACCTGCGTCCACGGGACGGCCCAGGCGTCCGCCGAGGCCAGGACCGGCTCAAGCGAGGTGGTGGAGCCCGACGCGTCGGTGAGCAACGGCATCAGGATCGTGGTCGCGCCCAGCCTGACCGCGGGCGCCACGCCGTGGACGGGCACCGTCATCTTCCAGCTCTCCCCCGGGAGCAGCTCCGGCGGCGCGGGGATCTCGCCCGCGTCCGCCGACAGCCACCCGAAGGGGCCCGCGACCGACATCGTCTGCTTGGCCGACAGGATGGCGTTGCCGGTGTTGTGGATCGTGTAGCTGATGGTGGCGTCGCCCGAGCCGAAGGGGTTGAACGAGCCGGAGTAGTCCATGCGCAGGTCCTCGATCGCGAGGCTCGGCTTGAGCTCGCCGCTGACCCGCAGCTTGATCCGGACACCGAGGCGCCGGTCCACGTTGATGCCCTCGGCGGTGTCGGACTGCGTCAGAGAGGTGAGGATGCCGCCCATGTAGTCGCCGGGCGGGGCGTTGTCCGGAACGCTGACCTTGAAGGGGATCTTGACGGACTTCCCTGGCTGGATCGCGACGCTGTCGCGGTCGGCGTGCACCCAGGCGCCGATTCCGACGGACTTCTTGTCCTTGGGGAACAGATCGAGCTGGCCCGTGTCGGTGGTGAAGCCGTCGGCGGCGTAGACGGCGAGGGTGACCGGAGCCTTGCCGCGGTTGGCGACGACCAGGGCGTCTTCAAGCAGCCCACCGTCGTTGACGACATAGTTGAAGCTGGACCGGTCGGCGCCGTAGCTGTTGGAGTCGGTCCTGACCGTCCAGGCGACCTCGCCGTCGTCGGCCAGCGCGGGGCCGGCCTGCAGGCCGGTGACCGCGCAGGCGGCGAGCAGGGCCAGCGCGGCGGTACGGACGAGGGCGGCGACGGCAGTGGTCCGGCGCGTTGCGAGGGCGTGCATCTTGGGATCCTCGGGCGATCTTGGGCGGGGTCTGGAACGAGCCAGGGGGTGGGCACCTTCCGGTGCCCACCCCGCCGGGTCAAACGGGTCCGGTCAGCTGCTCAGCGCAGTGATCGTGAGGGTCGCGCGGTAGCCACCCTTCTCGACGCTGCCCGGGATCTTCAGGGCCAGGTCGGCGCCCAGCTTGGCGACGCCCTTGGGGTGGCCCTGGTTGGCCCAGCCGAGTCCGCGCGAGACGGACAGGCCCGTGCCGTGGTCGTCGTAGGCCGAAGCCACCGCGCCGCTGGCGAAGGCGCCGGCGCCGTCCTCGAGCACCCGCGGCGTCCAACCGAGGTAGGCGCCGGAGAAGGTCTTGGCGGCGTCCTTGAAGTCACTCACGCTGGCCGAGATCGACCAGGGCGCGAGCGAGCGGCGGTTGTCCGACACGACGATCGGGTTGATCTGGCCGGTGGCCTCGAAGAAGTTGCCGTCGTGGTCCACGGCGGTGCCGAGGTCCACCAGGCCGTTGTAGCCGTCGATCGTCCAGCCGAACTCGCCCGGAGCGGCGTTGGGCACGCTGACCTGGAGGGCCTGGCCGTCGCCGTTGTACGGGTGGATGGTCACCTTGTCGACGAGCGAGCCGACCGGCTGCCCCTCAGGGGTGTTGGTGCAGGAGAGGCCACGCTCGACCGCCGCGTTCGGAGCCGCGCAGGTGCCGCTCCGGATGTTCTCCACGACGAGCTTGTCCTTGCGCACGCCGACCTTGACGTAGGTCCGGACGTGCTCCTGGTTCTGGACCGAGTTGTACCAGTAGCTGTTCGGGTTCAGCGGGTCGGCGCCGTTGCCCGCGCCGCTGCTGGCGCTGCTGTCCGGCTTGGTGATGTCGTAGTACTTCGAGCCCGAGGCCGAGTTCGACGTCACGTACAGCACGCCGCCAGGACCGGGGTACACCTCGGCGGCGCCGGGCTGCTCGTCCGGGTTCGCCTTCTGGCTGTTCTTGATCAGGTAGCTGCGGGAGTACGCGTGGTCGTGGCCCTGCAGCACCAGGTCGACGCCGAGGTTGGAGAAGGCGGTCGGGAAGTCGACCCGGCGCACCTTGGCGTCGCTGTCCTTGGCGTGGCTGGCCGGCGAGTAGATCGCGTGGTGGAAGACGAGCACCTTCCACTTGGCCTCGGAGCCGTGCTGGTTGATGACATCGGTCACGTACGCGACGTGCGCCGCGTCGCCGCCGCCACCCTGGGAGGTGGCGTAGCTGTTGCTGTTGATGTCGATGAACAGCGTGTCCTTGTAGATGAACCAGTAGTTCCCGCCGGAGCTGTTCCCGTTCGGGTTCCCGTTGGAGTACAGCGGACCCGACCGGTCGTTGTTCGGGATGGTGAAGTGCTGCTCGTACGCCTTGCTGCCGACGTCGTGGTTGCCGATGGTGGCGACCCACGGGTACTGACGCAGCTTGTCGGGGGCGAGGAAGGCGTTCCACTGGCTCTCGGTGCCGGCGGTCTCGACCTGGTCACCACCCGACACCAGCAGCTCGGAGTCCGGGTTGGCCGCGAGCGCGACGTCCAGGGTGTCCTGCCAACCGGCCTGGTCCTTCGGCACGTCGCCGGAGGAGCCGATCTGCGGGTCGCCGAAGAACAGGAAGTCGTAGTCGCCCTCGAAGTCCTGCGTCTTGAAGGAGTACGTCGAGGACCAGTTGCCGTCGGAGCCGACGCGGTAGGAGTACGCCGTCTGCTCCTGCAGGTTGGAGATCGTCGCGTGCCGGTTGAAGCCACCGCTGGAGGCGATGTTCGCCGCGCCGGCGGCGTCGAAGGTGAGGGCGTCGGCCGGGAACTCGCCGTTGACGAGCTTCGCGGTCGGGGCCAGCTGGACCTGCTGCGCGTTGTCGGCCGAGGAGTACCAGGTCACGGTGCGCTGGGCCTCGTTGGCGCCGACCCCGAGGATGATGCCGCTGAACGTGGCGGCGTCGGCGCTCGCGGGGGTCCCCATGCCGCTGCCGAAGGCCACGGCCAAGCCCAGAAGCGCCGCGGTGGCCCCTGCGGCCACGCGGCGCCGTACCAGGCCGGGAGCCTGCGGTGAGGTGCCTAATGTCATGGTTAAAGTCCTTTTTGTACCTGTACGTGCAGGAAGCGGCATTCAAGGTCGCGCCGTCCGGTGAACCGACCGTAAATGCCCGATTTCTGGCTAATGGAATGTCCTAAAAGACCTTGCGATCTCAGGACCCGAGCACCCGCTCGACGAACCAGAACAGCCCCATGGCGGACACGCCCGCGGAAACCACACCCGTCGCCCAGAGACCGGCCCGCGGCGCACGGCGCCGCAACACGCTGAGCAGCGGGAAGAGCGCTGCGATGAGCACCAGTTGAACGACCTCGATACCGACGTTGAACACCAGCAAGGACCAGAGCAGGGTCCACGACCACGCCTCGTCGATCCCCAGCGCGCCCGCGAAGCCCAGCCCGTGAACGAGGCCGAAACAGAACACGACCCCGAGGCGCGTCCAGCCCGAACGGTCCAGGGCGAAGTGACCGCGGCTCAACGTCTCGATCTCGCCGGCATGGCCGCCGCGCCGCCAGATCCGCCACAGGTGCCAACCGGCGACCACGGCGATCGACAACGCGATGACGGGCTCCACCAGGCTCGCGGGCACCTCCACCAGACCGAGGGCGGCGAGCATGAACGTCACCGAGTGCGCCAGGGTGAAGCTGGTGGCCACCAGCACGATCTCGCGCAGCCGCCGTGACCCGGCGATGAGCGCCAGCAGGAACAAGACGTGGTCGATCCCGAACAGCAGGTGTTCGGCACCCAGCAGGAAGAACTCCCAGAACCGCTCGTACCAGGCCTGACCAGTCGAGAAGGACGGGCGAGCGGCATCGAGCGCGGCACTGCCCGAGCGGCCGTCGAGTTCATAGGTGACGATCGTCTTGGTGTCCTTGACGTACTTCTCGGCGTCGGGAAACAGCCCGCTCCGCACCTCGTGATCGTCACTCCGCTCCGGACAGGCCCAGTCGAGCAGCAGAACGGCGTACGGCACATTCTCCCGCTCGGCGATCGTGAACTCGCCTGCCTGGGCCGGCGTGCAGCCCCTGACCGAGAAGCGCTTGGTGACATACGTGACGGCCGACGCCGCATGCGCGTTGAGCGCCGCGGCCTGTCCCTCGGTGTCACCGGCCTCGAATGCGGGGATTCCTGCCTTGAAGAGGGGATCATTACCCTCGAAGTCGGCGGTGGAGACGACGAAGAGGTCGTACTCGAGCTCCAGTTTGGTCCGCAGGTGACCCTCGTCCGCGGTGAGGTGGACGTACACGGTCGAGGTGAACCCGTGGGCGAGCGCCGGCCCGGCGCCCAGAAGAACGATCACCGCCGCGATGATCCCGACGAGGACACGGCGGACCCGTTGTGACATGTGGCTCCTTAAGTTGCCAGAGCACGTTCCACCTCACGGGTGAATCCCAGCCGTCCCAACGGCGAACTACAGGAAAAATAACCCCATAACTACCTCTCAGCCTCAAATCGGGAGGAAACGGGATAGGAGGATGTACGCGCACCACCCGCTACACCTCGGAGGACGATCCCCTTGCGCCCCCCGCTTCGGACCGTTGCCACGCTGGCCGCGACCGCCGCGCTGGTCACCGGATGCGGCTCCGGCGGCGACTGGTCCCAACCGCACGCCAAGCCCAGCGCCATCGGCACTCTCGCCCCGGGTTTCATCGCCCCCTCCACCACGCCCGTCCCCGAGGCGACCATCACGCCACGGCCCGGCTCCTGGAGCGACGTCCACCCGTCGAAGGACTACCGCGTGGTCCTGCTCACCACCGGTGACGACCAGCCCACCAGGACCCTCGTGGCGGCGGTCGAGGAGTGGGCGGAGGAGGAGGACGTCGATCTCAGAACAGTCGTCGCCGACCACCCGTACGACCTCGTGCCCAGCATCACCGAGGCCATCGACATGGGCCCCGACCTCATCGTCAGCGCGGGCAACGGCTTCGTCGACCCTCTGGCCCTGGTCAGCCCGAGCCACCTCGCGCAGCAGTTTCTCGTCGTGGGGGCGGAACTGGCCGAGCCCACCCACAACGTCACGGCCGTCGACTGGTCCGGCGCGTCGTTCCGCGGCGAAGGGCTCGGCATGTCCTCGACGTACGAGCCCGCGTCGTTCACCCCCGCCCGCTGCGCGGCCGCCGTGAGGGCAGGCGTCGCGGCCGTACTCAACGACCTGACCGGGATCGTGATCTGGCTCGACGAAGTCTGATCCTCACAGGGCGGCGGCCCGCTCCAGGAAGAGGTCGCGTTCACGGACGTTCCGGGTCAGCTCGGCCGCGCGCCGGAACTCGGCGGCCGCCTCCTCGGCCCGCCCGAGCTTGGCCAGGAGGTCCCCGCGGACCGCGGGCAGATGCGCGTACCCCCGCAACGCGGGCTCGTCCCGGAGGCTGTCGACGATCTCCAGCCCGCGCGCGGGCCCGTACGCCATGCCGACCGCGACCGCCCGGTTCAGCTCGACGACCGGCGAGGGCGTCAGGTGCGCCAGCAGCCGGTACAGGGCGGCGATGCGTTCCCAGTCGGTGGCCTGCGGGGTCAGCGTGCGAGCATGGCACGCGGCGATGGCCGCCTGCAGCCCGTACGGCCCGAGCGTGCCCAGCTCCTCGGCGCGGCGCAGCGCGTCCAGGCCGCGGCGGACCAGGAGCCGGTCCCAGCGGCTGCGATCCTGGTCGAGCAGGAGGATGGGGGTGCCGTCGCGGGCGGTCCTGGCCGGAATGCGCGAGGCCTGGATCTCCATGAGCGCGAGCAGTCCGTGGACCTCGGGTTCCGCGGGCATCAGCCCGACCAGGACGCGGCCGAGGCGCATGGCCTCCTGGCACAGCGACGGGCGGATCCAGTCCTCACCGGCGGTCGCCGCGTACCCCTCGTTGAAGATCAGGTAGATGACCTCCAGGAGGGAGGCCAGCCGCGCCGGCAGTTCGGCGGGCGGCGGCAGCTCGATCGGGATCCTCTTGTCGGCGAGGGTGCGTTTGGCGCGCGAGATGCGCTGCCCGACGGTGGGCTCGGGTACGAGGAAGGCGCGGGCGATCTCGGCGGTGGACAGGCCGCCGAGCAGACGGAGGGTGAGCGCGAGCCGGCCCTCGACGGGCAGCGCGGGATGGCAGGCGGTGAAGATCAGGCGCAGCAGGTCGTCGCCGATGTGGTCGTCGAGGGCGTCGTCCAGCTCGGCTTCCGCCGACTCCTGGCGGAGTTCCATGTCCCGGCCGAGCTCCTGCAGCTTGCGCTGGTAGGTGTCGCGACGGCGGAACTGGTCGATGGCCCGATGCTTGGCGGTGAGCGTCAGCCAGGCGCCCGGATTGTCGGGTACTCCCTTACGCGGCCACTCTTCGAGCGCGGCCACCAGCGCGTCCTGCGCCAGCTCCTCGGCCAGCCCGATGTCGTTCACCATGCGGGCCAGGGCGGCGATGACCCGGGCGGACTCGATCTGCCACACCGCCTCCACGGCCCGATGCGAATCAGCTACCGTCATGCGTCCTGGATACAGCATCCGGCCGCGGACGTGGTCCGCGGCCGGTGGAGCTGTGGGTCAGGCCGGTGGAGCTGTGGGTCAGGCCGGTGGGGCGAAGTCCTCGGGCCCGAACAGCCGCAGCACGTCCGCTTGGCCCTCCCATCCCGGCCACAGGTCACGGTGCAGCTTGACGAAGCGGGCGGTCCATTCCACGGCCTCCTCCTTGCTCCTCACCTCGTACAGCGCGTAGCTGATCACCTCCTTGGCCTCGGCGAACGGCCCGTCGCTGACGGTCAGCCGACCCCCGCTCACCTCGACCCGCGCCCCCTCGGAGCTGGGGGCCAGGCCGCTGTTGTCGAGCAGCGCCCCGGCCTCGGTGGCCTCCTGACCGAGCTTGAAGATGGCCTCCATGAGGTCGGCCGGCGGCGGCCCGTCCGGCTGGGCGGCGACTTTGAGCGTGACCAAGTAGCGCATCGTGAAACTGCCTTTCTCTATGACTTGGAATGGGAGATCAGACGGTGTGGCGGGAGAGATTCAGCGACACCAGCGTCAGCCAGCTCCAGACCGCCACGATGCCGGCGACGAACATCAGGTTGGTCCAGGCGCTGCCGCCGCCACTCGCGATGCCGACGAACGAGCCGAGGAACAGGGTGCCGGTGACGCGCGAGTACAGGGCCCAGCCGTTTCGGCGCTCACGGGCCTGCCGGGAGGCGATGACGTAGCAGGCCGCCGCCATACACAGGAACCCTACGCCGCCGACGGCCATGTGCAGGGTCCCTGACAGGGTGACCGTACCCGGGCCTTCCGGTGTTCCCACGGGAAAGCCCATCGCGGGATCGGCGGGGAAGATCGCCGCACCGATCATGCTGGCGCCGAACGTACCGACCAGAACCGGCGCCCATCGGGCTCCCCGTCCGGGCGCCAAGGCTTGGCGCAAACCGACGGCGGCGGCGATGGTGGCCAGCGCGGTGACCACGAAGTTGGCGCTCTGGATCCAGCCGAGCTCGCCGTTGGCCAGAAAGCTCCACGGGTGACGGGCCAGGTCGAAGCCCTCCCGGGTGAACGCCTGGGCCAGGGCGACGGTCACATAGAACGGACCGGCGACGACACCGCAGCCGAGCAACAGTCGCTGGGCGGAGATCGAGCGGGTGTGGGCAAGCTGCTGGGTCATGATCGTCACCCTCGTATCGACGGGACCGGCCCATCCGGCCCTCTGGATACGCTGCGAACGAGACGAGGCGGTTTCGACACACGCCCGGAAGATTTTCAAGATTTATTCGGACTCGCTGCCAGGCGGCGGGTCCGCACTGTCGTTCACGCCCATCACCCGCACGGACGGAGTTTCGGCAGGAACCCCATGACCTGCGATCACGTTCGGGTCAGGGGCGGGGTTCTCCCGTGCTGTCGCCTCCGGTCAGCTCGTGCACAATCGCCGTACGGAGCGATTCCGCGGGCGCATACGACGAATGACGCCCAAGTAACGCGCACAGGTGCTGGAGCTGACGCAGCGCGGCCACCGACCGTGTCTCCTGAGCGCACGCCAGCGCACGGGCGCCCGTCTCGCAGGCGCGTTCCAGATCCTTGGCCTCCGCGTACGCCCTGGCCTGGCGTGCCCCGAACAGCCCTCGGGACCGGAGGGAACGTTCCGGAAGCGCGGCCACCGCCTCACGCAGGATCTCCGCGGCTGCGCCGAACAGCCCCAGCCGGTAGTAACACCACCCGCGGATCAGGTCGTCGATCTGGTGGACTTCGGCCCGGCCCCGATCCTCGGCCCGAGTTTCTCCCGTACGTCGCAGCTTCGCCGCCTCGGCCAACTCCTCCTCGCACTGGGGACGGTCGCCCAGCATGGCGTATGCCTGGGCGGCGCAGCGGCGGGCCGCCGCGCGGGTCGAGGCACGCGCGCCCGTCTGGGACTCGGCGAGGCGACTGAGGCTCAGCGCCTTGACGGCCCTGCCCGCGTACATGTGCATCTCCGCGCGACGGACCACCGTGTACGCCACAATGTCCAGGTCCCCGCCGTCCCTGCCCAGCTCGGCCGCCGAGTTGGTCTGCCGGATGGCCTCATGCCAGTCCCCGGCGTCCTGCGCCAGCCACCCGGCCAGTTCGGCGCTGCGTGCGGCCAACGGGAGCAGCCGGACACCACCGGGGATCTTCTTGACCAGCGGCACGATCGCCCTGGTGTGTCGGAGAACTTCGGAAAGCACGTCGGAGGCGGGCCGCTGCTGCCCGTCGCTGCACAGCTGCTGGTACAGGCTGAGCATCACCCGGTAGAGGTCCTCGACATGACCGTCTCCCGCCCCCACACCGTAGTGGTCACGTGGCCGGCCTGGTTCCGTCTCCCCTTCGGCGGGTCCGGCGGAAGGCCGCCGGTCGGGAGGCGGCGCGGGGTCGGATCGCGGTTCGGGGGCCCGCATGGCGACGTCGACGTCTCCGAGCAGCGCCGCGAGTTCGCCCCCGGCGCCCAGTACCCGGTCGCACGCGAGAGCGAAGGCGTCGTTGGGGGGCCGCTCGCCCTTCTCCACTCGGCTCAGGTGACTGGCACTGCAGGGGATCTCTTTCGCCAGATCCCCCTGGGTCATTCCTTTCCGTTTCCGGAGCTCGCGCAGGCGTGTGCCGAATGACGCGGGGGAACTCATCGTCAGGAGCCCTCAGGGCCACCGGTTGAAACCGCATTCCCTGGCACAGCGGCTGACAACCTCGCTCCCGCCAGTCGAACTACAGCCTCTTCAACCACGCGGTTATCGTAGGACCTTTACGAGTGATTTGCCATGACTTCCGGCGCTCCCGCCGTGCCGCATCGGCGTTATCCGTGATGCGCAAATGTGCGGCACAGATCCGGTGGCGGCAAGATTGCGCATGCCTTGCGCACACCATGCGTCCTTACCGCACGTCCAGTCTGTGCCTCAAGCTTGTATCGAGCCCAGTTGGAAGCGGACAGGAGTCGGTAAATGAGCGCAAACGACCATAAGGTGGTCGCGGTAATCGACTTCGGAACACACGGCACCGGGTTCGCCTGGACGACGATCTCGCCGCTCAACGACGACATAGCGACCCGCGATGTTTATTACTTCACGAATTATTCGAACGCGCGGGTCGACTACCCGAAGAACCTGACCGCCATTCTGCTGCGGGATGACGGCTCAACGGTGGCCTGGGGCCACCGCGCCCGCAAGATGTGGGCCGAAGCCTGTGACTCGGGCACGACGGCCGGCCTCGGATACGCGTACGCGTTCAAGATGGCACTGCAGTCGACCGGCACAAACATGGATATGCCAAGCTCAGGCGGGTTTGTAGACGTCGGCGACCGTGACCGGGTGTACCGGCTCATCGTGGCCTACCTGAGCGAAGTCCGTTCCGCGGCGATAGCCGAGATCACTCAGGCGGGATACCTGGAAAAGGACATCCGCTGGTGCCTCACCGTCCCCGCCATCTGGGACGAGGAGGATAAACACCTCATGAGGCGGGCCGCCGTCGCCGCCGGACTGCCCGATGGCGACGATCGGCTGCTGCTGTCCATCGAGCCCGAAGCCGCCGCGCTCTACTGCTACCTCCGCATGGCCGAACTCGCCGACGGCTCGGGTCACACCGAGCGGCTCGGGCTCAACGTGGACGGCGCCCGCTTCATGGTGATCGACTGCGGGGGCGGCACCGTCGACATCACGGCGTACGAGACCTCCGCCTTCGGCAGCGAGCAGATCTCGCTGCGTGAGATCGGCGTGGCCACCGGGGGGCGGCTCGGCTCTGAGTACATCAACCACGCCTTCCGTACGAAGGTGCTGGCCGATCGTCTCGGTCCCGCGGTGCTTGAGCGACTGAGCGCGGACTACGCCGAGGAGTTGCTCGCGCTGGACGCCGAGTGGGAACAGCGCAAGGTCACCGCCGAGACCGAGGAGAGGAATGGTGTCGCGCACATCGTGGACAGCGTGGGGATCCGCCTGTCCACGACGGTGTGGGAGATGCTGGATCAGCCGGTCAAGGAGCGGCTCACCCGCGAGAGCGGCGGCAAGCCCGGACGGATCACGATCTCGGCCGCGGAGGTCGAGGCGCTTTTCGACCACGTCGTGGACGGGATCGTGCAGAAGATCCGGGAGCAGTTGACCGAGATCGGCCGCCTCGGCAACGGTCAGTTGCCGGAGACCCTCGTCCTGGTCGGCGGGTTCGCGCGAGCGGGCTGGCTCCGGGCTCGCCTCCATCGGGAGTTTTCGGACAGACACCGCATCCTGGTACCGCAGAATCCAGCGCTGGCCATCCTCGAAGGGGCCGTGCACTACGCGTACCGGCCGGAGGTGCTCCTCTCCCGGCGGTCTCGTTACACCTACGGGTTCGCGCTCGCGATGCCGTGGGAGGAGGGCATCGATCCACCGGAGCGGAAGCTCGTCAGCAGCGAGGGCGAGGAGTTGTGCCGCGGCCGGTTCGAGATCGCGGTCCGGCGCGGCCAGAGCGTCGCGGTAGACGAACCCTTCTCCTTTGGGCTCGTGCCGACCAAGACCGCGCAAGAGGTGATCCGGGTACGGCTGATGCGCACGCGCAAAACATATCCGCGCTATGTGGACGAGGAAGGCTGCGAGCAGATCGGCGAACTCACCGTCGACATCCGCGACTCGGTCGGCAGTCCGATCAGCAAGCGCAACCTGCTCCTGTTGTTGTACTTCGGGCGCACCGCCATCCAGGCCGAGGCCCTCAACCCGGTGACCAACCAGAAGTCCGAGGCCACCGCCGAATTCGAGCACATGCGTTAGGGAGGTCGCTAATCATGAATTGGCCTCGGAACAGCAACGAGGACCCACGGGCGGGAAGTGCCCTGCCGACGAACCATCAGGGCGGCGAGGACCAGGCGGCGACACTCGCCGCCCACAACGAGCGACTCTCCGCTGCGGAGAATCGCGGGCATCGCGAATCCCGGGTGTGGCTGGACAACCAGATCTCGGCCCTGCGCCGGGAGTTGTCCGGCATCATCACGGCCACCCGTCAGGAGGTCGACCCGTTGCGCGGGTATGTCGGCACCCTGGAGCGCCGGATCGCCGATCAGACAGACCAGATGACCGAGTTGCGGGATCGGATCGCCGTGCTGGAGGAACGACTCGGCGAGATGATGTCGGTCATCGACCTGCTCCGCGCACAGGTCCTGGAAAGCAGAAAGGACCTGACCAAGCAGGACTTTCTGGTCCAGTACAAGCTGGCTGACCGGATCAAGGCGCTCTTCGGCGAACGCTTCCCCGAGCTCACCGAAGCGCGGCAGGCGTACGAAGCCGACGCGCACCGGAAGGCGGGCACCACGCCACCACCGCCGCTGCGTCGGGAGGCCGAGCTGGTCAGGGAGATGTGCGCCATCTTCGCGGCAGGCGGCCGGAACCTGGTGGACGACCTCGTGGATCTGATCACCGCTGGTGGTCAGGTTCGGTTGAACGCCTCGAGGTCCGCCCTGGTGACCCGGGTCGTCAAGGAGGCGCAGATCCTCCGTGACGCCATCGAGCAGACCGGACACCCGTACCTGTTCGTCTTCGACGTCCCGCACGGCACGCCGGCCAACTCCGCCGAGCACGAGCTGTGGGCGCACTGCCATGAGGGCCAGCTGGTGGACTTCGTCGTGACCCCCGCGTACGTGGTCGCCGACAAGCGCTTGGCCATGCCGCACGTCTTCACCATCGGCGGAGGTGTCTGAGATGGAGATGATCGATCTACGCCGGCTGGTACGGCGCATCCCGCTGGCGGCCGACCGCGCGTTGACCGAGCTCGTCAACGATCTGCGGACCGCCGAGAACATGACGGCCACCCGTCGTAGGCGTACCGGCTTCAAAGGTCTTGTCGACCAGATCAGCGGTGCGGACCGGCGCCGCGGCCTGGAGACCGACGAGTCGGTGGCCCGGGTGCAGGGACACCTGTTCTCCTGGGCCCAGGACCTCAGCAAGCATGCGCGTTTCACCGACCTCTACCTGGGGTTGGTGGCGACCAACATCGAGGAGCTGCAGAACCGGGTCGCCTACGCCGAGAGCACCGCGTACCAGTCGCGGGGGGAGATTCGGGAGCTGGCCGGCCTGGTCGCCAGTTTCATCGACCAGGCAGACCGCCGGTTCGCGGAGGTGGACCGGAAGATCGCCGTACTGGACCAGCGGCTCAACTCGCATGCGGTGGTACTGGAGACACACAGCGAGCTGCTGGCCATGCACGGACTCCTCATCGACGCCCAGAAGAAGGGCCTGCTGGTGCTGGACCGCAGGGTCATGGAGGCAGGACTGCGCCAGGACGCGTGGGAGGACATGGATCTGGCGGTCAGCCGCTGGCGACACCAGGGCACCTACGCCGGCCTGCCCTGGACGATCCAGGTTCCGCTGCTGGCCAGGGAGATCGCCGCAGGGCATACCGGGCTGTACGAGTTCGTCACCGGCCGACAGGACTGGCGGGAGCGCCTGGCCGACCACGTCCTTGGTGACGCCCGCACCCGCCAGGCGCGAACTGACCTGGAATGGGATGGCAAGCGCAGCGTGCGCCGTCTCGTGGAACGCACCATCGAGCTGCTGGACGGCAGCGAGGACGGGCAGATCGTGGCCGAGGTGATGGGCATCGGCCTGCCGGGCGATCTGCGCCCGCCGCACCGCCCGGTGAGCTACGCACTCGCTCGCGGCCTGGAGCTCAGCGCCCGTGACCCGCGAACGAGCCCGAAGGAGATGGCGCAGCGGGCGGTGGACGAGACTCGCGCCGGCTGCGGCTACCTGCCCGACTCCCTCACGCAGGAGGAGTTCGTACGCAAGGTCATCGAAGAGCAGGCCGACGCGGCCAGGCGAGCACGCGCGGACCTGCGTAGGCGCGCACCGATGACGACGAAGGAGAATCGCGATGGGTGAGAACTGGGGACAGCTGCGGGCCCGGCTGGGCGAGCTAAGCAGCCGCCCGATCCCAGAGCCGGCGCCCCGGTTGGAGCTCCCCGCGTTACCGGCGGACGGTACGGCGGAGCTCGGCTACCGCTTCGGCCTGGTGCTGGCCGGAGGTGCGGCCAAGGGGGCGTACCAGGTGGGCGCGGTGGAGTGCCTGGTCCATCATGGGATCAAGCTGCACGCGGTGGCGGGCACCAGTATCGGCGCGCTGAACGGTGTCGTGCTCGCCAGCGCGCCCACCCTGGCGGAGGGGATGACCAGGCTGGTGGCGCTGTGGACGACATTGACCAACCAGTTCGGACACAATCCCGACGGTGGCGCGCAGCTTCAGTCGCGGCTCGTCCGGCTGCTGGGTACCCGGAGCGAGCTGGAGCGGCTGATCGAGCAAGCGGTGGACGAGCAGATCATGGCGACGGGCGTCCCAATGCGGGTGGCCGCCTTCCCCGTGCCGCCACCCCTGCCGAAACTGGCCCATCTGGTACTGCCTCCGGCCGCCGTCGGTCACTTGAAGCTGGCCCAGGAGGCATACAACTGGGTACGCGGCACACTGGGGATCAAGAGTGAGATCATCACATTGAACGGGAGATCAAAAGAGGAGATCACTCGGGCCGCGCTCGCCAGCGCGGCACTGCCGTTTCTCTTCCCGCCGCGGTCGGTGGGCGGGCGCTACTACCGAGACGGCATGCTCGGCAAGACCAACACGCCCATCCGGGCGCTGGCCGAGCAGGACGGCTGCGACATCGTCCTCGTGGTGCACCTGTCACCTGGCGAGCCGGTGGCGCCGGTGGAGCGGGAGGGACTCACCCTGCTGCAGATCCGCCCCGATGACGAGTTGGTCGAGGGCGGTCCGTTGGGCCCTCTCAACGGCCTGCTCGACTTCTCCCCCACCAACTTCCAGCGGCTGCGCTCGCGGGGGTACGGCGACATGCAGCGGACGCTGACCGAGTTGGTCCAGTTGCTGAGCACCCGGGACAGATCCGCAGCAGCCGCCGGCTTCCTGGCGGACCGGATGCAACGCGTACTGGAGAACCGGAGCCGACTCTGGCCGCAGGCGGACCCGCTGCTCCCGCTCTGGACGGGCGAAGCCCCCAACGAGTACTCGCGTGCCGCTTGAAACGCATGGATGGCGATAGTTCTGCGCCTTCGGCATCGTATTCGCGCCACCCTGATCTCGGCCCCGGCCAATGAGGAAGTTGCGCCGGGGTCACCCCTACGCGGGCTCGACCTCGACGTCCTCGGCCTCCGACCCTTGTCGATCGCCGGGGCTGAGTATGGGTACTCATGAAACCCTCGCTCGGATAGCGTCCAATTGGGGTCATGAGCGATCATTCGCCCCGGTTTTCCCGAACCTCGCTGCCAAGGGTCCTCGCCGCCGGTCTGGTGGGATCCTCTCTCCCCCTCATGGCGTTCGTCGCCGCGTTCGTCGCGGACAAGACGGGGCTCATGCACTTGATCTGCCCTACCGGTGGACTGGAATGCCTGGCTCCGCTGGCGCTGATCGCCATCGGCGGCGGCAGCGCCGCGGCATGGCCGCTTCTGTGGCTGGTGAGAGTCCGCCCAGCCTGGGCTGTCGCCCTCCTCGGGTTCGTCTTCAACCTGATTCTCCAGAGCCTCGTCGCCCAGGTGATCCCGAGCGGGCTGGACAGCCCCATGCTGTTCGTGAACAGCGCGCTCTCCTTGGCGCTCGCCGCCCTGATCATCAGACCGAGAAGCCGGCAACCCATCAGCACATAGCCTCGGCCACCGTCTCGTGGCAACGGTGGGGGCGACCGTGCCGCCGCGAACTCCTCGACCGCTGGGGCGTACTTCGATTATTAGAGTCACACTTTAGAGTGCTACTCTAACTTCATCGGTCGCCCGCGCGCCTCGGCATGATCAGCCGACGTGGGCTTTTGGTTCCTTGTCGCGCGCCCGCCCCCTCCACCGGAAGGACAACGTTTCCGTGCGGACTCCCCTGCTCTCGTATGCCCGCAGCCGCCGCGTATCCGCCGCACTCGCCATCGGTCTGGCTTTGAGCGTCGCCGTGCCCGCCCTGTCCCCACTCCCCGTACGGGCGGCCACCACGACCCTGTCGGCCCCCCAACCCCGCCCCTGGGGCCCGTACTACGCACCCGGCCGATATGCCCAGGCCACCGGAACGATCACTGTCTTCCCCGCCGCCATCCATCCGCTGCAGATCCCGTACGCCAGGATGGTGAAGATCGACGGCGAGGTCCGCGACCTGACCTCCCCGGCAGTGACCTTGGCCAACACCTGCGGCTGGGCTATGTTCCGCTTCACCCACAGCCCGACCTATACGAGCTACGAGCACGTCGCTACCTGCACCTTCCTGACCCCCAGACTGATCCGCCTGACGAAAGAGAACGTCCGCCAGGTGGAGATGCAGGTCTGCGCCGGCCCCCTGACCGTCAAGGCCCCCCGCTGCATCACCGACGGCACCTGGCAGACCCTCTACATCGCCAGATAGTCACCGGAAGCGGTCCGTGCCGCCGGACGAAATCGAAAGGCCACCTCCCGATCATGGGAGGTGGCCCGACTTCTTAGGGGGTTTCCGTCCGCTGCTGCAAGGTGTAGAGGCGGATCTCGATGCCGTCGGGATCGGTCACGCCTCCGACCAGCCAGCCGATGCTGCCTTCAGCGATGCCCGAGTGTGGCACGCCGAGGTCGTCCAGGCGGGCGGCCCACGCGCGCAGCGCGGCCAGAGTGGGCACACCGAGCGCCAGGGGATCGAATCCCCCGAGCGCGGTCGCCCGCCCGGGCTCCTCGCGCAACGCGATCATGAGGCTCTGCCCGGCGTCCCGCATGGCCACGCCGCGCAACTCGCCCTGCTCGACGAACTCGATCGCCACGTCGAGGCCCAGCACCCGTTCGTACCAGTCCGCACTCTTGCGCACATCGGACACGGGCAGCTTGATGTGGTGGAACCCATGGAGAACGGTCAAAGCCCTCTCTCCCCCATATTTGTAGTGATACTCTAAAGTGATACTTTAAGTTTGTGACTGACGTCAACACCCGGAACCGGCGCTCCGCGCCCACCAGGCGGCGCATCGTGGGGGCGGCGCACGAGCTGTTCGCCGTGCGGGGTTATGCGGGCACCACCTTCCAGGAGGTGGCCGACGCTGCCGGGGTGTCGGTACAGACCGTCTACTTCCACTACGGCAGCAAGAGCCAGCTGCTCAAACACGTGGTCGACGTGGCCTCGGCGGGCGACGATGAACCCGTCCCGCTGCTGGAACGGCCGTGGTTCACCCAGCTGCGCGCGTCGGCCGACCCCCGGGAGGCGATCGTGCGGTGGGTGCACGCGAGCGGCGTCATCTTCGACCGGGTGGCGGCGATTCTGGCGGTGGTCCGCGACGCGGCGTGGGGGGACCCGGAGATGGCGGAGCAGTGGCGGGCGAACGCCGAGCAGCGGCGAACCGCGCACGACACCTTCGTCGGCATCCTGGAGGGGCTGGGCGCGCTATGCCCGGAGCTCGACCGGGAGCGGGCGACCGACGTCACCGTTGGACTGCTGTCACCGGACCTGTTCCTGGTGCTGCAGCGGGAGTGCGGGTGGGACACGAGCCGCTGGGAGGAGTGGGCGGCCGACCAGCTGGCCCACGCCCTGCTGAAAGGCTGAGGTCACGTGGCGGGCTTGTGCCGCTGGTAGTGGCGTGCGACGCGGGTGCGATTGCCGCAGCGGGCGGCCGAGCACCAGCGGCGGCGTGGATGGGCGGGCAGGAAGAGCAGTACGCAGTCCTGGGCCTCGCACTGGCGGATGTCGACGACGGCAGGATCGGCCAGCAAGTCGGCGGCGGCCTCGGCCAGCCATGCCGCCAGCCGTGCACCGGGGGTACCGGTGCGGCGGCGGGTCACCGTGACCACCTCGCCGTTCCAGGTCAGCTCGCTGATGGCGGGCGCGTCGCGCTGGGCCTGGTTCAGGGCCGCTAGGTCGGCCGCCGCGGGAGGAGCGGCGTGGCGCGCCTGCTCGACGGCGCCGGCGGTGTGCTCGCGAACGGTGTGGACCGCGGCCAGATCGGCGGTGGTGAACGCGACGTCGGCGAGCTCGCGCGCCTCCGGGAACCGTTCGGCCTGCCGACCGAGCCATGCGCGCAGGTCGTCGGGCGTGACCAGCAGGTCGCCGATGGACGGACGGGTGTTGACCAGATCCAGCGCCAGGCGCTCCCCCGTCGGGAACACGATCTCGCTCATATATCTAATGCTACCTAGGCGTATTGACGCGTTAGTCCATGTCTGCCTAGGCTAATGTGTCTTCAGTCAAGAAAGGAATTAGGGATGCCGATTCCTCGTACTGTCCACCGTCACCTCGACGTCAATGGCGTCCGCGTCTTCTACCGGGAGTCGGTCCCCGACCGGGAGGACGCGCCCGTACTGCTGCTCCTGCACGGCTTCCCCTCCGCGTCACATCAGTTCCGGCGTCTCATAGACGCTCTCGGCAGCCGCTACCGCCTGGTCGCCCCCGACTATCCCGGCTTCGGTCACACCGAGGCACCCGACGACTTCGTCTACTCCTTCGACCATCTCGCCGACGTCATGGAGGACTTCGTCCAGAAGCTGGGCCTGAGCAGGTTCGTCATGTACGTCTTCGACTTCGGCGCCCCGGTCGGGTTCCGCCTCGCCGAACGCCACCCCGAGTGGATCGCGGGCCTGGTCGTCCAGAACGGCAACGCCTACTCCGAGGGCTTGTCGGACAGCGCCCGCGGCCTCATCGCGCTGCGCCCCGAGACCCCCGGCTCCGAGGAGATCGTGCGCAACCTTCTCACGCTGCCAGGCACCCGCTCCCAGTACGAGACCGGCGTCGCCGACCCCGAACTGCTCACCCCCGACAGCTGGACCCTCGACCAGCACTTCCTGGACCTGCCCGGTCGGAAGGAAGCCCAGCTGGCGCTCATGTTCGACTACCACTCCAACGTCCAGCTCTACGACAGCTGGCAGGGCTGGCTCCGCCGGCACACGCCGCCCACCCTCATCGTCTGGGGCACCGGCGATCCGTTCTTCCCCGAGCCCGGCGCGCGGGCGTACCTGCGCGACGTGCCCGACGCCGAACTCCATCTGCTCGACACCGGCCACTTCGCCCTGGAAACCCACCTCCCGGAGATCGCCCCGCTCATCTCCGGCTTCCTCGACGCGAACGCCTAGACAGGTGCACAGGCAGGTTCGGGTCGTTGCGCGGCCCGAACCTGCCTCGGCGGGCGGCGTCAGACGCGCCAGCCCCCGCTGTCCTTCGCCACGATGGCACCGCCGATCAGAAGCCACGCGCTCACCGGCCGGGAATGGTTGTACGGGCTGGAGCCGCCGTTAGGCTGCGCTTCGAATTCGATGAATCCGGCACCTCGTGTGGTGTCTTCGGTGTCGATCGCCTGTGTGGCGGAGTTCGCGGAGACCCATCGGTAAGAAGTGGGATATCCGGGCGCGCAGGCGGCGTTCGCCGGCTTTGGCGTGTCACCGGTGTCCGTGGCCGGCGACCTGGTCTGCCCGTCGCCCGAGTTCTGGACCAGGTTGGTGTAGAAGTCCCCGGGCTTCGCGTAGACGCACTGCTGCAGATTGACATAGCGCAGGGTCAGCAGGTCCAACGCCTGCGTACGGCTGTTGCCGGCCACCCATCCGGTGCCGGGGCACGCACCCGTCGGGCTGGCTTTCACGTTGCTGGAATTGGTTTGTGGCTGCTGTGCGGCGACAGTGGCCAGTTCGGCGCCGGAGTTGTAGACGCATTGCTGGAGGTTGAAGTAGCGCCGGCCGAGCAGACTGATCGCCTGAGTGGCGCCGCTGCCCGGCTTGTAGCGGTAGGCGGCGTCCCCCGGGCCGCAGCTGAGCGGCTTCGGATCGTTGGAAACTCCCGTCCCTGTCCGGAAGGGAGTGTTGGGCACGTTCGCCACAAAGGACATGAAGTTGTCCGGACCCGCGTTCCCATAGGTGCATCCCTGGAGGTGGAGATAGCGCTTTTTCCCACGCTCCAGGACCCCCTTGGTCAGGTCGCTGGGTTCGGCGAACAATCCGGCGGTCGGGCTGATCCGGAGGTTCCATCTCTGGCCGTCGATGGTGCCCAGCCCCGTCTCCGGAAGCCCTCCGCCCCAGACCGCGTCTTCGTTGATGGGTCCGGTCTGGCCGCCGTCGGTGTTGCAGGCGAGTTCACTGTTGTCGGGTTTGGCGGGATCGGACGTTCTCGGAGAAAGGCAGACCTTCGTGGTGCCGGCAACGAGCGTCGAACGGATGTGCGCGAGAACTGAGGCGTCCCGGTAGGCGGCGGAGTCGCTGTTGTTGTACCAGATGCGCGTCAGCCAGCTCGACGGATTCGGAACCGGCAGGGAACTGCTCCAGGTTCTCCCGTTGTCAGTCGAGTAAACGATCTGGATATTGGTGGCGGCGTACGCCGGAACAGCCGAACCCACATAATATCCGGCCAGGGCGGTCGTCGCGACCAGAGCCGTGACCATTGAACGTTTCATACGTGACGCTTCCGCCATGACATGCACACTCTCCACTCTTCTTCCATTCACACGCCGATATGGCATGCAATTCGGATTTCCCCCAGAAACACCATCCACAGCAGGAAGGCTTTCTACGGCGAGGATATCGAGGGCGCTGCGCAGCACGTCGCTACCGAAAACTGTGTCGCCTGATTCGACTCGGTATTCGTCAAGGAATCTGCCGCGTCATCATTATTGGTCCCGATAACATGTGGGGACGACCGGAGACTAGCGTCCGCGCAGGTAGGCGACCACCATTTCGCCGACCATGCGGCGTTGCCTGGCGCGATGTTCGGGAGCGGTCATCTCCCGGCCGAACAGGGCGCCGAAGGTGTGCTGGTTGGCGACCCGGAAGAAGCAGAAGGCGCTGATCATCATGTGCACGTCGATGGGGTCGGCCTCGGTGGTGAACTCGCCGCTGACGAGGCCCGCCTCCAGGATGCGGGTGATGATGTCCAGGACCGGCGTGCCGAGGTTGGCCAGGACCTCGGATTTGCGGATGTGCTCGCCCCGGTGGATGTTCTCGATGGCGACGAGTTTGATGAACTCGCGGTGCGCGTCGTGGTGGTCGAAGGTCAGCTCCGCGAGGGTGCGGATGGCGGAGGTCGGGGCGAGGTGGGCCACGTCCACGGTCCGTTCGGCGGTGCGGACCTCGGTGTAGACCTTCTCCAGGACCGCGATGTAGAGCTGTTCCTTGCTGCCGAAGTAGTAGTAGATCATCCGCTTGGTGGTGCGGGTCAGGTCGGCGATCTCGTCCACCCGGGCTCCCGCGTAGCCGTCGCGGGCGAAAACGCGCTGGGCGACCTCCAGGATCTCGGAGCGGGTCCGGTCGGCGTCGCGTTGGCGTGCTGCGCTGGGGCGAGTGCCGGACGGGGAGGCCATGCGGCCCATCCTACTTAGCAGGAGCATCCCCCTCCCGGGCGTGCTGGGCGGCCAGCCGGACGGGGGCGTTCACCGCGCCGTACCCTTGGTAGCCGCCGATGCGCTGGACGAGTTCGAAGAACACCCGGCCGATGGTGATCGTGTAGAGGTGCAGGAACTCGCCGTGGTCGTCGCGGTCGTACATGATCCCGAGGGTGCGCAGCTCGGGGTCGAGGTCGTACCGGGCGTCGAGGTCGTCGTAGTAGTTGGCCGGGATGGGGAGGACGAGCTCCGGAGGCAGGCCGCGGGCGGTGGTGACGAGGTCGTCGCAGGCCAGGGCGAGGTGTTGCCAGTGGACGCCGACGTTGAGCACCATTCTGACGGGCCCCGCGTGCATGGCGCGGCTGCGCAGCAGGCCGTACGGGTCGGGGACCTCCAGGCTCTGCTGCGGGCCCAGCGCGAGGACGCTGCGGTAGAAGAGCGCGGCCTCGTCGAAATTGAGCCAGGGCTGGGCGAGCGCCACATGATCGATATGGGTGATATTTCCGGACGTGGGGAGGTCGCCGGAACGGCAGAACTCGATCCGGGTGCCGTCGGGCGCCGCGATCGCGTTCGGCTGGACCACGGTGGCGAGCAGGGATTCCGCGCGTCTGACGGATCCCGCGGGATCGGGGCTCTCCAGGCCGATCGCGGTAAGCGCCGGGCCGGCGTCACCGGCCGTCCGCAGGTGCAGGCGCGCACCACCCTGCTCCCACACCTCTTCACCGGAACCCGTACAAACGAATCCAAGGACACCCAGCAGATCTCCCAGCGGCGCGGGATCACCGGCAGTCACCTCGGCGAAGGCGAACCCGGTAGGGACGATCTGCGGCGGCAGGGCGGAATCCGCCAGGGCCAGTAGAGACCGCCGCCCGTCCAGCGCGGTACGGCCGGCGTCGGCCTGCCGGAACACGTCGTTGAAGACCTCCAGCGACAACGGCCCGGTGTATCCGGCGCGGAGCACGCGACCGACCAGATCGGGCAGATCGAACATGCCCTGGCCAGGGAAGCAGCGGTAGTGGCGGCTCCACTGGAGAACGTCCATGGCGAGCAGGGGCGCGTCGGCGAGCTGCAGGAAGAAGATCTTCTCGCCGGGGATGGCCGCGATGCCGATGGGATCGGAGCCGCGCGACAGGATGTGGAAACTGTCCAGGCAGGTCCCCAGACTGGGATGCCCTGCCAGCTCGACGATCCGCCACGCGTGCAGATAGTCGTTGACGTGCCGCCCCCAGGCCAGCGCCTCGTACGCGATCCGGATCCCGTGCTCGGCGGCCCGCGACGCCAGCAGCCGCAACTGGTCGGCGGCCAGTTCGTCGGAACCGATCGCCGCGGGAGAAACGTTCGAGCAGACCAGCAGCAGATCCGCGCCGAGCTGTTCCATCAGGCGGAACTTGTGCTCGGCCCGGCGCAGGTTCGCGGCGAGCAGGTCGGGGGGCACTGCCTCGAAGTCGCGGAACGGCTGGTAGAGGTCGATGCTCAAGCCGAGATCCGCGGCCCTGAGCCGGACCTCCGACGGGGACATCGGGGAGGCAAGCAGGTCGTTTTCGAAGATCTCGATGCCGTCGAACCCGGCGGCGGCGATCGCGGTGAGCTTCTCCGCCAGGGTGCCGCTGACCGACACGGTCGCGATGGACGTCCGCATCTCAGGCCGTGACCAGGTCGGTGAAGTGGGCGAACATCCGCTCGACATCCGGTTCGAGGCCCGTGAACAGGCGGAAGGCGTGGGCGGCCTGGAACACGACCATGCCGCCGCCGTTCAGGGTGCGGCAACCGCGCTGTTCGGCCTCGCGGAGGAGTTCGGTCTCCATCGGGCGGTAGACGATGTCGGCCACCCACAGGCCGGGATGGAGCAGGTCCGCGGGGAGCGGCATGCCCGGGGAGTGTGCCATGCCGGTCGGGGTCGCGTGGACCAGGCCATCGGACTGCCGTACCAGTTGGGGCAGGTCGGAAAGATCGGCGGCCCGGACCCGGCCTCCGCCGAGCCGCTCCGCGAGCGCCTTGGCGCGGCGGGGGTCGGCGTCGACCACGCTGATCTGCTCGGCGCCGAGCGTGACCAGCGCGTACGCTACCGCGGCCCCCGCACCTCCGGCGCCGAGCTGGACGATCCTGCGTCTGGGCGCGTCCGGCAGTCCCCGGGTGAGGGCCTGGGCGAAGCCCGTCCAGTCAGTGTTGTGGCCGATCGCCCGGTTTCCGGAGAAGAGGATGGTGTTGACCGCACCGAGGGCGGCCGCGTCCGGGGACAGCTCGTCCACCACCGTCATCACAGTCTGCTTGCACGGATGCGTGACGTTGAACCCGTCGAACCCCAACCTCTGCGCGGTACGGACCAAGTCCCCCGCCGCCTCAGCGTCCACCCCGAGCACGTCGATGTCGATCACCCGGTACAGGTAGCGCAACCCGTGGAAGCCGGCCTCCCGTTCGTGCAGCAGCGGGCTGAGGGACGGCCCGATACCCGACCCGATCAACCCGATCAAATAGGAGGTCATCGCCTGGCCCCTTCCTATGTACGAACTAGTGAGTTAGCAACCATTCACGACCACCCACCAAGTCCCCATAAGACCAGCTCATCCGCAAAATTTCAGCTCTTGACACTTGAGGACGCTCACTGCACCATGCAGGAACTCCACCTGTTAATGAACTATCTAGTTCGTAACAATCCCGGATCACACCCCCCAGGGAGCAGTCGTGAGTGATCATCCCCCCGGCACCCAGCAGGGCACGCCGCGCAAGGCTGCCGTCGCCGCCTGGATCGGCAGCGCACTGGAGTACTACGACTTCTTCATCTACGGCAGCGCCGCCGCCCTGATCTTCTCCGACGTCTTCTTCGACGCCTCCGACCCCGCGACCGCGACCCTGCAGTCCCTGGCCACCTTCGGCGTCGCCTACGCCGCCCGCCCCGTCGGCGCGTTCGTCCTCGGCCACATCGGCGACCGCTTCGGCCGCAAGAAGATCATGGTCTTCACCCTCATCCTGATGGGCGTCTCGACCTTCCTCATCGGCTGCCTCCCCTCGCGCGACCAGATCGGCGGCCTGGCCCCCGCCCTCCTGGTCCTCCTGCGCGTGCTCCAGGGCCTGTCCGCAGCGGGCGAACAGGCCAGCGCCAACTCGATGACCCTGGAACACGCCCCCGCCGACCGCCGCGGCTACTACTCCAGCTTCACCCTCAACGGCACCCAGTTCGGACAGATCCTGGCCACCCTGGTCTTCATCCCCGTCGCCGCGCTCCCCGAGGAACAGTTGCTCAGCTGGGGCTGGCGCATCCCGTTCTGGCTGAGCGTGGTGGTCGCCGTCGCCGGGTACGTCATCCGCCGCCGCGTCGAGGAAACCCCCGCCTTCGCCCAGTCGGTGGCCGCCGGAACCGTGGCCAGGATGCCGCTGGCCCTCCTCTTCCGCGACCACTGGACCAGCGTGCTCCGCGTGGTCTGCGCCGCCCTGATCGCCACCGTCAGCACGATCTTCACCGTCTGGGCCCTCAGCTACGCCACCAGCGACGAGATCGGCCTGGACCGCGCGACCATGCTCTGGGTCAGCAGCGCGGCCAACGCGGTCGCCCTGATCGCCATCCCGCTGTGGGCGAAGCTGTCCGACCGGATCGGCCGCAAACCGGTCTTCCTGGTCGGCGCGATCGGCAGCCCCATCATGATCTTCGCGTACCTGGCCGCGATCAATTCCGGCAGCTACCCGGTGATCTTCCTGGTCGGCATGGCCACCCTCGGCGTCGTGTACAGCGCCTCCAACGGCATCTGGCCCGCCCTGTACGGCGAGATGTTCACCACCGGCGACCGCCTCTCCGGCATGGCGATCGGCACCCAGATCGGTTTCGCGGTCGCCGGCTTCGCGGTCGCTTCGGCAGCGGGCATCGTCACTCCCGAGGGCTGGCTGGGCCTGCAGGGGTGGGTCGGCGTGGGCATCTTCACCGCCATCCTGTGCGCGATCAGCGCGGTCGCGGTGGCGACCACCCGGGAGACGTACCGAATCCCCACGGAGGACCTGGGCCGTACTCCGGCCTCCCCCTCACCCGCGACCACCTCGGCCGCCTGACCGTCGAGGTTGACAGGGGCTTGGTGCTCGGAACTACCGAGCACCAAGCCCTGCGGCATCAGGTCTGGACGGCTTGCCTTACGGCCGCGGCCATCCGCGCGATGTCCTCACTCGTTGTCTGCCAGTTCGACACGGCCACCCGCATGACCGGCTGGCCCTGCCAAGCGCTGGCGGTGAGAAACGCCTCGCCGCCGGCGCGTACCGCCGCGAGTATCCGAGCTGTCGCCTCCGGATCGGCGAAGCGCACCAGCACCTGGTTGAGCACCACGTCGTTGCAGACGGTGACCCCGGGTATGTCGTCGAGCAAGGCGGCCGCTTCGCGGGCAAGCGCACAGCAGCGGTCCACCAGGGCGGCCACGCCGGTACGGCCGAGGGAGCGAAGCGTCGCGTAAGCGGGGAACGCGCGAGCCCGGCGGGAAAACTCCGGGGCGAGGTGGAATTGCACGACGTCGTCACCGGGCGACGCGACGTAGTTCGCGACCACACCGAGCGCGGCGGCGTGCGCCTGCCGATCCCGCACCGCCACGACGGCGCTGTCGTACGGCACGTTGAGCCACTTGTGCAGGTCCACTGCCCAGGAATCAGCGAGTTCCGCACCTCTGGTCAGCTCACGGCACATGGGTGACGCCGCCGCCCAGAGCCCGAACGCGCCATCAATGTGCACCCAGGCATCGCGCTGCCGGGCCAGCGGAATGAGCTCCGTAAAGGGGTCGAAGGCGCCGGTGTTCACATTCCCGGCTCCCAGGCAGACGATCAAAGGACCGTCGACCTGGGCCAGCAGGCTGGCGAAAGCGTCCGGCTCCACGCGGCCCTGGTCGTCCACGTCGACGGGTGTGACACACCCCGAGCCGAGGCCCAGATAGCGCAGCGCGCCGTCGATCGTGATGTGGCGTTCCCGGCCGGCCAGGACGGTGATCCGTGGCGCGCCGAACAAGCCGTCCCGCTCCACATCCCAGCCGGCGGCGCTCAGGACCGCGTGCCGGGCAGCGGCCAGCCCCGTGAAGTTCGCCATCTGCGCGCCGGTCACGAATGCCGCCGAGGCCGACGAAGGCAGCCCGAGCAGGTCGAGCAGCCAGGACAACGAGACGCGCTCGGCCGCGGCGGCAGCGGGTGAACTGTCCGGCATCGTCGCGAGCTGATCCCACGCCGAGGTGAGCCAGTCGGCGGCGACGGCGACTGGGTGCGAACCACCCACGACCCAGCCGTAAAACCGTCCGCCGGTGCTGGTGACCAAGCCGTCGTCGAAGTCGTCAATCATGCGGTGCAGCACTTCCCGGGGTGCCTCCCCCTGCTCGGGAAGCCTTTCGGGAAGACGCCGCACGATTTCGGCGCAGGTCGCAACGGCGTCTACGCGGCGCTTGCGAGCGGAGTCGAGATAGGTGATCGCCGCCTGGGCGGTGTCACCGAGCAGGTCGGCCAGCGGCATGTCTCTATCGTCAGAGCTTGAGTACGGCATCCGATCACAATGCCCTGGGCGTGGCCTGTCCCAAATAGCCAATCCGGAAGTGGTGGCCTGGTTTTCCGTGCCCGGCGGGTGGGCGCCCGCTGATCATGGATAGGAGCGCTGACGCTTCGCGTGGCGGCCGGACTGACCAACGCTGATCGTCCCATTCCTTTCAGCAGTGCGGTCAAGATACGCGTCAGTTTGGGCTCGCGTCAGTGGCTCAGCCATCAAGGACCCCGGACCCGGATGATTAGGGACCTTTGTCCCTGGAGCGTCACCTTCACCGGTGGTGGACTCAGGACTCGTCCACTGCCTGGAGATTCGAAGGACGACACCGTGTCGATCACCGATTACCCCACCCATGGTTTCCGCGCCGAGCACCGCCAGATCCGTGATCTGGCCCTGGTGGGCGCCTTCCGGTTGGGGGATGTGGCTCGAGTCAGGACCTTGGTGTCGTGCATGTCGGCCACGGAGGGGTCCATGTATCCGGGTCTGGTCCCCATCGCCGGCCAGGACCACGTGGCCAAGCTGTTCACCGACCACGACGGCGCCATCCGGGAGCTGAGCGAAGTGTCCCGAGCCGCTGGGCTGGACACTGAACGGAGCATCAGGCTCACGCGGAAGCTTTTACAGCACGTCAGCGACTCCGACGGATTAGCGGTCATAGCGGAGGACGACGTTGTGCACATCCTGACGACCGTCGAACGCGACCTCGACGTGCCGGCGGGGGCGGACCAGGCGCGGGGTCAGCGTGTCTGAGCCGCAGCCGGTCCTCATCCAGGGCGGGATGGGCGTCGGCGTATCCGGATGGCGGCTGGCCCGGGCGGTGGCGCAAACCGGGCAGCTGGGTGTGGTGTCGGGAACCGCCCTGGACGTCACGTTGGCCAGGCGGTTGCAGCTCGGTGACCCGGGTGGCCACGTGCATCGGGCGCTGGCCGGATTCCCGGTGCCCGAGATCGCCGAGCGGGTCGTCGGCCGCTACTTCGTCCCGGGTGGTTCGGGTGCCGGCGTGCCGTACCGGCCCATCCCTCGGGTCGGGCTGCGGCACAACCGTTTGCGGGACGAACTGACCGTGGTGGCGAACTACGTGGAAGTCATGCTGGCGAAGGAGGGGCACACCGGCCTCGTCGGCATCAACTACCTGGAGAAGATCCAGATGGCCACGCCCGCGGCCGTCTATGGCGCGATGCTCGCCGACGTGGACTACGTGCTGATGGGCGCAGGGATCCCCGCGGAGATCCCCCGCCTCCTCGACGATCTCACGGCACATCGACCGACCGAGATCTCGGTGACCGTGGCGGGCGCGGAGGACACGCGGCACTCCGTGGGCCTCGACCCGGAACGGCTGCTCGGCCGGAGGCTTCCCACAGTCCGGCGTCCCCGGCTGCTCGCGATCGTCTCCTCGCACGTCCTGGCCGCCTACCTGGCGCGGTCACCGCAGACCCGTCCGGACGGCTTCGTACTGGAATCACCGGTGGCGGGCGGACACAGCGCACCACCCAGAGGGCAGATGCGGCTCGACGCGGTCGGCGAGCCCGTGTACGGCCCGCGCGACGAGGCCAACACCGCCAAGGTCGCCGCACTGGAGCTGCCGTTCTGGCTGGCCGGCGGCTACGGCACGCCGGACGGCCTGGCACGGGCGAGGGCGGCAGGAGCCGCCGGGGTCCAGGTGGGTTCGGCTTTCGCACTCTGCCGCGAATCGGGCCTCGACCCGCAACTGCGGCGCCTCCTGCTCCGCCGCATCGCCCAGGGCGACCTGACGGTGCGCAACGATCCGCGGGCCTCGCCAACCGGCTTCCCGTTCAAGGTCGCCGACCTGCCGGGCACCCTGTCCGACCCGGACGTCTACGCCGCCCGACCTCGACTGTGCGACCTCGGCTACCTTCGCGTGCCGTACACCAGGCCCGACGGCGCCATCGGCTACCGCTGCCCAGCGGAGCCGATCGAAACCTACATCCGCAAGGGACGACCTGAGGAGGAGACAGCCGACCGCCTTTGCCTGTGCAACGGCCTACTCGCCGCCATCGGCCTGGCCCAACATCGCGCCGACGGCTACGCCGAGCCCGCCCTGGTAACCCTGGGCCAAGACGTCGGCTTCCTGGACGGCCTACCCGAGGACCATTCGGCCGAAGACGTGGTGAACCGCATCCTGCTCGGAGCACCAGCATGACGCCGAGACGGCTCGCGCCACAAAGGGGGCACGCCCAGTCCAGGTGTGACTCACATGTGTCCCACGATGACTCACGCTGTCACCCGGCGGCTATCGGGATAGGTAAGGATAGGGCACTACGGATTAAGAGGGGCGCGGCCGACCAGGTCCGTCAGACCGTCGCCCCCTTCCGCCGCCGCTGAGCCGATCAGGCCTCCCGGGTCAGGAACTGGTGGAGGCTCCGGCAGGCCCGGATCAGCGAGGTCGAACCGCGCTTCTTCGCGTGGGCGGCCACCTCGGGGATCTCGCCCCGCGCGCCGACCCACGTGGCGATCTCGGTGGCCAGTACGACGGCGTCGGTGTGCGGACGCTGGGCCCGCTCGCCCTCCCTCGGGAGGAAGACGGCCAGGAAGTGGCGCAAGATCGTCCATACCTCGGCGTGCGCGCCCTGCTTGGCGGCCAGCTCCAGTGAGGGCAACGCGCGGTCGGCCTCGTAGCGGGTACGACGGCCGAGCAGGCCCAGCAGGCGGCCAGTCTCGACGGCGGGAAGCGCGCCCTTGGCCGCCAGCTGAAGCAGTGGGGGCACCGCGTCGTCACCCTCCACGGTAAGGAAGTAGGCCAGGACCAGAGCCGTCGCCGGGCCGGACGCGCCTTCGGCCAGGGCCAGGTTGCGGAGGTCGTCGATCGCGATGTCGGGCGGGTCGAAACGGTCGATCAGACCGATCGCCAGATGGGCCGCCGCGAGCTCCCGATGGTAGGGCGTCATGCCGGGCCAGAAGTGACGTGACCCGCGCCGGAACGGGCGCATCCCAGGCACGGTCAGCAGGGCGTCGAGGTGGGCGAGACCGGTGGGCTCCACGGGTTGCCAGCTCACGTTGGCGATGCCGCGCTGGTCGAGGACGTGGTCGTCGTAGGGCACGACGCGGGAGCCGAGGTCGAGGGTCCAGGTCAGCTCCACCTCCGGGGATGGAGGCGCGCCGCGCTCGAACCAGCGGGCCACCACCGCAGCGGCCGCCGAGCCGATGCCCTTCGCGCGTTCGGCCAGGTCGGGGGCGGGGTGGGGCGGGAGGCGTAACAGGGCCTGTTCCAGGTCCAGCGGGAGCGGTTCGCAGCCGGATTCCGCGCACACGGCCAGGCGGTTGAGCAGGGTCTCGGGGTCGAGGTGGCCGTCGGCGCGGGTGGGGGTGGCCAGCAGTACCGGGGGCAGGGCTCCGGCCTTCGCCGCGCGCAGGAGTTCGTCGAGGCGGGACAGGAGGAAGGCGTGGGGGCGGGCGCACTCCCGCAGGTGGCGGAGGCGGTTCCAGGAGGCGGGCGCAGGTCGCGCCTCCGGGTCGTAGAGGTCGGTCTGGACGTCGATCGTCCGCAGGATCTCCTCCTGTACGTAGTCGGGCATCTCGTGGAGCGGGACGATCGTGCGGAGGCCGGGGAACAGCTGGAAGGCCGTGGCCGCGACGTTCACCATGCCGTCGTACAGAGCCTGTCCGAGGCCACCGGACAGGCCCGGGAAGGCATGCTCCGCGTCGGCCCGCTGCTCCTCGGAGATCGTCTTCCGGTACGACGGGCGCTGCCTCGGCGGACGGGACATGGGCGGCCCCGGATCTTCGCCGGGGTTGACGAGTTCCCTGGCCAGCGCGGTGCACCAGTCACGCGGGGACTGCCACGTCGGCGCGTCGTAGAGCACCGGCCGCAGGTGTTCGCCGAACCGCCGGGCCAGCGTTTCCTTCAGGGAGTCCGGGTTCGTATGTGCCTCCCGCGTGACCGCCGCCAGCCACGCCTCGACGTCGATCCAGCCGATCTCCTCCGGCGGGCCGCTCTCCAGGCCGGAGGTGGGGAACGGGCCGGGGGTGGTGGCCTCGGGCAGGCGGCCGGGGGTGAAGTCGCTGGTCCAGCCTTCGGTGAAGCGCTCGAAGAGCTGCCGGGCTGAGGCCGGAGGCAGCAGTTCGGCCGCCTCCAGGATCGGGGCGGGGTCGGTGAGGTGGTCGGCGTACTTGAGGGTGAGGGTGACCGCGCGGTCGCGCACCTCGTGAGAGGCGTGCGCGTACGCGTTGGTCAGCGCGGTGACGTGGTCGGCCACACGTTCCGGTGTGGTGGCGAGGTCGCGGTCGAGCCAGGTCAGGCCCTTCACGGCGAGCTTGGCCTCTTGGCGGAAGGTCATCGCCTCGATGGCCTCGGCGACATCCGCCGGATCGAGCCGCGCCTGGCGCACCTGCTGCCAGGCCAGCTCGGCTACCGGGCCCGGCGCGGCGGGCAGCAGACGCAGGTAGTCGCGCAGCCGCCCAGCCGACTCCTCCGGCGTGGGCGCCACGAGCGTGTGCAGCCGGACGAAGAAACGCAGGTCCTGCGCGTCCCCGCCGAGCAGGAAACGGCTCACGCAGCCGGTGATGATCTGCTCGCGCGGCAGCGTACGGGCGGCCAGGGCCAGCCAGCGGGACGGCTTCGGAGTGAGCGTCTCGTTGACCAGCGCCCGGCCCGCGCCGGCCGCCTCGAAGATCTTCGGAAGCAGGTGGGGCGTGAGCGGGTCCTTGGCCACGCCCACCGCCGACAACCAGGCCGCCACCAGCGGCTCGTGGTCGGGTGGAGTGACCTCGCCGTCGCGCAGCAGTTCCAGGGCCAGCGGCACGATCCGGTCGTCGGGACGGCGGATGCGGCGCGCGAGCCGTACCGCCAGATCGGCACGCCAGGCCACCGGGCGACCGGAGACCGCCTTCACCAGCCGGTGCGGGCTCGGCGCACCGGACCAGCGGGGATTGAGGTCGCGCTTCATCAGCCACGTGGCCGCCCCGGCCGGCCCGGCAATGGTCGCCGCGCCCACCATCATCAGCACCTCGGACAGGCCGGTGACCTGGTCGTTGCCCGTCCAGTCGAAGGCGTTCCAGCCGACGGTGGCGGCCAGCAGCGGGCTCTCGCGGAGCTCGGCGAGCAGGCCCGGCAATTCGGCGGCGACGGTGGCCCGCTCGGCGTCAGTGAGCTTCGGCAACCGCGACGCCAGACCCTCGGCGTCGCGGTTGAACACGAGATTCCTGATCTCGGTACGGACGTCGTCAGAGGTCATGACGTGGCTCCGGTGAGCTGGGTGTGGAGGCGCTTGCACTCGTGGACGAAGCGGATCGTCCGGCGGCTCCGCGCGAACTCGGCGACGACCGGGATCTCCCCGCGCACGCCGGTCCAGCGCGCCACGTCGGCGGCGAAGGCGACGAGTTCGGTGTGGGTCACGGTGATGCGCTGCCCCTCGCCTGGCAACATCCCGGGCAGCAGGGCGCGCAGGATGCGCCACACCTCGTGGTGGCCGCCGGCGTCGGCCAGCTCGGTCAGGGCCACGATGGCCGGGCGGGTCTCCCGCCAGGTGCGGCGCAGCACCAGCGCGAGCTGGCGGCCGATCGCCTCGGCGGGCAACTCGCCCCTGGCGGCCATGCTCAGCACCAGTGGGATCATGCCGTCCACGCCGCCGGCCAGGAGGAAGGCGAGGATCACCGCCGTGGACTCGTCCACCGGGCCCTGGGCGATCTCCAGGCCAGTGATCTCCGTCGGCGTCACCGACGCGCCCCAGTAGCCGCGCAGCAGGTAGGGCAGGAAGTTGACGGCCACGACCTCGCGGTGCGAGGGCAGCATGGCGGGCCACGCCCGGAGCAGGCCTCTGGACTTGTCGACCGTCCGGTCGAACGGCTGACGCAGCAGCACCTCGTCGATCAGCCGATGGCCGGTCGGGGCGGTCACCCGCAACACGGGCTGCAGCCTGACCTCGGTGAAGTGCTCCGGTTCTCCGTCGCCGAACTCGACCATGGACGCGCCCACCATGTGGCGCCACACGTGGCCGCACTCGGGGTCGGCCATACCGTCACCGGCGAGCCAGCGGGCGGCCGAGCGCGCCGCCTCCGAGTCGACCTTGGCGGCCCGGTCGGCCGCGGCCTGGTGGCTGCCCCGGGGCAACCGCAGCAGCGCCTGCGCCAGGTCGGCCGGGGGTGGCTCCACGCCGGCGGCGGCGCAGGTCTCCAGCCGGTCGACCAGCACGTCGGGGTCGAGGTGGCCGCTCATCCAGGTCGGCGTGGCCAGCAGCACCGGCGGCAGGGTGCCGTTGCGGAGGGCCTCGGCGAGTTCGGCGTAGCGGTGCAGCAGGAAGTCGTGGGGCGGGGAGACCCGATTGGGGTGGGGCAGCTGGTTGCGCCGCCGCCACTCGTCGTGCTCGGGCAGCTCCTTGGGCATGAAGGAACGCAGCCGGGGCGGGACGAAGACGACGGTCACCTGCACGAGCGGCTCACCCGGGCTCGGCGGGGGCACCTGCTCCCCTGCCCGCATCGCCGCGATCCGCGCGGGGTCCACGCCGAGCTCGGCCATGTGCTCGTAGGCGAGGTTGAGGATGTAGAACGGCATGGCCTCCACGGAGTCGTCGTACAAGACGCCGGGCCTCGTCCGCACCGGATGGTGGCTATCCGGCATTGTGTCGTCGCAGATCTCGTCGTCGTCATACCACGGCTGCCCGACGTCGGTGGGAGAGCCGTTCAGGTGGATCCGGCCCTTGGCGAAGGGGATCTGCCGGTCGCCCTCGTGGGCCACCGCCCCGTCAGGGCCGTCGTCGCTGGTCCAGGTGATGAAGAAGGCGCGCAGCGGGGTGTCGTCGTCGAGGTAGCGGCCAGGCCGGTAGGCGCCGCCCACCGTGATCCGCCGGGGCCTCGGCTCCGGGTCGGGCTCCTCGCCACGGGTGAGGGCGCGCACCCTCACGGAGTGGTTGCCGCCGTCCCAGAACTTCTCCGGCCCAAACGGCGGCAACTCCGGCACGCTCCCGGGAGTGACGAGCTCGGCGGACAGCGCCGACTGCCAGTCGTCGGGGTCAAGACGCACCTTCTCGGACCGCCAGTAACCCTGGTCCTGCTCGACGTGGGGCTTGAGCTTGCGGCGCAGTTTCGCCCGGTCGTCGGCGATCCCGGCGACGAAGGCCGCCAGCCAGCGCTCCTGGCCGATCCAACGCTCGTGATAGTTGGGGGAGATCGACGGCTCGGGGAACCGCCGCGCCTCCGGCAGCTCAGGCAGCGGCGGGAACTCCCTCTGCTCCAGCAGTTCCTCGATCGGTGTCTCCCCGCCGAACTGCTCGGCCAACTTCGCGCCCAGGTCGGCGGGGAGGTGTCCGACGCCGTCGAGGATCGCCTCGGCGTGGTCGGCGAACAAGTCGGCGTATTTCAGGGTCAGCTCGACCGCGCGGTTGCGCACGTCGAAGGACTTGTGCGCGTACGCCGTGGTCAGCGCGGTCACAAAATCGGCGGCCGCCTCGGACGTGGCCCGGATCGCCTGGTCGAGCCAGCGCAGGCCCGTGGCGGCGAGCTTGGCCTCATCCCGGAAGGTGAGCGCGTCGACCGCCTCGACCAGGTCGGCGTGGTCAAGCGGCATCACCCCGCGCACCTGCCCGGCGGCCAGCTCGGCGACCGTACCCGGAGCCGAGGGCAACAACCGCAGATAGTCGCGCAGGCGGGGCGCGGACTCCGCGGGCGTGGGGTCGAGGAGCATGTGCAGCCGGACGAAGAACCGCAGGTCCTGCGCCTCACCGCCGCGCAGGAAACGGCTCACGCAACCGTCAAGCACCTGCTCCCTGGGCAGCTCGCGGGCGGCGGCGGCCAGCCAGCGAGATGGCCGGGGCTCCAGCCGCTCGTCACGGAGGGCACGGCCCGCGCCGTCGGCGTCGAAGACACGAGGCAGCAGCACAGGGGTCAACGGGTCGTCGGCCACGCTCGGCGCGGCCAGCCAGGCGGCCACCAGCGGGTCGTGGTCCGGCGGCACGGCGCCGGACTCACGCAGCAGCGCCACGGCCAGCGGTGCGATGCGGTCGCCGGGACGGCGCACCCGCTGGGCCAGCCGGACCGCGACATCGCGACGCCACTCCCAGGGCCGGGTGGCCGCCACCCGGCACACCTGAGCGACGTTGGGGCCCTCGGCCCAGCGGCGGTTGACATCGCGGCTGGTCATCCACGTCACGGCGGCCGCCGGTCCGGTGATGACGCCGACACCGGTCAGCAGAAGCGCGGCGGCCAGTTCGTCGAGCAGGTCGCCGACCTCCCAGGCGGCCATCTCCTCGAAGTCGTCGGGATGTTGAGCGCGCACCTGCTCGGTGCGGGCACGACGCAGCTCCTTGACGAGGCCGGGCAACCGCCCGCCCAGCTCGGCGCGCTCCTCCTCGGTGAGCGTGACCAGCCGGTCGGCCAGGCGGGTGACCTGGTTGCGGGTGACCAGATCACAGATCTCCGTCCAGAGGGTCATCGGGAAACCTCCACGGCGGTGCGGGCGACGATCCGGGCGGCCAGCACGTGTTTGCACGGCCCACGGGAGCCGCGATGGTCCCACCACCACTCGCAGGTGCAGGAGCCGTCGGCCAGCGAGACCCGGCGCGCGCCGCCCGAGGTGTGGACGGTGGCCAACTCGCCTTCGAGGCGCACGGCGCCCGCGTCGACGAGCTTGCGCGCCTTGGCCAGCCGCGGGTTGAGCAGGATCACGTTGTCCTTGTCATAGGGCAACTCACGGTGGAAGTGGGCGGCCTCCGACAGGTCGTAGCCGACTCGGCCGGCGACGCCGAGCTGCGTCAGCGCGGCCCGCACCCGGTCGGCGGGGATGCCCGCACGGTCGGCCAGCAGGCCGATCTCGACCTCGGGCTCGAAGTTGAGCAACATGCCCACCAGGTCGGCGTCGTTCTCGGCCTCGTCGGTGGCCAGGTCGTCGAGCACCGCGCCCTCGCCGGAGAAACCGCGCCAGCGCTCGGGCGAGAGGGTGAGCGTGTAGCGCATGCCCGGCAGCTCCAGCTCCCAGGCGCTGGAGGCGGCGTCGGCCGGGCCGTACACCCGGAGGGACTTCGCGAAGCGCAGCAGCGGCAGGAGGGTGCCGAGCCGGTTGGGGCCGGCGAGCTGGACCGAGCCCGGAACCTGACGGTCGGAGACCTTCAGGTCTCGCCCCGCCTGGGCCACCCACACCATGCCCTTCTTGGGCAGCCCGCGCAGGAACCGCACCGCCGCCATGCCGGTCAGCTCACCGCGCTGGTCCATGCCCGAGGCGATGACCTGCACCTCGGCGAAGCCTCGTAACCAGCGCTCGGGCAGCGGCACCTTCTTCTCCACCACCGCGCCGTCCATCGTGGTCACGACCAGCTCGTCGAGCCCGACCCCAAGGTGCAACGGGTCACGCGCGCCGATGCGCGCCAGCGCCTCCCGGAGCGGCGCGTTCACGTCGACGTTGGTGGTGCCCCGGTCGAACACCTCGCCGTCCAGCGCGCCGTTCAGCAGATCAAGCCGGGCGTACACGCCGCCACAGGCCGAGAACGACTCGAACCGCAACCGGTCTCCATTGCATGTCACCACCGGGTCGCGCACCCAGCCGGGCCGCGCCTGCGGCTGGTGGTAACGGGCCAGCGCCACATCGGCGACGCCGAGCAGGGCAGCCGCGGCGGGGGCCGCCTGGGTCACCACGCCGCTGAAGAACCGGGGGGCCACGGCCGGGCCGGACAGGGCCCGCCCGCCGGAGGTCGCCAATCCGAGACGACCATCGACAAGGGAGGAGGGCGCGGCGTACGTGTACGCCTGCGTCGCTGAAGTCATGGCCGGGACCTTAGATCGCCCCACCGACAAAACCCGCGCAGCAGATGCCGAGGAGATGAAGAGATCCTGCGAACATCCACGCCTGTGGGGTGCTTAGCCGTAGTGCTTGACCTGGGGGTTTCGTGGCTCGAGCATGATGAGGACTCGGGGATCCTGCTGACGGTGTCGTGCTCCTTCCTCTACCTCAGCCTCGGGCGCGCGAGTTTTGGCACGGCACAAGCCCGGGTTGTTCGCGAATGGAGAGCCCGCGGTCCACAACGGTGATGACCCAGCTGAGTTTCCAGTCCCCCTACCGGAAGAGTCGGTCGCTGGGAGTCGCCATACGGTGGGTGGAACTGTGCTGGCTCACCCAGGTACGGATGGCTGCGATGGATTGGGCGCACTCCCAACCGTCGTTATATTCCGTCACCTGGTTCTTGGCCCAGCCCGCGATTATGCCGTCAACCCGGGCCTCACCAAGGAGCTTGCCGACGTACCAGGTGTCGTTGTAATCGGTCGTCCATGAGAAGGTCGCGGCAAACGCGCCGGCGTCGCGAGCTTGGGCGGCCTTCTTCAGCTCGGCACATGTGTACCAGCTGGCCTCGGTGCAGTTGCCGAACCCGCTGCGGATGTCGGAGTCGCCATAGTCCATCGACCGGTGGCCGTTCGGCAGCCCCGACCCATGCGTGGCGTAGGTGTTCTGTACCGACGACAGTGAGCCGGTCGTGGTGATTCCCTCCAGCGGGCCGAGTCGACCCTGGAGACTCCTCCAGCCTCGCCCTCCGACATCGGGGTCGCTGCCACCGTGGTATTCGTAGAAGCCGTAGAGGACCTGAATGCCGGCGGCGACAAGTCTCTGTGCCTTGTCGCGTAGGCCGGCCACGCTGCATGTACGGTTCTGCTGCTCGCCGCAGTAGTTGGGGTCCTTGATGTCGAGCCAGATCAGTGACAGTCGCCGACCGGCCCAAGCCTCGGAAACGATCTTATCGAAGATGCTGTCGATGCTGGGGCCGAGGCGGTTGTTCCCGGCGGTGGAGCAGTCGTGCCAGGCCCGCCACTCGTTCGGATTCCACCAGGCGCACACATCGATCTCGATGGCGTTGGCGCCGTGCTTGATTGCAGCACTTACCCCGTCGAGGGTGTTAACGCGGTGGGCGATGGCGTAGATCGGCCGCTGCCCGGCGGCCGAGGCCGTCGGGACGCTGACGAAGCACGCTGCGGCGAATGCACACAGCGCGGTGACAAACCCTGCCGCTCGGCGTGACGGACGGGACCGGCGCCACCCAATAGCGCGCTCACCACGGGCGCGGGCCGCCTCGGAGTTGGACACGGAGACGGGCACGGCGGCTGCGGCGGCTTTGGTGAGGGCGACACCGGCAACGGCAGGGACAGCCATATGATGCTTCTTCATGCCTACCTTCCTGGTACGCGAGGGTCCACCGTGGAGCAGTCAATCGCAGATCGCCGACATCGGCAATAATTGTTAGGAAACTTTCTTGTTAGACTCGGACGGTAGCGAAGCGTGTCCGGTACCAGAACTGATGCCGATCGCTTGACCTGGCCTTCCAGGCTCGGCTGCCGTGATGTTTCGTCTGCTGTACCTGCTGATGGGCCGGGTGTTTGGCCGGCTGGTCCTGCTTGCTCGGGACACTGCCGCCAAGCAAGTCGAGATCTTGGTACTACGGCACGAGGTGACGGTGCCGCGTCGCCAGGTCACCCGTCCAAAGCCGGACTGGGCAGATCGGGCGCTGCTGTCCGCCCTGGCCCGACTGTTGCCCCCTCACCTTCGGCTGCATCGCATCGTCACCCCCGGCACGCTGCCGGCCTGGCATCGCAGGCTGGTCAAGTAGAAGTGGACCTACCCCGCCAGGGCAGGCCGGCCGCCGATCTCGCCGGAGGTCCGTGAGCTGATCGTCCGGCTCTGCGCCTGCCGATAATTCCATCCGTCCAAGGTCACGGCCTTGCAGGCAAGATTTGATTCCTGAAGAGGAGCCAGTGCGGCAGTATGACCGGTCATGCTCCTTCGCCTGGCCTACCTGGCCGTCACGAACACCTTCGCGGCGCTGCGGCTGCTCCCGATGGGCATCGGGACAAGGAGATCGAGATTCTCGCCCTGCGTCACCAGATCACTGTTCTCGAACGGCAACTCGGCGTCGGCGCTCGGGTGAGGTTCGCTCTGGAGGATCGAGCGTTCCTCGCCGCTCTCCTGACGCCGCTGCCCCGCGACGTCCTGCGCCGGCTGAGGCTCCTCATCCGGCCGGATACCGTCGTGCGGCGGCACCGCAATCTGGTGAAACGGCGTCATGCTCGTGCCTGCGTGCCGAAACGTCGCGGACGCCCGCCAACCGTCCGTTCCGTCCGAGCCCTAGCCCCGTGGCGCGGTCAATAGCGTTCTCAACGCCGCCCACACGATCCGCGAGGAGACCGATGGCGCCGACGGCGCGGACCACGGGGTTGTCCTCGTCCCCGCCCAGGACACGCGCGCGCAGGTATCCGGCCTTCACCCTCGGCCCAGGCTTGGTCGAGTTGCTCGACCGCTGAAGTTCGTGACATGGACAAGGGGGACTGTCCGCTCACCGGCGGGGCTCAGGTGCTGCCGTTCCCAGCGCGCTGCGGCCAGCGGCGGGGCATGGCATGGCCCGGGAACCAAACACCCCGCTCGGGCGGACGAGTCGGGCGTTTTAGTTATATCTCTGTTTGGAAGATCGCCATCGTGCGCAGACCGTTTGCGAGTTAGATAGTTTGTTGATTGATATTTATACCCACCGGAAGCACTCGATACTTATGGATGACCAGGAAAAAGATCGAAACGAATGGCTAGAGCTGGGCCTGTGATACTCGGCCGAATGGGTCGGTTATGTGTACGGACAGCGCGCGCAGTACTTCAATCATTTCCTAATTGCTGCCGCATTCCTTTCTGCCGGATATGTTACCGCACTGGGTGCACGCCTCTATATTGTGGCTGCCATTGTCGGACTTGTGGGGTCACTTATTTCCCTCGTGTTTCGACAGATGGATAGACGCCTCCGAGAGTATGCTCATGCCGGCGAAAAGCCTCTCAAAATCATGCAGGCACGCCTCGCAAATCTTCTGGGGGTCGATGAGATGAAGATCCTTGAAGCGTTGGATCGGCCAAAGAGTTGGTACGCCCACTCGCTGCTTCTGAACGTTGTTTTCCTTGCATCGTCAGCGTGCTTCTTGGCGGCGATGATCTTTGCGCTTCTCAAGACATGAGGCAGGCCCGACACCCGCCCCGTTCGATGAGACCCCCTCCCCGCCTGCCTGCACCGCACTCGTAACACAGCCACCCATAACGCGAATCGCGGTATCTCGATCCCGGAGTGCCGCAAGATGCGGCCAGGTTATAAAGGTCACTGAGGTTTTCTCGACGAGTTTCATCGGGGCGTTAGGGGTGTTTTCGGGTCGATTCAGGCGATAGCCATACTTGGCGGAAACCCCTGATACAGGCGTGGAGCCCTCGGTAGGAAGTGGTTCACCACAAACTACGTCCCACACCGAAAGGCCCCACGTGATCGCCCATCCTGCCACGCTCGACGTCTCCCGGGACCTGGTTCGCCATGTCCGCTCCCTGCTACGACAGGAGCGCGCACGGCGGGGTACACCGAAGAACAGCAGGGCGCTGACGTGCTGGAAGCACGCGGTGTTCGCGCTCTCCTGGTTCCGATCCCGGCCCAACATCACCCTGCACGGCGCCGCGTTCGGCATCTCAGCGGCCACCGCCTACCGTTACCTGCACGAAGTCATCGACGTCCTGGCCGAGCAGGCCCCCGACCTTCGCCAGGCCCTGGAACGAGCCGCCGCCGACGGACTGTCCCACCTGATTCTGGACGGCAAGATCTTTCCCTCCGACCGATGCCGCGCCAAGACCACCAGCGTGAAAGGCGAAACCATCGATGCCTGGTTCTCTGGAAAGACCGGCGACTTCGGCGGCAACGTCCAAACCTTGTGCGAACCCGACGGATTCCCGATATGGACCTCCGACGTCGAGCCTGGCGGCATCGCCGACATAGAAGCCGCCCGCCGGCACGTCCTCCCCACTGCCTACCCCTACACCAAAACCCTGCCGATCCTGGCCGATCCCGGCTATCAAGGCGCAGGTCACGGCGTCCATGTCCCGTTCCCGCAACCTGCCGACGGCAATGTCCTCAGCCGCTCCAACCGCACCTACAACCGCATCCAACGCGCCTTACGCTGCCTGGGAGAACGCGGCTTCGCCCTTCTCGCCGAACGCTGGACGGCACTGAAACACACCAGCCTCGCCCCCAGCAGAATCGGCGATCTCGTCCGAGCCGCACTTGTTCTCGTCCACTTCGAACACGGCCGGATCACTTAAATTCACAGAGAAAACGTCACTGCGACGAATTCCCCTTCGCGTCAACGCTCGAGGGGCGGCGCACCTGACCTTCGACTACTCCGTGCGTATCATCCCTGCCAGTGACAACTGCTCTTCAGGGGCGCGGACGAGCGTGTTCTACCAGCGCCACCGCATCCGCGACAACTTCGCTTTCTGGGTAGACATCATCCCACTCGGACAACCAACACCGATCAGCAGCGCACCCGGCGTCGTCGTCACCGATCCCCTCCCGGAGGAACTCCCCGAACTTGATCACCTGACCTGTACGATCGACGGAATCGGGGCCAATTTCATCGGTCCCGTCTAGCCAGACCGGTACCAAGGTGAGGGCGGCATCCTGCGCCGCCCTCACCTTTCCTGTTCACCCTCATTCAGAGGATTCAGATGGCTGTGATCGACGCTGAGAACGCCTGCGTCACCTGGGTCAGAACCGGCGCCCTCGACGAGGTGGTGCGCGTCTTCGGAGGAGATCCGGACACGGGCACTGAGGAGACCGTCGACGGGCTGTTCGGCATCGCGTACGAGGATCTGGACGAGGACGCCAGCGGGGTCGTGCTGGTGGCCCGGCATGGCGAGTGGGCCGTGCTGGTGGAGCCGTTCGCGTTCCGCGGCGGCAACCTGGCGCTGCTGGGTGCGATCACGGCCTCAGGGGAGGCGTACCGTGTCGCCTGGAACGTCAACATGGTCAACTCCATCTGTTATGTCCGCGATGGCGAGGTCGTCTCCGTGTTCGACGCCTTCGACCTGGAGGGCGCGACCGGCAGGGAGTGGCTGGACGGCCTGCCGGTGAGCGAGGCGGACTGGCGGGCGAATTGGCAGGCCACCGCGTTCGCCGTGGGCGAGGAGTTGTCCGGGGTCAGGATCGACGAGGATTGGCTGACCCGCCGGCACGCGCTCTATCAGTTGCGCCGCCCGGTCTTCACTCGCACGGCGCCGAGGCTGCGGGTTGATGAGCGGATGAGGGCCATCGCCGGGGCCGACCCCCGGATCGCGCGGATCATCGCCGAGCCGACGCCGGACAAGCTTCCGGAGATCGTCCGCATCGCCGCCAGCCTGGCTGTGACGACCGCGGGCATCGGCGGACCTCTGGTCGAGGAGGCGCTGGGCCTGATCGCGGAGGGCTCGCGTTCCAGGGAGGTGGTCATACGGCTTCGCGGCCTAGAGAAAGGCTTCACCGCGCGGGCGTGGGAGGCCTATCACGCCTCGCCTCCTGAGACCCGTGAGGACTCTATCGGGCCGGGTCATGACACCACGTACGGCCGGTGGGTGATCAAGTCGGTTGCGGCGCAGGCGCTGGGCCTGGCGCTGGACCCGAACGCTGACCTGCCCACGATGGCCCTGGAGGTCGTGAACACGGCCGGTGGGACCTACCTCAGCGAGGAGAACGGTGACATTGCCCGGCACCACGCACTCGGGATGGTCGCCGTCTTTCTGGAAGGGGCTTAGTGCGGTGGTCGGGACTGGTCATCGGTGAACGGTCATTGAAGGGGTCGGCCGCCTTATCGCCGTGAGGGTGGGCGCGTTCCCGCCGTTGGGCCTCCAGCACCTTGGTGTGGCGGGCGTTGGCATTGCGCCAGCGCATTAGGTGTCCGAACCGGCGCTGTAGCCTGTGGGATGCGAAAACTCAGATATACATGTAAGCGATCAAAGGTGGCTCAAATTCGCCATGAAAGCCGCAGGTTAGGAGTTCGAGTCCTCCCGGCCACACATATACAGAAGACCCGCGACCAGGTCGTAGAGATCAAAGTGACTGCAGCCCCGGTAGAGCTTCCTTGCCAACTTCCACGAAACCGTGCGTGATCTCGTTGGCACCGGTGAGCAGGAGCAGCAGTTGATCCTGGACCACTACGAGTTGTCCGACGCCATCATCGAATTTGGCCAGGGCCGCGGCGCTCCCCAATCCGTCGATCATCTGTCCCTTGCCATACGTGGCGCCCTTGACGAACTCCGCCGCACTGAGGGTGGGATCAGACATGCGTACCGAGAGGTTCAGCGCGAAGGTCCCCGTCGTGTAATCGCATGTACCGACGTGGTTTCCGTCCACGGGCCTCATGCTTTCCCGTGCTTGGACTTCGGAGACGCCGAAGACCTCGCCAATCCGTTCTGCGGACACCAGCCCACACGCCTCCACCACGGTCTTCCCATCGTCTTGGAAGACGACGCCGCCGGGGGGGTGAGGGCTGAGCGGCGGAATCGACGACTCCGGCCCGATCGACGTTCCCGTCCCGGCAGCCGTATCGGTGACTGGTGGCTTGGCACACCCGGCGGCCATCATCAGCAGCGCGACAAATCCCAGGAGTGTACGGGACATGCCGGTCACCATAGTTTCTTTGGCTGTCCCGTGCCAGAACTGGTGCCGAGCGGTTGACCTGTGTGCCTGCCGATAATTCCATCCGTCCAGGTCACGGCCTTGCAGGGCTTCTCTTTTAGGCAGGATTCGATTCCTGAAGGGGAGCCAGTGCGGCAGGATGACCGGTCGTGCTCCTTCGCCTGGCCTATCTCGCCGTCACGAACACCTTCGCGGCGCTGCGGTTGCTCACGATGGGAGATCGGGACAAGGACATCGAGATCCTCGCCCTGCGTCACCAGATCACCATCCTCGAACGGCAACTCGGTGCCGACACCCGGGTGAGGTTCGCGCCCGAGGACCGAGCCTTCCTCGCCGCTCTCCTGGCGCCGCTGCCCCGCAACGTCCTGCGCCGGCGGAGGCTTCTCATCCGGCCGGATACCGTCGTGCGCTGGCACCGTGATCTGATGAAACGGCGTCATGCTCGTGCCTGCGCGCCGAAACGGCGCGGGCGCCCGCCGACCGTGCGTTCTATCCGCGCCCTCGTCTTCCGCTTAGTCCAGGAGAATCCATCCTGGGGCTACAGGAGGGTGCACGGAGAGCTCACCACGCTCGGCATCAAGGTGGCGCCGTCCACGGTCTGGGAGATCCTCAGGCAAGAGGGCATCGATCCGGCACCCGGGCGGGCGTCCACCACCTGGGCCGATTTCCTGCGTTCCCAAGCCGACGCACTGCTGGCCTGCGATTTCATCGAGACCGTCACCCTTGACGGGCGGCATCAGTACATCCTGGCTGTCATCGACCACGCCACCAGACGCATTCGGGTGCTCGGCACGACCGCACATCCGACCACGAATTGGGTTGTGCAAGCTGTCAAGAATCTGGTGATGGATCTGGAGGACGCCGACTGCCGGGCCTGCTACCTGATCCGCGACCGGGACGGGAAGTTCCCCGCGCTCATGGACGAGATCCTCGCCGATGCCGGCATCCAGACCATGCCCACCGGTGTCCAGATGCCACGGATGAACGCGATCATGGAACGGTGGGTGCAGTCCTGCCAGCGGATCACGAGCTTAGCCATCCGCCGTCGAGACCGGCTCGGCGGAGTCCTCCACGAGTACGCACATGCCGCTTGAACTGCATGGATGGAATTTCGGCAAGCACAAAGCCGAAACCGGACCGCCAGCCCCCATCGACCTGGCCAACCACCGAGTCCATCGCAGAGCTATCCTCGACGGCCTCACCAGCGAGTACCAGATCGCCAGCTGACACCACCGAGAACCGGCAGGTCAGACATCGAATCCTATTATTGAGCCCCACAGGCTTGGTCGGGGTGCGGTGCTCATTTTGTTCCGGCCCAAGGTATCGCAAGTCAGGTCTTAGTGTTGGTTAAATGGCGACCGATCATTCCGATGAGGATCGCTTTCGTACTGCCCGCCGTGTCGTCGTGGAAGTAGATACGGGGCGAGATCGACCCTTTAGAGTCGAGTCTGATATGGGCGTCCATATACATGGATCCGCTTGGGTCAACTGAGATCGGGACGGGGAAGTAACGCTCGTTGGCCCACTGGTTGCTGACGGTCTCTGATTCGGCTGGCACCTGCTTGATGGGATAGGGATCGCCGCCCGCGGGCGGCTGTCGACAGAAGTCGAGAAAGCCGCCCGAGAATCCCTGCTCCGAGATGGAATACTCGGCGTAGCTGTTAGTGATTGCAAAGCTCGCCAGGCTTTTCCTGACCATACAAGAGCTTTGCGGGCGTCGGTGTCGTCCAATGCCAAGGTATTGGATCGACGACCCGTGAACTTAATTCGAGGTAGCTCATCGAGCCGCTCTAACAGTTCCTCGAAGGACGTCGGTGGAGTATACCAAGCAGATTCCCGGTAAGGTGAATGTCGCGGATCGAGGTTGCAAGAGCCAGTCAGGATGCCTGACCCGAACGACGAGTGATCGCAAGGTGTCGGGAACCGTTGCCAACCTCAACTACCGTGCCGCGATAAGAGCGTGTAAGAAACTCAGCAAGACCGGCTTCGTGAAACCTTCCTGCGACGAATACCCGTTCGCCTCCACTCATGAGGGTTCCGCACATGCAGGAAAGAACTACTCCGTCGCAATCGTCGAGAAGTCCGACAACTGCAGCGGTGGATCGAAGCTCGGGAACTGGTATCTGTACAATCGAATTCTCGAGAAAGATCCATTCTGGGTGTATGTAATCAGGAAGGGAGAGACGGTGCCGCCCGAAACCATCCCGTCGGACGGGCCTGAACCCCATCACTGAGTGCGATAGCTGATTTGCCGGACGCAGTCCGCCGACAAATGGTATGGTCGGCGGACCGCGTCGCCAGTGGCTAGCCCTGCCGAAAAGGCAGTAGAGAAAGGTTGTTGGCGTGATTGACGATGAATACCTTGCGCGTTTTGAGGACTGGTTCGGCAACGCCGATACCTTGACCTGGTGTGCGACGACCTCCCTGGCCGATGTGCTCAATGCCTACGGGGTGGCGGCTGACCAGGTGCGGACCGGTGAAATCAGTTTTCTCGATGAGTTTCGCTTGTTCGTTGGAAAATTGGGCAATGGAACGCTGGTCGTTCAGTCGAACGGGTACCCTAAGGATGATGTGCTGTCAGCCCTCTCGCTGTCAGGTCCCTGCCTCAGCGTGGGATGGAGTGACACCACGCCTCCAGGAGTTTCCTATCTGGCGGAAGGCCGTCTCGTCGTCTCTTTCGATCCATTCGAATGGGACTTCGCCTCTGTTCCTGATCCGCAGAGTGTCGAAGAGTGGGCCGAGAGTACTGCAGCGGGCCCTGAAATGTGGGATGACCACTGGGCCGTGGCTGCTCTGGTTACTGCGGAATCGCTGTGCCAAGCGAGGGTCGACGACGAATGGGTGCGCACGCCTCACACCGTGATCTTCTAATCTGGCGCTGCAACGGAATCAACGGTGCTTGTTCCTGGCAACACGTGTGGGGTGCGGAAACTCAGCCACCGAGGCTGACCTGGGTGTGGTGGCTTGAGCATGATGAGGTCTCGGGCATCCTGCTGACGGTGTTGTGGTCCTCCCTCTACCTCATTCTCGGGCGTGTCTTTCAGTTCCTGGTCCTGCTGGGTCACGGTGATCGGGCCAAGGCGGCCGAGGTTGTGGTGCTTCGTCATCAGGTCGCCGTATTGCGCCGTCAGGTGAACCGGCCCGATCTCCAGCCGGGCGACCGGGTCGTGCTTGCGGCTCTGTCGCGGCTGCTTCCCCGCTCGTCGTGGGATGTCTTCTTCGTCACCCCGGCGACGTTGCTGCGCTGGCACCGTGCCCTGGCCACGCGCCGGTGGACCTTGCGCCTGCCGATAATTCCATCCGTGCAGGTCACGGCCTTGCCAGGCAGGCTTCGATTCCTGAAGAGGAGCCAGTGCGGCAGGATGACCGGTCGTGCTCCTTCGCCTGGCCTATCTCGCTGTCACGAACACCTTCGCGGCGCTGCGGTTGCTCCCAATGGGGGATCGGGACAAGGATGTCGAGATTCTCGCCCTGCGTCACCAGATCGCCGTCCTCGAACGGCAACTCGGCGTCGGCGCCCGGGTGAGGTTCGCGCCCGAGGATCGAGTTTTTCTCGCCGCCCTCCTGGTGCCGCTGCCCCGCGATGTCCTGCGTCGCCTTCGGCTTCTCGTCCGGCCGAATACCGTCGTGCGGTGGCACCGCGATCTGGTGAAGCGGCGTCATGCTCGTGCGTCCGCGCCGAAACGGCGCGGACGCCCGCCCACGGTCCGTTCCACCGCGTCCTCGTCCTGCGCCTGGTCTGGGAGAATCCGTCCTGACCAGGAGGGTGCACGGAGAGCTCGCCACGCTGGGCATCACGGTGGCGGCGTCCACGGTCTGGGAGATCCTCCAGCGGGAAGGCATCGATCCGGCGCCCGAGCGGGCGTCCACGACCTGGGCCGACTTCCTGCGTTCCCAAGCTGAGGCGCTGCTGGCGTGTGATTTCATCGAGACCGTTACCTTGGATGGGCGGCGTCAGTACATCCTGGCCGTCATCGAGCACGCAAGCAGACGCGTCCGCGTACTCGGCACCACCGCGCACCCAACCGCGAACTGGGTCGTCCAAGCGGTCAGGAACCTGGTGATGGATCTGGAGGACGCCGGTTGCCGGGTCCGGTATCTGATTCGCGACCGGGATGGGAAATTCCCGGCGTTCATGGAGGAGATCCTGGCCGGGGCTGGCATCCAGACCGTGCTCACCGGTGTCCGGATGCCGCGGATGAACGCGATCATGGAACGGTGGGTGCAGTCCTGCCGCCGCGAACTCCTCAACCGCTGCCTGCTCTGGAACGAACGCCATCTCCTGTACGCCCTGCGCGAGTACGAACGCGTCTACAACCAGCACCGAGCCCACCAGGCTCTCGCCCAAGCCGCCCCGCTGCGTCCTGTCCCGGATCCGATCACCGATCCCGAGCGAATCGCGAGCTTGACCGTACGCCGGCGAGACCGGCTCGGCGGAATCCTCCACGAGTACTCACATGCCGCTTGACCTGCATGGACGGAATTTTCGGCAGGCGCAGGCACCGCGCGTGCCCAGTCCGTGCCCATGAGCAACCAATGAGCAACACCTTGCGATCTCGCCTCGATATCGAGGCCCCAAAACGGGAGGAATCGGCAGGTCAAATTGGGTCAAAGGTGGTGGGGCGCCAGGGATTCGAACCCTGAACCTACGGATTAAAAGACGAATTTCTTAGTGCCAATTAGTGCCACAGACTATCTATTTCTATCATTCCGTTCATATTTTCCGCCGTCACAATACCCGATAATGACGCACAATGTTGCCCCGTATCGCATGCCCATGAGCAACCACCGAGCAACCATCAGCTACCCTGGCCGACTTTAGTGAAACACGATCGCGTACTCTTGACCTTGCATCTTGCCAAATTGTCCGAGCCGTCGTGCAAAGCTGACCAATCCTTGAAGCCGTAGTCAGGACACGCCTCTGCTCCAAATTTGGCTTCCTACCGAGTCGCGTTGCCTGTCAACGCAATCCGCAGTCGTGAGATGTCATGTCCGCATGAAGATTTTGGCCGCCAAACTAGAGAGAGCGGCGGATTGCAGCAGGTTTGCTGCCGCTTCGGCTGATGCGGCGACCATTCGTTGAATTGGCCACTCAGGCATTTCCTGAGCCGCCATGACGGCGTTGATGACTACCTTGGCATCTGGGCTGGCATTAACCCGGATCTGCCAATCGCTACCGCCATGATCCCGCACCTCCCCCAGCGCATCTATGATCCACTGGCGTGCCCGCGTCCGCGCCGCGGGCTCATCGCGTGGATCGTCGCTGGCGAGGTCTGGAAAATCTGATGCCATTTCTCCTGCCCCGTCTGGAGCGATCTGGGCAATGATCGACAAAGCCTTAAGTCGGACACTCCTATCATCGTCTGGTTCTTCCTCACTGATAATGATAGACGCATGTTCTGCGGCTCTTTCGAGCAATTCTCTAGCCAGTTCGCGTGGCGTGCAGATATAACCGTCTTTGCCTAGATGCGCGTTCACTTCGGTCGACGTCAGCTTGGCTGCGTGACCGACAACATTCAAGATCCCACACACCGCCCCATAGAGGTCACCCTCATCGTCGAGAGCCGCTTCAAGTGCGCGGTGCATATCATCATACGCATCGCCGTCATCCTCTTCAAAAGAGTGTGAGCTCCCGTCATCTGGGTCGGTCAGCGCCTGCGCACGCACGAATTCCCTCATGGCAGAATGTGTAGCCGCTGGCATGTCAACGCCGTCAACAGCTGCCCGGACCGGCCCTGTCCCCACCATCACCAGCGCCGAATGAACGAGCTGATGAAAAGTGCCGATGTCACTCACAACGATGTTGATGAGCCATCGGCCCTGTTCGGTGTCCAACAGTCCGGGTCTGCTGATCGCAAGCCAAAGTGCGGAGTGAGCAGCTGCCGCGCTTTCCAGCTGCTCTTGATCCTGGTCGATGACCGCGCCGATTCGTTCGGTCTCCAGCTCGGCCAAGAGCGCCACAACATCGTCGTCGCCCAGATCATTCAGCAGTTCCCAAGCATTGCTTACGTGTGCAAGAGGGGAGGCGAGCGCCGCCAGCGTTTTCAGACCTGCCCACAGCAACTGCCTCAGCTGGTCGGCACTGCGCTTGTCAACCTGCCTGGATGTCTCGCCCTCGCGGACTCGGTTCCAGTCGAGTTCATGCTTTTCCATGAACCTCTCGATAAGGAGGTGACCACGCATATCGTCGTCGGTCCAACCTTCGGTTGCGTTCTCACGAGCCGTTCTGCGAGCTCTGCGCAACAGGTCGGCGGCGAGCGCGGGGTCCCCCGCCCCCTGGGCGGTCAGCTTGGCGCGAGCGCCCAACCGCGCGTCCAGCCGGGCAGCACGGATCAGCAGCGTCCCCAGAGCTTGGACGAAGGCGCCTCCCCATGGATGCTCGGCGGCGCCTGCGGCAATGTCGTACGGATCGACCGCTGGACTGCCCACCCGGCGGCCGGGCTCCCACAGCGACCGAACGGCACCGGCAAGGAGGTATCGGGCGTTCATTGCCAGAAGGTCCTTGTCCAGAAGCGCCTCCGGTGGCCAGTGCGGGCGCGGTTGCTGCTCGTCGTCATCGAATGGAGGCAGCCAGTTGTCAGCGTCATAGGGCTCGTCGTATCGAGAAACACTCATCTCGGCGACGGAGTAAGCGAGCAGTTCAGGGCTCCACGTGGTCAGGTGGCGGCCGAGCGCGGCAACCGCGAGCGCAGCTTGTTCGAATTCGGCCCCCACCAGCAAGATGTAGATGATCGCCCAACCCGGATACCCCAGGATGCGGTAATCCTGGATCGACCCACCTTCCTCGTGCTCATCGTCCGGCTCATCCTCGGATACGACCCGCGGCGAATCCCACCCTGCCTGTATGGCCGCTGCGACCGTATCCATCCAACGATCTGCATCCACCGAAGTTGGGTCCCCGCTGGATATCGTGATCTTTCCGAGGTGTGGCATGGTGCCTCCCTGCCTGTTGAAGCTTTCGGGATGCAGAGAATTCGGCCCGTGATATAGCTCATTCAGTGGCCTATCGCTTATACCATCCAACCCTTGATGAGGTTGCGAGTGTCGAATATTTGCCGTGCAACTGAAGGCCCGATGCTGCCCGGGGTGGCAGCCGCGTAGGTCAGCGTTCCGTCCTCGGCGACGACGGCCGGAGCGCGGGGGGTGCGGCGGACCTGGGCCGCGGACTCCGCTCGGACGTCAGGGCCCTGATCATCCTCAGCAGATGGGGAAGGATGTGGTCGTTGGCGCCCGGGGTGAACCGGCCCGCGTCGTGGGACAGCGGGATCGTGATCGTCATGATCATTCCCTGCTCTCGCAGGTGTGGTGCGGTCACAGTGCAGTGGTGATCTTTTAACAGGGTTGCGGGTGACGCAGCCTGTGTCCGAGCGTTGGTGTCCATCACCTTGCATGGGGTTCACGGGAGAAGTCGGTTGCTTGGTTTTTCCGTGCAGGCACGGATCACGGCCTCCCGGTGCTCGGACTTCGTTTCTCGGATTGCCAGTTCCAGCCTTCGGGTCCGGGAGTCCTCTTGATGCACAGTGGTGCGGAACCGCAGCCACCACCCGACGAGGACACAGACGATGCCAGCGAACAGCACGCCCTCGGGGGCGGTGGACAGGGCTTCCAGGGTTTTCATTCGTCGCTCCTCGCAACAACGGCTGGGACGAACAGAACAGTGACCGGCGGCTCGGATTTCCTTCTAGTGTGAGGAAATTGTCGGGAAACCCGGGAGGGATGCCGTGCCGCCGGGCAGGCCGCGCAAGCACGATCGCGAGAGGCATGCGGAGCTCCAGGAGCTGGTCGCTTGGTTCGAGCGGCAGGTCGAGTTCTCGAATCGCCGATCTCTTCTGGCCGCTTCGGCTCGGCGTGGATTTCCGCTGCCGAAGAACGGTGTGTACGAATTCTTCCGGCGAGAGAAGCTGCTCGACTGGCAGACGACCGCCTTGATGGCCGCCGCCCTGGGGCAGGAGGCCGGTGCGGTTCGGGAGCTGTGGCAGCGGGCCAGGCAGTCCCTGCGCGCCAAGCAGCCGCCGCTGGAGGCGGGCGCCGCTTCGTGGGATGACCTGCCCGTACCCGAAGGCTGGTTGTGGGAACTGCTGATCGGGGTGCGTGACGCGCCCGACCGGTTCCCATATCGGCTGCTCGACGTTTCTCCCCCTCTGTTGTCCGAGGTTTATGTCGAGCAGGACGTGCAGCCCGCGGTGCCCCGTGGGTCGCACGACGGGTCGGCTGAGAAGCATCCCCGGGCCGCCCCGCTCGCAGTGGGGAAGTCGCTGCGCCAGGTCCTCGGCGAGCACGATCACCTTTTCATCACCGGGGGACCCGGCACGGGCAAGACCACTCTGGGGAGGCACCTGATCCGGCAGATCGCCCAGGCGTGGCTCTCAGAGCTTGGCGACGAGGTCCCGTGGTGCGCCGAACCGGTCGTCGGAGTCCGTATCACCGCCGCTGACGTGCTCGCGGCCCACAGTTGGGCCGAAGCGCTGGTCAGTGCCTCCTGGACGAGTGTGCTGACCGCGCCGATCGATCCGAGGATCTTCGGAGGGCGGACGCACGGGACGCGCTGGCTCGTGGTCGTGGACGGGCTCGACGAGGTCGCCTCGCCCAGGAACCGTGAGATCGTGCTGCGCGCTCTGGCCGCTCGGGCGGAGCATGGCTCGGCCTATCGGCTGGTCATCACCTCGCGGCCGCTTCCGCAAAAGGAGCTGGAGCCGTTTCAGTCGCGAAGCGTTGGTTTCTACACGCTGAGCGGGTTCGACGGCGTTCAGCAACGGGCTTTCGCCGAACGCTGGTTCGCGGCGCAGAAGATGGAGGATCCGGCCAAGGCCGCGACGGCGTTCCTCGAAGAGGTGGAGAACGCGGGACTCACCGAACTGATCAAGGTTCCGCTCTTTGCCACGATCGCGGCCACGTTCTACACCAGGAAGCCTGGACGCACGCTGCCCCGGGGACGGATCGAGCTCTACGAGAAGTTCCTCGAGGAGCTTTCCGACGTGCGCTCGCACCGGGTGGACATTCGCGAGCGGCTCCGAGTCCGGTGGGAGGAGCTGGGCTGCGCCGGGACCATGGACTGGATTCTCGCCAACCAGGAATGCCTGCGGCTTCACCTGGCGCAGGTGGAGACCGGCTGGCAGCCGTTGACGCTGGATTCGGCGGTCGGCTGGCTGCGCGCGAACCTGCCAGACGGGTTGCGGCTACGCGACGGGATGGAAGGCGACCTGGGCCGGCTGCTCGCGGAGACCGGAGTATTGGTGTTCGACGGAACGGAGCTGTCGTTTCTGCACCGGTCGTTCGCCGAGTTCATCGCGGCCAGACAGGAGGCGGCCGGGATTCCCGCCGAGTTCCCGGGCCTCGTCACGTGGATGGAACGGGTCCAGGCGGAGACCTCGCGGAACTATGTGTTCTTCACCCTCGCCCATTGGGTCCTCCGACAGGGGAATGAGGCGGCCACGGTCGTGCGGCTGCTGCTGGCGGAGAACCTGCAATACAGAGTCATGGCGCTGCGTCTGGTCACAGCGGGAATCCCGATGGGGGCCGAGCTGGAAGGGGCCGTGATCGACCGGGTGCTGAGCGAGCCGTTCGAGTCGCGCGGGCGCGGGTATTCGCGACCCGATCACGAACTCTTCACCGAACTGACCGAGCTTCGAGGCAACGAACGGCTGGCGGAGCGTTTGCAGCGTCTCTCGCGAACTCACGGGCTGCCGATCGCGTTCCGGGCCTCCGCGGCGGCCGCGTACGCACGGGTGGCTGATCTTCCGGGTGGAGTGCGTTTGCTGCATGAGCTGGCGGACCAGGTGGACGACCCCGAGGGGTTGATCGGGATCGTACGCCATCTTGCCGTGCTTGACGCGCCCGCGGCCGGAGTCAGGATCCGGCTGTTGAGACGTGTGGTCGACGGCGATGAACCATGGCGACGGGTGCAGGCCATGTCAGAGCTGATCGAGCTCGGTGAGAACGAGGGAGCGGTGGAGCTCGCCCGTTTCATTCTGGGAGGTGGCGAGCAGAACGGTCCCTTGCTCGAGTCCGCTGGGGAGATCTGGCTGGCCGTCGAAGGTGAATCCGCCGTCCCCGAGATCGTTCGGGTCATAGCGGACCGGAAGCGGAACAACGAGTGGGCGCACGCTGGACTCGCCAAGCTGTTGTTCTTCGCCGGTGACGCTGTGGCGGCGGAGCCGCATGCGCGTGAGGTCCTGCTGAACAGCGTGGCTGACGATGACATCCGGGAGGTCGTCGAGGCGTGGATTGAGACGGAAGGAGCCGGTGGAGCGGAAAAAATCGTCGCCGCGTTTGACGGCTTCATCAAATGGAATACCGATGGGCGGTCCCACGTCGCCGGTCAGCTTCTGGCACTGGGGCACCCTGAGGCAGCGGTCGAATTATCCCGCCGGATTCTACGGGGACCAAGTAAGCCCTCTTCGCATGAGGCTTCGTGGGCTGTGGAGGTGCTACTGTCCGCGCGGGGTGAATCCGTTATTGACGAAGCGCTGCATTGGTTGGACGAGCACGATGTCAAACCAGGTAAACTCCACATGCTCACGCAGCAGATGATCGACGACGGGTTCGCGGCGGCGGCGTGCGTTCTTGCTCGGCGGATCATGAATTTCGCCGGGGCGACTGAGAAATCCTTCACCTGGGCCGCCGACATTCTTCTCATCCACGTCGGCTCCAAGGCCGGCGAAGAGATCATTCAGGCGCTTCGCGCTCGTCCGATGGGTTCCACAACGCTGACGGCGGCGCTGCTGCCCGTCGTGTCGAAACACCAGCAGAAGGAGGCCACCGTCGCGCTGTGCCGGGAGGTCTTCTTCGACCCCGGGCGGACGGTGGACGAACTTCTGAAGGCCGTGCGCGCCTGGATTCTGGTGGCTGGGCCAGAGTCGGTTCCGCAGATCATGTCGCTGGTCGAGGCGGTGTGCGGGCTCTCCGGTGACGAGCGCGCCAGGCTTGCCGAACTCCTGAAAGCCGAAGGCGAGGTTGGCGCCGCCATCTCCCTGTGGTGCGCGGTGAGCGTGCAGCCCACCCTCTCGTCGGAACTCCGCTGGCGGGCGGTCGAACAGCTTCTGGACGTGGGCGCTGCCGAGAAGGCGGCCACCACATTGAAAGCGGCACTCGCGACCACGTCCGACGAGGTCGAAGGTGTGCGCCTCCGCCAACTTCTCGGTTGGGTCGATCCCGCTTTGTCCCGAATGGCTGTTACCGACATACGCATACCACCGTGACCACCAACACTGTCACCGACACGATCAGGCGAGCATCGGCGATCGCCGGATCGTTGTTCCTCCGTTGAGGAGGAAGGTGATGGCGATGGGTGAGAGCCATCCGGTGGTCTACAAGCGGTGCGGCTGCACCGGGCAGAGAGGGCGATGCCCGAGACTGATCGATGAGGGGCATGGTTCGTGGTACTTCGCGGTGCAGCTGCAAGGTCTGTCAGGGTGGCGGGAACGCTTTCGGCGCGGAGGTTACGCAAGCGCCGGCGAGGCCGAGCAGGTCGGGCGGCAGCTGATCGCGGCTGAGGAGGGTGGTCCGATCGGGGCCGGGTGCACGATGGCGCAGTGGTTGCGGTGCTGGCTGGCGACCGTTCAGGGGATCCGGCCGAGGACGCGTCAGGGGTATGCGGATCACGTCCGGCTGCACCTGGTTCCGGCGCTGGGGCGGGTCAGGTTGTCGGAGCTGTCTCTCCGCGATGTACGGCGCATGTTCACCGCGTTGGCCGGACGCCGGACCCGGTATGGGAGGCCGTTGGCGGCGGCGTCGCTGGAGCGGATCCGCGCCACGCTGCGGGCGGCGCTGAACGAGGCCGTCCGGGAAGGTCTGATCGACAGCAATCCCGCCCGCGCTGTGAGGTTGCCAGCCGCGCCGCGTCCGAGGGCGCAGGTGTGGACCGAGCGGCGGGTGGCGGCGTGGAAGGCCACCGGCGAGAGGCCCACGGTGGCGGTCTGGACGATCCCGCAGCTGGTGGCCGTCCTGGACGGCGTCCGCGAGGACGCCCTCTTCCCGCTGTGGTGGCTGGCCGCGCTGCGCGAGCTGCGCCGGGGCGAACTGGCCGGCCTGCGCTGGATGGACCTCAGCCTGGAGACGGGCGAACTCTCCGTGGCCCAGCAGTTGGTGCACGTCGGTGGGAAGCTGGTGGCGTTCCCGCCCAAGAGCGTGGCCGGCAGGCGCACGGTGGCGCTGGATCCGCAGACGGTCCGGCTCCTGCGCCGTCATGAGCATGATCGGCGGGCCGAGATGACTCGTCGCGGCCAGGCGTGGGACGACATGGGATACGTCTTCACCCGCCAGGACGGCAGCCCGGTGGCGCCGGACTACCTGACCTACCAGTTCCATAAGCTGGTAGACAAGAGCGGGCTACCACCCGTGCGGCTGCACGACCTGCGGCACGGCGCGGTCACGATAGCCTTGGCCGCGCACGTGGATCTGCCGGTGGTGCAGGGCCAGATCGGGCACGCCAGCATCGTGCTGACCGCCGACACCTACACCTCGGTGCTGCCGGAACTGCACCACCAGGCGGCCAGGGCGACGGCCCGCCTGGTGCTGTCGGCGGCGCGCGGAACCGCCCGCAAGGTGCGCCGGGGGTGGTGCGGCTGGATGACCCAGGTGTGACCCATCTGTGTCCCAGGCCATGATCGACTGATCTGCCGTACGGGAGAACGCCCAGGTCAGCGGTGGTGGGGCGCCAGGGATTCGAACCCTGAACCTACGGATTAAAAGGCAGGCTATTTATTTCTATCATTCCATCCAGGTTTATCGCCGTCAAAATGCCCGATCAGGATGCGCGATGTTGTCCCGTATCGCATGCCCATGAGCAACCACCGAGCAACCATCAGTTATCCAGGGCCCCGGCGTATCGAGGTTTCGTCCGGGTTTGGTTTCTCCGGTACCGCTGAGCCTGGGGCGCGGGCTGCGTACGGAGTGAAGAGCGGGGTAACGACTGGCCAAGCGCCCAACGAGGAAGGGCA
>NZ_JAHCST010000038.1 GCF_018476525.1 Acrocarpospora catenulata
CCCGCATTCCCGCGCGACCAACTCGCGCAGTGCGATTGATTGCCGTGGGTCACCCACCCACCCTCTTGACCCTCCGGGTCCGGGCCCGGCTCCGCCGGGGTGGATGGTTGCCGTGGGGCGGTGGCCACCAGCTTCTCCGGGTCCGGGCCCGGCTCCACCGGGGTGGATGGTTGCCGTGGGGCGGTGGCCACCAGCTTCTCCGGGTCCGGGCCCGGCTCCGCCGGGGTGGATGGTTGCCCTGGGACGGTGATCACCGGCAGTTCGACCGGTGTGGGTGGGTCGACGACCTGGGCGGGGGTGCCGTCTATTTCGGCGTAGCGGGTGCGTAGCACCTCGTGTCTGGACACTATGCCGGTCAGGGCGGCCGACAGGGCCGGCACGTCGAGCGGGCCGCGTAGCCGCAGGGCGGCGGGGGCGTTGTAGGCGGGGCTGGCGGGCTCCATGCGCCACAGGAACCAGAGCCGCTCCTGGGCGAACGACAACGCCAGCGGCCTGCCGTCGCGCGGCGCCCGGCGGCGCGGGCCCGAGGCGCGCGACAGGCGCTCAAGCAGCAGCTTGCGCCGCTCGGGCGACAGCTGGGCGATCCGGGTGGCGAACGTCTCGGACATTGCGGTGCGGGTCCTCTCAGGAATCGGACAGAAGAAGCCGCTCGATCTCGGCGTCGGAGAGCGCTTCGATGGCGTCCAGGGCTTCGGGCAGGTCGGCCGTCCAGGAAGAAGCGGAGACCCGCTCGAGTTCCTCGGTGACGCGCCGCGCCAGGACGCTGACCCGCGGTTCGGCGAGGATCTGCTTGATGCCGAGCTCGACGCCGAAGGTCGTCCTGATGCGGAAGGCCACCTGCACCGAGTGGAGGGAGTGGCCGCCCAGGGCGAAGAAGTCGTCCTCGGCCCCGACCCGTGCCACCTCCAGCACCTCCGACCAGATGCCGGCGATGGCCTCCTCGACCGGGTCGCGCGGGGCGACGTACTCGGCGGCCGTCCCGGACTGCCCGGAGTCCGGCTGGGGCAGCGCGCCCCGGTCGATCTTGCCGTTGGGGTTGAGCGGCAGCCGATCCATGATCATCAAGATGGTCGGCACCATGTGCTCGGGCAGCCGTTCCGCCAGGTGGCCGAGGAGCTCGGTCACGCTGACCGCCGCCTTGGGCTCCACGTAACCGACCAGCTTGCCGCCGGGCGCGGTCACCACGCAGACGGCGACCGCCGGGTGGGCCGAGAGCACCGCCTCGACCTCGCCGAGCTCCACCCGGAACCCGCGGATCTTGACCTGGTGGTCGCGGCGGCCGAGGAACTCCAGCGTTCCGTCGGGCCGCCAGCACGCGAGGTCGCCGGTGCGGTACACGCGGGAGCCCGGCACCCCCGAGAAGGGGTCGGCGACGAACTTGTCGGCGGTGAGGCCGGGGCGCCGCCAGTAGCCGGCGGCCACGCCGGGACCGCCCAGCCACAGCTCGCCCGGCACGCCGACCGGCGCCGGGTTGAGCGCGTCGTCCACCACCCAGGCCTGGGTGTTGGCGATCGGCGGGCCGATCTGCCCGTTGGTGAGCGGTACGTCGGCCAGCGGCCGGCAGGTGGAGATGCTGGTCACCTCGGTCGGGCCGTAGATGTTGTTGAGCCCGCCGTGCTCGGCGGCGCGCACGCTGGCCAGGTTGACCCGCTCGCCGCCGATGTAGACCTGGCCGACCGTGGCGAAGGCGTCGGGCGCCTCCCGTACGGTGGCGTTGAACAGGGCGGTGACCAGCGCCAGCATGGTCACGCCCTCCTCGCGCAGCAGCGCGGCCAGGCCGGTGGGGGACAGCACGGTCTCGTTGGGCACGATCACCAGCCGGCCGCCGTTGAGCAGCGCGCCCCACACCTCGAAGATGAGCGGGTCGAAGGAGGAGTTCGACAGCTGGGCCACCACGCTGTCGGGGCCCAGGTCGACGTAGTCGGTGTCGCACACCAGGCGGACCACGCCGCGGTGCGGCACCGCGACTCCCTTGGGCCGTCCGGTGGAGCCCGAGGTGTAGACGACGGTCGCGACCGCGTCGCCGCCCCCGCCCGGCAGGTCCTCGTCGAACGCCGCGTCGGGGATGTCCTCCACGGGCAGGGCTTGGTGGTCCTCGATGGGCAGCCCGGCCAGCAGGTCGCGGTGGCCGACCACCACCGGGACGCCGGTGTCCTCGACCATGAAGGACAGCCGCTCCGGCGGGTAGCCGGGGTCGAGCGGCACGTAGGCCGCCCCGGCCCGCAGGATGCCGACCATCCCGGCCACCAGGTCGGCGCCGCGCTCGCAGCACAGCCCCACCAGGTCGCCCGCCGTCACGCCGGCCCGGCGCAGCGCGGCCGCGATCGACCCGGCGCGCGCCCAGAGTTCGGCGTAGGTCAGCCGCCGCGTGCCGTCCACCACCGCGACGCTGTCCGGCCGCTGCCGCACGTGGTCGGCGACCAGCGACTGCATCGATCGGGCCAGCGCTCCCGGCCGTTCTGTCCTGTTCCAGCGCCGTACGAGCGCCCGCTCGGCCGGGGCCGACAGCGGCAGGGCCGCCACGGGGGCGTCCGGGTCGGCGACCACCTGGTGCAGCGCGGTCAGGTAGCAGTCCCTGATCCGCCGGACCTGCTCGGGCGCGAACTCGCCGAGGTGGAAGTCCAGGCCCATCAGCAGGCCGGTGCCCGAGCGCGGGTTGCGCAGGAAGCCGCAGACGAACGGGTAGTTGGTCGGTTCGACGCGCACCGTGGTGAAGGAGTCGAGCTTGGGGTCGACGAAGGCCACCTCGCCGCCGTCGAGCACGTCCTTGAGCACGTGGAAGTGGTTGTAGACGAAGTGCGTCTCGTACAGCTGGTCGCCGCCGGCCAGCCGCTGGATCTCCGAGGTGGGGAACCTGCGGTGCGGCAGCAGCGCGTTCTCCTCGGCGAAGACGCCGCGGATCAGGTCCGTCCAGGTGCCCGCCACCTGGGCCCGCACCGGCAGGGAGTTGAGGAACAGCCCGCGCGTCTCGGTGCCGCCGGTCTCCTCAAGCCGTCCGTTGAACGCCATGCCGGTGACCACGTCGGCGGTCCCGGTCAGGTAGCCGAGCACCCGCATGTGCACGGCCAGCAGCACGCTCTTCAGCGGCACGCCGAGCCGCTCGGCCACCCGCTCCAGGCCGTGGCAGAGCTCGTCGGGGATCTTGGTCTCCCGCCAGCCGTAGAAGTCGCTGCTGTCCGGCGGCAGCGTCCAGTCCTGCACGTCGTAGGCCGGCGCCACCTCGTCGGCCGGGCAGTCCTGCGGCCAGCGCGGCAGCTCCAGCCGGTCGAGCCCGGCCATCCTGGCCATCCACCACTCGCGCTCGTCGTCGGACTCCAGCGCGCGGCGCTCGGCCTCGACGAAGTCGCGGTAGACCGAGGCCGGGCGCGGCTCGGGCTCGCTCGCCGGGTCCTTGAGCAGCGCGAGGTAGCGCTCCAGGATCTCGGCGATCGTGGAGTGCAGGCTCCAGCCGTCCAGGATGGCGTGGTGCTCCACCAGCGTCCACTGGAAGGTCTCGTCGCTGCGCAGGTGGACGAAGAAGCGCCACAGCGGCGGGGCCGACAGGTCGAAGGGGCGCCCGCGCTCCCGCTCGACCAGCTCGCCGATGACGCGCGCCTGCTCCTCGGGGTCCAGGTCGCGCACGTCCGCCACGACGACGGGCAGCTCCGCCGTGCGGTGGACGAGCTGCAGCATGTCGCTGTACTCGCTCAGGTGGAAGGAGGTGCGCAGGATGTCGTGCCGCTGGACCACCTGGTCGGTGGCGGCGCGGAAGAGGTCCTCGACGAACGGCGCGCGCAGGTGGAAGCTGTCGACGTTCTGGTAGAGCATGCGCTCGTCGGATTCCATGTGGAAGACCATGCCGACCTGGAGCGCGGCCATCGGGTAGGCGTCCACGACGTCCTCGGGCAGTCTGGCCCGGTCCGCCGCGGAGATCAGCTCGTACGGCTCACGCGCCCGTTCCACCGGCGTGGCCGGCACGATGTCGGCGGCCAGCTGCGCGACGGTGGGCAGCTGGAAGAGCCGCTGGAGCTGGAAGTCGAGCCCGCGGTCCCGGGCCAGCGCCAGCACCTGCACGCTCCGGATGGAGTCCCCGCCGAGGTGGAAGAAGTTGTCGGTCACGCCGACCCGCTCCAGCTCCAGCACCTCGGCCCACACCTGGGCGAGCTCCCGCTCGGTCTCGGTGCGCGGCTCGACGTACCCGTGCGCCAGCGCGGGCCGCGCCTCGTCGGGCGAGGGCAGCGCGGCGCGGTCGATCTTGCCGTTGGTGGTGAGCGGCAGCTCGTCGAGGATGACCACGACCGAGGGAACCATGTGGACGGGCAGCCGGGGTTCGAGGTACTCGTGCACGGTCTCGACGCTCAGCCGGACGCCCGGCCGTGGCACGACGTAGGCGGCCAGCCGCCGGTCGGTGTCGCCGTGCGCGACGACCACGCACTTGGACACGTCGGGGTGCGCGGTGATCGCCGCCTCCACCTCGCCGGGCTCGATGCGGAAGCCGCGGATCTTCAGCTGGTGGTCGATCCGGCCGTGGAACTCCAGCGTGCCGTCGGGCTTCCAGCTGGCCAGGTCGCCGCTGCGGTAGAGCCTGGCCCCGGGACGTCCGGAGAAGGGGTCGGGCAGGAACCGCTCGGCGGTGAGCGCGGGCCGGTTCCAGTAGCCGCGCGCCACGCCGTCGCCGCTCACGTAGAGCTCGCCGATCACGCCGACGGCCACCGGGCGGCCCGCCGGGTCCAGGAGGTGGATGCCCAGGTCGGGCAGCGGCACGCCGACGGGGCTGGCCCGCTCGGCCAGCAGCTCGCGGGTCAGCGGGCCGTAGGTGCTGTGCACCGTGGTCTCGGTGATCCCGTACATGTTGACCAGCCGCGGCGTGTCCGTGCCGTGCCGCTCCCACCAGCGCAGCACCGAGTCACGGTCGAGCGCGTCGCCGGCGAAGACCACCAGCCGCAGGTCCAGGTCGGCCGCGGTGCGCTCGTCGACCGCCACGAACTGGCGGAAGACGGCCGGGGTGGCGTTCAGCACGGTGACCCGCTCGCGGCGGACCAGGTCGTAGTACGCCTCGGGCTCCCTGCTCTCCCAGTGGGAGACCACCACGAGCCTGCCCCCGGTGGTGAGCGCCCCCCACACCTCCCAGACCGAGACGTCGAAGGAGCTGGAGTGGAGCAGGGTCCACACGTCCCCGTGGCCGAAGCCGTACCACTCGTGGGTGCCGCCGAGCAGCCTGATCACGTTGTGGTGGGTGACCATGACGGCCTTGGGCGTGCCGGTGGAGCCGGAGGTGTAGATCAGGTAGGCCAGGTCGTGCGGGCCGGGTTCCGCGTCGGTGAACGGCTGCCCCGGCGCGTCGGCCAGGACGGTCCGGTAGTCGCCGGGCGGCAGTTTGACCCCGCGCTGGGTGACGACCACGTCCAGGCCGGTGTCCGCCAGCATGAAAGCCAGGCGGCTGTCCGGGTAGGCCGGGTCGAGCGGCACGTACGCGGCTCCGGTGCGCAGGATGGCGAGCATGCCGACGACCAGGTCGGCGCTGCGCCGGCAGGCGAGCCCCACCAGGTCGCCGGGACCGGTGCCGAGATGGCCGGCCAGCGCGCCGGAACGTGCCCACAGCTCGGCGTAGGTGAGCTGGGTGGCGCCGTCGGTGAGGGCGACGGCGTCCGGCCTGGCCCGCACCTGCTCGGCCACCAGGCCGGGCAGCGACGCGACGGCGGGCAGCTGTTCGCGGGGCCCCGACCAGGCGGCCAGCAGCTCGGACTCCGCCGCGGGTAGCGCGCTGACGTGCGAGACCGGCACGGCGGGGTCGGCCAGCAGGCCGCGCAGCAGCGTCTGCCACTGCTCGGCGAGCCGGTCGGCGGTGCGCGCGTCGAACAGGCTGGTGGCGTACTCCAGCTCCACCCGCATCTGGTCCGGCGTGTCCACGACGGTGACGGTGAGGTCGAACTTGGCGGTGCCGGTGTCCACCGGCAGCTGGACGGCGCGTACCCCGCCGTCCAACTGCCAGCTGCTGCGCTCCTGGCGGTGCAGCCCGAACTGCACCTGGACGAGCGGCGGGTGCGACAGGTCGCGGTCCGGCTGGAGCGCGTCGGCCAGCAGCGCGAACGGGATGTCCTGGTGGGCCTGCGCCTGACCGGCCGACTCGCCCACCCTCGCCACCAGCTGCGCGAAGGTCGGGTCGCCCGCCAGGTCGGTCCTGATGACCAGGGTGTTGACGAAGAAGCCGACCAGGTCCTCCAGCTCGCGGGCCGGCCTCCCGGCCACCGGGGAGGCGACCACCACGTCGGTACGGCCGGTCCACCGCCCCAGGAGCAGCGCGAAGGCGGCCAGCAGCACCTCGAACACGGTGGCGCCGCCGGTCCTGGCCAGGCCGCGCACCTGCTCGGCCAGCTCCGCGGGCAGCACGAAGTGCTTGGTGTCCCCGGTGAAGTCCTGTACGGCCGGGCGCTGGCGGTCGGCGGGCAGGTCGAGCAGCGGCGGCAGGCCGTCCAGGTAACCGCGCCACCAGGACAGGCCCGTCTCCCGGGTGGCGCCGGTGAGGGCGTCGCGCTGCCAGGCGGCGTAGTCGGTGTAGTCGATGGCCGTCTTGGCCTCCCGCTCCCCGGCCAGCTCGTCGAGGAGCAGGGCGAGGGACCAGCCGTCCACGGCGATGTGGTGGATGGAGATCCACAGCAGGTGACGTCCGGCGGTGTGGGTGATCAGCCCGGCTCTGATGAGCGGCGGGGCGGTCAGGTCGAAGGGCTCGCGCAGCCGCTCGTCGGCCAGCTCCCTGGCCTGCTCCCAGGTGCCGGCGGCGGCCTCGCTCCACGGCACGGCGGCGGGCGCCGTGTACGGCTCCGGCCTGCCGTCCACGGAGGTGAACGCGGTGCGCAGGGCCGGGTGCCGGTCGGCCAGCCGCTGGACGGCCGCGCTCAGCCGCGCCGGATCGGCGGGCCCGCTGAGCTCAAGCAGCACGGGCACGTTGTAGAGCGCGGTGCCGGGCCGCCACTGGTCCAGGAACCACAGCCGCTCCTGGCCGAACGACAGCGGAGCCGGTCCTGGCCGGCGGCGCGGGACGGCGGCCGGCCGTGTCTCGTCCTCGATGCCGGCTTCGGCGAGCAGCCTGCTGATCAGCTGCTCCTCGGCGTGCTGGGTGTCCATCAGGCGTTTTCCTCTCCTTGACGCAGCCGGGCTTCGCGCTCTTCCGGTGTCAGGCTCCGGACCGCCAGGACCACGCGGGCGACCCGGTCCATGCGGTCGGCGTCGCGCTCGCGCAGTGCGGCGGCCAGCCGCCGTACGGTCTTGTGCTGGAAGAGCTCGCGCACCGACAGCGGGGTGCGCAGCGCCCGCTCGATGCGGGTGGTGACCTTGAGCGCGTCCAGCGAGTGGCCGCCCAGTTCGAAGAAGTCGTCCTCGGCGCCGAGCTCCGCGCGGCCGAGCACCTCGGCCCACACCTCGGCCAGGAGCTGCTCGACCGGCCCCTCGGGCGGCGCGAGGCCGAGGCCGGCGCGCGCGCTCCGCGGGGCGGGCAGGGCGGCGGTGTCGATCTTGCCGTTGGGGTTCAGCGGCAGCCGGTCCACCAGGATCAGGTGCGCCGGGATCAGGTGGTCGGGCAGCTCTCCGGCCAGCGCCTCGCGCAGGGCGACCACGTCGGCCCCGGCCCGCGGCTGCACGTAGCCGACCAGCTCCACGGGCCCGCCCTCCGGCTGGAGTGCGACGACGGCGCAGGCGCGCACCTGCGGGAGGGCCGACAGGGCCAGTTCGACCTCGCCGAGTTCGACGCGGAAGCCCCGGATCTTCAGCTGGTGGTCGATCCGGCCCAGGAACTCCAGCGTGCCGTCCGAGGTCCATCTGACCAGGTCGCCGGTGCGGTAGAGCCGGGCTCCCGCCGTACCGGAGAAGGGGTCGGGCACGAAGGAGCGCGCGGTGTGGCCCGGCCTTCCCCAGTAGCCGCAGGCCACGCCGGGGCCGCCGAGCCACAGTTCGCCGGGCACGCCCACGGGCGCGAGGTCGCCGGTGCCGAGCTCGACCACCCAGGCGGTGGTGTCGGCGATGGGACCGCCGATCGGGCCCCGGGTGGCCGGCGGCTCGGTGAGCGGCTGGTAGGTGGAGAAGGTGGTGACCTCGGTCGGCCCGTAGATGTTGTGCAGGGCCCGGGGCCCCTGCCCGCCGCGCAGGACCTCGGCGACCCTGGCGACGTCGAGGGCCTCGCCGCCGAAGTAGAGCTGCGCCACGGTGGCGAAGGCGTCGGGCACCTCGCCGGTCGCCGCGTTGAACAGGGCCGTGGTGATGAACACCGTGGTGACGCCGGTGTCGCGCAGCAGGCCCGCCAGCGCGGGCGGCGACAGCACCGCCTCGGGCGGCACGACGACGATCTGTCCGCCTGCCGCCAGCGCGCCCCACACCTCGAAGGTGATGGCGTCGAAGGAGGCGTTGGAGAGCTGGGCGAGCACGGTCGACTCGTCGAGCGTGACGTAGTCGGTGTCCTCGACCAGGCGGGTGATGCCCCGGTGCTGTACTACCACGCCCTTGGGACGGCCGGTGGAGCCGGAGGTGTAGATCACGTACGCGGCGTCGTCCGGCGTCGTGGCCACCTCGGGCGCGTCCGCCTCGGCCGCCTCCCGCACGTCGATTCCGGTACGGCCGTCCAGCGGCAGCTTCGCGAGCAGGTCGCGGTGTCCGACCACCCGGCGAGCGCCCGTGTCCTCCAGCATGAAGGCCAGGCGGCCGACGGGGTAGGCCGGGTCGAGCGGTACATAGGCGGCCCCGGCGCGCAGGATGCCGAGCATGCCGACCACGAGGTCGGCCCCCCGGTGGCAGGCCAGCCCCACGAGGTCGCCGCGCGAGGGGCCGAGCAGGGAGGCCAGCGCCCCCGCCCTGGCCCACAGCTGCCCGTAGGTCAGCTCGGTGTCCCCGTCCCGCACGGCCACCGCGTCCGGGCGCTCGCGCACCCGGCGGGCGACCAGCTCGGTGATCGGCGGCAGCGGCCGGCCGCTGAGTTCGCCCGCCCAGTCGACGACCACCCGTCGCTGGTGGGCGGGCAGCTCGGTGATCCGGGAGACCGGCGCGACGGGGTCGGCCAGCAGGCCGCGCAGCAGCGTCAGCCACTGCTCGGCCAGCCGGTCGGCGGTGGCCGCCTCGAACAGGTCCTCGGCGTACTCGACCGCCACGACCATGCCGTCCGGGTTGTCGTGCAGAGTGAGGGTCAGGTCGAACTTGGCCGTGCCGGTGTCGGCGGGCCGCAGCCGCGCGTCCAGCTCGCCGGTCAGCGGCCAGGCGTAGGGGGAGGGCCGGTAGTGGGCGAAGGCCAGCTGGGCCAGCGGCCCGTAGGCCAGGTCGCGTTCCGGCCGGAGCGCCTCCACCAGCGCGGAGAACGGGATGTCCTGGTGGCTGAGCGCGCCGGCGGCGCTGTGGCGCACCCGGTCGACCAGCTCGCGGAAGGTGGGGTCGCCGGTCAGGTCGGTCCTGATGACCAGGGTGTTGACGAAGAAGCCGACCAGGCTCTCCAGCTCGGGCAGCGGCCTGCCTGCCACCGGCGTGGCGACCGCCAGGTCGGTGTGCCCGGTCCAGCGGCGTACCAGCAGCGCGAAGACGGCCATGCCCACGTCGAAGGCGGTGGCCGAGCACGACCTGGCGAACTCCGCCAGCGCCGCGGCCAGCTCGGGCGGCACCTGGTGGTACGTGGTCCCGCCGGCGAAGCTCTGTACGGCCGGGCGGCGGCGGTCGGCGGGCAGGTCGAGCAGCGGCGGCAGGCCGTCCAGGTAGCCGCGCCACCAGGTCAGGCCCGCGTCGAGGGCAGGGCCGGTGAGGGTGGCGCGCTGCCAGGCGGCGTACTCGGCGTAGCCGTACTGGCCCTGACCGGACAGGGGCTCATCCTGGTAGGCGGCCGTGAGGTCGTCCAGCAGGAGGGTGAGGGACCAGCCGTCCACGGCGATGTGGTGGATGGAGATCCACAGCAGGTGGCGGTCGGTGGTGTGGCTGACCAGCCCGGCCTTGATGAGCGGCGGGGTGGTCAGGTCGAAGGGCTCGCGCAGCCGTTCGTCGGCCAGAGCTCCGGCCTGCTCCCAGGTGGCGGCGGTCGCCTCGCTCCACGGCACGTCCGCGGGCGCGGTGTACGGCTCCGGCCTGCCGTCCACCGGGGCGAACGCGGTGCGCAGGGCGGGGTGCCGGTCGGCGACCCGCTGGACCGCCGCGCGCAGTCGCGCCGGGTCCACCTGGCCGGTGAGCTCCAGCAGCACGGGCACGTTGTAGAGGGCGGTGCCCGGCCGCCACTGGTCCAGGAACCACAACCGCTCCTGTTCCAGCGAGGCGACGGCCTCCCCGGCCGGCACCGGCGCCAGCGGATGGGCGGGGGCGCCCGTGGCGGCGGAGGACACCGCCCGCGCGCAGGCCGCCAGCGTCGGAGCGGCGAACAGCTGGTCGAAGTGCACGTCGACGCCGAACACCGCGCGGATCCTGGTCAGCACGCGGGCCGCGAGGATGGAGTGGCCGCCGAGCGCGAAGAAGTCGTCCTCGGCGCCGACCTTGTCCACCTGCAGGACCTCCGCCCAGATGGCGGCCAGGGCCTCCTCGGTGGGGGTGCGCGGCGCGACGTAGGCCCGCTCCTGCCAGCCGTCGTCGTCGGCCAGCGCCTCCGGCGCCACCATGACGTCGTACAGCGGCGCGCCGGGGTCGGTCTCCAGCAGTTCGAGGATCGACTCCAGCCGGTCCAGGTGCCATTCCATGGTCGGGGCGCCGTAGCGGTCGGCGTCGTAGTCGCACTCCAGCGACCAGCCGTCGGCGTCGCCGTACAGCAGGAACACGCAGTCGCAGCCGGGCAGCGCGAGGGCGAGCCGCTCCACCTCGGCGCGGTCGGCGTCGACCGCCACGACGACCCGCGCCTCCGGGTCGATCTCGCCGTCGGCCGCGTCGAGCAGTGCCCCGATCCGGGTGCCCTCGCCCAGTGGTGAACGCAGGCCGCGCAGCCCGCCACCGGAGACCGCCACGACCGCCACCGCCTCGGCGTCCGGCCCGGCGATGAGGGCCTGCACCGCCGCCGCGAGCACGGCCAGCGGATCAGCGCCGTACCGGCCGTCCAGCGAGCGGGTCAGCGAACCGCGTGCGTAGGTGGGGCGGGCCGGCTCGGCGACGTCGGGGGCCAGCGTGGTCGAGACGCTCATGACGAGCCTCCGGGCAGCACCACGTGATCGCCGATGACCAGCCGGTCGAGACCGCCGCGCAGGAAGGTGTCCACCGCCTCGCGCGGGGTCCGGACGATCGGCTGGCCGCGCAGGTTGAAGGAGGTGTTGAGCAGCGCGGGCACTCCGGTGCGCGCGCCGAACGCGGTCAGCAGCTCCCACAGCCGCGGGTTGCCCGCGCGGCTCACCGCCTGCACGCGCGCGGTGCCGTCGATGTGGGTGACCGCGCCCAGGTGCTCGCGGTGCTCGGGGCGGGTCCTGGTGGTGAAGAGCATGTGCGCGTACTGCCGCTCGCGCCCGCGCCTGATCTCGAACAGCTCGGCGGCCGCCTCCTCCTTCACGACCGGGGCGAAGGGGCGGAAATCCTCGCGCTTCTTGATCAGGTTGTTGATGTGGTCGCGCATCCGGGCCTCGCGCGGGTCGGCCAGGATGCTGCGGTTGCCCAGCGCGCGCGGGCCGAACTCCATGCCGCCCTGGAACCAGGCGACCACTTCGCCGCGGTCCAGCGCCGCCGCCGTGTCGGCCAGCAGTTCCTCCTGGTCGGGCACGTGCCGGTACCCGCAGTCGGTCCTGGTCGCCAGGTGCTCGGCGATCTCCGCCGAGCTGAACGAGGTGCCCCAGTACGGCATGACCATCGGCGTGATCGGCGTCTCCGGCTTGCGCGTGGCGTGCAGGTAGAGCGCGGCGCCCACCGCGGTGCCGTCGTCGCCCGCGCCCGGCGGGACGAACACCCGGTCGAACAGGCGGGAGCGCAGGATGAGGCTGTTGGCGGTGCAGTTGAGCGCGACGCCGCCGGCGTAGCACAGGTCGCGCAGCCCGGTCTGGCGGCGGTAGTGGCGCAGCACGTGCAGCAGGCAGCGCTCCAGCGCGCCCTGCGCGGCGGCGGCGATGTCCATGTGGTGCTGCTCGATCGGCCCGCCGGGTATCCGCGCGGGGCCGAAGGTCTCCTCCAGGACGGCGAGCACGCCGCGGTGCGTCTCGCGCTGCAGCAGGTCGCCGTCGCGGGCCAGCAGCGGGATGCTGTACTCGGGCCCCCCGGGGCGCAGGTTGATCATCTGCCGCAGGTGGCGCTCGTAGCGGGTGCGGTCGCCGTAGGAGGCCAGGCCCATCATCTTGTACTCGTCGAGGGCCATCTCGAAGCCGAGGTAGAGGGTGAAGACCCCGTAGAGCGTGCCGAGCGAGTGCAGCGCCGGCACGCTGTGCAGCGGCTCCAGCTTGCCGCCGATGCCCGTGTAGACCGTGAGGCACTCGGTCTCGCCCCGGCCGTCGGCCACCAGCACCAGGCAGTCGTCGAACCCGCTGGCGTAGTACGCGCTCGCGGCGTGCGCGAGGTGATGCGGGACCGGCACGAAGCGGGAGGCGAAGCCCTCGCCGGGGGAGCGCTCACCGGGGAAGTTCTCGCCGGGGAAGTTCTCGCCGGGGAAGTGCTCGGCCAGCCAGCGCAGCTGCACCGCGGGGTCGTAGACCTCCCGGTAGCGGCGCGCCAGGTACTCCTCGCCGGCCTCCAGCTCGGACGGCTCGTGCGCGAAGCCGTGGCCGATCAGGTCGATGTCGGCCAGCCGCAGCCCCGCCCGGTCCAGGCAGTCGCGCATGGCGTTGACGGGGAAGCTGCCGGTGCTCTTCTCGCCGGTGAAACGCTCCTCGGCGGCGGCGGCCACGATCTTGCCGTCCACCACGAGCGCGGCGGCGGAGTCGCGGCCCTGGCTGACGCGGTACTCGCGCTCGGACAGGCCGGGCAGCTCCCGGCGCTTGAACTCCTCGGAATTGTGCAGGCCGCTGATACCCAGGATTCTCATCGCGTCTCCATAGCTGCGGCGGCGTGCCGCTGGAGCGCACGCCTGTCGATCTTCTGGCTGCCGGTGCGGGGAAGGCTGGGCAGGATGGTGATCCACTGGGGCATCAGCGCCCGGGGGAGCCACTGCTCCAGGTGCGCGCGCAGCTCGGCGGGCTGCACCCGCGTGGCCTGCGCGTACAGGGCGAGCCGCTGGTCGCCCGCGGTGTGCTCGACCACCAGCGCCGCCGCACGGGTCACGTCCGGGTGGCGCTCGGCGACGGCCTCGATCTCCTCCAGTTCGATGCGCTGGCCGCGCAGCTTCACCTGGTGGTCGATGCGGCCGTGGTAGGCCAGTGCGCCGTCCCGCCGCCACGCGCACAGGTCGCCGGTTCGGTAGATCCGGCCCAGCTCGGGGTGGTGCTGGAAGACCGCCGCGGTACGGTCGGGGTCGCCGACGTACCCGATGGCGAGTTGCGGCCCGCCCAGGACGAGCTCGCCGACCTGGCCGACCGGCGCCGTCCTGCCCCACTGGTCGAGGACCGCGGCCCGGGTGCCGGCCAGCGGGCGGCCGATCGGTATGGGGTCGAGCGGCGGTTCCGGCACCAGGTGGGTGACGGTGTAGATGGTGACCTCGGTCGGGCCGTACCCGTTCCACACCCGCGCGCCGGTCCGGTGCAGGGCGGCCACCAGGTCGGCGCTGAGCGCCTCGCCCCCGCAGATGACGTCCACGTCGCGCAGGCCGCCCTCCGGCAGGTACGGCACGGTCATCCGCCAGGTGGTCGGGGTGGCCTGCACCAGCTGGAGGGGGCGGCCGGTCAGCCAGGCGGCCAGCCGTTCCGGGTCACGCTGGAGCTCCTCGCGGACCAGCACGAGCCGGCCGCCCCTCGCCAGCGGCAGGAAGATCTCCATGGTGGACATGTCGAAGGTGAGCGTCGCCATGCAGGTCACGTGCGGCCGGTCGGCGCCGATCATGGCGCCGATGGCGCCGACCGAGTGCCGCAGCGCGGCGTGCGGTATCGCCACCGCCTTCGGCACGCCCGTCGAGCCCGAGGTCGACAGCGCGTAGGCCACGCCGTCCAGCGCCACGGGGAAGGCGGGCACCTCGCCGGGGACCGGGTCGGCCGAGGCGGACAGCACGTGGATGCCCGGCAGGTCCAGCGCGGCGTCGTCGGGGAGCACCGCGAACCTGGCCCCGGCCGCCGTCAGCTGCTGTCCCAGGCGCAGCGGCGGGTGCTTGAGGTCCAGCGGCAGGAAACCGGCGCCCAGCGACCAGACGGCGAGCAGCGCGGCGATCGTCTCCACACGGCGGGGCAGGCCGATGCCGACCATGTCGCCGGGGCCGGCGCCCGCGCGCGCGAACTGGCCGGCCAGCCCGGCCACCAGCTCGCCCAGCTGCCGGTAGGTGACCGCGCGCGAGCCCTCCTCGATGGCGACCGCGTCGGGCGTGTCCAGCATGTGGCGCCTGATCAGCGAGGCCACCGTCTCGGTGGTGTCCCAGGAGCGGGGGGAGTGCGCTGCGGCGACGATCCGCTCGTCCTCGGCGCTCCACAACCAGGCACGGCCCGCGGGCAGCTCGGGCTCGGCGGCCAGCGCCGCCTGCAGGCGCGAGCACAGCAGCGGCTCGGCGGCCACCTCGCGCCGGTCGAGATCGATCAGGATGGACGGATGTGAATCCGCTTGGCTGGAATCCGCGTCGGCCAGGCGGACGAGCAGGCGGGCGGGCGGCAGCGGCAACCCGGCCACCCGCTCGACCAGCTCCCGCAGCCTGACCCGCCAGGGCAGCAGCACCTCGCCAGGGCTGCCGCCGTCCGGGTCCGAGACCACTCCGCGGATCTGCTCCTCGCCCGCGCCCTGGGCCAGGACCACCAGGCAGCAACCGGCGAGCACCGCACCGACCGGGACACCGAATTTGACCGCGAATCGCTCCGCGGCCTCGAATATCGGATTCTCCATCGGGATCACGGCAATTCCGAGAAGGGGATTTTCGGAAAAGTCATCGGGGCCTCCGAGAACCGGACCGATTAATGAGAAGGCCGTGGTCCGGACGTCCGCAGTGGTAAGTCGCCTGGTCGGCGGCCATGCGGCTGTCTATGGATGGCTTTCTCGCTGAGAATGATGATTCGGAAGTTAGCCGGGTTCCTCCGGCGCGACCGGGTCCGGCGGCCAAGGTGGCAAGTTCGCGCCACGTTCCCCAACCAGGGCAGACCGCGATGTTAGCTTGAGGCTCGGCTCAACCATCCCTGACGCGAACACTGAGAGAAAGCGACCAGAGAAATGGTGCCCCTACTCAGGATTCCTCAGCTGCGCCTCTACATTCTCGGGGACGCGCTTTCCAACTTCGGCGACTTCGCGCTGTTCCTCGCGATGGCCATCTGGGTGAAGACCCTCACCGGCAGCACCACGGCCGCCGGCTTGGTGATGTTCGCGTTCGCCGGAGGCAGCCTGCTGCTACCCGTGTCGGGCCTGCTGGTCGACAGGTTCCGGCGCCGCCCCCTGCTGGCCGGCTCCTACCTGTCCTCCGCCGCCGTCGTCCTCCCGCTCCTGCTGGTACGCGACAGCGGCGACATCTGGATGATCTACGTGATCATGTTCCTGTACGGCGCGCTCGGCAGCGTGACCGGCCCGGCGCAGAACGCCTTCCTGCCCTCGGTGGTGCCCGAGGATCGGCTGGGCGACGCCAACGGCGTGGTCCAGTCCCTGCGCGGGTTGCTCCGCGTCTTCTCCCCGATCATCGGGGCCGGGCTGTTCGCCTGGCTCGGCGCGGAGGCGGTGGTCGTCCTCGACGCGGCCGTCTTCGTGCTGGCCGCGGCGTCGATCGCGCTCATGAAGGTCACCGAGTCCGCGCCCACCCCCACCTCCGAGCCCTGGGTGGCCGAGACCACCGGCGGGCTGCGCTTCCTGCGCGGCAACGCCACCCTCCGCGGGCTCGTCGTCGCCTGCGCGCTCACCATGCTGGTCATCGGCTTCTACGAGTCCATCGGTTTCGCGGTGGTCACCGAGGGCCTCGGACGCGCCGCGACCTTCCTGGCGGTACTCGGCGCCGTCCAGGCGGTGGGGACCATCATCGGCGGCGCCACGGCCGGCGCGGTGATCCGGCGCACCAGCGAGCTGAAGCTGGTGGTCATCGCCCTGGCGATGGTGGCCGCCAGCAGCCTGCTGCTGACCACGCCCATCGTCGCGGTGGTGATCGCCGGCATGCTGGTGCTCGGCATCTCCACGCCGTGGATCGTGATCGGCGCGACCACCGCGCTCCAGCGCTCCACGCCGGAGGACCTGCGCGGGCGCGTCTTCGCCGCCTTCGAGTTCGGCGTCACGGTCCCGCAGGTGGCCTCGATCGCGGTGGGCGCGAGCCTCATCGCGCTCCTCGATTACCGGGTCCTGCTGCTCGTCGTCTGCGGCGTCGTACTGGCCTCGGCCGCCTTCCTCGCCACCAAGCGCGCCGTCCCCGCAGTCGCCGCTTCGGAGGATGCGGACGCCGCCGAGGCCGACGTCCCGTCAGGCGACGACCAGGTCACGGTGCCGGCGGGCGACAAGGCCTGACCTTGCACGGGCCTTGCCCGACGATCACGACACGGCTCCCCTGTGGGAGGGGCCGTGGGGGGCGGCGCAGTGCGCCGCCTCCGTCGTGCCGACGGTCAGCAGTTCCGCGGGGGCGTGGTCGACCTGGAGAGTGGTGTGGTCGATGCCGTACTGGTCGTGGGCGAGTCGTTCGGCGGCGAGGCGGACCGCGTGGCAGTCGGCGCCGGGTTCGACCAGGATGTGCGCCGACATGGCGGGGTAGCCCGAGGTGACCTCCCAGATGTGCAGGTCGTGTACTTCGACGACCTTGTCCAGGGCGGCGGTCCTGGTGCCGATCTCGGTGGGGTTCATGCCGGCGGGGGCGGCCTCCATGAAGACCCGGCCCGCGTCGCGGACCAGGCCCCACCCGGCCTTGAGCATGAGGGCGGCCACGACCAGGGCGGCGAGGGCGTCGGCGCGGCCCCAGCCGGTGAGCCAGACGATCGCTCCGGCGATGGTGGTGGCGATGAAGGCGAACAGGTCGTTGAGGATGTGCTGGTAGGCGCCTTCGACGTTGAGGCTGCTCCGGTTGGCCTTGGACAGCAGCCAGGTGGCCGCGATGTTCACCGCGATCCCGGCCAGGCCGGTGACGACCACGTACAGTCCCGCCACTTCGGGAGGGTCCACGATCCGGCGTACGCCTTCGACGACGAAGTACACACTGAGCAGTAGCAGCGTGATGCCGTTGATCTGGGCGGAGATGATTTCCGCGCGTTTGAGGCCATAGGTGAAGCCTCCGCGCGGCGGGCGGGCGGAGATGCGCATCGCGATCAGGGCGAAGACGATGGCGATGGCGTCGGTGAGCATGTGCCCGGCGTCCGAGATCAGGGCCAGGGACTGGGCGATGACGCCGACCACGACCTCGACCGCCATGAAGGCGACGATCAGGATGAGCGCACCGGTCAGGTAACGGCGGTCGGTTTCCGCCCTGACCCCGTGACCGTGTCCGTGCTGGTGGCCGTGGTCAGTCACCGTTCCACTCCTTAACACTTGAACCCATGTTCACATGTTGGAGTGTGGCGGGAGTGCTGCGTGCTGTCAACGCATGAACATCTGATCAGATGTGTAAACGCTGAGTGATTGGCTATCTACCCTCCGTGATGACCGCCGGGTTATCCCCAGGGAGGCAGCCATGACCCATACCCACCATCATTCGCACGCCGGAGATGCGGAAATCCACGACGTCCACGAACACCACGTGGACGCGGAACACGAGGAAACCGGCGCTGATCAGTGTGTCGGCCTGCCAGATCAGGACGGTTGCTGCGCGACGGAGTGAAGTTACCCGGGGACCGTCGCCCCCGGCGGTCCCCCTCAGAACGGTCTTTCCGCTGGCAGGACGGAGGAGAACCATGCGCACGTCCGGATGGACGCATTTGATGAGCCCGGCATTGGAACCCGCCCTTGAGGGACGATCGTCAGGGGTGTCGGTGTGGCTGGCGGTCGTCTTGATCTCGTTGTCCACCCTGGCCGGGGCTTGGCTGGCCAGAAGGAAGTCCCGGCAGGTCACCGCCTTGCTCTCGGTCGCGTCCGCACTGATGCTGGTCACCGCGTTGATCGACATGCTGCCCGATGCCTGGCAGGAGGCGAGCGAGACCGGCGTCCCGCTGTGGGCGCTGGGGTTGGCGATCGCCTTTGGCTTCCTGGTCATCACCTATTTCACCCGCAAGGGTTGCGGACACGGTCACGGGCACGAGGACGGCGCACCGGCCGCGGGCAGGCACCGGCCCGGCCTGCACCGCCGGGTCAAAGAGGTGGTCAGCGCCACCGTCTTCGGCGGCGTGGGCACCGCCGCGGCACTGTCGGTCCACCGGGCGGTCGAAGGCGCGACGCTCGCTCTGACGGCGTCGGCCGTGGTCGTGATCGCGCTCATGGTGCATTCCACCAGCGAAGGGCTGGCCCTGACCGCGCTGCTGGACATGGCCAAGCAGCGGGTGACCCCGTGGCTGACGGTCTCCTGTGTCAGCCCTGCGGTCGGCGTCCTGATCGCAACGGTCCGCCCTATACCTCCGCAGGTGGAGCCCATTCTGATCGGCGTGGTGGCCGGCGTTCTCCTGCGTACCGCCGTGGTGGGCATCAAGCTGGCGGCCAGCAGGCAGCAGGATGGGCGGCTGCCCCGGCGGCACATCGTCAGCGCCCTCCTCCTGGCCGGGATCTTGGCGGTGCTCATCGGCGCCATGCGCTGGATGCCCACCGACCAGGCCGAACAGGCACAGGTCTCCCTCGGGCAGACCATGGCCCGCCTGCCGTCGCCGGCGAGCTCGCCACCGGCCTCGTTCACTCCTCAGAGCAGAGAGGAACTACGGGCGGCGCTGGCCTCAGGGCAACTGAGTGTGGCCGAGGTGCTGGCTCGTACCGACAAGCTGACCACGGGCACCTACATCGGATGGCTCCTGCGCGGCCTGCCCGGCTACCAGCCGGCCGAGGTCAGGACACTGCTGTCCGCCAAAGGCATCGAGTTCACCCGCCCTGTCGGTGAGCTCACCCAGTCACAGCGGGCCTATCTCATCGATGCCGTCGCCTCTCGGCGAAAGGTTGGGTGATAAGGACGCCTTCGGGAATTTTCTCGTATCTGCAATACCGGACATTGCGATAACCCAACTTTCCGACGTGCGGCGTCAATGACCTTCGGCGCGTACAAAGGCCAATCTACAAGATCACGGGGAATCGGCTGGTTTACCGCCGGGGGTGGTTCTCCGTGGTCAAATGGATGGTCGGTCACCTTGTCGGGTTTCAGCGGGGGCGCACGTCCGGCGTGGCGATCTTGTTTCGGGTATTCGCGTGACTACTTTGTGTGTCGGGTGTCGCCTGACTTATCAGCTGAATCGCTGGAAGAAGAATATGTGTAATCTCCGCCGACCCGGCGCTTTTGCCATGCTCGCCTTGGCATCGGCGTCCGTCGCCCCCTGCGCCTTCCCGTGGGCGCGACCACTCCCGCCGGCACCAACCGCGGCCGCACTCCCTGACGTCACACCCTGCCGCAGGCCCTATCGTCCCGGTACGGCCTGCGGCGCGAAAAGCCGGTCAGCCGAGGACTCGGGCGAACAGTTCGCGTCTGCTCCGCGTACCCGTCTTGAGGAAGATCGACTTGAGGTGGTCCTGCACCGTGTGCGGGGACAGGTTCAGCCGCGAGGCGGCCTGGCGGGTGTCGGCTCCGTGCGCGAGCACCGTGAGGAGCTCGCCTTCACGGGCGCTGAGCGCGCAGGCTCGGCTGAAGACGTCCAGTCGTTCCGCCGGTGTGGCGTGTTCGATGGTGACCGTGATGTCGCCGTCCCCGATTCTGGCCGCCCGCAGCGTGACCCAGACTCCGTGCGCCAGATGAACGCTCGCGGCGGACGGGTGCTCGTCGACGCCCTCCTCCAGCGCGACCAACTGCGCGGCGACGTTGTAGGCGGCGGCAGGGACAGGGGATCGCTCCGCGGGGGTCGGCAGGAGTTGGCGCAGATAGTCGTGGGTCTGCCGCGTCTGGGCCCGGATCGTCAGTTCCGGTGACAGCAGCAGCACCAGCGGGGTGTGCGGGCCGGTGTCCCCAGGTGGGGCCGTGAACGTGGCGGCCTGGCAGCGGCGCAGCGCTTCGGTCACCGGGGGAGCGACCGCAGTGAGGAAGCCGGCGTCCGCGTCGGTGAACGGTGTCGCCGGCGCGGCTCGCCACAGGTCCAGGAAACCCCAGCAGCCGAAACGATCACGGAACACCACGGAGGCGACATCGACTATGCCGGCGAGCTCCAGCATGTCGCGCCACAGCGGGCTCTGCTCGCGCCGCCCGTCGGTGCCCTCCCACAGCAGCGCCACCGGGGGTTCACTCAGGCTGGTCCACCGGTTGACGGCGGTGACGTACTTGAGCTTGATCAATCGCGGCAGCTCGTCGAGGAGCGGCACGTCGGCCAGGGGATCGCAGCCCACACAGGTACGCGGGTCGGTGAGCGTGAAGACGTAGAAGTCGAACTCGATCACGTGGCGCAGCTGATCGAGCACCTCCGCGCGTAACTGCCGCGCCTGCGTTGCGCCGCGGCACAACCGCACGATGCGCTCACGGATGCGCTCGTGAGCGAGAGACGCCGCCACGAGGCGAAGCGTACCCAGACTTCTGGGATATCTCCGACCGCGAGCACGGGCCCATCCTTGGGGCAGTCAGGTCAGCCGGAAGGAGAACACCGTGGTCACCTTGCACATCGAGCACGCGATCAGCGACTTCGGCACGTGGAAGCAGGCGTTCGACAGCTTCGCCGACATGCGCCGCAGCAGCGGTGTGCTGAGTCACCGAGTCCACCGCCCATCGGACGACGACCGCTACGTGCTCATCGACCTCGACTTCGGTTCCGAGGACGAGGCCACAAGATTCCTGGAATTCCTCACCACCCGGGTATGGTCCACGCCCGCCAACGCGCCGGCACTGGTCGGCACCCCCAACACCAGACTTCTCCAACTGGTCGAACAATCCTGAGGGTTCCCGCCGCGGCGAACCCATCATCGTGTTCGACCGTCTCAGGGTGCTACCTGGAGGAGCTCGAAGGCTACGACGCCAATGACTTCCAGTTCATGGAGCGATACGCCCAAGCGGCTGGTGCTGAACCTGCGTTTCACCGGCGACGTGGCCACCCGCGAGCCCATGATCCGCGAACTCTGGGGTGGCGCGCTGTGCCTGAGCCAGGCCCAGCACACCCAGGAGGAACTGGAGACCCTCCAGAAAAGGGCATACAAGGAGATCAAAGGGGTCTTTTCCGGCTCGGTCGACGAACTGACGGGCCAGGTCGAAATCGGGGTCTGGCTGGCCACACCGGAACTCCAGCACGAGGTCGACGAAAAGTGCGGAAAGGGCCTCGTGGTCCTCAACAGCTTTCTCAGGCCCGTGGGCTCATAACGGCTGGTTGATCGACGGCGGCTCGGCGGTGAGATAGAGATCGGATCACAACACCGTCAGCAGCCTGCCCAGGACCTCACCACGCTCGAGCCGCGAACACCCAGACGAACCACCTCGGTTAAGTTTCCACGCCCAACAAAAAACTTGAACCTTTCACCCTAATGAGAGCGAAAGCCCAGTTCGCCTGCGCGTGGCCGCGCATCACCGTTGTTCCTGACTTGCGGTTAGGAGATCGTGGCGCCCGAATGCACCCTCAACTCCAGGAGGAACCCTGTGCATACGCTCCCCCGCAGATTGCTCCGAAGTCTGCTCGCAGCCGTGAGCGCCACGCTGCTGCTAACCACCGCGCTGGTCGTGCCCGCGTCGGCGCACGGCTCGGTGAGCGACCCCCCGTCCCGGAACTACGGTTGCTGGCAGCGCTGGGGCAGCGACTTCCAGAACCCGCAGATGGCCACCCTGGACCCCATGTGCTGGCAGGCCTGGCAGGCTGACGTCCAGGCCATGTGGAACTGGAACGGCCTGTACCGCGAGGGCGTGGCCGGCAACCACCAGGCGGCCATCCCCGACGGCCAGCTCTGCAGCGGCGGCAGGACCCAGAACGGCCGCTACGCCGCGATGGACGCCATCGGCGACTGGAAGACGGTCGACAAGCCCGCCCGCTTCACGCTGAACCTCCTCGACCAGGCCATCCACGGCGCGGACTACATTCGCGTGTACGCGACCAAACAGGGCTTCAACCCCAAGACGCAGGCCCTGCGCTGGAGCGACCTGGAACTGGTCGGCCAGACGGGCAAGGTCCCCACAGGTGCCGTGACCCCTGTCGAGGTGAACGCCCCCGGCCGCTCCGGCCACCACATCGTGTTCACGATCTGGCAGGCCAGCCACATGGACCAGTCGTACTACTTCTGCAGCGACGTGAACTTCGTAGGCTCGAACCCCTCACCCACGCCTACTCCGACTCCCACGCCCACCCCCAGCCGCACCCCCACGCCGACTCCCACGCCCACGGTCTCTCCCAGCCCCACTCCCACCGCCAGCCGGGGTTGCTCGGCCACCTACCAGCTCGTGAACTCGTGGAGCGGCGGCTTCCAGGCCGAGGTCCGCGTCGTCGCCGGCTCGGCCTCGATCACCGCCTGGACGGTCAACTGGACGTACACCAGCGGCCAGACAGTCAGCTCGGCATGGAGCGCAACGGTAACCAGCAGCGGCTCCGCCGTAACGGCCCGCAACGTCTCCTACAACGGCTCACTAGGCGCCGGAGCCGCAACAACGTTCGGCTTCCTCGCCAACGGCACCCCCGGCACCACACCAACCCTGACCTGCAGCGCCACCTGATCACCTAACAACCCACGCCCGCCCGCCGGATCATTCCGCGGGCGGGCGCACCCATCACGTCACCACCACGACCCAGAGCGGCGATGAACCAAATCGCCCTGCACCATACGGGTCAAGATGCGGGCGTGGAAGTCTGAGCCAGAAGGACCGGTCCGAGTTGCCGGAGAAACTCGATCGCGTCCGCTTTGCGATCCCTGCCGGGCGCCTCTTTGTAGATCTCGATGGTGAGCAGGCGCGTGCCACGGTAGGTCTGCGCGAACATGCCGATGACCTGGTCGTCGTCACTGTCTCTGATGGAGCCGCTGACGCCTTTCCCGATATCAGCGGGAATGGGAGGAAAACCATTTTTGAGGCGACTGCTGACCTCCTCCTCCGCTGTATTCATCGCCGGTTCCTGAAGATCGACGGCGAACAGCAGGTCGCCTTCACTGACCCCCCCGAGTTTCTCGTAGACCTCGCATTTCGGGAACGGTCGACCGTGGACCAATTGCCCGTTAAAACGGAGATTTTCCACCCCGGTAGCCAGTCGCACGGCCTGCTCCGCCAGCAATTCGCACCCCGCACCCCTGAGGACAACGTCCCCCAAGGGCCGGTTGTCCGGCTGCTGGGAGCACGCGGCCACGAGCAGCACCATGAGCCCGAGCGCCCATCCGCCTTTATTGACGTTCATAGTATTTCTCAGCTTTTTTGAACCCATCGTCTATGGCGGACTCAGGGTCGAAGAAGACACGCCCAGTGTCGACGTAGGTGATCCACTCGATGTAGGCACGTTGCTGATCGGTCGTCATTCGCTCCCACGGGACGATTTCGCCCTTCCGTAAGAAGTCACCGACCGTACCTGGCCTGGAATTCTCCATACTGTACGGATGGGTGACCGCCGGAACACCACCGTCGCCGAACAGACCGTGGCGCATCATGGCACCGGCTGTGATGTCACGGAACAGGTCCACGGTTTGGTCGCGAGTCTCCTGAGCACGGCTCCGCGCTTCTCCTTCATAGTCAGATGAGATCTGCCCGATTCCCGCCTCCTTCGCCTGATCGATTCCCCACTCCAGAAGTTGGTTCTGGCTGACCAGATTCGGCAACGGCACCAGTCCACTCGCGCTGTTCACGATGTCGGCGAAGGCCTGCACATTCGCGTCATGTTTCTTGGCTTCGTTGATATCGGAGATCGCTCCGGCATCGACAATTACCCCGAAGGTGGAGGCCAACGCGCGTGTCAGCGAGCTGAATGCTTGACCTCCGTGGGCGTTCATTCGATCCTCCAGGACCTCCTGACGCTGATCGTCCAGTTCTTTCGCAGTCGCACCCGGGTGGTCGGCCTTCCACTTGGCGAATACGGTGTCCACCTCGTCCTTGAGCTTGGCAGCCTGGGCATCGAGCACCTCGGCGCTGTACTGCGCCTGGGCGGCGGCTACCGACTTGAATGCGCCGCTGTCCGTGAAGGCCCAGGTCATGGCCTGCTTCAAACCTGTTGCTGTGAAATCCGCCCCATAGGGCTGCACACCGGCGAGATTCCGATCCGGGTCCCCCGAGCGGACACCGATTTGACTGTCCCCGCTCCACCGCATTGCGGAGTTCACGTCGCTGACATAGGAGGCCAAGAGCCGACCCGCGCTGTCGCGCGTGTTGGGGAGGTTCCTCTGGACATCCTCGCCTTTCCAGAAGTGGACAGCCCAAGCGGCGATCAACGCCGACTTCCAGCCGCGCGACTGCCTAGGCGGCTCCTCGTGGTCGCGAAATACGGTGGTGGCCGCCTCGATGGCCCGGCCGAGGTCGTCGTCGTTGCCGGCGCGCCAGTCCCGCTCCCGCATCAGATAAGCGAGCGGCTTGCGCTTCGGGTCGGTGAAGAAGTCCTGCGCCGCGGCGGGATTGTTGGCGAACGCGGCCATGACAGCCGCCATCGGATCGGTTTGCGGCAACATCACCGTGGCACCCCAGCGGCTTGCCGCGCCCACGCTCGGATTCACCGTTTGCCAGTATGGCGTGCCCGCAGGTTGCGAGCGCTCGTAGTCGTAGACCTTTGTGGCCAGATCGAGCAGAAACGTCTCCTCGAACGTCCCGTACCTCAGCAGCTTGTTGAGTGCGAAGGCGGTTTCCGGCGAGCCGAGATCCTCGATCAGCCTGTCAGCGTAGCCGCCTTGAACTTTCAAGGTGCCCTTGAGCCTTGACGCCGTGCCGAGGATGCCGCTTAGCGCAGCGGCGAGTTTCTCCTGGTCTTGGGCGCTGACCGAGGCGCGCGTATCGGCACCGGACTGACTGAGCACGTCGGCACGGAAGAGTTGGGCGAAGAGGCCCTTGAGGTTCGGGAGTTCGCGGGCGAAGGCGGCGGCGAAGTAAGGATCGTTCTGGTACTTGTTCAGGTCGGCAAGGGTCTCCGCGCTCAGTTTTCCGTTGCCGGCCTCGACGCGAAGCCTGTCGGCGAGCAACCTGGCTTCGGCCGCCCCGGCGGCCGGTGTCGCAGTCAGCCACCCGGAATCGTCAGCCCACAAGATGCCTGCGCCCCCGAGTTCCACCTCAGGTGCGGCCAGGATCAGGTCCAGACGGCGCTGCAGATCTGGCACGCGGGCACCGATCTGATGGCCGATATCGCGGAGCGTCCCCGGACCGGTCAACGACAGGTTCAGCGTGGCAAGTATCTGGTCGATCTGCTGGGAGACCGACGGCAACTCGGTGCCGGCGCGCTTGGCCTGGTTGATGAGCTGGGTCATCAACGTCGGATCGATACCCACCATTCCTGAGCCCGCGCTCACCACGTCCCCCCACCTGGCGAGCCGCCGATCGTGGTCGACGCCGAGGGGGACCGGTAGCGGAGGTCTACCGCAGGCCCGTTCACGCACCCTCCTTGTCAAACTTTGTCAGGCTGGGCACTGTCCACTAGAGCCAAGGCGCGACGGAAGACGTTCTTCAGACCCGCGTCGAACCCCTCCAATTCCCGGGTGAGGGTGTTCGCGGCCTTCCCCTTGATCGCTCCGCTGTCGATGAGTTTGAGCAGGTTCCGCACGTCATTGCCATGCTGATCAATCAGTTGCTCAATCTTCTGCCGAGCCGCGTCGATCTCCCCCTGCGTGGCCATGCATCTCCCGGGCGTGAAAACTTCCTCCGCAGTGTGATGAATATCCTCCGGTATGGTAGCCACGCACCCGCCCGAATAAAAGGCTCCTGGCAGGACTGGCTAATTGGTGTTGTTTCATCCCTAAACCCGGTACATTTCCCGATCTGGTCATTCGTGCCCGGTAAGGGGACGGCCGATCAAGATTCGATGCCGGACTTGTCCTGTTGTGGATCGGTGTGGGGGCGGGTGGCGGTCGACTTGACTACTGCTACCGCGACTGCGGTGGTGAGGGGGATGGCCAGTACGAGGCCGATGGAGCCGACCAGGGTGCGTATCACCTCTTCGGCTACCGCCTCGGTGCCGAGTACGTCGAGGAGGGGGCGGCCGTAGGTGTCGACCAGGAGGAGGATGGGGAGGGTGGCGCCGGCGTAGGCGAAGGCGATTGTGTAGACGGTGGAGGCGATGTGGTCGCGGCCGATGCGCATCGCGCTGGTGAACAGGTCGCGGGCTGAGCGGTTGGGGGAGAGTTCGTGGAGTTCCCAGACGGCGGAGGACTGGGTGATGGTCACGTCGTTGAGGACGCCGAGTCCGGCCACGATGATGCCGCACAGGACGAGGCCGGACAGGTCGATTCGCCCGTTGAGTGCGGTGAGCGCGACTCCTTCGGTGTCGGCGAGTCCGGTCAGGTGGGCGGCGTGGACCGCCCAGGTGCCGAGCCCGGCCGTGGAGAGTAGGCCGAACAGCGTGCCGACCAGGGCGGTGGTGGTCCGGGCCGAGAAGCCGTGGGCCAGGTAGAGCACGATGAACATGATGGCCGAGGAGCCGACCAGCCCGATCAGGAGTGGGGACTCGCCCGCGAGTAGTGCGGGCAGCATGAACCTCATCAGTACGAGGAAGGCGAGACCCAGGCCGATCAGCGCCGCCAGGCCGCGGAGCCGGGCCACCGCGACGACCACGACCGCGAACGCGATCGCCAGCACGCCGATGGGGGTCTGGCGCGCGTAGTCGTAGAAGCCGTAGGCCGACGGACCGTCGAGGTGGTTGAAGACGCGGGTCAACCTGATCCGGTCGCCGGTCCGCATGCCGGCCCGGTAGCTTTCCGCGGGCACGTCGACGTTGACGCGCTGACCCTGATCCCGCCCGGTCTCCACGAGGACTTCCACGTTGGCGCAGGTCACCATCCGTTGCGTCCCGGTGGGACCGGGACGCTGATTGATGGCCGGGCACTCGTACGGGCTGATGGCCAGTACCGTCGCCTCGGGATGGGTGACCCCTCGCGCGGGCTGGGGGTTCGCGGCGCCGGGGGCCGGCTGGTTCGTCTGCCCAGGCCAGAGCAGCGCCAGGCCGACCAGGGTCGCCAGCGCGAGCGGCACGAGCACCAGGGCGAGCACGATCAGCGTGCGGCGGGGGGTGGGGCCGCGTACGCCGTCATGGGTGTGGGCGTGCCTGGTCAACAGATCCTCCAGCTGGCGCCCGGCGGGCGGCAGGTCAGCCCGCTTCGGACGCTCGATGGGTGGAAGTCTTGGGTAGCGAAGATCAGCAGGTCAACCCGTCATCAGAACCGTTATAGGGATAAGTCGTACTACGCGGTGATATTTGCCCAGTTCGGCGGCAATATTGGGCAGGCCGATATGTCAAACCGTTACATCGCCGTCGCGGGCATGCGCTCGTTGAGCTGGGTGAGAAGGGTCCGAGCCTGCTCGTGGAAGTCGGCGACGCGGGCGAGCTTGATGTCCTCGTAGCCGCGGATCGCCTCCGGCAGGGCAGCGATCTCGGTCACGGCCTCGGCGGTGGCGGGGGTGAGCCGGGCCAGGGCCTGGCTCATCAGGTCGCGGTACTCGGTGATCAGGGCCCGTTCGACCCGCCGTACCTTCGCGTAGCCGAACACGTCGAGCGCGGTGCCCCGCAGCCCGCGGGCGGCGCGCAGCCCCCGGAACAGCAGCCCCGCCGAACGGCGCAGCCTGATCTTGCGCCGCATGCCCAGGGCCCGCAGCACCGGCGGGTGCAACAGGACCGACACCACGGCGCCGGGACCGAACTCGCGCTCGCGCCGCGCCTGCTCCGCCGGGTCCAGGTGCAGCCGGGCGACCTCGTACTCGTCCTTGTACGCCATGAGCTTGTGCAGCCCACGGGCGTACGCGAGCCCGACACGCGCGCCCGCCGCCTCCCCGGCGTTCTCGACGGCGAGCGCGGCCACCCGCCGCACATCCTCGGCATACGTCTGGGCGTAGGCCGCGTTCTGGTAACCGGTCAGGTCGGCCACCCGCACGGCCAGCGCCTCCTCCAGCGACTCAGAACCGGCCGCTTCCACCGGCGCAGCCGACGGATAGGCGGCCCGGAACACGGCCTCGCGGTCCAGTACGGCCGCGCGCCCCCAGCGGAAGGCCGCCAGGTTCTGTTCGACCGCGGCCCCGTTGAGCCGGATCGCCCGCTCGATCGCCGCCGCAGAGACCGGGACGCAGCCGTGCTGGTAGGCCGCCCCGACGAGCAGCAGGTTGGCGGGCATGTGGTCGCCGAACAACGCCTCGGACAGGCCGCCCGTGTCGAGGTAGAGGTTGCCGGCCCGGTCGGTGGCCGACTCGATGCGGGCGAGCGCGTCGTCGGGCGTGCCGGGTACGGCGACGCGCCCCGTGACCATGGCGGCGGTGGGCACGACGGCGGTGTTCACCACGGCGACGGTACGCTCCGGCGAGGCGGTCGCGAGGTTGCCGTCGGCGGCGGCGCCGAGCAGGTCGAAGCCGATCAGCACGTCGGCCGTGCCGCGCGTCGCGCGGATGGAGCCGATGATCGGCCACGGGGAGACGCGGACGTCGCTGACCACGGGCCCGCCCTTCTGCGCCAGGCCGGTCTGCTCGAGACCGGCCGCGTGCAGGCCGTCGAGGTGCGCCGCCATCTGCAGGATCTGCGAGACCGTGACGACGCCGGTGCCGCCGATGCCGGGCATGCGCAGCAGCACCGCCCGATCCGGGAAGCGCATGACCGGCTCGGTCAGTTCCACCGTGAGTTCCGGCACCGTACGCGGGCGGCGGGCGCGGGGCTCCACGAGCAGGAACGACGGGCAGTCGCCCTTGAGGCAGCTCAGGTCGGAGTTGCAGGACGCCTGGTGGATGCGGGTCTTGCGGCCGAACTCGGTCTCCACCGGCTGCACCGACAGGCAGGTGGAGACATCGCCGCAGTCGCCGCAGCCCTCGCACACCCGCTCGTTGATCACGATCTTGGCCCGCGGCGTGGGGAGGGTGCCGCGCTTGCGCAGCCGGCGTTCCTCGGCCGCGCACCGGTCGTCGTGGATCAGCACCGTGACCCCGTCGATTCCGGCCAGTTCCCGCTCCACGTCCGGCAGGTCGTCGCGGTGCCGTACCGACGCGATCGGCGCGAGCCGCACGCCGCGGTAGCCGTCCGGCTCGGGTGTGGTGACCACGATCCGGCGGACTCCCTCGGCGGCCAGCGACCGGGTCAGCGTGGGGACGTCGAGCCGGCCTTCGGCGCGCTGGCCGCCGGTCATCGCCACAGCGTCGTTGTAGAGGAGCTTGTAGGTCATGGTGACCCCGGCCGCGACGGCGGCCCGGATCGCCAGCGAGCCGGAGTGGTGGAAGGTGCCGTCGCCGAGGTTCTGCACGAAGTGCCGGTCCTGGGTGAAGGGGGCCAGGCCGAACCACTGGGCCCCCTCGCCGCCCATCTGGGTGATGCCGATCTGGGCGCCCCTGCCCTTGCCGTCCAGGGCGATCATGGCGTGGCAGCCGATCCCCGCGCCGACGAGCGTGGTGTCGGCGGTGCGGGTGGAGGCGTTGTGCGGGCAGCCCGAGCAGAAGAACGGCGTACGCGCGGCGACCACCGGGAGCTGGCGGCGCGGCTGGGGAGCCGGCGTCAGGACGGCCGCCGTCCGGGGCAGCCGGTCCGGGTCGACGCAGGCGGCCAGCGCCTTGGCCACGTCCGCGGCGCCGAGCGTGCCCCTGGCGGTCAGCAGGTCACGGCCGATCACGTCGGGGGACCAGGGGCTCCCGTACAGCGCCTGCTTGAGCTGGCCTTCCAGGAAGGGCGTCTTGTCCTCCACCACGAGCACCGTGTCGAGACCCGCGCTCATGGTCGCCAGGTCCTTGTGGTCGAGGGGGTACGGCATGGCGAGCCGGATCAGCCGGAGTCCGAGGTGGTCCATCGCAGCCTTGTCCACGCCGAGGTCGGCCAGCGCCCGCCGGACCACGGCGTAGCCGGCGCCGGAGGCGAGGATGCCCAGCTTGGCCTGCCGCGCCTCGAACATCACCCGGTTGAGCCCGTGGGCGCGCGCGTACTCGCGGGCGAGGCCGAGCCTGCGGGTGAGCATGTCGTGCTCGGCGTCCAGGGAAGCGGCGCCGACCAGGGTGGGCGGTTTGCCGCGGTTGGCCCTGGCCGGTGGCGGGAGGTCCGGCCGTACCGCGCCGAGGTCGACGGTGGCGGACGCGTCGGCGACGTCGGCGAGGATCTTCAGACCGGTCCACAGGCCGGTGGCGCGCGACAGCGCCACCGCGTGCAGTCCGAACTCGATGATCTCCCCGACCGAGCCCGGCGCCAGCAGCGGCATGGACAGGCTCTGGCACATCGGTTCGCAGGAACTGGGCACGGTGGAGGATTTACTCTCCGGGTCGTCCCCGATCCAGGCCACCGCTCCGCCGAGCGGCGAGGTGCCCATGACGTTGCCGTGCCGGATGGCGTCGGCGGCCCGGTCCAGACCCGGGTTCTTGCCGTACCAGAAGCCGGTCACCCCGTCGTGCCGGCGGCCGGGGACCTGGTCAAGCAGCTGCGTGCCGGCCACGGCCGTGGCGGCCAGTTCCTCGTTGAGCCCCGGACGGAACACCACCCCCGCGGGTTCGAGGAACTTCCTGGCCCGTCCCATCTCCAGGTCGAGGCCGCCGAGGGGGGAGCCCTGGTAGCCGGAGACGAAGACCCGCGTGTTCAGGCCGCGCTCACGATCCAGGCGACGCTGTTCGAGCGTCAGGCGGACCAGCGCCTGAACGCCCGAGATCAGCACTGTCCCGTCCGCTGCCGCGTACTTGTCGTCGAGCGACACCTGAAGGGGAGTCATGCTCACGCTCCTGGGGGGTGGTACGTGTAAGGACCCCAGCACAGCAACGCAATATGGACATACGCAAGTATCTGGCCACAAGATGCACACAAGACGCAAAAATCTCTACATTGACTCCAGAGTGGGCTCTTCTTCTTTGCGCAGAGGACGGAACATCGTGCCAGATGTGGATGACATCGACCATCGGCTGCTGAGTTTGCTGCGCGAGGACGGGCGCCGGACCTTCTCCGAGATGGCGGCCGAGGTCGGCCTGTCGGTGGCCGCCGTCAAACGGCGGGTGGACCGGCTCCGCGAGATCGGCGTGATCACCGGCTTCACCGTGCAGGTCGACTACGCCAAACTCGGCTGGGGCATCGAGGCCTTCACCGAGCTGCGCTACGCCGGGACCACGCCGGTCAGCAGGATCGTCCGTACCGCGACCGGCGTCCCCGAGGTGCAGGCGGTGTTCACCATCGCCGGTGACCAGGACTCCCTCATCCACATCCGCGTCCGCGACCTCGGACACCTCCAGCAGGTCGTCGACCGCCTGCGCCGCACCGGCGAGGTCACCGGCACCAAGACCCTGCTGGTACTCGGCTCCTGGAAACGCGACGCCGCCGGACCCCCGCTACCGGGGGGCGTTTGAGCATTGATGTGACTGGTGTGAAGGTCAGATTGGTAGCGGGCCGGTGACGTGCGATGATGGCGGCGCAATGTCAGCCACGATGCTGCTGAGAGTCGTCCGGGCCGCCGCCTTCGCCGTGGTCTCGGTCGTACTCGGCATCGGGGCGCACGTTTTCGCTGGTGGGGGCGTTTCCGCGGGCACTGTGGTGATCGCCCTGGTCGCGGTCTTCCTGTTCGCCGGTGTGCTGGCGGGGCGGGAACGATCCAAAGCGGTGATTTTCCCGGCGTTGGCGGCATCCCAGGCGGGGCTGCACGTGCTCTTCTCGTACGGGCACGGCGTGGAGCCGCTCGCGGCTCAGCACCATGCGCATTCGGGGCTGGGCATGCTGGTGGCGCACGTGTGGGCGGCCGGGATGACCGCGCTGTGGCTGGCGCGCGGCGAGGCCTTCGTGTGGGCGCTGCTGCGACGGCTGGAGAGCCGGTTGCGGCCCCTGGCCGTGGCGGTCGCCGATCCGGCGGACACCTCCAGCGTGCCGCCCATGGTGGAGCGGATCACGATCCCGCGTCCCGTCATGCTCGGCCATGAGGTGGGTCGGCGCGGCCCGCCGCCTTCTGTGAGCACCGTTACGGCCTGACCTTCTCAGGCCCACCAACCCCTGGATCAGGGGCGTTTCGGCGTGCGAACGCCGCCGAGTTCATCAGTGCTTGTCAGAAGGGCATTTCCATGTCAACGCGCCATGCCTTCGCATCACTCGCGCTGGCCGCCGTCGCGGCGGCCTCCGCCTGCGGCTCGCATGGAGCCGCATCATCCGTCGCCGCCGCGGTGACGGGTCCGATAGCTCCGGTGACCTCCTCGTCCACGGCGACGGCCACCGCGCTCACCATCACCGACCCCTGGGTCAAGACCACCAAGGAGGGGATGACCGCCGCGTTCGGCACCCTGGTCAACCACTCCGGCACCGACATCGTCGTGGTGTCGGCGAGCACGCCGTTCGCGCCCAAGGCGGAACTTCACGAAGTCGTGAACTCGGGCGGCAAGACCGTCATGCAGCCCAAGAAGGGCGGCTTCCTGGTCCCCGCCCACGGCACCCACGTGCTGAAGCCCGGCGGTGACCACATCATGCTCATGGGCGTCACGAAAGAGGTGAAGCCGGGGGCGGAGATCCCGTTCACGCTCACCCTCAAGGACGGAAGCACGTTCAAGTTCAACGCTGTCGGCAAGCCCTACGCGGGCGCCAAGGAGAACTACCAGCCGGGCGGCTCGCATGGTTGAACCGACCCCACCTCCGGCGCCGCGGTTCTCCCGGCGAGGGCTCATCAGGGGAGGGGCCCTCGCCCTCGGCGCGGCAGGCATCGGGATGGCGGGCGCCGGGGTGGCGCTCACCCAACCGCAGGACAGGACCGCCTCGACGGCGGCTGCGACGGGCGCCACCACCGAGCCCTTCCACGGGCCGCGCCAGGCCGGCGTGGCCACCCCCGCCCAGGCGCACGCGGTCTTCCTCGGGCTGGACCTGCGCGCCGGCGTCGACCGGGACGGCGTGACGCGGCTGCTGCGGCTGCTCACCGACGACGCCCGCCGTCTCACCCAGGGCAGGGCCGCCCTGGCCGACACCGAGCCGGAGCTGGCGGCGCTGCCCGCCCGGCTCACCGTGACCTTCGGCTTCGGCCCCGGCCTGTTCCAGGCGGCGGGCCTGGCCGCCCCGCCGTCCGTCGCGCCGCTGCCCGCCTTCTCCATCGACAAACTCCAGGACCGCTGGAGCGGCGGCGACCTGCTCGTCCAGATCTGCGCCGACGACCCCCTGACGGTCAGCCACACGCTACGCATGATCGTCAAGGACGCCCGCGCGTTCGCCACCGTCCGGTGGACCCAGCGGGGCTTCCGCCGCGCCGCCCAGACCGAGGAGCCCGGCCGCACCCAGCGCAACCTGATGGGCCAGCTCGACGGCACCGTGAATCCGCTCCCCGGCACCGCCGAGTTCGACCGCGCCGTCTGGAACAGCCACGGCACCACCCTGGTCCTGCGCCGGATCCACACCGACCTGGAGACCTGGGACGCCGCCGACCCCACCGCCAAGGAGTTCACCATCGGCAGGCGGCTGTCGGACGGCGCGCCGCTGACCGGTTCCCGCGAGCACGACGAACCGGACTTCCAACGGCTCACCCCGGCCGGGTTCCCCGTCATCTCGGAGTACGCCCACATCCGCCGCGCCCGCGTCGAGGACCCGGCCTCGCGGATCCTGCGCCGCCCCTACAACTACGACGACGGCCTCACCGCCGACGGCGTCCCCGACACGGGCCTGCTGTTCGCCTCCTACCAGGCCGACATCGCCCGCCAGTTCGTCCCGATGCAACAACGCCTGGCCGAAGCCGACCTGCTCAACGAGTGGACGACCCCGATCGGCTCGGCCGTGTTCCTGATCCCGCCGGGCTGCGGCCCTGATGGCTGGATCGGCGAGACGATCCTGACCTGAAGGATGACGGCTTTCGTTCCCGCTCACCGCGGGCCCCGGCTCTCTGGAGGGAGGCTCAGCCGGTGGGCGCGCCCACCGCGAAGACCGTCATCAGCTGGGCCAGCGTCCGGTAGTAGCCGACCAGCACGGTCAGGTCGATCAACTGCCGGTCGGTGAGCACCTGCGAGGCCGCCGCGAACTCCGCGTCGGTGACCGTGGCCGAGGTCAGCAAGGTCGCGACGAAGGTGGCGGCGGCGTTCTCGGCCGGGTCGGGGGAGTGGAAGGCGCCGAGCGAGAGCGCGGTCAGCTCGGGGCCGGTGAGTCCGGCCGCCCGGCCGACCCGCTCGTGCGCCCACCACTCGAAGGTGCTCCCCGTGGCGTGCGCCGTCTGCAGGATGGCGATCTCCCGGATCCGGGGAGTCAGGTCGGCGCCGAACCGGACGGCCGCGCCGAGAGCCTGCAACGCCAGGCCGACGCCCGGGGCGTGCAACATGATCCCGAACGGTCCGTGCAGCGAGCCGTCGGCGGCGGTGAGCGGAAAGTGTTGCACGCCCTTGGCCCGGTCTCCCCCCGCGATGGCCTGGTAGACCGCGTGCTGGGCCTCGTCCAGGTCGGCGGGGGTCAGCCGGGGCAGGCGCTCGGTCATCGCCGGCGACCGAAGACGAGCCAGCCGAGCAGGAAGCCCAGCAGGACGCCCGCCGCCGCCTTGCCATACCGGTCCCGGAGCACCGGGAGGATCAGCTCGGCGGCGTTGAGGCCGCCCGCCTCCGGTTCCTGCGGCGGCGGGGGTGGGGCCGCCGCTTCCCGGGGGGTGTCGGCGGGCACCAGCTGGGTGCTCAGGTTGCTGACGAACTGGCCGATCAGGCGGTTGCTGACGTCGGCGATGGCGCCCCGGCCGAACTGGGCCATCCGGCCGGAGATGTCCAGGTCGGTGTCGATCAGCACCCGGGTCCTGGCCGGGCCGACCGGTTCCAGGCGGGCGTGGATCCGGGCGGCGGCGGTGGCCTGCCCGCGGGGGTCCTTGCCGCTGGCGGCGATCACCGCGACCCGGGCCGCGTCGTCCCGGTGGTCGAACCTGGCCGTCCCGGTGAAGTGCGCGCCGATCGGGCCGACCTTCACCCGGACGCTGCCCAGGTAGGCGTCGCCGTCCCGGCCGTCCAGCCGGGCCCCCGGCATGCAGGGCGCGATGCGCTCCAGGTCGGTCAGGAGCGCCCAGGCCAGATCCAGGTCGGCGTCGAGTTCGAACTCGTTCTTGAGCAGCACGGTGTCAGCCCTTCCGGCCGGCCAGGCCCTCGATGACCTCGTCGGCGCCGCAGTCGAAGAAGGCCATGATCCGGCACGGGCACGCCTCGCCGCCCTCGATCTTCCACGGGAAGGCCCCGATGATCGCGCGCTGGTTGAGCACCGTCTTCAGGTCGCCGCCGACGTTCTCGGCGTGGATGCAGCCGTCCTGGAAGGCCAGGTGGTGCATGGGGAAGATATCGGAGGTGATCTCCCGGCCGGACATGTGGTGGGTGTAGGTGTACTCGCCGAAGAACTCCCGGTAGCTCATGCCCACGTGCTCCTCGAACTTCTTCAGCAGGTCGGGGCGCATGTTGCGGATGGTGGTGTTCATCGGGTGGTCGCCGGACCCGGCGTCGATGCCCCACCAGGCGATCTCCATCTCGGCCATCCACCTGGCCAGCCGCGGGCTGCCGCCCGGGTGCATGGTGAAGTAGCGGACCAGGTCCTGCTTCTCCCGGCCCTGGTAGTAGTCGATGAACCCGGTGTGGATGATCAGGATGTCACCCTTGCGGACCTCCACCTTGCCGGTGATGTGCTCGGGCTCGATGAGGTCCCAGTCGGACACCACGTCGGAGACGTCCACGATGGCCCCCGGGTGGATCAGCTTGGTCAGCGGCAGCGAGGCCATGTCCAGGCCGCCGTCGGTGCCGTGCATCGGGCCGTCCAGGTGGGTGCCGCTGTGCAGGGAGCTCTCGATCCGCTGCGAGACGATCTGGTTGGTCTGGAGGTTCTGGGTGTAGTACATCTTGCCGCCCGGGTAACCGACCCAGCCGGGAGTGTGGATGCCCCAGGGGTGGGTCAGGTCGACGATCCGCATGATGTGGCTCCGTTCAATGTGACTGATAGGTGTTCGATGGAAGTGAAATCTGATGGGCTGGTACGGCCGTTGACCGGGGTCACCGGGGGCTAGCCGAGCAGGCGGCGGACCTGGGCGGGATGGATGGGCACCGAGGTGATCGCGTTCGGCCGGCCCAGCGCGTCGTCCACGGCGGCGGCCACGGCCGCGGCGACCGCCGTGGTGCCGCCCTCGCCCGCGCCCTTCACCCCCAGCGGGTTGATCGGGCTGGGCGCGTCCTCGGTGATCAGGGTCTCGATCGGGGGGATCTCCAGGGCGGTGGGGATCAGGTAGTCCATGAACGTCGTGCAGAGCGGGGTGCCGTCCTCGGCGTACCGGAACTCCTCGTACAGCGCGCCGCCGAGGCCCTGCGCGACGCCGCCCGCGATCTGGCCCTCCACCAGGGTGGGGTTGAGCGCGCGGCCGACGTCGTAGCCGACGATGAACCGCTCGACGTGCGGCCGGCCGGTGCCCGGGTCGATCCGGACGACGGCGGCGTGCAGCCCGTACGGGTAGGTCATGTGGTCGGAGTGGAACCAGCCCTCGGCGGTCAGGCCAGGTGATTCCCCCAGCTCGGCCGCGCCGGACGGGTCCAGCAGGCGGGCGATCTCGGCCAGGGTGAGCGCCCGGGCCGGGTCGCCGGTCACCAGCACCCTGCCGTCCGCCAGGCCGAGGTCCTCGACCGGCACGCCGAGGGTGTGCGCGGCCACCCGGCGGGCCTTGCCCGCCAGTGCCCGCGCGGCGTTGGCGACCGCGGAACCGGCCATCACGGCCAGCCGGGTGGCGAACGCGCCCCGGCCGTACTCGAACTGGTCGGTACGGCCCCGGACCACCCTGATCGTGTCGTGCGCGATGCCCAGCACCTCGGCGGCGACCTGGGCCAGCACGGTGTCCACGCCCTGGCCGACCGAGGACGCGCCGCAGGTCACGGTGACCGCGCCGGAGCTGTCCACCGAGACCCGGGCCCCCTCGTACGGCCCGATCCCGCTCTTCTCCACGAAGAACGCGAATCCGAAACCGGCCAGCTCCCCGGCCGCCCGCCGTTCCGCGACGCTCCGCCGCACGCCGTCGAGGTCGAACTTCTCCCACACCTTCGCGCGCAGCAGCGCATAGTCGCCGGAGTCGTGCACGAGGTGGGTGCCCATCGCCTGAATCGGCCGCTCGTACGGCATCGCCCCGGCCGGGATGAAGTTGCGCTCGCGCACCTCCACCGGGTCCAGCCCCAGCTCACCGGCGATCCGGTCGACCAGGCGCTCGCGGGCGAAGGTGCCCTCGTACCGGCCGGGCGAGCGGTAGGTCCCGGCCGGGGTCTTGTGGGTCAGCCGGACCTGGGCGCGGGCCCGGAAGTGCGGGATGCGGTACGGCCCCGGCAGCATCGAGGCGGTCAGCGAGGCCACCGTCGCGCCGTGGGTGCGCACGTAGGCGCCCTGGTCCAGGACGAAGGCGGCGTCCAGCGCCTCGATCTCGCCGTCCGGCCGGACCAGGGCCCGCAGGCGGTGGTGCTGCCCGCGGGAGTGGTTGGTGGCCACCAGGTGCTCCTGCCGGTCCTCGATCCACTTGATCGGGCGGCGCAGCCGTACGGCGGCCAGGGTGACCAGGACGTCCTCGGGGTAGAGCTCGCCGCGCGGGCCGAAGCCGCCGCCGACGTGGGTCTCCCTGACCTGCACCTGCCGGGGCGGCAGGCCGCACATGGCGGCGACCGCCTCCCGGTTCCAGAACGGCACCTTGGCCGCGCCGTCCACGATCAGCTGCTGCTCGGCCTCGTCATAGACGGCCGCCAGGCCGCGGCACTCCATCGGCACGCCGGTGTGCCTGCCGATCCGGGCGTCCGTCTCGATCACCCGCCAGCCGGGTCCTGGGGCGGCGAAAGCGGCGTCCACGTCGCCGTACTCCACGGTGAAGGCGGTGGCCTGGGAGTCCTGCGCGGGCAGCTCGACGTCCAGGCCCGCCGCCCAGGTGGCCTGCTCGGCGTCGAGCCAGGCCGTCGGTTCCGCGTCGGCGTCCAGGTGCGCGGGCAGCGGGTCGAGGTCCAGCCTGACCAGCTCGGCGCCGTCCTCGGCCAGGTAGGCGGAGGTGGCGAAGACCACGGCCACCGGTTCGCCGACGTACCGGACGATCCGCCGGGCCAGCACCGGCTGCCGGTAGGGCAGCAGGTCGGCCAGCGGGGTCAGCCGGAACCCGATGGCGGGCAGCTCGGCGATGTCGGCGTGGGTCCACGCGGCCACCACGCCGTCCAGCAGCAGCGCCGGGGTGACGTCGACCGAGCGGATCCGGCCGTGCGCGATGGGCGAGCGCACCACCCGCATGTGCAACTCGCCCGGGCGGATGACGTCGGCGGCGAACCGGCCGGCGCCGCGCAGCAGCACCGGGTCCTCGATGCGCAGCGCCCGTGCCCCGATCATGGCAGCTCCTCGCCGCGCATGGCCCGGGCGGCGCACATCGTCGCGGTCAGAATGTTCTGGTATCCGGTGCAGCGGCACAGGTTGGAGGAGAGCACCTCGCGCAGCTCCGCCTCCTCCGCGTCCGGATGTTCCTCCAGGTAGCCGGCGACCAGCACGAGGAACCCGGGGGTGCAGAACCCGCACTGGAGGCCGTGGTTCTCCCAGAACGCCTGCTGCACCGGGTGCAGCCGCTCCTCGTCCGGAGCCAGGCCCTCCACCGTGCGCACCGAGCTGTCCTCGGCCTGGACGGCGAACATCAGGCAGGACCGGACCGGCTGCCCGTCCACCAGCACCGTGCACGCGCCGCAGACGCCGTGCTCGCAGCCCAGGTGGGTGCCGGTCAGGCCGCAGTCCTCGCGAAGCGCGTCGGCCAGGGTACGGCGGGGCTCGACCGCGATCTCGTACCGGTCGCCGTTGACGTAGAGGCGGAGGGGAATCGCGGACGTCATGGTGCGGTCCCTTTCTCGGTTCTGCGGACGTCGGTGCCGGTGCGGACGGCGGTCCTGACCCGGTGCGGGGTGGCGGGCAGGTGGAAGACGCCGAGGCCGAACGGCGCCAGCGCGTCGCTGACGGCGTTGGCGATGGCGGCGGGCGCACCGATGGTGCCGCCCTCGCCGACCCCCTTCGCGCCGGTGATCGACTCGGGGGAGCGGGTGTCCAGGTGCACGATCTCGATGCCGGGCAGCTCCGCGATGGTCGGCGGCAGGTAGTCCATCAGCGAGGTGGTCACCAGCACCCCACGCTCGTCGTAGATCAGCTCCTCGTAGAGCGCGTTGGCCACCCCCTGCGCCACCCCGCCGTGGATCTGGCCGTCCACGATGGCCGGGTTGATCAGCCGCCCGGCGTCCTCGGCGACCAGGAACCGGGTGACCGACACCCGGCCGGTCAGCGGGTCCACTTCGACCTCGGCGACGTGGCAGGCGTTGGCGAACGTCCCGGACGGGTCGTACAGGCCGACCGCCTCCAGCGCGGGTTCGCCCTTGTCGGGGATGAGATGCGCGTTCAGGTAGGTGTCCCGGGCCAGCGTCGCCAGCGACACCCCCGTCTCGTCCCCCGCCCGTACGGCCCGGCCGCCGGTGAGTTCGATGTCACCGGGCAGCCCGCCCAGCCGGTCGGCGGCGAGCACCCGCAGCCGGGCGGCCAGCTCCCGGGCGGCCAGCAGCGCCGCCCCGCCCGCGATCACCATCGCCCGGCTGGCGAAACTGCCCCACCCGTACGGCGTGGCGTCGGTGTCGGAGGCGATCACCCGGACCGCGTCCGGCGCCAGCCCCAGCTCGTCGCAGACCAGCTGGGCCAGCGTGGTCCGCAGCCCCTGCCCGTGCGGGGAGGCCCCGATCCGCAGCGTGAGCGCGCCGGACGGGTCCATGGTCAGGACCACCCGCTCGTACCCGGGGGTGATCAGCGGCGCGGGCTCCCGGCCGAGCCGGATCGGACGGGACCTGGCGGCGAAGGCGGGCGTGCCGTAGCCGGTGCGCTCGGCGAAGCAGGCGATGCCGAGGCCGAGGTAGCGGCCCTGGGCGCGGGCTCGCTCCTGCCGGTCCCGGAAGTCGTCCAGATCGGCCAGTTCGGTGGCCGCGCGCAGCGTCTCCAGGTGGGACGCCTGGTCCAGGACCAGGCCGCTGGGCGAGCGGTGCGGGAACTCCACGATCAGGTTCCGCTCCCGGATCGCGACCCGGTCAAGACCCAGCTCGGCGGCGGCCACGTCGAACAGCCGCTCCATGGCCAGCACCTGGACCGGCCGGGACACGCCGCGGTAGGGCGCGATCGGGCACTTGTTGGTGGCGATCGCCCGGGACCGCACCGAGTACTCCCGCACCCGGTAGGCTCCCGGCAGCTCGGCCATTGCCATCAGCGGCTCCACACCCCAGGTCACCGGGTAGCAGCTGTAGGCCCCGACGTCGCAGACGAGGTCGCCGCGCAGAGCCAGCAGCTCGCCGTCGGCGGCGAAGGCGCCGGCGATGTCGTAGACCTGCTCGCGGCTGTGCCAGGCGGCCAGGAAGTTCTCCTCGCGGGTCTCCAGCCAGGCGATGGACCGGCGCAGCCGCCGGGACGCCCAGACCAGGGCCACGTCCTCCCTGGCCAGCGCCATCTTGGCGCCGAAGCCGCCGCCCACGTCCGGAGCGACGACCCGCAGATCGTCCTCGCGCAGGCCGAGGGCGTCGGCGATGCCGGTCCGGATGACGTGCGGCATCTGGGTGGTCACGTGCAGGGTGGAGCGCCCGCCGGCCCGGTCGTAGGCGACATGCGCGGCGCGGGCCTCCAGCGGCATCGCGCTCTGCCGGGCCGAGCTGACCTGGATCTCGACGATCCGGTCGGCCCGGGCGAAGGCCGCGTCGAAGCCCTCGGTGTGGATACGGCCGTCCACCACGGTGTTGGGGTCGCCGGGATACGCCACCGCGTGCACCAGCGGCGCGCCGGGGGCCAGCGCCTGCTCGGCGGAGACCACGGCGGGCAGCGGCTCGATCTCGATGTCCACCAGCTCCAGCGCGTCCTCGGCCGCGGCCTCGGAGGCGGCGATCACCAGGCCGACCGGCTCGCCGACGAAGCGGACCATGTCTTCGGCCAGGATCGGGGTGTCCACCGCGACGAAGTCGGGCCGGTTCAGCACGGCCCTGATGGGCTTCACGCCGGCCAGGTCGGCCGCGGTGAACAGGGTAATGCCGGGTGGGGCGGTGACCGAGACCAGCCGCCCGGCGGCCACGCCGCTCCGGACGAACCGGGCGTGCAGGCAGCCCTGGTCGCGGGCGGCGATGTCGCCGACGTAGCGGCCCCAGCCGCGCACGATCGCCGGATCCTCCAGCCGGGGCAGCGCCCGGCCGGTCCAGGTCGGCGGCTCGGTCCCGGTCATCGCCGCGCGTCCAGGCCGAGCGCCCGGGGGACCAGGGCGCGGACGAGGTCCCGGCGGTAGGCCGGGTCGCCGTGCGCGTCGCCCGGCGGGTCGCAGTCGGCCGCGGCGGCTTCGGCCGCGGCGGTCACCAGCTCCGGCGACCAGCGTTCGCCGAGCAGGACCCGCTCGGCGGCGGCGCTGCGCAACGGCACCTCGGCCACCCCGCCCAGGCAGATCCTGGCCTCGGTGACCAGCCCCTCCTCGACCCGGACGGCGGCGGTGGCGGCCACGATGGCGAAGTCCCCCGCCCGCCGGGCGAACTCCGCGATGCCGGTGCGGTAGTGCTCGTCCAGCGCGGGCAGGGCGATCGAGGTGAGAATCTCGTCCGGGGCCATCGCGGTGGTGAAGACGGCCTGGAAGAAGTCCGCCGCCGGGATCACCCGGGTTCCCCTGGCCTGGCTGCGCACCGTCATCTCGGCGTCCAGCAGCCTGGCCACCAGGCACCACTCCGAGGCGGCGTCGCAGTGCGCGAGCGAGCCCCCGAACGTGCCCCGGGTGCGGATCGGCAGGTGGCCGACGTGGGCGGCGGCGCGGCGCAGCAGGCCGCCGAGCGGGCCGGGCAGCGGGTTGTGCTCCATCGCGTGGTGCCGGGTCAGCGTGCCCACCCGCACCCGGTCCCCGTCGCTCGCCAGGCCGGCCAGGCCGGGCACCCGGTTCACGTCGACGAGGCGGGCGGGGCGGGCCAGGCGGAAGTTCATCATCGGGATGAGGCTCTGACCGCCGGCCAGGATCTTGCTTTCGTCCGGGTCCTCGGCGATCGCCGCCAGCGCCTCGGTGAGGGTGCGTGGGCGGACGTACTCGAACGGGCTGGGCTTCACCAGGACTCCCCACGGTAGTTCAGGGAATAGACGTCCGTCCTGCGGTCCTCCCGGGGACGGATCGCCGGGCCGCGTACCCGGGCCGCGCGCACCGCCGCGATGTCGATCCGCACCAGGGCGGCGTCGGCCGCGGTGCGGGAGAGCGGACCGGCCAGCACCTCACCGTACGCGTCGCAGGCCACTGAACCGCCCAGGGTAGCCGGGCCCCCGTGCGAGGCTCCGGCCACCTGGGACACCGCGACCACGGCCACCTGGTCCAGGTTGGCCTGCGCGAGCACCGAGTCGACGTGGCGGGTGGCCCCGGCGACGGGGACGGTGCGGTCGAAACCCGCCACCCAGGCGGCGGGCGCGATCACCAGGTCGGCGCCCTGGAGGGAGAGGGCGCGCAGGACCTCCACGAACCGGAGGTCGTAGCAGACGCACAGGCCGAGCACGCCGTACGGCGTCTCGCGGACCGGCAGGCCCAGGTCGCCGGGGGTGTAGACGCCCTTCTCCCGGTCGAACAGGTGGAGTTTGCGGTAGTGCAGGACCGGTCCGTCCCCGTCCACCGCCACGACCGTGTTGAACAGATCGTCGCCGTCGCGCTCGCAGAAGCCGTACACGACCAGACCTGCCCGGCCGGCGACCCGGGTGAAGGCGGCCAGGCTCGGCCCGTCGAGCGGTTCGGCGACCGTACGGGCGAGCACCGGATCGACGACGTAGCCGCTGACCGCCAGCTCCGGCAGGACCACCAGGTCGGCGCCCGCCTGGAAGGCCGCCGCGGCCCGGGTGGCGGCCAGGGCGCGGTTGGCGGCGACCTCGCCGGCCACCACGTCGATCTGCTCCAGCGCGACGGTGGTCATCGCGTGGCGCCGGTCAGCGGCAGGGCGTCCACGTCCACCCCGGCGGCGCGCAGCATGTCGGTGTCCGCGGGGCAGGGGCCGCCGACGCTGACCACCCGCTCGCCCTGGTCGGCGGCCACCGCGTGCCAGTAGCCGATCTCGATGTGGATGGTGTCGCCGGGCCCGAATCGGAACTTCTCCCCGGTGGTCACGTTCTCCGCGGTGCCGTGCCCGGCCAGGATGTGGATGGTGTCCTCGGACTCGGCGTGCACGTGTTCCCGGTTGCGCTCGCCCGGCTCCAGGACGACGTAGTTCATGTTGGCGGTGACCGCCCCGGCGCCGAGCCAGACGACCAGCCGGGCATCGGCCGAGATGAACGGCACCAGCAGGCCCGGCCGGTCCCGGTGGTAGGTGGTCACGCCGGGCTCGGCGGGGGGTTCGGCGGGCGCGGTGCCGAGCGCCGGGTCCACTGGGCTGGGGCCGCCGACCAGCCGGGCTCCCGCCTCGGCCGCGAGTGTGTAGAGCGATCCGGCGCGGAGGTGCGCCATCGCGCCCTCGGCCAGCTCGTGACCGGCGGCGCGGCCCCCGGCCAGCTGTTCGGTGACCGTCACGGTGCCGCCGACGACGTAGTAGACGGCCTCGCCGGGATGGGCGAGCGCCCGGGTGGCGGCGCCCGGTCCCAGGTCGATGGCGTAGAGGCTGCGGCAGCGGGCGCCGGTGCCGGGTCCGATGATCTCTCGCCACGTGCCGCCCGCGACAAGGCCCAGGTCGGGGCCCCACTGGTCGGGGGAGACGACGCGCATGCCCGGGGAGGTCTGGTGGTTCTGCGTCACGCCAAGGACGATAGCATTCAATTGGATCGAACTTGTTAAGTGACGTTAAAATCCGTCATGACGGGACGAACGGCATCAGTCGATGTTGATCCACACCGCGACGGCCTCGTTCGCCCCGGAGTTGACGATGCGGTGCGGGCGGGCGGACGGGTAGGCGATCACGTCGCCCGCCGCCAGCTGGTAGATCTCACCGTCCAGCTCCACGGTGAGCGAGCCCGAGACCACCATGCCGAACTCCCGGCCGCGGTGATGGGTGGCCGCCGGGCCGCTCGCGCCGCCCGGCTCGTAGGTGTTGACCGCCATCTCGACCCCTGCCTGCGCGTCGCTGTGCGCCACCCGCCGGGTGGTGCCCTCCCCGGCCCGGATCAGGGTCTGCTCGGCCAGCCGGGTCACCGGCGATCCGGCGCCCTGGTCCGGCCGGTCGAAGAGGTCGTACATGTGCAGGCCGAGGGCGGAGGCCACCGAGACCAGCGTGCCGACCGAGGCGTTGGAGACGCCGCGCTCCAGCATGCTCAGCATGGAGGTGCTGATCCCCGTCCGCTCCGCGACCTCCTTGAGGGTCAGTCCCTGCCGGGAGCGCAGCTGCCGGATGCGGGCGCCCACCTGTGCCATGGTCTGGTCGGCGCTCTGCTGGTTCGGTGCGGGGAGAGCTGCGTCCGGCGCGTTCAAGGGACCTCCGATCCAAGGGTGGGCGGGCAGCGCCCACGGTTTCAGCCACAGTGAACTGGGTCAAGCGGTCTGTGGCCATCCCGCTCTATAAGCGGTGATGTTGCGTTAACAGTGTGTAACGAAGTTTAAACAATCTTGTACGCCTTCAATCATAGTGAAAGATCAGGTCGGCTGGACGGGTGTGGGGGTGGGTGCCGATTTCAGTGGCACTGTAACTACTTCATAGATATTTAACGCGCGACTATTGCATAAATCGGCTCGCACGCCACATAGTGGCTCGCACGCAGCCCGTCGGGAAGCTGCCGGACCACCCCCACCTCCACTCCCGAAGGACGATGCACATGATCATTAAGAAGTGGGCCACCGGCCTGGCCCTGGTCACCGCCGCCTCCCTCACCCTGACCGCCTGCGGCCGCGACGCCGGCGGCGACACCGCGAACGCCCCCTCCGCCCCCGCCGCCGCCATCGACGACAGCCCCGCCAAGGGCGAGATCACCGTCTGGGCGATGGGCGGCGAGGGCGACCAGCTGCCCAAGATCGGCGAAGCCTTCCAGCAGGCCAACCCCGAGGCCAAGGTGACCGTCACCGGCGTGCCCTGGGACGACGCCCCCACCAAGATCTCGACCGCCATCGCCTCCGGCCAGACGCCCGACATCACCCTGCTCAACCCCGACGCGCTCGCCACGTTCGTGGCCGCCAAGGGCTTCGCCCCCGTGCCCGCCGGCCTGATCGACGAGTCGGGCTTCGACGCCAACGCCATCGCCGCCACCAAGATCGACGGCACGAGCTACGCGGTCCCCCTCTACGTCGACACCCGGACCCTCTTCTACCGCAAGGACCTCGCCGAGAAGGCCGGCGTCAGCGCCCCCAAGAGCTGGGACGAGCTGAATACCTTCGGCGCCGCGCTGAAGAAGGCCGGGGCCAAGGACGGGCTGCTGCTGGCCACCGGCGAGGCCGGTTTCACCCACCAGGTGCTCCTGCCGTACGTCTGGCAGGCCGGGGGCGCCCTGACCAACGCCGACCAGACCGAGTTCACCCTGAACACCCCGCAGGTGATCGAGGGTCTGGCCAAGTACCAGTCGCTGGTCAAGGACGGCGTGTCCAGCCAGACCGGGACCTACGAGCCGTGGGGCTCGGTCGAGGAGCGGCTGGCCCGCGGCGAGATCGGCTCGGTGGTGAACGGCTCCTGGCTGATCGGTCCGCTCAAGGAGTTGCTCGGCGACGAGTTCGACCAGAAGATCGGCATCGCCACGGTGCCCGCCGGACCCGGCGGCGGCGTGAGCTGGCTCAGCGGCGGCCAGCTTGCCGTCTTCGCCGACGCCAAGAACCCCGACGGCGCCTGGAAGTTCATCCGGTTCATCTCCACCCCCGAGCAGGCCGCGCACTTCAGCGAGTTGACCGCCGACCTGCCCGCGGTCACCGCCGCGTGGGGCGTGGCCGGACTGGACAAGGACCCCGCCGTGGCGGTCTTCAACGACCAGCTCAAGTCCACCGCCACCCCGCCGGTCATCCCGACCTGGGCACAGCTCTCCTCGATCATCGACGGGTACGGCGAGCGGCTGGCCCGGGGCACCGTCACCCCGCAGGACGCGGCGGCGGGCCTGCAGAAGGACATGTCGGCCGTCGGCCTCAAGTAACCCCCGCTGCCCAGGAGACGTACCGAAATGAACCCCACCGCCAACGCGCCCGCGACGGCGGCCAGGCACGCCGTCCCGCACCGCCGCCGACGGCCCGCGTGGCGCCGGCGCCGCGCCCTGGCCGGCTGGCTGCTGGCGCTGCCGTTCACCGCGCTGTTCGCCGCCTTCATGATCGGGCCGCTCGGTGCCTCGCTGGCGCTGAGCTTCACCGACGCGACCAGCCGCGACCTGCGCACGCCGTTCGCGGTGGGGTTCGTCGGGCTGTCCAACTTCGCCGACCTGTTCACCGACGAGAAGTTCCTGCGGGCGGTCGGGAACACCCTCTACTTCGCCGGAGTCGGTGTGCCGCTCACCGTGGCCGTCGCGATGCTGATCGCGCTGGCCCTCAACAACGGCATCAACCGGTTCCGGGCGTTCTTCCGGGTCGGCTTCTACACGCCGGTGGTGACCAGCATCGTCGCCATCGCCGTGGTCTGGAAGTACATCCTGGAGCCGGACGGCCTGCTCAACCAGGGCCTGGCCGCCCTGGGCGTGACCGGTCCCGACTGGCTGCACGACACCGCCTTCGCGATGCCGTCGCTGATCCTGATGGCGATGTGGCGGAACATGGGCACGCTGATGATCGTGTTCCTGGCCGGGCTCCAGGGCCTGCCCGCCGAGGTGTACGAGGCGGCCCGGATGGACGGCGCCGGGCCCTTCCAGCGCTTCCGCGACCTCACCCTGCCGCTGATGCGGCCCACCATCCTGCTCGGCTGCGTGCTGATCAGCGTCTACTACTTCCAGTTCTTCGAGGAGGCGTTCGTGATGACCGGTGGCGGTCCGCTGGACAGCACGCTCTCGATCACCTACTTCACCTACAACCAGTTCGGCTACGGCGACTACGGGCACGCCTCCGCCGCCAGCTACATCCTGGCCGTCGCGATCGCCCTGGTGACGCTGGTGCAGTTCCGCGTCCTGCGCGCGAAGGACTAGAGCATTGACCATCAGAAACACCCGGCACAGCCGGTGGTACCTCTACATCCCGCTGCTGATCGGCCTCGGCCTGACCGTGCTGCCGTTCGTGTGGATGGTCAGCGGCGCGTTCAAACCGCAGAGCGAGATCCTCTCCGGCGAGTTCACCCTGCTGCCGGAGAACGGCACGCTGCGCAACTTCGCCGACCTGTTCACCCGGGTGGACTTCGGCTCGTACTTCGTGAACAGCGTGCTCGTCGCGGTCGCCGTCGTCCTGGGCAACCTGATCTTCTGCTCCATGCTCGGGTACGCGCTGAGCAAGATCGAATTCCCCGGGCGGCGCGCCCTGTTCGCGGTGGTCATGACCATGCTCATGGTGCCCACCGTGGTCACCTTCGTCCCGCTGTTCGTCCTGGTCACCCGGATGGGCCTGGCCAACACCTACGGCGCGCTGATCCTGCCGTTCCTGGCCACCCCGCTCGGCGTCTTCATCATGCGGCAGTTCATCCGCGAGATCCCCGACTCGCTGATCGAGGCCGCCAGGCTGGACGGCGCCGGCGAGTTCCGGATCTTCTTCACCATCATCATTCCGCTCTCCGGCCCCGCCCTGGCCACCCTGGCCATCCTCCAGTTCCTGTCCTCCTGGAACGAGTTCCTCTGGCCGCTGGTCGCCGCGCAGACCGAGGACATGTACACGCTGCCGGTGGGCATCGCGCTGATCTCGGCCGGCGCCAACACCGTCAACTACGGTCTGCTGCTGGCCGGGGCCACCGTGATCGTGCTCCCCATCCTGGTGCTGTTCCTGTTCCTCCAGCGCTACTTCATCCAGGGCATCTCCACCACCGGCCTGAAATGACGAAAGGCGAAACCCCCGCGATGTCCGCGAACCTGCACCGGCTCTGCGCCGAGCTCACCCTGGTGGAGAAGGTCTCCCTGCTGACCGGGCGCGACTTCTGGTCCACCCGGGAGCTGGCCCGGATCGGCCTGCGTTCGATCGTCTTCTCCGACGGCCCGTCCGGGATCCGCGGCCAGGCCTGGGACGAGCGCGACCCGTCGGTGAACCTGCCCTCGCCCACCGCCCTCGCCGCCGCCTGGGACCGCGCCGTGGCCGGCAGCTACGGGGCGGTGCTGGCCGGGGAGGCACAGCGCAAGGGCGTGGACGTGGTACTCGGCCCGACCATCAACATGCACCGCACCCCCGGCGGGGGCCGGCACTTCGAGGCGTTCAGCGAGGACCCGGTGCTCACCGCCGAACTGGCCGCCGCCTACACCGAGGGCATCCAACAGCACGGCATCGGTGCCACCCCCAAGCACTACCTGTGCAACGACTTCGAGACCGAGCGCTACACCGTGGACGTCCGGGTGTCCGAACGCGCCCTGCGCGAGGTCTACCTGGCGGCCTTCGAGGGCGCCGTCAGGCAGGCCGGCGCCTGGCTGGTGATGAGCGCCTACAACGCGGTCAACGGCGCCACCTCCAGCGAGAACCCGTTGCTGGAGACACCGCTCAACGACGAGTGGGGGTTCGACGGGGTCGTCATCGGCGACTGGACCGGCGTACGCAGCCTGAACAGCGCCCGGTACCCCCAGGACCTGGTCATGCCAGGACCGGACGGCCCCTGGGGGGAGGCTCTGGTGAAGGCGGTGGAGGCCGGGGAGATCGACGAGGCGGTGGTCGACCGCAAGGTGGTCCGCCTGCTGCGCCTGGCGGCCCGGCTCGGCAAGCTGGACGGCAGCCCGCTCGCCGTCCCCAGAACCACCCCTGACCTGGACCCGGTGCGGTTCGCCAGGGAGGCCGCCGCCGAGGGCGCGGTGCTGCTGGAGAACCGGGGCGTGCTGCCGATCGACCCATCCGGGGTGCGCCGGGTGCTCGTCGTCGGGCACGGCGCCGCCCACCCCCGCACCCAGGGCGGCGGCAGCGCGACCGTGGTCCCCGCCCACGTGGTCACCCCGCTGGACGGCATCCGGGCGGCCTTCCCCGCCGCCCAGGTCACCTACCGGCCGGGGCCGCTGGTCGAGAACGGGCTCACCCATCTCGCGCCCGGCCGGATGACCAACCCCGCCACCGGCGAGCCCGGCGCGCGGGTGCGCTTCCTGGACGCCCACGGCTCCGTCATCCACACCGAGGAGCGCCGCTCCAGCGACCTGGTCTGGTTCGGCGGCGACGCCCCCATCGAACGCGCCGCCACCGTGGAGGTCAGCACCCGCTACCTGCCGGAGACCGGCGGCGAGATACGGCTCGGCGTCAGCACCCTCGGCCTGCTCCAGGTCACCGCCGACGGCCAGGTGGTCGGCGAGCGCCACATCGAACCGGTCGGCACCGACCTCGGCGCCGCCCTGCTCGCCGCCCCCGTGGAAGCCTTCCCGTTCGCCGTACACCAGGACCGGCCGGTCGACCTCAAGCTGACGCTCGCCCCGCGCCGGGCCGACGCGGGCCTGCGCAACGCGCTCGGCTTCCGGATCGGCCTGCTCCCACCCGAGATCGACGATGAGCGGCTGATCGCCGAAGCCGTCGCCGACGCCCGAGACGCCGACCTGGTCGTGGTCGTCGTCGGCAGCAACAAGGAGTTGGAGGCCGAAGGCGCGGACCGCCACACCCTCGCCTTGCCCGGCCGCCAGGACGACCTGGTCGCCGCGCTCGCCCAGGCCAACCCGGCCACCGTCGCCGTGGTCAACTGCGGCGCCCCCATGCTGCTGCCGTGGGCCCGCGACGTGGGCGCCGTGCTCCAGGTCTGGTTCGGCGGCCAGGAGATCGGCGGCGCCGTCGGCGACCTGCTCACCGGTGCCGCCGAACCCGGCGGGCGGCTGCCCACCACCTGGCCCGCCGACGAGGCCCAGGTGCCCATCCTCCGGATCGAGCCGGTGGCCGGCCAGGTCCACTACGACGAGGGCGTCCACGTCGGCTACCGTAACTGGCTCCGCCTCGGCCGCACCCCCGCCTACCCCTTCGGCCACGGGCTCGGCTACACCACGTGGGCCCTGGAGGACCTCCGCGCCCCCGCCGCCGTCGACCCCGCCGCCGTCGACCCCGCCACCGACGACACCTTCACCGTCCGGGTCCGGATCCGCAACACCGGCGACCGGGCGGGCAAGCAGGTCATCCAGTTGTACTGCGCCCGCGCCGAAACCGCGATCGAGCGCCCGGTGACCTGGCTCGCCGGTTTCGCTACTGTACGACTGGCTGCGGGCGCGACCGGCGAGGCCGAGATGCGCATCCCCGTCCGGGCCTTCGCCCACTGGGACGGGGGGTGGGCGTACGAGCCGGGGGACTTCACCCTCACGGCCGGGTTCTCCTCCGCCCACCGTCCGCTGACCGCCACCGTCCGCGTCGGCTGACCGGCGGTCCCGGGATGCGCGGCAGGAGGACACGAGTGGCGGCACTTGACCCGAAGGCGATGCGGCAGGCCAACGCGGAAACCGTGCTGGGCACCCTCTACGAGCACTCGGTCGTCTCGCTGGCCCAGCTCACCGCCCGTACCGGACTGTCCAGGCGGACCGTCGAACTCATCCTCACCGACCTCGACGACCGGGACTGGATCCAGACCCACCCGCCCGACCCGCAGGCCAACGGCCGGGGCCGCCCCGCCCGGCTCTTCTCGTTCCGCGACGACGCCGGCATGGTTCTCGGCGTGGACATCGCGCACGGCCACTGCGCCGCCGCCGTCGCCGACCTGCGTGGCGTCGAACTCGCCCGGCGGGTGCTCCCCGTCCGCGGCGAACCCGGCCGGGCCGAACGCCTGGACCTGGCCCGGGAGGCCATCGCGCAGGCTCTCGGGGCGGTCGGCCTCAGCCCCGGCCAGATCGGCGCGGTCGGTGTGGCCACCCCCGGCAACGTGGACGACCGGGGCATGGTGGCCGTCCGCCTGTCCATGCGCGACTGGATGGGCGTCCGGCTCGGCGCGGAGTTCGCCGCCGACTTCAGCTGTCCCATCCACGTCGAGAACGACGCCAAGCTGGCCGCGCTGGCCGAACTCCGCGAAGGCGCCACCCCCGGCGCCGACCACATGCTCTGGCTGATGCTCGAGGGCCGCCACAACGGCCTCGGCATCGTCGTCAACGGCACCCCCTTCCGCGGTGTCGACGGCGCGGCCGGAGAGATCTTCTGGGCCAAGGCACTCGGCCTGGACGACCTCAGGACCTCCCCGCTGATCGGCCTCGGCCGCCTTCAGCCGGAATCCCGGCGCGCCGAGGCCGCCGCCCTGCTGGCCCGCGCCCACACCGGCGACCCCGCCGCCCTCGCCGAGGTGCACCGCTTCGCCGCCATCCTCGCCCGCGCCCTGTCCACGCTCAGCTGGACGCTGGCCCCCCGTCACATCGTCCTGGGAGGTTCCCTCACCTGGGCCTTCGGCGACCTGCTCACCACCACCGTCAAATCCCTGCTGACCGACGCGCCTCCGTTCGTCACCGTCCATCGCTCCGCCCTCGGCGACTCGGCCGTCCTCCGCGGCACCATCCGCACCGCCCTGGACCACTTCGACTGGACGACCACGACACCGGTCCGCTTAGCCCGGCAGGAAGGTGTCCGCGCCCATGCAGACGAAGCCGGCTGAGGCGGTGCGATGGTCGGCCTGGGTCTGGGCGAGGGCGGCGGCCGCCGAGAGGCCGGACAGGAGGAGGCGGTGCAGGGTGACCATCATGGCGGCGGTCGCCGCGTCGGGGACCGACACCACGGGAGCGATGATCGTCCGGGTGCCGAGGCTGAGGAAGGTGGCGCTCAGGCCGAGCAGTTCGTCGCCCGTGCGCACCACTGAGCGGCCGCTGTCGCAGGCGGCCAGCACGACCATGCGGGGCGCGTGACGCAGGCCCTCCAGGTCGTAGATGGTGAGCGGGCCGTCGGCCAGCCGGAGCGAGGAGAACAGCGGGTTGCTGCCGTGCAGGCGCCCGTGCGCCGCCAGGTGGGCCAGGCGGGCACCGTCCAGGGCGGAGAGCACCCGGGCGGCGGTGGCGCGGGGACCGGTCAGCGGGCGGTCGCCGAGCTGACCGGCCAGCGGGCCGAGCAGGATGGCGTCCAGCCTGCCGGTGGCGTCGGTGAGCATCGCCTCGGCCGCCGCCCGGCTGGCGGCGGGCGCGCGGCTGTTGAGGCGGCGCAGCGCGAACGGAATGCGATCGATCAGATCGCCGACCGGGGTCAGCGGCGCGAGCGGCGTCGTACGCAGGCGGCCGTCCACCAGCGTCACCGCGTGCAGGTGGTTCTCCACCTGGAAGTACTCGACCAGCGCCTGGCCGTCCAGCGCCTCGCGCAGGGCCGCGACCGGGACGGGCGCGGCGGGACGGGCGGCGGCCCCGGACGGGGGCAGGCGGCGGGAGAGGTCGCGCACCTGGCGTTCCAGGGCGATCTGCCGCTCGACCAGCGGCCCGCGCGCGGCGCCCGCCTTGTTGAGGCGGCTCATGGTGGTACGCAGCTCGGCGAGCGCCGCGGTCAGCGCGGGATCCTCCGGCGCCCGGGCCGGGCGGATCATCAGGTGGCTGGCCCGGCCCTGCTCGGCCCAGTGGAAGACCCGCTCGGGCCGCCCCCGCCGTACGGCCATGCGCAGGCCGAGCGCGGTCAGCTCGGCCCGGTACTGGAAGCCGTACCCGCGCAGGTCGGTGGCGGTCAGGGTGGCCCGGTGCTCGTCCAGGATCCGCAGGCCGGACCGTACGGCCGCGTACGCGCCGCGCGGGTTGCCCCGCTCGCCCCGGAGCAGCGCCTCGGCGTGCCAGCCCCGGCTGCGCAACAGGGCGGGCCCCCGCAGCCGGGCCGTGGCGGCGCCCTCCAGCTGGCGGCGGCCCCGGTCGCCGTGACCGCGCGCGAACGCCAGCCGGGCGGCCAGCAGCCGCGCCTCCACCTCCCCGTGCGGCCAGCCCGCCGCCGCGAGCCGGTCGGCGCTCCGTTCGAGCGCGCCCAGCAGGCCGCGGCCGTCCGGCTCCTGGAAGGTCCGCGACCGTAACACCGCGAACTTCGCCAGAGCCGACCATTCGGGGCGGCGCTGGCGGGCCAGTTCCGCCACCGCCCTACGGCCCTCCGCGAGCGCGCGCTCGTGGTCGCCCTGAAGGGTGGCGGTGCGGGCCAGCAGGAGCCGTACCTCGGAAAGGCCGATCATCCGGTCCCGGCGGCGCAGCTCCTCGACGGACTGCTCGGCGGCGGCCCTGGCCTCGGTGACCAGGCCCGCCGAGAGCAGCAACTCCGCGCGGTCGTGCAGCAGCCACCCCAGCTGGTGCGTGCCCAGCGCGCGGAAGCGCTCCTCGGCGGCGTCGAAGTGGCCGAGCGCGGTGGGCACGTCCCCGCGCTGGGCGCTCACCCAGCCGAGGTTGAGCCGGACGACGGCCAGCGACAGGTCCAGGCCGAGCGCCTCGCAGAGCGCCTGCGCCTCCCGCAGGTCGGCCTCGGCGGCGGCGAACCGGTGCTGGTAGCCGTACACGATGGCGCGGTTGGACAGCACGCGCTGCAGCCAGACGTGGTCGCCCGCGCGGCGCAGCGCGGGGATGACGACCCGGTAGACGGCCAGCGCGTCCTCCCGGCGCCCCAGGTGGTTGTAGACGGCGGCGCGCTGGGCCTCGCCCCGCGCCCTGGCGGCGCCGTGCAGGTCGGGCAGGGCGGCCTCGATCTCGCGCAGCGCGACCTGGGAGCGCCCGCGCAGGCTGAGCACGAAGGCCAGCCGGATGCGCGCCTCGGCGGCCAGCGCGGGGGAGTGGGCCCGGCGGGCCAGCGCCATCGCGGCGCGCTGGTGGGCGGCGGCGGTGCGCAGGTCGTCGAGGTGGTGGGCGGCCACGCCCAGGGCGCGCTCCACGACCGAGAGCAGAGCCAGATCCCCCCGCTCCCGGGCGGCGGCGCTCACCTCGGCCGCGGTCCCGGTCAGGCGGGCGGGGTCGTCCTCCGCGAGGCGTAACAGCTCATCGCCGAGATCGAGGGCCGTCGTCTCCACTTCCCGAAGTGTGCCCGAGGATCTTGGGGCTGTGATGTATCAGGCGGGCGACATCCCGCTCTGTTCCGGGTGACGCACATCTTCTTCCGGACTGGAGAGCCCGATGACCATCGCCCAGCTTCCTGTCACCACCGACCGAGAGACCTACCACGCCGACCAGCTCGTCGTCGAGCGCGCCCACCGCGACCTGGTCGTCAAACTGATCGTCGAATGGGGCGGCGAGACGGCCGTCGCCATCGTGGACGACAGCCCGGCCCTCGGTCTGTCGCTGCTGTCCGTGCCCGGCCTGACCGCCGCCGAGAACACCCTGCGGCGCGTCGAGGGCCTGGCCGAGGCCGCCACCAAGGAACGGCGCGGCTCGTACGCGACCGACATCGAGCCGCTCGACCTGCTGCTGTACGCGCTCCGCGAGCACGCCCGTACCGCCTACGACGGCTGGCAGCCGACAATAGGCAAGCACCGGCTGGTCGAGGGGGTGGAGGCTCGGCCGTACACGGGCGGGGCCGACGGCAGACCCGAGGCGCTGAGCGCCCCCCTCATGTTGCCCGAGCGGCCGGAGCCGTCCGGGCCACCCATCAGGGTCGCGCTCCTGGACACCCGGGTCGCGCCCCTGGCCGCGCTCGACGGCCGGTATCTGGCGTCCGGGCAGGCCGTGCTGCCGCGCACGCCGACGGGTGCCCTGCCACCGATGGCGGGACACGCCACGTTCATCCTTGGGCTCATCCTCCAGCGGGTGCCCGGCGCCGACGTGCTGGTCCGGCCGGTGCTGGACGACACCGGGTTCGGCACCAGCTCCTGGGCCGTGGCCAAGGCCATGGCGGAGTTGCTCGACGCCCGGATCGACGTGGTCAACCTGTCCTTCGGCTGTTTCACCGTCGACCGCGAGGCGCCGCTGGTGCTGGCCCGCGCCGTGCAACGGCTCGCCGCCCGCGCCGTGCTCGTCGCCGCCGTCGGGAACCACGGCGCGGAGGATGCCGGTAGCCCCGCCAAGGTCACCCCGACGACGCCGATGTGGCCCGCCGCCTGCGACGAGGTCGTCGCCGTCGGAGCCTTCGGGACGGGCGGGGCGAAGCAGGCGGCGAGATTCTCCCCGCAGGTGCCGTGGACCGACCTGATGGCGCCCGGCGAGCACGTCCAGAGCCTCTTCCTGGACGGGTACGTCAACCTGCCCGCCACCAAGGAGCACGCGGCCAAGACCGCGCTGTTCACCGGCGGTGCGACGTGGAGCGGCAGCTCCTTCGCCACGGCCGCCGTGACCGGCGCCGTCGCGGGCCTGGCCGCCGAGCGGGGCATCGACGCCCACGCGGCCATGGAGGTCCTACTCCGGCGAGGTGTCGACCCGGTCCGCGGCAGCGGCTATGAAGACATCGAGCCATTCGACCCAGTCAATTGACTCACCACCTTGGGAGAGCCCATGGCAGAAGACTCGACCGTCGCCGACCTGGTGGTAAGGGCCAGGAAGGGCGACCAGGACGCATGGGATCAACTCCTTGACCGGTACAACCCGTTCATCCTGGCGATCTGCCGCCGTTACCGGCTGAGCCGCGAGGACATGAACGACGTGGCCCAGACCGTGTGGTTGCGCGCGGTCCAGAAACTGGGGTCCCTGCAGACCCCCGGCGCCTTTCCCGGCTGGCTGGCGACGGTCACCCAGCGGGAGTGCCTGCACACCGCGCAGGCGGCCCGCAGGCGGGACGGGGGCGAGTACTTTGTGGACTTCGACAGGAGTCCGGACGAACAGGCGGCGATGGTGGGGCGGGAACTGGAGCTGGCCGAGCTGCGTGCCGCGCTCCGGGCGGCGTTCGCGCAGCTCCCACCGCGGTGCCGGGAGCTGCTGCTCCTGCTCATGCGGGACGAGCCGATGGCGTACGTGGAGATCGCCGAACGGTTGCGCATGTCCGTCGGTGGGATCGGCCCGACCCGGGGTAGGTGCCTGGAGCGGCTCCGGCAGAGCCCGTACCTGATGGGTTTTCTCGGCCCTGAGGCCGATGATGTGGGGAGCGGCGGCGATGGATGACCAGAAGCCGGGATGGGACGATGACGAGCTGATGGCGGAGCTGGCCCTGGCTCTGCGCGCGCCCGGTGAGGTGCCCCTGGAGTTCGCCGAGGCCGGGCAGCTGGCTTTCACCTGGCTCAGCATCGACGATGAGCTGGCCGAGCTCACCTACGACTCCGCGTACGACGGCGACCGGGCCGGCACCCTCACCCGGGACGAGTCCGCCCCGCTGCGCGCGCTCACCTACTCCTCGCCCGAGCTGACCTTCGAACTGGAGATCACCGACGAGGCCGTGCACGGGCAGATCGTGCCCTGCCAGGTGCTCGACATCCAGGTGCTCACCCTGTCCGGCGAGGAACTGGTCGTCACCACCGACCAGGTCGGCTGCTTCACCCTCCGCCCGATCCCGCGCACCCCCTTCTACCTGCGCTGCCACACCGCCGTCGGCATCGACGTGGTGACCAACTGGATCGCCATCTAGGACTACCAGCTCGCCGACAGACACCGGCTGACGGAAGGTTTGTGCGCGGGCCAAGACGGGACGGTACGGCTCCCCTCCCATGTCGCCGGCATCGCGCTCGCTGAAACGGATTACATTTTGGTGACCTGTCCGCCGTCAATAACAAAATCGGCGCCGGTTGAGTAGCTGGAATCATCCGATGCGAGGAAGAGCACGAGGTTCGAGGATTCTTTGGGCTGCCCCATCCTCCGCAGCGGCCAAGTTTCGTGATGCTGGCGTCGCTGGTGATTCCGCGCACAACTGAGAGGGCAACCGGCCAGGTGGACTTCCTCGGCGCTGCCTTGCTGGGCGGATCGATGGTCGCCTTACTGGCGGGGGTGAGCCTCGGCCCCGAACGGGGATGGTCCTCAGGTCTCGTTTTGCTGCTGCTGATCACTGGAGCGGTTGGATCCGTGCTGTGGATCATCTCCGCATTGCGCCTGAGAGAGCCCTTGATCGATCTACGCGTGCTGTCAAATCGATCCATTATCGCGACGATTGCCGGCTATTCGCTCGGGATGGCAGTCGGCCCGATCTTTCTCGCCATCTTGAGTACAGTGTCATTCATCTCTGATGACGCGGGGCTTGGGTACGGGCTGGGCATCGGTGCCACGGGGTATGCGTGGATATTCCTGTGCTACACGGTTGGTTATGCGAGCGGCGGAGTGATCGGGGGCCTGGCTGCTCGACGGGTTGATGGGCGATTGATCATGGTCGCGGGCATGGGCCTCATGATCGTCGCGCTCCTTGTCGTGCTCGTCGCCATGGACAGCGAGGTCGCCTTGGCGATGTCCGGTCTGATCTTTGGCAGCGGTGGCGGCCTCTACGTGAGCACCGTGTGGAACCTCGTGAACCAGTTCGCTGTTCCTGAACGTCTCAGCTCTACCGCCAGTTTCACCCAGGCGACGAACTCGCTGGCCAGCGCGGCCTTCCCGATCCTGGCGGTTGCGCTGGCCACGGCTGCGTTCCCATACACGGCCGAAGGCGGCCAGCCTCTGGAGGCGATCCGCACGCTGCTGGTGGTCGGGATCTGCATGCTCGTGGTCACGGCGGTCGTCTCGCTGAGCATCCGACGAAACGTCAGTCGCCGCCGAACGCTTACGGGGAATGCGGTGTGGGAGCACATCGACTCCGGGGTCCGCGGTCACTCACGTCGCCATTCAGCACCTTGACGTGAGTGACGGCGGCGCACGCACCTGGCCGTACCGCAGCAACTCGCTTCCAGGTTCGTCGTCGACTGACCGCAGACGACATGGATCACGATGGACACGACCGGCCCGACGGGAGCCGAGACACGCAAAAGGACCGGCAGCGTCATGCCGTGGAGTGCGGCATCAACCGGCTCAAACGCCATCGCGCGGTGGCCACCAGGTACGACAAGCTCGCCGTCCGCTACGAAGCCATCCTCCAGATCGCCATCATCAACGATTGGCTGGCCTGTCTTTGAGACAGGCCCTGGCCGTCCGCCGCCGGAACATCGACGCCGAACTCGAATGGGTGACTTCCGAGCGCTGATTTCCGCGTCTGATACATCTGGCCGTCACTTTTTTGTTAGGAAAAACCCTGGGTCTGGGGACTAGGGGACTTCCGGATGTTCTCCCCGAGGCGGCGAAAGCCCGCGTTTCCTACCGTTTTAAGTAAGCAAAACGGAGGAAATCATGACATTTGTAGCCGGGAGTTTTCAGAATCCCTTCGGGCTGGGGCCGGCCCTGCTGGCCGGGACGATCCGGGCCGAGCTGACCGACACCGCGGGCGGGCCGCCGCCGGCCATCTTCGAGGCCAACGCGCCCTTCCAGGTCAACTTCGAGTGGGAGCTCAACGGCGCCCTCGCTCCGCTGATCGGCGGCAGCTGGCAGCTGCGCGTGCTGGTCGACGAGATCGGCGGGCCCTTCGAGGCGCCCTTCCCCACCCCGCCGCTGGCGGTGCCGCTCACCGGGGTCACCGCGTACGCCGCGAGCATCGTGATCGGGGGACTGCCGGGGGCGGTCGGCGGCCGGAGTTACGCGATCATCGCGTCGCTCACGTACCTCAACGTCGCCGGTACGCCGAGCCCGATGGGCGGTTTCGTCCCTCTCGGAGTGGTCGCCGTCGTCGGTTGATCCCTTCCGGGGACGGTCGCGGTTTTCGGGAGGCGACGAACACAAGGGGGCCGTCGCCTCCCGAAATCCGGTGCTCTATCGAAGCTGTATCAAATGGCCCGGAACCACCTCTTCTCCAATGTGAACATCGAAGCGGAGGTATTCGCCGGGCGAGGCACGGAATTGGCCGCTCTCGCGGCCGAACTCGACCGGGTACGCGACGGACACCCCGGAATCGTGCTGATCGAGGGCCCGGCGGGCATCGGCAAGACCGCGCTGACCCGTCGGGCGCTCGCCCAGGCCAAGGAATTCACGGTGCTGTGGGCCAGCGGCGACGAGATGGAGATCACGCTGCCGTACGGGATGATCGCCCAGCTGACCGACGGGCTCAGCCCAGGGACGTCGTCCGGCGGACTTGGGCTTGGGGGATTCGGCCCAGAAGGCGGGCCCAGGGGATTCGGCCCAGGGGGCGGGCCCGGGGGATTCGGCCCAGGGGGCGGGCAGGCTGATGGGTTCGTTCCGGGCGGTGAGCCGATCGCGGTGGGGGCGGCGCTGGTCGCCCTGCTCGGCGAGTTGGCGGAGGCGGCGCCGCTGGCGATCGTCCTCGACGACGTGCAGTGGGCGGACGGTGAGTCCCTTCAGGCGCTCACCTACGCGCTGCGCCGGATGCGCGCCGGACGGGTGCTGACCGTGGCGATCACCCGGCGGCTGAGCGCCACCCGCGTGCCCGCCGGAATGGCCCGCCTGCTCAGCCGGGGGCCCTCGCTCCGGCTGGCCCTGGCCGGGCTGACCCTACCGGAGCTCCGGCTGATGACCGGACTCGGTCCGACCGCCGCTGCCCGCCTGCACCACCACGCCGGCGGCAACCCTCTCTACGTGGCCGAGACGCTCCGGCAGGCACCTCGTCTCGACGATCCGGCCGCCGACCTTCCCGCTCCTCCGGCTTACGCCCGAGGCGTGCGGGCCAAGCTCGCCACGTGCGGTCCGCCTGCCCATGCCCTGGCGCGGGCCGCGGCCGTCCTGGGCGAATCCTGCTCGGTCCGGCATGCCGTGACACTGGCCGATTCGGTACGGCACGCCGAGACGGGGGCCGACCCGACGGCCCGGGAGACGACCCCGGAGTCGGCCGAGGCGCTCGCCGTGCTGAAGGAAGTCGTGGCAACCGGTGTGCTGCGGTATGCGCGGAACACGGGCGAGCTTCGGGTGGAATTTCCGCATCCCCTCGTACGTGCCGCCGTTTACCAGGACATCGGCCCGGCCGAACGGACCGCCGCGCACCGGATCGCCGCCGATCTGGTCGGCGACGAAGCCGACCGGTTGCGGCATCGCCTGCGGGCCGCGTCCCGCCCGGATCCGGAAGTCGCCGCTGAAATCGCCGCGTTCGCCCGGCGGCAGGCGGCGGCGGGCCACTGGGAGAGCGCCGCCGCGCACTTCGCCGACGCGGGCGAGCTGGCGGCCGGGACACGTGAGCGGAGCCCCCTCACCGCCGCCACCGTGGACGCGCTTCTACGGGCCGGGCGGCTGGCGCGGGCGGCCGAGGTGGCGACGCGGGGGCCTCTCGACGCGGTCACCCGCCCCTACGTACTCGGGGCGATCGCGCACGCGAACGGCGACACGGGACGGGCGTTCACACTGATGAAGGACGCCTGGACACGGTGCGACCCCAGGCGCGACGGGGAACTCGCCGCCCGCATCGCCGGCCAGCTGGCCTTGCTGTCCCTGGTCCAGGGGGATCATGGCGTACTCGACCAGAAGGTGTGGCTGCTGGAGGTTGACCCCGACTCCTGGCAGCGGCTGCTGCTCCCCTTCCTGGAAGGACGCGCGGAGGACGCCCTGAAGGTAGCCGCCGCCCTTCCCGATCCGGCGTTGGCGTCCGCCGGTCAGCTCGGCTCGCTGGTGGTCCGGGGAGCCCTGCGGATCTGGTGTGACGAGCTGGAAGCGGGGCGCGGGGATCTGGCGGGAGTGGTTGCGGACGCGCATGGTCAGGACACCCGGCTGGCCGCCATGGTGCTGCTCGCGCTGGCCGAGTTCCGGCTCGGCGCGTGGGACACCGCGCTCGCCCTCGGCAAGGAGGTGATCGCCGCGGAGAGCGAGCGGGAGCAGTACTGGCTCACCCCGTACGCGCGGGCCGTGCTCGTGTTGCCACTGGCGGCGCGAGGGGAGTTCGCGCGGGCGCGGAGCCAGCTGGAGCTCGCCCGGCGGCGAGAGCTGAGCGTGCTCGCGGAGATGTGTCTCGCCTACGCCGAGGGCTGGTTGTGCGCGGTTCGCGGTGATTTCGAGGATGTGGTGCGGGTCCTTGAGCCACTTCGCCGGAAGGCCGGGCGCGAGATGCTGCCCTGGCGTGACCTGCTGGCCGACGCCTACAGCGCGCTCGGGCGGTTCGCCGCGGCGGAAGCCGTGCTCGGGCGGTTTTCCGAGGCGGAAGCTGGCGGAACGGGCGACTTCTTAGCCGCTGTCCGGGGCGCGCGTGCTCGGGCGACCCTGGATGCCGCGCGTGGGCGGCCGGCCGGGGCGGTGGGATTCTTCGAACGGGCGCTCGCCGGCCTCGGTCCGGCTCCTGTGCCGTTGGAGCAGGCGAGGGTCGAGATGGCGTACGGGGTGTTCCTGCGGCGGCTGGGACGGCGGGCCGCCGCGGCCGCGCACCTCACGACGGCCGGCGGGCTGCTGCGGCGGTTGGCGGCGCGACCCCTCCTCGACAGGTGTGAGCAGGAGCTGGCGGCCTGCGGGCCGGGGCAGGGTCACCCGGACGGGCTCACCTCGCAGGAGCGGCGGGTGACCCGCCTGGCCCTGACCGGGCTGAGCAACAAGCAGATCGCCAGGAGGCTGGACCTCAGCGTCAAGACGATCGAGTACCACCTCGGCCATGTCTACGCCAAGCTCGGCGTCTCCTCCCGCGCGGCGCTGGTCGCGAAGCTGGCGGGACCCGGGGGGATGACGGCGTAGGGGCAGGTATCGGTGCGGGATTCCTGCCCCTACGCCGTCGCCGTGCGTCCCGACGTCAGCTCTTCGGCCTGAGCCGGCGAGCGTTATCGGGCGCGCAGGTAGTAGGCGTAGGCCCAGCCGGTCCTGCCGTTGTCGGCGGTGACCTTCACCCACTTGGTGTGGGTGGTGGGCGAACCGTGGACGTGGGCGTTGCGCCAGTTCAGGGTGCCGACCACCCGGTGGTGCAGGCTCGGGCCCGACCGGACGCGGAGGTGGTGACCGTAGCGGACGTGCACCACGCGGTAGTGGACGACGGCCTTCTTGGCGGAGACGGTCAGCGTGCCGACCGCGGCCGCCTGGGTCTGGCTCTGGCAGGTGACGGTGACGGTGTACTTGCCGGGAAGGGTGTTCTTGCTGACCGTTCCGGTGCCCGAGGCCTGGTAGCCGTTGGTGGCCAGGGTCGCGGCGCCGGTGAGGGCAGGGGAGTTGGCGTAGGCGGGCCTGGTGCCGCAGGCGGTGGTGGTCATCTTGACTGACTGCCCGGCGTGGACCGTGGTCGGCGAGATGTTCACGGCCGCGTAGGCGACAGGGGAGAGCGGGACAGCGGCTTGCGCCGAGGTAGCCAGGCCGAGCATGGTGCCGGTGGCGGTGGCGGCCAGGATAGCCGGTCTGATGAGATCCATGATCGCTACTCCTTCTGGGGTTGCGGTGCCCCTTACTGCGTTAGCAGGTTGTGGTTACCCTGCTATTACTACGGATAGTAATCATGTGAACACTCATTGTGAATAGCTTGGGGCGCGCCGATACCCCCGGGGGGCCAGTCTTTACCTGCCAGCCGGGTCAGCCGGCCGCCGGCCGGTTCCACAGTTTGGTGACGGTGCCGGTGACCGGCCCGGCGGCCGCGGAGGGGCCGGAACCCATGCTGACCATGATCGGCTTCTTCGGGAACGCCGTCGCGCCGGACTTGATCTGGTAGTCGACCTCGGTGGTGAGCAGTCGCGGCCGGCCGGAGGCGAGGATGAGGGCGAGCGTCGTTCTGATCTGCAGATCCGCGAACGACGCCCCCAGGCAGCGCCGCTGGCCGACGCCGAACGGCAGGAACGCGTACGGCGAGGGCCGCGCATCGGTCCAGCGCGACGGCAGGAAGGCGCCGGGGTCGGGGAAGGCCACCGGATCGCGGTGTTCGAGCAGCGGCGCCGCGAAGGCCAGCGCGCCGGCCGGGATCGGCGGCGCCCCCTTGATCTCGACCTCCCGCGTCACCCGTCGCGGCAGCGAGAGCGGCACGGTCGGAATCAGCCGCTGCGACTCCCTGACCACGGCGTCCAACTGCTCCTGGTCGGAGACCTCCAGGCCAGGCGTCCCGAGGATGGTCAGCAGGGCCCACGTCATGGACATCGCGGTGGTCTCGAACCCGGCCACGAACAGGCCGTGCAGTTCTCCGGCGATCTCCGGCGTGGTCAGCGAGTCGCCGTTCTCGTCGATGGTGTGGCAGAGGATGGACAGCGCGTCCCGGCGGGGCTCCTCGGCGCGCTTGCGCTCGATGATCTCCGCCAGCCGGTCGTACACGCCGGCGACCTGCCGGGTCCACCTCCCGTACGGGGTCCAGGCGCGTTCCTGCTGGTACATGAAGACCATCGGGTTCAGCGTGGCCTGGAGGAGCCGGTGGACGGCGTGGGCCAGCCGGACGTTCTCCTCGTCCGGTTCCAGGCCGAGCAGGCAGATGAGCATGTTGGCGCGGGTGATGTCGAGGAACTCGGCCACCATGTCGAACGGCTCGCCGTCGGCCGCCGCGAACCTGGTCCGCTTGAAGGTGACGGCGAACACCTCGGCGTAGTGCTCCATCGCGCTCTTGTGCACGATCGGCATCAGCAGCTTGCGCGCACGGCGGTGCTGTTCCCCGTTGAAGGTGAGGACGGCGTCGAACATCCGCGACCAGGGCCGCCCTTCCGGGAGCGTGAAGAGGCCGTCGCTCAGCCGATGGAAGACGTCGTTGTCGGTGAAGTACCGCCGGACCGCCTCCTCGCCCCTGAGCAGGACCACCGATCCGTTCCCCCGGGTCAGCGGAACGACCGGCCCGGGATGCTCCGGTGCGATGCGATCCAGCACGTACCAGGCGGGGTGCCGGAGAAAACGGAGATTATTGAGGACAGGAATCCCACCGGGCCCTGCCGCGTCCACCCGCAGCGCGGTGTCGAACATTTTCGCCATGCTTCACGCATCCGTTCCCTCGTGGGGAGCGTATGCGCCCGGCAAACCGTCATCAAGGAGGTAAATGTTGCTTCCGGCTCACCTGGGACGGAAAAGCGGAGTGAGCCACGACGGGCTCACTCCGGGGAAGGAGAATCAGATCTCCAGCTTCGTCGCGGCCACGCACGTCTTGAGTGCGCACGAGGTCAAACCGCAGGTCAGCTGGCATGGCCGTAGGCCCGTTCCCTCTGCGGGAAAGAGCTCCAGCGCTCGAATGTCGATTTCCATGTCCTGCCTTCTTTCCGGGACGGAATTCTTGTGCTAGTCGTTACGGCTCATGCGGGTGTAACCGGGAATACAGGTGAACCCGCAGGTACCCCCTGGCCTGCACGGCTTGAGCCCGTCGATCTCGGCCGGCAGCAGTTCAAGCGAGTTGACGTCGACATTCATGGGGTTTCTCACTTCTGGTTCTGACGATGTTCCGCTCTGTAGGGCGTTCCATCGGGTTCCACGAAGTTCCACCCCGCCCATGGCCGCCGGGCACCGGTCGAGGAAGATCGGGGTGTCGATCGGAAGCGGGGATGCCATGAAGATCGTGATACCGGGTGGCACCGGACATCTGGGTGGGTTGCTCTCGGGTGCCCTGGGGAGTGCCGGGCATGAGGTGGTCGTGCTCAGTCGCCGTGCGGAGGCGCGGGTACCCGGCGCGCGTACGGTGCCGTGGGACGGCGGCGGGGGAGGGGCGTGGACGGCCGAGGTCGATGGTGCGGACGCGGTGGTCAATCTGGCGGGGCGCAGCGTGAACTGCCGGTACACCGAGGACAACCTCCGGCAGATGATGGACTCACGGGTGCGGTCCGCGACCGCCGTGGGTGCCGCCATCGCCGCGGCGGCCCGGCCGCCGAAGGTGTGGTTGCAGATGAGCACGGCCACGATCTACGCGCACAGCTTCGACCGTGCCAACGACGAGGAGACCGGGGTCATCGGGGGCGGTGAGCCCGGTGTGCCCGCGTACTGGGGGTTAAGCGTCGACATCGCGCGTCAGTGGGAGGACGCGCAGCGGGCGGTGGAGACCCCGGACACCCGCAAGGTCGCGCTGCGCACCGCCATGGTGATGGCGCCGGGGCGGGGCGGGCCGTTCGACACCTTGTGGCGGCTGGCCCGGTGGGGTCTGGGTGGGCCGGTCGCCGGTGGGCGGCAGTACATGTCGTGGATCCATGACCGCGATTTCGTCCGCGCCGTTGAGTTCCTGCTGGTTCGCGAGGACCTCTCGGGGGCGGTCAATCTGGCCGCGCCCCACCCGCTGCCGCTGCGCGCGTTCATGGCGGCGCTGCGTGAGGCGGCCGGGGTTCGGGTGGGCCTGCCCGCCACGCGCTGGATGGCGGAGCTCGGGGCCTTCGTGGCCCGCAGCGATACCGAGCTGCTCCTGAAGAGTCGCAGGGTCGTCCCGGGGCGGCTGCTCGGCGCGGGCTTCGGGTTCGAGCGGCCGGACTGGCCGGACGCCGCCCGGGACCTCGTGGCCCGAAGCCGGGCCGGGAGGGTCACATCGTCGATTCGCGGATGATCAGGCGGCAGGGCATGCGGTGCACGCCGGGGGTGGCCTTGCCGTCCATCGCGGCGAACAGGTGCTGGGCGGCGGTGCGGCCCAGGCGTTCCAGGTTCATGTCGATGGTGGTGAGGGGCGGGCGGGTCTCGGTGGAGAGGACCTCCCAGTTGTCGTAGCCGACCACGGCGATGTCGTCGGGGACGCGGTGGCCGCGCTCCCGGACGGCCTCGATGAAGCCGGCCGCGATCTGGTCGCTGCCGCACATCACGGCGTCGACCTTGGGGTCGTTCTTCAGCACCAGTTCGGCCGCCTGCCGCCCCCACCGCTGCGACCACGCCCCGAACAGCGGCTGCCCGCCGGACAGCTCCAGCCCGGCCTCGGCCAGCGCCGCGGCGGTCCCGGCCGCGCGCTCCCGCGCCGCCTGGTAGTGGGTCGGCCCGGTGACGTGGGCGATCCGCTGCCGCCCGAGCGTGATCAGGTGCTGGACGGCGGTGCGCGCCCCCGCCACGTCGTCGGGCACGAAGGACACGTCGTCCGGATCATCGGAGGGGCTGTAGGCGTAGACGACGGGCACCGCGACGTTCCGGCTGATGGACGGCCGGGGGTCGGTGCTCTCGCCCACCACGATCAGCCCGTCCACCCGGCGGGCCAGCAGTGTGCGCAGGTGGTGTTGTTCCCGGATGGCGTCGCCGCGCGCGTCGCAGAGCATGACCGCCATCTCGCCGGCCCCGAACGCGTCCTCGGCGCCGAGTAACACGGGGATGCCGAAACGGCCGACGCTGTCGCTGGTGAGCAGGCCGACCGTGCGGGTCTGCCCGGAGATGAGGCTGCGGGCCAGCGCGTTGGGCTGGAAGGCCAGTTCTTCGGCCGCCTTGAAGACCCGCTGCCTGGTCTCGTCCCTTACCTGGCCACGCCCGTTGAGTGCCTTGGAGGCCGTCGCGATGGACACCCCCGCGAGCGCAGCCACGTCGTTGATGGTGGCCGCTCGCTGCCGCTGAGAACTCATCGCCGAAAGCCTTTTCTGTTGGGATCGAATCGTTACCTGGGCTCTCCTCGGGGGGATTCCGCAGAACATAGCCCGTGACGGGCCCGAAGGGCAAGCAGACGAGGTCAGCGTGCCCATTGACACCAGCTCATGTTGCGTTTACGTTTCCGAAAACCTTTTCAGTGTGCTTCGGGGGATCCAGAGGAGAGAACCATGATGAATATGCCCCGACGCCTCGGCGCGCTGCTGTGCGCCGCGCTCGTCGTGACCGCCTGCGGGAGCGGTACCGAGAGTGAAACCCCGGCGGCACCGGGCCCCGTGACGATCAAGGTTTGGACTCGGGCCGCCACCGAGTCCCACACCAAGGCGCTGGCGGACGCCTACAACGCGAGCCACGACAACAAGGTCGAGGTGACTGCATACCCGAACGAAGAGTACCCCGCGAAGATCGCCACCGCGGCCGGCGCGAAGAACCTGCCCGACCTGTTCGCCTCCGACGTGGTGTTCGCCCCCAACTACGTCTCCCAGGGCCTCTGGCTGGACGTCACCGACAAGTTCGGGGCACTGCCCTTCAAGGACAAGGTGGCGCCCGCGCACATCACGGCGGCGACCGTGGACGGCAAGCTCTACGCGGTCCCGCACACGGTGGACATCTCCGTGCTCTTCATGAACAAGGGGCTCTACCAGAAGGCGGGCCTGGACCCGGCCAAGGCTCCGGCCTCGCTCAAGGAGCTGGCCGAGCAGGCCACCACCATCCGCGAGAAGGTCGGCGGCGACACCTACGGCACCTACTTCGGCGGCAACTGCGGCGGCTGCACCCTGTTCACCTTCTGGCCGTCGGTGTGGGCCGAGGGCGGCGAGGTGATGAACGCCGAGGGCACCCAGTCGACCGTGGACGGGCCGCAGATGGCGGGCGTCTTCGACGTCTACCGGAAGCTCTTCGAGGACGGCGTGGCCGCGCCCGGCTCCAAGGAGGAGAACGGCACCACCTGGCTGGGCGCCCTCCAGGCCGGGACCATCGGCGTGGCCCCTGGGCCGTCGGCGTGGCTCGGGCTGCTGGAGGAGAAGGGCATCGACGTCGGGGTGGCCCCCATCCCCGGTGTCAACGGCGGTGCCTCCACCTTCGTGGGCGGTGACGTGATCGGCGTCAGCGCCACCACCCAGCAGGCCGACGCGGCCTGGGACTTCCTCGCCTTCACCCTCTCGGACACGGTCCAGGCCGACCTCCAGGCCAAGAGCAAGTCCACGGTGGCCCGCACCGACCTGCCGGCCACCGACCCCCGGGTGCAGACGATGAACGACATCATGGCCAAGGGGCGCACGCCGTACGCGCTGAAGTTCAACGAGTCCTACAACGACTCGCAGAGCCCGTGGCTCAAGACCCTGCGCGACGCGCTGTTCGGCGCCGACCCGGCCGCCGGGCTGAAGTCGGGCGCCGCAGCGATCACCGCCTCCCTCAACCAGCAGTAGCGGACGTTTCCGGCGCCCCGGCAGGACCAATCGCCTGACCGGGGCGCCGGTTGGAGAACGCATGTCCAACACCCTCGGCGTCCGCCCCGCTCCGGCGCGGACGCTCATCCGGCCCCGACCTCGCCGCCGCTTACCCGGCCTGGTCGGGTTCGCCTATGCCGCGCCGGCGGCGGTCATCGTCGGCCTCTTCTTCCTTCTCCCGCTCGGCCTCGTGGTGTGGATGTCGCTGAACAAGTGGCCGCTGCTGGCGCCGCCCACGTTCAACGCGCCCGACAACTACCTCCAGATCGCCGAGAACGAGCTGGTGCTCGACGCGGTGGTGTTCACGCTGAAGTACACGGCCGTGGTCACCGTGCTGCTGTTCGCCGTGTCCTTCGGGCTGGCCCTGCTGGTGCAGGACCGGCGGCGCGGGGTCGGCTTCTTCCGCGGCGCGTTCTTCCTGCCCGCCGCGGTGGGCTGGGCGACCGCGACGCTGCTCTTCTTCGGCCTGCTCAGCGACCAGATCGGCCCGCTCAACGGCATCCTGGAGTGGCTCGGCCTGATCGACGCCCCGGTCTCCTGGACGGCAGGCGACCCGGACGTGGCGTTCGGTTCCACGGTCGTCCTGGTGATCTGGCGCTGGGCGGGCTTCAACATGCTGATCCTGCTCACCGGCCTCCAGTCGATCCCCACCGAGATCTACGAGGCGGCCCGGGCGGACGGCGCGTCCCGGACCTACATCTTCCGGCGGATCACGCTGCCGCTCATGCGGCCGACCATCGCACTGGTGCTCTGCCTGATGGTGACCGGTTCGATGCTCGGCTTCGAGCAGTTCTACATCCTCACCCGGGGCGGGCCCGGGAGCAGTACCACCTCGGTGGTGATGGTGATCGTCCGGGAGGCGTTCGTGCGGTTCAACCTGGGCTCGGCGGCCGCCATGTCGGTGCTGGTCCTGCTGGCGCTGGTGGCGCTGAACGCGCTCCAGCTGGCCTTCATCCGGCGGAGGTCCTAGTGAAGCGCCTGACCATGGCGGTGCTGGCCGTCCTGTTCGTCTACCCGATCGTGTGGAGCGGCTGGTCCTCGGTGCGCCTCGGCGACGCCTTCAGCCTGGACAGCTACCGCAAGCTGGCCAACTACGGCGAGGGGGTGGGCACCTACCTGACCAACACGGTGGTCCTGGTGGTGCTCACCGTCGCCGGGACGCTGGTGGTCGCCACCTTCGCCGGCTACGCCTTCGCCCGGTTCCGCTTCCCCGGCCGCGGGCTGCTGTTCGTGCTCATCCTGGCCATCCTGATGGTGCCGTACCCCACCATCCTCATCCCGCTGTACGTGCTGCTCGGCTGGCTCGGGCTGCAGGACTCGCTGATCGGGCTGGCGCTGGTGATGATCATGCTCCAGCTGCCGTTCGCGGTCTTCATGATGCGCAACGCGTTCGAGTCGGTGCCGCGCACGCTGGACGAGGCGGCCATGATCGACGGCTGCAACAGCTTCAGCGCGCTCACCAGGGTGCTGCTGCCCGCCGTACTCCCCGGACTGGTCACCGTGGGCCTGTTCGCCTTCCTGGCCTCGTGGAACGACTATGTGGCCCCGCTCATCCTGATCAGCTCCAACGACCGGTTCACGCTGCCGGTCGCGGTGGTCAACATGCGCCTGCACAACTTCGGCGCGGTGGACTACCCGACGATGCAGGCCGGCGTGGTGTTCATGGCCCTGCCGTGCCTGGTGATCTTCCTTGCCCTCCAGCGCTACTACGTCCGCGGATTCATGTCAGGAGCCCTGCGTGGTTAGTCCAGTCGTCCCCGCCTCCGGCGCGCTCACCCCCCTCGGCCTCGACTCGGTACGGCTGTTACCGGGTTTCTGGGGGGACAGGCGGGCGCTCGGCCAAGAAGTGATCATCGGCCACTGCCTGGAATGGATGGAGAAGCTGGGCTGGATCGGCAACTTCCGGGGCGGCCCCGCGCGCGGCCGGGAGTTCGCCGACTCGGAGGTCTACAAGCTGCTGGAGGCCATGGCCTGGGCGAGCGATCCGCGCTTCGACGACCTGGCCGTCACCGTGGTGGCCGCCCAGGAATCCGACGGCTACCTCAACACCCGCTGGGGCGGCGACCGCTACCGCGACCTCGAGTGGGGCCACGAGCTGTACTGCTACGGCCACCTGATCCAGGCGGGGGTGGCCCGCCTGCGCGCCTTCGGCGAGGACGAGTTCACCGAGGCCGTCCGCCGCGCCGCCGACCACGTCTGCGCCCGCTTCCTGGACTCCGACGAGGTCTGCGGCCACCCCGTCGTCGAGATGGCCCTGGTCGAGCTGTACCGGGCGACCGGCGCCGAGCGCTACCTGGAGATGGCCCGCCGCTTCGTCGAGCGGCGCGGCACCCCGGCCCTGGCCGAGGTCGAGTTCGGCCGCGCCTACTTCCAGGACGACATGCCGGTACGGCAGGCCACCGTCTTCCGCGGCCACGCCGTCCGCGCCATGTACCTGGCCTGCGGTGCCGTGGACGTGGCCGTGGAGACCGGCGACACCGAGCTGCTGCGGGCGATCGAGACCCAGTGGGAGCGCACGGTCGCCCGCCGTACCTACCTGACCGGGGGCATGGGCTCCCGGCACGACGGGGAGTCGTTCGGGGAGGACTTCGAGCTGCCGCCGGACCGGGCCTACTCCGAAACCTGCGCGGCGGTCGGCTCGGTCATGCTCAGCCACCGGCTGCTGCTGGCCACCGGCGACCGGCGGTACGCGGCGCAGGCCGAGCGCACCCTCTACAACGTGGTCGCCGCCTCGCCCGCGCTGGACGGGCGGTCCTACTTCTACACCAACCCCCTCCACGTCAGGGTGCCCGGGCAGCAGCCGGAAGGGGTCAGCCCCCGGGCCCAGGCGGGCCTGCGGGCGCCGTGGTTCGCGGTGTCCTGCTGCCCCAACAACGTGGCGCGGACCTTCGCGTCGCTGCCCGCCTACCTGGCCACCGGGACCGAGGACGGCATCCAGATCCACCACCCGACGCCCAGCGTGATCAGCCACGACGGGCTGACCCTGCGCGTGCAGACCAGGTACCCGTGGGAGGGGACCGTCACGGTGCGCGTGGAGAAGGCGCCGGAGACCATGCGGCGGATCACCCTGCCGGTGCTGTCGGCGGAGCGGGTGTGGCGGGTGGGGGACGTCGTCACCGTCGAGATGCCCGTCGAGCCGTCCTGGGTGCGGCCGGATCCGCGGGTGGACGCGGTACGGGGGTGCGTGGCGGTGACCCGGGGGCCGCTCGTGTACTGCGCGGAGGCTCCGGGGAACGAGCCCGCGCTGGAGCTGGTGCGGGTGACCACGGCGTCGGTGCCGCGGGAGCACTGGCAGGACGGGGCGGTCGAACTGGACGTCACGGCAACCGTCGGCATGCGGAAGGAGGTGAACCTGCGGCTGGTGCCGTACCACCGGTGGGGCAATCGCGGCCCCGCCACCATGCGCGTTTGGATACCTGAGGAGTGACCAAATGTCGAGGAAATCACGATTAGCCGCGGCCCTCGCCGCGCTGGGGCTCGTCCTACTGCCGGCGGCCCCAGCCGGCGCCGCGGCGCCCATCACCACCGCGATCTACACCGCCGACCCGGCCGCCCTGGTCGTCGGTGACACCCTCTACCTCTACACCGGCCACGACGAAGCCCCCGCCGGGGGCACCAACTTCGTCATGCGTGACTGGCACGTGTTCAGCTCCACCGACGCCGTCTCCTTCACCGATCAGGGCGCACGGCTGTCGATCTCCAACTTCTCCTGGGCCGGGGCCGACGCCTGGGCGGGAGAGGTCGAGCGCGGCGCCGACGGCCGCTACTACTGGTTCGTCCCCGTCAACGGCAACGGCGCCGGCTGGATGGACATCGGCGTCGCGGTCGGCAACAGCCCCCTCGGCCCGTTCACCGACGCCAAGGGCGGGCCGCTGATCAGCGACAGCACCCCCAACTCATCGCCGCTCAACATCGACCCCACCGTTTTCACCGACGACGACGGGCAGGTCTACATGTACTGGGGCTCCTACTACGGTCTGCGCGCGGTCAGGCTCAACGCGAACATGACCTCCACGGTGGGCTCGGTCGTCACCCCGACCGGTGTCACCAACTTCTGGGAGGCGCCGTGGATGTTCAAACGGAACGGCGTCTACTACCTGGCCTACGCGGCCAATGACTCCGGCTGCTCCGCCCCCGGATACGCCTGCATCCGGTACGCGACCGCGAGCAACCCGCTCGGGCCGTGGACCCACCGCGGGGTGGTGCTCGACCAGGTCAGCTCCACCACCAACCACCCGGCGATCATCGAGTTCAAGGGCCAGTGGTACATGGTTTACCACAACGCCGCGGCCCCGGGCGGGGGCAACTTCCGCCGCTCGGTGACCCTCGACAAGCTGTACTGGAACGCCGACGGCACGATGCAGAAGGTCGTGCAGACCTCCGGCCCCCCACCGACCGGCGGCGGCAACCTCGCCCTGTCGGCCACCCCGTCCACCTCCTACGTCTCGCCCTGGGAGACGCTGGGCGCGATCAAGGACGGATTCACCCCCGCCAACTCCGCCGACCACAGCCACGGCGCGTACGGCAACTGGAACCACCAGGGCACCGAGTGGATCGAGTACCAGTGGCCGACCGCGCAGACCGTGCGCCGGGTGGAGACGTACTGGTTCGACGACAACCTGGGCATCGACCTGCCCGCCTCCTGCCAGGTGCAGTACTGGAACGGCAGCGCGTACGTGGCGGTGCCGGGACAGTCGGCCTGCGGGGTCGCCGCCAACACCTTCAACGTCACCACCTTCACGGCGGTCAACACGACCAGGCTGCGGCTCAGCATCACCTCGCGGTCCGGGTACTCCACCGGCGTACTGGAATGGAGGGCGTTCTCATGAGACGTGCCCTCATGGCGCTGCTCCTGGTCGCGGGCATGCTCGTGGCCGGCCCCGCGGCGCAGGCGGCGCAGACCATCGGCTTCCCGACCTTCAGCGGGCCCGCCGTCCCGGCCGCGCCGGTCAACTCCTCGATGCAGGCCATCTACGACGCCGAGAGCTCCGGCACCGACTTCTGGATGGACCGGCTGCTGGCCCGGCCCGGCAACGACCCCGCCGGGACCTGGCTGATGACCCGCGGCCGTGCCCTGTTCATGAAGACCCACACGCCAGGCACGCTCGGCTTCGCCGGGCAGGTGGCGTACTGGGAGAGCATCAGCAACAACAACGCCTTCACCGTCGCCATCACGCCCGGCACCTTCACCGAGCAGGTGGCCTCGCGCTGGCAGGCGCCCAGCCACTGGAAGAGCGTGCACACCAGCGGGTCCATCCGGGTGGACCAGACCAAGTTCATCACCGAGAACAACGTCGCGGTGGCCAACCTGTCCATCACCAACAGCGGGACCTCGTCGGTCACGCTGCAGCTGCGGGCCACCTCGCCGTACGCCACCTCGGGCAGCGGTAACACGCTGACCGGGCAGGTCAACGCCTACAACAACCTGACCACTCTCCTCCCCCGCCTGACCGGGGACGGATTCAGCGTGGTCAGCGGCGGGCTGAACCGGTCGGTGACGATCGGGGCCGGGGCCACGGTGACGGCGAAGGTGGTGATGGGGTTCATCACCAACGAGATCCCCGAGTCGCTGACCGAGTACAACGCCTACGCCGGGTACTCCAACGCGACCGCCTTCGCCACCCACGTCCGGGCGTACAACCTGTGGTGGGCGCAGAACCTGCCCTACATCGACGTGCCGGAACCGGCCATCAAGAAGAACATCTACTACCGCTGGTGGTTGATGCGCTTCAACAACCTGGACGCCGACATACCCGGGCAGACCTTCCAGTTCCCGACCTCGGTCGAGGGGGCGCTCGGGTACAACAACGCCATCGCGCTCACCCAGCCGATGCACATCGACGACCTGAAGTACCTGCGCAACCCCATCTACGCGTACGGGGACTGGCTGAGCGTGGGGCAGATCTCCAAGAACGGGAGGTTCCTCGACAACCCGGGTGACCCGGAGAACTGGTCCAACAGCTACACCCAGTACATCGGGGAAGCGGCCTGGAAGAGCTACCAGATCCACGGCGGCCAGCCCGGCATCGCGGCCAACCTGGCACGGTACGCCGAGCAGGACGTGAAGGGGCAGCTCGCCTACTACGACACCGACAACAACAAGCTCATCGAGTACGACTGGGGCGCGCTGACCGGCAACGACGCCGACGCCGTGTCCTTCCACTGGAAGTCCGGCCGGATGGACCGCGCCGAGTCGGCCTACCAGTACAGCGGGGCGCTGGCCGCGGCCCAGGCGTACGAGGCCATCGGCAACACCGCCAAGGCCACCGAGATGCGCACCCTGGCCACCCAGATCCAGAACGCCATCGTCAACGTTCTCTGGAACCCCAACCGGCAGCTGTTCGAGCACCGGCTCAAGTCCACCAACGAGTGGGTGCCGTGGAAGGAGATCAACAACTACTACCCGTTCGCGGTCGGCGCGATCCCGAACACGGCGACCTACCGCCAGGCGCTCCGCCTGTACGACAACCCCGCCGAATACCCGATTTTCCCGTTCTACACGGCCAACCAGGTGGACAAGGCCGCAGCCGCGGCGGCCGGGAACCCCGGCTCCAACAACTTCTCCACCATCAACTCCACCGTGCAGTTCCGGCTGTACTCCTCGGTGCTGCGCAACTACCCCAACGCGTGGATGAGCGCGACCGACTACAAGAAACTCCTCTACTGGAACGCCTGGGCCCAGTACGTCAACGGCAACACCCAGTGGCCGGACGCCAACGAGTTCTGGGCCGACTGGAACGGCTCCTCGATCAACTACCGCTCCTGGATCCACCACAACATCCTGGGCAGCGCCAACTGGACGGTCATCGAGGACGTGGCCGGGCTCCGGCCGCGCAACGACGCCAAGGTGGAGCTCTCGCCGATCAACATCGGCTGGACCCACTTCATGGTCAACAACCTGCGCTACCGGAACGCGGACCTGACCATCGTCTGGGACGACCCGGCCGACGGGATCGTCCGCTACTCGGGCATCCCGCAGGGATACTCGATCTTCATCAACGGCACCAGGGTGGCCACCGTCTCCACCCTGGTGCCCTTCACCTGGGACCCGGCCACCGGTGCTGTCACCACCACCGGCACGGTCAGCTTCAACACGGCGTCCCCGGGGCTCCAGGCGCCGGCGCAGGTCCAGCACTCCAGCGCCCGCATGGTGGACATGCTGGCCAAGGCGGGCGTGGACCTCACCGCCGACCTGACCAACCTGGCCGCCGGGGCGACCGTCTCGGCCTCCTACAGCGGATCAGGGGCGGGCGTCGCCGGTGCGGTGGACGGGTTCCCGATCAACGAGCCGTTCTGGGGCGCTGGGGGCTCACCCAACGCCCAGGACTGGTACGAGGTCAACTTCGGCGCCCAGCGGACGTTCAACGAGGTACGCCTGTACTTCAAGGACAGCCGTCCCGCCAGTTCGACCTATCGGGCTCCGTCGGCGTACGACATCCAGTACTACAACGGGTCGGCCTGGGTGAGCGTGCCCAGCCAGACGAAGACCCCGTCGGCGCCCCGGGCCAACTACAACCTGGTGCAGTTCCCCGCGGTCACGGCCCAGCGCGTCCGGGTGCTGGCCACCAACGCCTCCGGGGCCAAGACAGGGCTGACCGAAATCAAGATCCACAACAGGGGCGGGGTCCAGCCGCCGCCGGTGACCAACCTGGCCCGGAACGCCACCCCCACGGCGTCCTACACCTCGTCCTGGGAGAGCGTGCTCGCGGTCAACGACGGCATCGACCCGCCCTCCTCCAACGACACCGTCAACCCCCGCTGGGGCTGCTGGCCGCAGACCGGGCAGCAGTGGGTTGACCTGACCTGGTCCTCCGCCCAGACCCTCAACCGGGCCGAGGTCTACTTCTTCGACGACGACCAGGGCATCGACATGCCGGCCTCCTGGAAACTCCAGTACTGGAACGGCAGCGCCTATGTCGACGTCCCCGGCGCCGGCTCCTACACCCTGACCAAGAACGCCTACAACACCGTCACCTTCACCGCGACCAGCACCACCCGCCTCCGCGTCCTGATGACCGGAAACGGCACTTACTCCGTCGGCCTGCTCGAAGTCAAGGCCTACGCTCCGTAACACTCGCCAGGCGAGCCCTGGGCTTCGGGAGTTCCACCCGAAGCCCAGGGCTCGCTCCGTGGATACCCTGCCGACCATGAACGGTGAGCGGGATCTCGGGACGTTGCTGCGGGCGATGCGGCCGGAGCTCAACCCCGGGCGCTACGTCTTCACCACCGTGCGGGGCGGCCCGCCCGCCGGGGTCACGCCTGTCGTCACCGTGGCGGAACCGGAAGGGCTCACGCTGGTGGCGCGGGCGGAGGAGGCCGACGCGGCAGGGCTCGGCTACGACTACGTGGCGGGGTGGATCACGCTGCGGGTGCATTCCGCGCTGGAGGCGGTCGGCCTGACGGCGGCCGTCGCCGGGGAGCTCGCCGCCGCCGGTGTGAGCTGCAATGTCGTCGCCGGTTACTACCACGATCACCTGTTCGTCCCGTACGAGCGTGCGGACGAGGCGGTCGCCCTCCTGCTGGATCTCGCGCGGCGATCCGCCTGACCGTCCTTGCCTCTTGGCGTGGCATGCTCGTCTGCGTATACTCGTGTACGAGTAATCGGATGCGAGGTGATCGGTGATGGCGAAGCGGCGCAAGGTGGCGAACCTGATGGGGCTGGCGATCCTTTCCGCGGTGGCGCAGCGGCCCATGCATCCCTACGAGATGGCCCAGACCCTGCGTGGCTGGGGCAAGGACCACGACATGGGGGTCAAGTGGGGCTCCCTCTACACGGTCGTGGGCAACCTGGCCAAGCACGGCCTGATCGAGGAGGCCGAGAGCGCGCGCCAGGGCCGCCGCCCGGAGCGGACCGTCTACCGGATCACGGAGGCGGGCAGGCGGGAGATGGCCGACTGGACGCGGGAACTGCTCAGCGTGCCGCACACGGAGTTCCCGAGGTTCCGGGCCGGCCTGTCGGTCATGACGGTGCTCACCCCGGATGAGGTGATCGACCTGCTGGGGGAGCGGCTCGCGGCGCTCGACACCGAGATCGGCGCCCTGCGCGGGCGATACGAGCGTGACATCGCGGACGTGCCGCGCCTGTTCCTCATCGAGTCGGAGTACGACCTGGCCGTCCTGGAGGCCGAAGCCACCTGGGTCCGCACCCTGCTCGACGAGCTGACCGAGGAAACCTTCCCCGGCCTGCCCGAATGGCGGACCTTCCACCAGACCGGAGAGTTGCCCGCCGAACTGCGAGAACTCGCGGAGAAGAACATCAAGAACAGCTAGCCCTGGTGGCGGTGCTGCAACACCGCCACCAGGAAACCTTCGAACCGGACATGCGGATGGCCCGAAGATGGCAGTCACGAGAATAACGGCTCCTCCGATGCGCCGGTTCGACCAGACAACCGGCAATCAGGAGAGACATGAAGAACGTCGCGATCATCGGCGGCGGCATCGCCGGCCCGGTCACCGCGCTCGCACTGCGCAGGGCCGGCATCGAGGCCACCGTCTACGAGGCCTACCCGGCCACCGCCGACGGCATCGGCGGCACCCTGGCGCTGGCCCCCAACGGCATGGCGGCACTGGAGATCGTCGGCGCGGCAGCGGCGGTCAAGGCGGTCGGGCAGCCCAGCTCACGAATGGTCATGACGGTCGCCACCGGAAAACGCCTGGAACTCCCCAGCGTGTCCGGCGCCGGCCCGCTGTACGTGGTCCGCCGCGCCGACCTCTACCGCGCCCTGCACGACGAGGCGGCCAACCAAGGCATCAAGTTCGAGTACGGCAAACGCCTCATCGACGTCCACCAGACGACGGCACGCTTCGACGACGGCACCCGGATCGAGGCCGACGTCATCGTCGGCGCCGACGGCGTGCACTCCACCGTCCGGCGGCTCATCGACCCGGCCGCGCCGGGCCCCAACTGGACCGGCATGCTCGGCCTGGAAGGGCTCTCCCGCCACGAGGTGCCGGAAAGCCCGGAGACGATGGTCTTCGCCTTCGGCAGGCGGGCCTACTACCTCTACTGGCCGGCGGCCGGTGGCGGCACCACGTGGGGCGCCAACCTTCCCTACCCCCGGCCGCTGACCCTCACCGAGGCCCGCGCGGTGCCCGCCGAGGAGTGGCTGCGCATCCTCCGCGACACCTACGGCGACGACACGCCGGGCGGCGCCCTGATCCGTCACACGCCGGTGGAGTCCCTCCAGGTGACGGGCGCGCTCTACATCATGCCCAGCGTCCCGCACTGGCACCGGGACCGGATGGTCCTGGTCGGCGACGCCGCCCACGCCCCCTCCAACAGCTCGGGCCAGGGTGCCTCGCTCGCCATCGAGAGCGCCGTCCAGCTGGCCCGCTGCCTCCGCGACATCGACGACCTGCCCCAGGCGTTCGTCACGTACGAACGACTCCGCCGCGACCGCGTGGAAAGGGTCGCCGCACGCGCCGCGAAACTGAACCACGCCAAGACCCCCGGCCCGATCGCGCAGCGGGTGATGCCCCTCCTGATGCCCCTCATGGTGAAAACCGTCATGAACCCGGAGAAGACCACCGCCCACGAACAGCGTTACCGCATCCCGTGGGACACCCCCGTGTCCCGGGACCACCAGGCGGCCTGATTCGGCCTGGGCGTAGCCGAGAACCAGGGTGCTGCCACGGGCGGCATGGAAGTCAGCAGGCGCAGCGGTCGGCGGCTGTCGCGGAACAGCCGCTTGCCGCTCTCCAGCACCGCGATGGTGCCCTCTGTGGGCTCCTGGAGCTCGTCAGCAGTCTCCGATCCGTTCTATCCAAGTCGCTTGTAGAGGAAGCTGCCGTCGCCGAGAGTGCCGCTGGGGCCGATCGCGTAGCCGGGGACGACGCCGTAGCGGGTCCAGCCGTCACGCAGGTAGAGGCTTTCGGCGACGCTGCCGGTCTGGGTGTCCAGGAGCAGGAGGGTACGGCCGTCGTCGTCGGCGGCCCGTTCGGCGGTGGCGAGAAGCGCGCGGGCCAGCCCCTGCCCCCTGGCCTTCCGGTGCACGACGAGTTTGAGGATCTCGGCGCGGTGGCGTCCGTTGGCCCGGCCCTCCAGGGCGAGGCTGACCGTGCCGGTCACGCCGGAGGAGTCCTCGGAGACCCAGACCACGAGGCGGCCCTCGCCGACGGCCGTAGCCTGGGCCTCCCACCAGGCGGCGGCCGTGGCATGGTCGCACGGCGCGAGAAATCCGATCGAGGCGCCATCGGCGACGGCGTCCACGAAGAGCTCGGCCAGATCTTTCACAGCACCGGGAAAGCGCTCCGAGGTCAACCGCGTGATCATGTCCCCGATGATATATGCCAGGTTTGAGCCATTTGTCGGGTCCGCAATTCCGCTGCCCAATGACCGGAAAAATCGCGCGCCACATGACGTATCCGTGCGCATTACACTGCCCTTTGCGAACGGGGATTTCCGGCGTTCGGCCGCGGGTCATTGGAGGCAGGGATGCAGCTCAAGGTTGGTCTGGTCGCCGGGCCGGAAGCTGATCCGCAGGAGATCGCCGACCTTGGCCGGGAACTGCGGAAACGGTTGCTGGAATGGGACGCCGACGAAGTCGAGCCGGAACGGCGACCGGCACCGGAAGGCTCCAAGGCGGTGGACGCGGCGACCTGGGAAACCCTGCTGGTCACCTTCGCCGCCTCGGGCGGGGTGCTCACCACGATCATCGCCGGGATCAACGCCTGGGTGGCCAGGCGGCAGACGTCCACCTCGGTGACCATCGAGATCAACGGCAACTCGCTGACCCTGCCCACCGCCACGGAGGAGGAGCGGCGCGAGCTGATCCAGGCGTTCGTGAAGAGCCTGGAAGAACCCGACCGTGAGTAGGTACGCCCTGCTGGTGGGCGCGGACACCTTCGACGACCCCGGATTACGCCGGCTGTACGCGCCGAGCACCGACATCCTTGAGCTGTCGGAGGTGCTCGGGGCTCCCGACATCGGCGGGTTCGAGGTCCAGGCCATCGTCAACCAGTCGCACAGCAAGGTCATCCGGCAGATTCACGCGTTCTTCTCCCGGCGCCGACGGGACGACCTCCTGCTGCTCTATTTCAGCGGTCACGGCCTGGAGGACCACAACGGCAACCTTTTCTTCGCCATGCCGGACACGGAGCTGGAATACCTGGAGTCGACGGCGGTCGCGGCCCAGGCCGTCCATTCCTTTATGAACGCGACGGCGGCGCGGACCAAAATCGTGCTGCTCGACTGCTGCAACAGCGGGTCCTTTCCCCGGGGCATGACCGCCAAGGCGGGCGGCTCGATGCACACCGTGCAGCGGCTCGGCGGCCACGGGCGAGTGATCATCACCGCCTCCGACGCGATGCAGTACGCCTTCGAGGGCGACGACCTCACCGGCCGGGGCGTGCGCTCGATCTTCACCAGGGTGATGGTGGAGGGGCTGGAGACCGGGCGGGCGGACCTGGACGGCGACGGCGAGATCGACATCGACGAGCTGTACTCCTACATCCACGACCGGATCGTGGCCGAGAACCCCGCCCAGGTCCCTCGCAAGTGGGCACTGGGCGTCAAAGGGAAAGTCGTCGTCGCCCGCAGCCGCCCCCAGGGTGATTCGCTGCCCATCGAGCTGGTCCAGGCGCTGCTCAGCTCCTTCGCCCGCATCCGCCGCAGCGCCATCGAGGAGGTCGGCCGCCTCCTGGAGTCGGGGGAGACCCGCCTGTACGACGCCGCCGTGGCCGCCCTCCAGCAGGCCGCCCTGGACACCGACTCCAACGTGTCGGCGGCGGCGGCCAAACTCCTTCAGGCCCGGACGAACCCGGTCACCGGCGACACGTTACCGACCCGGATGGACACGTTGCCGATCCGGATGGAGGCGAACCTGCTGGGCCTCCGGTACGCCGCGCGTTCGGACATCGGGATGCTGGCCGAGCGGAACGAGGACTCGGCCTACGCCAGCGGCCGCCTGCTCGCGGTCGCCGACGGCGGAGGGCATGGGGGCGACACGGCCAGCGCGGCGGCCATCGCCGCGATCGCCCGCCTGGGCGGCCAGGGGATCGGCAGGGGGGACCTGCTCGGCGAGATCGAGACCGCGGCCCGCGACGCGAACGACCGGTTGCGCCTGCTCGCCCGAGGCAGCCGCCTGGGCATGTCCACCACGCTCACCGCCCTCGCCTGGAGCGGCGGCACGTTCGCCCTGGTGCACATCGGAAACTCCCGCGCCTACCTGCTCCGCGACCAGGAGCTGTACCAGATCACCCACGACCACACACTGGTGCAGGAACTGCTGGACGACGGGCGCATCACCAATGAGAGGGCGGCCTCCCACCCGCAGCGCGGCGTGCTCCTCCGCGCCCTCACCGGGGACAGCGAGATCGACGTCGACCTCTCCCTCCGCGAGGCCCGGGTCGGCGACCGCTACCTGCTCAGCACATCCGGCCTGCACGGAGTGGTAAGCGCTGAGATCCTGCACCACGCGCTGACCACGATCGAGGACCCGGACGAGGTGGTCGGCTACCTGATCGATTTCGCCAAGCGGCGCGGCGGCGGCCCCGAGAACATCACCTGCGTGGTGGCCGACGTCGTGGTCCTCAGCCACCCGGACTTCCACGAAAGACCCCCTCGAGTCATCGGCGCCGCCGGGTTGAACGCCCAACTCCAGCGGCGCAGGCAGGCCCCCTGGTAGTCCCATTTCCCGATATTTCCGCGACGGCAGCCGAATTTCCGGCGTCGGGCGAAATTTCGTTGTTTGCGAAAGGGGGCAAAGTCAGGTATTGCCTGTCCGATGTGGACTTCGGTTGGGATTCGCGATCTCATGATCCCGTTCCGTCATTAAGGCATGGGAGAGTCGCGTGCATATTGCACGAAAAATCGGGAAAATTGCGTTGGTGTTTGTGGCGGTGGGGGGTTCCACGGTCGCCGACATCGGACCGGCTCAAGCCACCGAACGCCCAATTCTTCGCCTGTCGCGCTTTCTCGGCGAACAACGACTACCGCACAAAATGCAGGTCGCCGGCACCACCCTGGGTGGCCTGTCCGGAATCGACCGAGATCCGCGTACCGGAACGTGGTATTTCATCTCCGATGACCGAGGGCGCTACCAGCCGGCGCGCTTCTACACCGGCCGCATGGACTTCAACTCCACCACCGGTGCGTTCACCGGACTGCACGTGGACGGTGTCACCGTCCTCCGTCGCCCGAACGGCACGCCGTACCCGTCCTACGGCCAGCCGGGAGCGGTCGACCCCGAAGCGATCAGATACGACCGGTGGACGCAACGGTTGCTCTGGGCCCAGGAGGGGGACCGGCCGGACACCGCCCATCCGAACATCCCGGTCTCCGAGATGTCCGTGCGCTGGTCCGCGCCCGACGGCCGCCACCTCGGCGGCCTGCACATCCCGCGCAACCTCCAGCTGACCACCACCCAGAACGGCCCCCGCCGCAACTTCGGCTTCGAGGGACTGACCTTCACCCCGCGCAGGATCGCCGCCATCCTCGAAGGCCCCCGGTACGAGGACGGCGAACCCCCGACGATCAACCACGGCGCCGCCACCCGGATCACGGTCTGGAACCGGAAGGGCCGCCCCCTCGCCCAGTACGCCTACCAGCTCGACGCCCTGCCCGCATCGCCCATCCCGCCGACCGGACGCTCCGACAGCGGCGTCACGGAGATCCTCGCCATCAACAACAACCGTTTCCTGGCCCTGGAACGCTCCTGGATCGAGGGCCTGAACTACCGCGTCAGGCTGTACGAGATCAACCTCCGCAAGGCCACCAACGTGCTGGAGCTGGAGAGCCTGTCGGCGGGCAAGCCGTACCGGCCGGTCGCCAAGCGGCTGATCCACGACTTCGGCTCCCAGCCCCAGAACCTGGAGAGCATGGCCTGGGGCCCGCGCCTGCGCGACGGCGAGTGCACGCTGGTGGTCGGCTCGGACGACAACTTCGACGAGCGAGAGATCACCCGTTTCATGGCGTACGCGGTGAGCCGTTGCCCGATCCGGCGCTGATCCGGGAGTGCGGGCAGGCCGTTTCTGGCGGCCTGCCCGTCAGGAGATGGTCACCCCGACCAGCAGGCCGATGCCGTACGTGACGGCGGCGGAGAGCGCGCCGAGCAGGAGCTGTCTGCCGCCGCCGAACCAGATCGGGCGGGCGGTGAGCCGGGCGACCAGGCCGCCCGTGGTGGCGAGCATGACGGCGGTGAGGATCAGCGTGGGCACGATGCTGGTGGCCCCGAGCAGGAAGGGGAGGATCGGGATCAGCGCGCCGACGGCGAAGGCGACGAAGGAGGAGGCGGCGGCCGTCCAGGGGGAGGGCAGGTCGTCGGGGTCGACGCCGAGTTCCTCCCGGACGTGCACCCGCCAGGCGACCTCAGGCCGACTGTGCAGCTCGCGGGCCACCTCGGCGGCCAGTTCCGGCCGCAGGCCCTTGGCCTCGTAGGTGAGGGTGAGCTCGCGGATCTCCTCCTCCGGGTTCCGTTCGATCTCGCGGCGCTCGACGGCGATCTCGGCGCGCATGAGCTCGGTCTGGGAGGAGACCGAGGTGTACTCCCCGGTGGCCATCGAACATGCCCCCGCGACCAGTCCGGCGAATCCGGCCAGCAGCACGGCGGACCCCGTTCCGCCACCGCCGATGATCCCCGTGACCAGCGCGAAGTTCGAAACGAGCCCGTCCATCACCCCAAAGGTGGCGGGACGAAGCCAGCCACCGGTCACATCACGGTGCGAATGATGAATTTCCGGCCTTGCGTGAGTGAGGGGGGTCATCGCTCAATCCCATCAAATTAGGTTAGGGTAACATAAGTTCCGATGTATCATCTGTTACTCCACAAATATACAAGCCAATGCCATTTCCGGATATTCCGGAATCGACGATCCCCTTGTTGCCGTGCGCGGCGACCTGTCCACGGTGCTCGGCGAGGTCCGGCGGCTGGTGCACGATCTTCGGCCGCCCGCGCTCGACCAGTTCGGCCTGGCGGGTGCGCTTCGCCAGGCCGCCGAGCGGTTCAGCGACGGAGCCCTGGCGATCACGGTCACCGTCACCGGCGATCTTGGTGCGCTTCCGGCGGCGGTCGAGGTCGCGGCGTACCGGATGGCCTCCGAGGCGCTGCTGAACGTGGTCAGGCACGCGGGGGCCGGGCGGTGCGGCCTGCGGCTGAGCCTCGGCGTGGACGTGCTGGAGGTGGAGGTCGCCGACGACGGCGCGGGCGTCCCGTCCGGGGCGCTGGTGGGCGTCGGGGTGCTCGGCATGCGGGAGCGGGCCGAGGAACTGGGCGGGCACTGCTCGGTCAGCTCTCGCGCGGCGGGCGGGACCCGGGTGTACGCCGTCCTGCCCCTCCGGGCCACGCACGCGGAACCGGTTCTCACGGCTCAGAAAGGCCCATCCTTCCCGGCGGAGCCGCATCTGACCGAAGGCCATACAGGGCTGGGGAGTGGGAGTTCCACGGCAACCATCCGTACCGGCGGAAGCCGGGCCCGGGGGATTCTGGTTGCCGCGGAACTCCCACCCACCCGC
>NZ_JAHCST010000039.1 GCF_018476525.1 Acrocarpospora catenulata
CGCCCACCCATGTTGACCTTCGGTCGGACCCGGCTCCGCCGGGCTGGTGGGCCTCCCTGCTCCGGCTGGCCGGAAGAGGCCCGGGCGAACGGGAGAACCACGACACCCCAAGCCTTCCGCACACCGCCGTGAGGCGATGGGGGTGGCGAAGGAAGGGGTGAAGTCGTCACCTACGCCGACGGTGGCTGTTGCCCAGGTCGCTTCCTGAAACGACGAAGGTTGGCGGCCGAAGCCCGCATCTCTTCTACCGGTGCATCCGGGGCATTGAGGGCGTTCGCCATAGCTGGTTACTGCCGTGCGCCGGTGGGATCGTTCGGAGGAACCGTACTGCCGCTGCGCCGGAGAGGTAGGCGATCAGTGCTGGCGTTGGCCAGCCGAACAGTGTGGGGATCGTGCTGGGGAGCAGGCTGTTGCTGAGTAGGCCCAAGATGACAGCGGCGAACCCTGTGACGGCCAGTGCCAGGCGTGGTGCTGGGTGGCTCGCTGCTTGGGTCAGGGGGAGTGGGATTCCGTTGGGGGGTCGGGCTCGCTGGGGGGTGCTGCGGAGTTCGATTGGTCCGAAGATTGCGACCAGTAGTGCGAGGACGAGGCTGAACATGATCAGCAATGGGATTCGCCAGGCGTACCAGGTCGCTGAGCCGACGCTGGGAGTGGGCAGGATGCCTGCGAAATGCAGTGTGCCCAGGAGCAGGATCGCGGCGCTGATATGCCACAGGAAGATCGTCAAGATGACGGCATTTACGGCGATCACCCCCAGCCACGCGCGCGAGTGCCGAAGCCACTGTTCAACGCGGTCACGCAGCAGTAGCGCCGCCCCGAGTTGGACGGCGGCCACCGAAAGCAGGGCCAGGCTCGGCGGCGACATGTTGTGCAGCCGCTCCCCTGGCACGTCGATCATGCTGACCGGGTAGGGGCCGACCAGTGTGAGCAGCAGCAACGTACCGAACCCGCCGAACAGCAGCGGCAGCGCCACGCGGGCGCGGTTAGCCGGCAGGCCGTCGCGCCAGGCGAACCCCATCTGGTGGATGGCCAGCCAGCCGAACAGGTAGTTGCCGTTGCCCCAGAACGGCTCACCGAGCAGGCGGGCGAGGTCACCGAGGGCGACAAGACCGACCAACACCAAAGGAACCGCCAGGCCGTACCTGCGGTGCAGGGCGTACATCACCGGGGTCAGCACCACCACGACCAGGTACGCCACGAGGAACCACAGCGGAATCGAGGCGAACCACACCACCAGACGGACCCGGGCGGGACTGGCGTCGAAGAACAGGCGGGCGACCAGCGCGCCACCGGCCATGACCAGCACCAGGGTGGTGGTCGGGCGGATCAGCCGGCCACCCCGGTTGAGCAGCCATTCCGTCGCGTTCCCGCCTCGCCGACGTTCGGCGGCCAGCGACACCGCGTTGGCGTACCCGCCGACGAAGAAGAACACCGGCAGAACCTGCGCCACCCAGGTCAGGGGGTACGCCCATGGCAGGTCCGGCAGCGCCGACGAGGCGGTCAGCTCGCCATGCCTGTCGTAGCCGACCACCGTCACCAGCCAGTGCCCGAGGACCACAGCGAGGATCGAGACTCCCCGCAACAGATCGATGAACCGCTCCCGTGACGGCGGCGTCTGCTCAGCCCGCCGCCGAACACCTCGCAGCGCGGCGCCAATGCCGTCCATGTCGTCAGTGCCTCGTGATGATGGGCATCACCCCACCCCTACCCCCTCATCGCCCGTCCACGTGGCTGATTGCCAGGTGGCAGGTGATCGGAAGGTGGTGCGACGGGTTCGAATCGTGCGAAGAAATGGGCCAGTACGCGCGGCGCCGTCACGAGCCGGTAGGCGGGAGATTTGTGAGCTCCGTCGAGTACGTCCCGCATTGATGCGATGACGTGGTCGAGATGGGCCCTTCCGTAGACGCGTCGCGGTAGGGCGAGCCGGGCGCAGGGAAAGTCCCTGTTCACCAGGGTCCCGCTGGTGGGATCGACGGTGGTGAGATGGAACACTCCGGCGGACATCCGCACGCCGCCGTGCAGATAGAGGTCGGCGGTCAGCGCGATGCCGGGGTTGTCCTCCGGCGTGAGGTGGGGGTAGAGCCTGGCCACGTCGACGTACACACCGGAGCCTCCGGCGGGAGTGCTGACCGGCACGCCGACCTCGCGCATGCCGTCGTGCAGGTACTCGATCTGCGCGACGCGGTGCCGGAGGTAGTCCTCGTCCAGGGCCTCGCGCAGCCCGATCGCCAGAGCCTGCAGGTCCCGCCCGGCGAGGCCGCCGTAGGTGGGGAAGCCCTCGAACAGCACCAGCCGCTGCCGGCACTCGTCGGCGAGCTGATCACTCCGCACCGCGACGAAGCCGCCGATGTTGACCAGGCCGTCCTTCTTGGCGCTCATCCAGCAGCCGTCGGCCAGGGCGAAGAAATCCCGGGCGACATCCGCGACCGGGCGGCCACGCTGACCCGCTTCACGCTGGGTCACCAACCAGGCGTTCTCCGCGAATCTCGACGCGTCGATGAAGACCGGGACGCCGAACCGGTCGGCGAGTTCACGGACGCGTCGCATGTTCTCGAGCGAGACGGGGGAGGAACAGGCGAGATTGTTGACGAGGGTCGCGACGATGGCCGACACCCGGCCGCGATGGTTTTCCAGTGCGGCCTGAAGCTTGTCGAGATCGAAGTTGCCCTTGAACGGGTGCGGCTCGTCGAAATCCCATGCGATGTCGGCCAGCAGGTCCACGGGTAGCGCGTCCCGATACTCGACATGGGCCCGGGTCGTGTCGAAAAGCGTGTTGCTGAGGACGATGCCGCCCGGCCGGGCGATGCTCTGCATCACCAGGTGCTCTCCGGCACGGCCTTGGTGCACGGGCACGATGTGGTCGTATCCGGTGATGTCCCGGACCGTCTGCTCGAAGTCGTCGTAGCTCCGCGACCCCGCGTATGTCTCGTCACCGACCATCAAAGCGGCCCACTGCGTATCGCTCATGGCTCCGGTGCCGCTGTCGGTCAGCAGGTCGATGTAGATGTCCTGGGACTTGAGGTAGAACGGGTTGTAGCCGATGCCCCGTAAAAGTCGCTCCCGCTCGGCCCTGGACGGGAGCCGGATGGATTCGACGACTTTCGTCCGATACGGTTCCCGTACGGGCTCCCGCGGTATCCGTTCGCGTTTATCGTTCATTTCTTGCCTCTGATGGGGGAGACGTCAAAATATTCCTGGCCCTGGGGTCAGGATATGGTCGGGATCGAACCTGGTCTTCGCCTCGGCGAAGCCCTTCCACGCCGCCCCATAGCGATCCCGCCACTCTTCGCTGGATAGCGGTAGGGCAGCGTGCGGGTAATGTGTTCCGTTGAGTTCACGAGCTCGCGCGTAAAGGGACCTGTTGTGGGCCACGGCAGTTTCCCAATGGCCTTCTTCGGCCCATTTCAGAATTCCGAACAGGAAGCACTTGTTCTCCTGGTCCGGCACGCGGAACAACGGGAGATCGAGCTTCCTTCGGTCGACGGCGTACTGGACGACGGGAAAGTAGTGGTCGACCTCCGACGGACTCACCTCGGCCAGGGCGTCGGCGGCGAAGGCCTGGATCTCGGAGGCCGGTACGAAGACGTCGCTCCACACATGGCAGAGCCGGTACCGCCCGTCGGTTTTGAGTTCGTCCAACTGCGGACCCATTCGCATGAGCCAGTCCCGGTAGGTGGAATCCACGGAGGACTCCAGCCCTGACTGGAACTTCAGCCCGGAGAGCACACGATCGTCCGCCGGGCGTTCCGCGGACACGTAGGAGACCAGCTGGAGAAGGTGGTTCCATTCCGAACCGGCGCCGGGCAGGGCCAGGCCGATGACGTAATCCGTCCGCCCGTCGTCCACGACCGTCAGGTGGTCGGAAAGCTGGTCCGCCACGGTCGCGTAGGGCAGGTTGTACACGCGTACGTGCGAGGGCGCGGGGATGAGGCGAACCGTCGCCCGTACGATGATCCCGCATTGGCCGAGACCGCCGAGCACCGCCTCGAACAGGTCGCTGTCGCGCCATCGGGAGCAGGTGAGGAGTTCGCCTTCGCCGGTGACGACCTGTAACTCGTAGGTGTTGTCGATCTGCAGCCCGTATCGGAAGGTGCTGCCGCCGATACCGCCCATGGACAGCGTGCCGCCGACGCTGAGGTCGAGGAAGTCGGTGAGCACCGGAGGCGTCAGCCGGTGGGGCAGGGTGTGGTCGACGACGGCGCTCCACAGGATTCCCGCATCGACGGTGACGCGGTCCTCTTCGAGAGCGTGGACGGCCGCGAGTCCGCTCGTTTCCAGCACGATGCCCCCGGCGACCTGCGACTGCCCTGCGAGCGAGTGACCCTGACCGCGTGGGGCGACGGGGATCCCGTGCCGCCGGCAGAATTTCACCACCGTGACGACGTCTTCGACATCCTGTGGCCGGACCACGGCAGCGGGTCGGTTCCTGATGAAGTGACCGAAATCCTGGGATGCGCCTTCCAGCGCTTCCGGAGTGGTGGTGAGGGTGCCGCGGAGCTGCGAGGCGAGCCGTCGCAGCAAACCGTCTCGCTCGGGTGACGGTGAGCGTGATGACATGTGAACCCCTGGGACGTTGAAGATCACGTACTCGAGCGCGCACGACTACGGCAAATGCGCTGACTGGGCGCGACCAAGGCGGGGAACGGCAGGTTGCCCAGCCTGCAACCGATGCTCACAGAGGCGACCACCGAGGCAACTCACTTGAACCGGGTAGTCCGCAGTCGTCGATACTCACGTCCTGAGCGCTCCGCACCCCACCTGAACCGAGTAGTCAGCGGACTTGTGTGCCGGCCGCTGCGCACCTGGGAGCGTGCGTACAAGTCATTGCCAAGTGCTGTCAGCACAATCAGGCGTATGAGGTCGAAGAGCAGCAGGGTTCCTGCCCTGTCCCCGCCGGCGCGAGTCTCCCGCGTGGCACAAGGAATTCCTGGCCTGGCCTCCGACCACGGCTTTCCGCCGTGGAGGCAGGCTGATGACGACAGCCGGGCCGGCGAGCCCAGCCGTTTTGTTGGCCGCGACCACGAGCTCGCCCGCTTGAGGGGATGCGCCGAGCGGGTCCGCTCCGGCCTGACCGAGGTGGTGGTCGTCGAGGGTGAGGCCGGGATCGGCAAGACATCTCTGATCAATCGGCTGTTGCAGGATCTGGATGACTTCCTGGTGTTGCGGGCCACCGGCGACCGGAGTGAAACCGATCTTCCGTTCGGTGTCGTCGACCAGCTGACCAGGTGCGTTCCGGGTGATCAGCTGGAGGAGTTCACGCTCCTCGGGCGGGACGCGCTGACTCCGTACCCCGGGAACCACATGTCGCCCTTCTCGGTGGGCGCACAGTTCACTCGCCTGCTGGACCAGCTTCAGTCCGGGAGCCCGATCGCGATCGTGGTCGACGACGTGAACTGGGCCGACGATTCGTCACAGCGGGCGCTGGCTTTCGTGATCCGACGTCTGTGGGCCGACCGCGTTCTTCTGGTTCTCACGTTGCGACCCGAAGAGATGACGCTTTCACCGGCCGCTGTCGACTGGCGGCGACTGGTGCTCGGCGTCTCCAACGGTGATCGTCTGGTCCTGAGCACGCTCTCCCTGGAAGAGGTCACAGCCTGGGCGGAACGGGAGTTCGCCGGGCGTTCCCTCCCGCCCGGTACGGCAGAAGCCCTTCACCATGTCACCCGAGGGCACCCGCTCCACCTGCAGACGGTCCTGGCGGAGATGGCCGGCCCTCGCCTTGCCCCCGCTCCTGTGCCCCGGCCGCTGTCGGCTGCCCTCCGGCGGCAGGCCGGACTCCTTCCGGTGAATTCCCGAGCCCTTCTCGAAGCGCTGGCCGTGCTGGACACCTGGGTTCCGCTCCGGCTCGCCGGCCATGTGGCGGGCCTGGACGACGCGGAAGCGGCCGTTCAACCCCTCGTTGACACCGGCTTCGTCTGGCACCGTGCCGAGGGTCCGACGAGCAGCGTGTCGATTCGGAACGAGCTCCAGCGGGACGCGGTCGTGAGCACGACCTCCCCATGGCGTCTTCGCGAACTGCACGCCACGGTGGCGCCCCTGGTGAACAGCGCCGCCAGTTGGCGGCACAAGGTCGCCGCCGCCGGAGTGACGTCTCCCGGCCTCGCCGCGGAGCTGGAGGGGGCCGCGGCGAAGGCCCTCGAAACCGGCGACGTCGAACGTGCCGCCACCTATCTGCTCTGGGCCGCGGATCTGCTCGGCGAGCGCGGGCAGCGTGAGCGGTTGCTGCTGACGGCCGCCGCCCATCTGATCTGGATTGACAAGTTCTCGCGGGTGGAGCAGTTGATGGACGAGGTGCGCTCATGCGAGCCCTCAACGCTCCGGGACCTGGTCATCGCGGCTTTCGCGATCTCCCAGGGCGAATCCACGGTTTCGGAGATGCGACTGGCTCGGGCGATGGACTCGGCCGAGTCCGCTCCGGGCATGGCGTGGGCCGCCGCCATGGCGGGGGTCTGGCTGGGGACGTACCTCATCATCAAAGGACAGGGCGAGGAGGCCGCGCGATTCTCGCGACGAGTGCTGCGGATGGACTTTCCGGGCATGCATTTCGCGCGACGCGCCAAAATCAACCTCGTCTACAGTTCCGGCTTTCACGGACCGCAGGCGGCTCTCCGGCGACTGGATGAGGTTTACGGTCCTGCCGGGTCCGCTGCTGAGGACTTCACCGCGGACCACCTCATGTGGCGTGGCATCCACCGTTCCCTGGCCGGCGAGCTGCGGTCCGGCGCCGAGGACATCCAGGAGGGCCTGGACTACGGAAAGGTGCTCGGCCAGCCCATGCTCGACGAGTTCGGGCAGATTCACCTCGGCCTGATCCGGTACCTGTCCGGCGCCTGGGACGACGCGGTGATCAGTACCAGGAAGTCCATCCTGGTGCAGTCCACCGAAGGCAGACCCTGGCTCTACGCGCATTCCTACGGTCTGCTCGCGGCTGTTCACGCGGGACGAGGTGACTTCGTCTCGGCCCAGAAGTGTGCCATGACGGCCGAGGACTCCCTCCTCGGCGTCAGCTGTCTGACCTGGGTGATCATGGCGAAGGCCGCCATCCATCAAGCAGCCGGTGACTATCGGTCGATGCTGGACGCCATGCGCCCGCTGATCGACACGCCGGAAACCACGGGACAGCGAATGCTGGAGTTGTGGTGGTTACCGGTGTACGCGGAGGCGCTCATCGAGTGCGACCGGAGAACGGAGGCGGAGGAAGTCCTGGCGCGACTCGGGTCGCTCGCCGCGGATATCCCCTATCTCCGCCTCGCGGAGCCCTGGTTGTGCGGCAGGTTCGCGGACCGGAGCAGTGACCACGAAACCGCGCTGAGCATGTACGAGCATGCCGTGCGATCTCCGGTGGACCTGGATGAGAACCCGATCCATCGCGCGTTCGCGGAACAGGCCTACGGCACGGCACTGCTCGCCGGCGGTTATGCGGAGGACGGGCACGCCTGGCTGGCCACCGCTCGCGACCGGTTCACGAGTGTCACAGCGTTCGCGTTCGCCCGGCGGTGCGAGAAGCGACTCGCGGGTGCGCGATCTTCCGCGCCGGCGGCGGCCGACAAGCTGGCGGGCATGACGGAACGGGAGCGCCACATCGCCCATCTCGTGGGCAACGGACTGACCAACAAAGAGGTCGCGGCCGAACTCTTCATCAGCACGCACACGGTCAACTACCATCTGCGGAACATCTACGCGAAATTGGGCATCAGCAGTCGGCGCAGCCTGCGGGACCATGTCCGGGGGATTTAGCCAGGAGCGTCGGGCAGGTGCCCGATCGTTCCCCTGTGCGTTGATCTGAGCGAAAGAGGGAAATTCGTCCGTTTTGGGTGGGTTCTGGGGCGGTAACTTTCATGGCATGGGGGGTCTACGTTGTGTGGATGGGTCGTACCTGTCGGTTGATCCGGTGGTCTGCCGGGATCGTACGGGCGCGCCGTACGAGGTCACGCTGGCGCTGAGAAGGGACGGCACGCCCTACGGGACGGTCGGGGAGCGCTGTGGATGGTTCCTGGCTCGGGTCGCGCGGGAGGTGGTCCGGGCTCGGGATGAGAGCGGTGCGTGGGCGGATCCGGACGACCGATTTCCCGAAGGGACGGAGGAGCTGTTCGCGCTGCGGTATCGGGCCCGGACCGATGTGGTGGGGCAGGGGGAGCTGCGGTGCCAGCTCAGGACCATCCCGTCGTGGGTCCCGCGCGAGGGCGGCGGGCAGCGGGGCGAATGGCGGGTGACCAGGCGTGCCTTCCTGGAGGCGTGGGGTGGGAGTGGCGTCGGGCTACGCGCGGTGCTGACCTCCGGGCAGCTGGCCGGTTTCCTCAATGACCTGGTCAGAGAGGCAGAAGCCCGACTTGGCACGCATTACAGGACAGAACCCAACAGCAACGTCATATGGGGAGCGGGCACAGTCCTACGCCCCCGATAATTGCTTGACCCCGGCTGTCTCAGAGTCGGCCTGAGACGGCGGGCCGAAATATGGGGGCCCCATGGGCGTGCGCGAACTCCTCTACCGCAACCTGGTCTACAAGGTCTACGAGCGCAGGCTGGAGCGGAAGCTCGCCGCCGCGGACGGCCCGATCCCCAGGCACGTGGGCGTCATAGTGGACGGCAACCGCCGCTGGGCCAGGATGATGGGCCTGGAGGACGTCAACCGCGGCCACCAGAAGGGCGCCGACAAGATCACCGAACTGCTGGCCTGGTGCCGCGAGGCCGGCGTGGAGTACGTCACGCTCTGGCTGCTCTCAACCGACAACCTGTCCAGGCACAAGTCCGAGCTGGAGCCGTTGCTCCAGGTCATCGAGGGGTTGGTGGGGAAGCTCGTCGATCAGGGATGGCACATCAAGCCGATGGGATCGCTCGATTTGCTCCCAGATCACACGGCTCGTGTCCTGAAAGATGCAAAAGAAGTGACATCGGACCGTCCCGGGCTGATTGTGAACGTTGCGGTTGGGTATGGAGGAAGACGTGAGATCGCTGATGCGGTGCGTTCCCTCCTACAGGAACACGCCAGCAAGGGCGCGAGTATCGAGGACCTCGTGGAGGTCCTCGATGTGGAGCACATCGCCGAGCATCTCTACACCCGCGGCCTGCCCGATCCTGACCTCGTCATCCGGACGTCGGGCGAGCAGCGGCTCTCCGGTTTCCTGCTCTGGCAGAGCGCCCACTCCGAGTTCTACTTCTGCGAGGCCTACTGGCCGGACTTCCGCAGAGTGGACTTCTTGCGGGCGCTGCGCTCCTATGCGGCGCGTCACCGGAGGTACGGCTCCTGAAACGCCACGTGAACAGCCCCGATCAGACAGGGTTGAGGCGTTGGCGGGCGGGGATTCAGGTCGTACCGTAAGAAGGAAGCAGCAGTGCTTTCCTCGGGAGAGGGCCCGTTCTTGCGTCGTTTTGACCTTGCGAGGGGGGCCGGCCCACGGTTCCGCCTCGGCGGGGCACGGGTCCGGTCCGTTCACCACCAGTCAAGGCAGGGCGCCAACCCCTGGCGCCCGGGGGAGAACGCGTGGCATTGTCCTCGACCAACCCGTCCACCTCGGTTCCTACGTCGTCCCGTCGTACGTACATCCTGGACACATCTGTCCTGCTCGCTGACCCGGCGGCGATGAGCCGGTTCGACGAGCACGAGGTTGTACTTCCGATCGTCGTCATCACCGAACTGGAGGCGAAGCGACACCACCCTGAACTGGGCTACTTCGCCCGAAAGGCGCTTCGCACCCTCGACGACCTCCGGGTGCGGCACGGGCGCCTCGACGAACCGATGCCCATGGGCGAGGGCACCATCAGGGTCGAGCTCAACCACAGCGACCCGTCGGGGTTGCCCGCCGGATTCCGGCTGGGCGACAACGACACCCGCATCCTCACCGTCGCACAGAACCTCGCCAGCGAGGGGTTCGACGTGGTGCTCGTCTCCAAGGACCTGCCGATGCGGGTCAAGGCGGCCTCCATCGGGCTGGCCGCGGAGGAGTACCGGGCCGAGCTGATGGCCAACGCCGACACCGGCTGGACCGGGATGGCCGAGCTCCAGGTGACCGCCGAGGACGTGGAGGCCCTGTTCGAGAACGGCACCGCCGACCTGGAGGAAGCCCGCGAGCTGCCCACCCACACCGGGCTGCGGCTGCTGACCAGCAAGGGCTCCGCGCTCGGCCGGGTGCTGCCCGACAAGTCGGTCCGGCTGGTCCGCGGCGACCGCGAGGTGTTCGGCCTGCACGGCCGCTCCGCGGAGCAGCGCATCGCGCTCGACCTGCTGATGGACCCCGAGGTGGGCATCGTCTCGCTCGGCGGCCGGGCCGGCACCGGCAAGTCCGCGCTGGCCCTGTGCGCCGGCCTGGAGGCCGTGCTGGAGCGCCGCCAGCACCGCAAGGTGGTCGTCTTCCGCCCGCTGTACGCGGTGGGCGGCCAGGAGCTGGGCTACCTGCCGGGCACCGAGAACGAGAAGATGGGCCCCTGGGCCCAGGCGGTCTTCGACACGCTCGGCGCGGTGACCACGCCCGAGGTGATCGAGGAGGTGCTCGACCGGGGCATGCTGGAGGTGCTCCCGCTCACCCACATCCGGGGCCGCTCGCTGCACGACGCGTTCGTGATCGTGGACGAGGCCCAGTCCCTGGAGCGCGGGGTGCTGCTCACCGTGCTCTCCCGGATCGGGGCCAACTCCCGGGTGGTGCTCACCCACGACATCGCGCAGCGTGACAACCTGCGGGTGGGCCGGCATGACGGCGTGGTCGCGGTGGTGGAGAAGCTGAAGGGCCACCCGCTCTTCGCCCACGTCACCCTGACCCGCTCGGAGCGCTCGCCCATCGCCGCCCTGGTCACGGAGATGCTGGAGGAGATCGCCCTCTAGCGAGCCCCTAGCGGGGCAGCTGACGGCCCTCGGCGGCGAGGCCCCAGTACTCACGGCAGGTGTGCTCGCCGTAGGAGACGGGGCCGCGCTCGTCGGTGCGGGTGATCTTCACGACCCAGATGTCCTGCCGCTGCCGCATGGCGGTGCAGGTCATCTGGGCCAGGGCCAGTTTGCCGAGCCGTCCGCCGCCGGCCACGAACAGGGAGAGCCGGAAGCCGTCGGCGTTCTCCGGGTCGTTGCGTACCGTGCTGAAACGGGTCAGCTGGCTGGACTGCCAGCGCAGGCCCGTCAGCGCGGTGCTCAGGTTTCCCGTGGTCCGGGTGCCCGCCTCGAACAGGGCCGCCATCACGTGGTCCATCGCGTGCGAGGCCACCGCCACCCGGCTGGGCTCCAGGCGGTTGTCGCGGAGCAGGTAGACGGTGGCGAAGGTGGACTTCGGGCTGATCACGGGGGCCTTGCCGCCGTCCAGGACCTCGGTCGGGCGCACTCCGCAGGCGGTGACCAGCAGGATCAGCAGGATCGCGGTTCGTCTCATGGGCGCGGTATCCACAGGGTGAACTGGGTGCCGGGGTCGCCCAGCTTCACGGTGATCGTCCCTTGGTGCAACTCCGCGTTGGCCTTGGCGATGGACAGGCCGAGGCCGCTGCCGTTGCTCCTGGCCCGGTTGGCCCCGGCCTTGAAGAACCGGTCGAACACGTGCGGCAGCGCCTCCCGGGGAATGCCGGGACCGTGGTCGCGGACCATCACCTCCAGGCCGCTGGGCAGCACCCGGGCGCTGACCAGGACCGGCGGCGCGCCGTGGCTGAGCGCGTTCCCGGCCAGGTTGGCCACGATCACGTCGAACCTGCGCGGGTCCAGCGGATAGGTCAGGCCGCTGGGCACGGTGAGCTTGACCCGGTCGGTCCAGCCGCGTATCTCCAGGCAGTCGGCCAGCGCGTCCCCCACGTCCACGGTCTCCGTGTGCAGCACCGCGGCCCCCGAGTCGAACCGGCTGACCTCGATCAGGTGCTCCACCAGCACCCGGAGCCTGTCGATCTCCCTGACCACCAGGTGCACCGCCTGCCCGGCGTCGGGCGGCAGCCGTTCCGCCTCCTCGCTGAGCATGTCGGTGACCGCGGTCATGGTGGTCAGCGGGGTGCGCAGCTCGTGCGAGACGTCCGCCACGAACCGGCGGGACATGGCCTCCAGGGTGCGCAGTTCGGAGACGGTCTGCTCCAGCGCGCCGGCGGTCTCGTTGAAGGTGGCGGTCAGCTCGGCCAGCTCGTCCCTGCCGTGCACCGGCAGCCGGGTGTCCAGCCGCCCGGCCCCGAGCGCGCGGGCCGCCGCGACCAGCCGCCGCACCGGCAGCAGCACCTGGCGGGCCGACAGCAGCGCCACGGTGAGCGCGATCACCAGGGTGAGCAGGCCGGCCTGGACGAGCGCGGAGCGCAGGTTGGCCAGCACCCGCTCCTCGTTCCGCATGGAGAGGAAGACGTAGAGCGACATGCCGGTGGAGCGGGTGGCGCCACTGCCGGTCAGCCGCTCCACGTCGGTGCCGACCAGCAGCGTCGGCTCGCCCCTGATCACGAGGGTCTGGTAGGAGAGCCGGTGCCGGGCCCGGGCGCGCAGCTCGTCGGGGATGTCGGCCACGCCCAGGGTGGCGCCGGGGCTGAGCCGGGGCGGCTCCTGGCCGTACTCCAGGACGACCTGGCGGTCCGGGCCGCTGAGCGACTGCACCAGGCCCTCCAGGTCGTCGTCGGTGACCGAGGCGTCGTTGGGCCAGAGCAGGTCGCTGGTGCCGATCGGCAGGGTGAGCCGGTCCAGCACGTCCCGGACGTCCTCGATGGCGCTGATCTCGGCGCGGCGCAGCAGTTCCCCCCGGACCAGCTGGTAGCCGATCCCGGCGACCATGGCGGAGGCGGTCACCGCGACGATGGTGAAGGTGACCACCAGCCGGTTGCGCAGGCTCCTCACGGGGGGCTGAAGCGGTACCCGAACCCGCGTACGGTGTGAATGAAGATCGGCTCGGCGGGGACCGGCTCGATCTTGGCCCGGATGCGCTGCACGCAGGCGTCCACCAGCCGGGAGTCGGCCACGTGGGTGTGGTCCCAGACCGAGCGGAGCAGGTAGCGCCGGTTGAGCACCTGCCCGGGGTGGCGGACCAGCTCCAGCAGCAGCCGCAACTCGGTCGGGGTGAGGTGGATCTCCTTGCCGTCCAGGGTGACCTTCAGCGCGCCCCGGTCGATCACCAGGTCGCCGAAGGTGATCCGGTCGGTGGCGGCGGACTCCAGGCGGCGGAGCACCGCCCGGATGCGGGCGTCCAGCACCCGGGGCTCCACCGGCTTCACCACGTAGTCGTCCGCGCCCGCCTCCAGACCGACCACCACGTCCAGGTCGTCGCCGCGCGCGGTGAGCAGGATGATCGGCAGCGAGTCCAGGCGGCGGATGCGGCGGCAGACCTCGACGCCGTCGATGCCGGGCAGCATCACGTCCAGGATCACGATCTCGGGTCGCCGGGCCCGGATGTGGTCGAGGGCCTCCTCGCCCGTGGCGTACGCGGTGATGGAATGCCCCTGCCGGGCGAGCGCGAGCTCCAGTCCGGTACGGACCGAGGGGTCGTCTTCGACCAGGAGGATGCCTGCCATTGGGTAATTATGGGGCTCTGTATGTACTGAAAACGTGACATGAGGCGTACGAGATCCCAACGATCTCACGGAAGGCTGGCCCCAGGGGGGCCGTCCCTGCGGTTCGGGGCTCCGTAGGAGCGGCCCCCTTCGATGTGACAAAAATCACATTCCTCGAAAAGCCCCACGTAACGGACGCTTGGGTCAAGGGAATACCAACTCACTTTCACGTTTCGGTTGCGGACCACCCCCCTTACCACGGCAAGCTCATAGGTCGTGAGTAGTGGACAGCAGTTGCGGGACCGTTCGGCGCCGCCGCGCTCGCGTTCCCGGCGCGCCGCCTCCCGGCGCGCGGAACGCCCCGCCCCCGCGGCTCCGGCCCGCCCGAGCCGCCCGTCCCTGCTGACGCCCAAGCGCCTGGTCATCATGGCGGTGACGGTCGCGGTGGTCGCCGGGGGCACCACGTACCTGGTCAGGACCTCCATCGAGAACTCCCAGCGGCCGCAGGCGCTGATCGACCCCAGCGTGCTGGGCGGGGACCTGGACAACAGCGCCAAGATCGACGCGCTGAAGGCGTACGCCGCCGCCTCACTCCGGCAGGCGGAGATCGACGCCGAGCGGGACGGCCGCGCGGCGCTCGACCCGGCCGTCCAGCCCACCCAGGCGCCCGGTGGTGGCGGGTTCCCGCCCATCGACTTCCCGGTCGGCTCCAAGCCCGACCCCGGCAGCAACAAGGCCCTCGGCCAGCAGATGAACGCGGCCATGGGCTGGTCCGACGAGTGGGGCTGCCTGGAGAAACTCTGGGACAAGGAAAGCCACTGGAACGAGCGCGCGATGAACCGCTACAGCGGCGCGTACGGCATCCCGCAGTCCCTCCCCGGCAGCAAGATGGCCAGCGCGGGCAGCGACTGGCAGACCAATCCGGCCACCCAGATCAAGTGGGGACTCGGATATATCAAGGGCAGGTATGGCTCCCCGTGCGGAGCCTGGGGACACTCCCAGCGGGTGGGCTGGTATTAACGAAATCCGGGTCAGCGTTCCCTGATCCTTCGGCAAGGCGGAGCCGCCTGCCGGGATGAATCGCACACCCTTGCCACATGGGTGTGAAAGTCAGCGTGGTGGTTTCGGTGGCCGACCCCGGACCGGCGGACGACTCTTTCGACGCGTGCGTGCGCTCGGTGCTCGACCTGCCGCCGGACGAGTACGAAGTGATCTTCGCGGACGACCAGTCCACCGACGGGGCGGCCGAGCGGCTGGACGCGGTGGCCGCGGTCCGGGACAACATCCGGGTGCTGCACCTGGAGCGGAGCGGCTCGCCGCTCCCTGGCCGGAACCTGGCCCTGTCCACGGCGCGCGGCGCGTACGTCTTCTTCATGAACGCCCATGACCGGCTGGAGCCGGGCGCGCTGGCCAAGATGTACGACAAGGCGATGGAGACCGACGCCGACGTGCTGGTCGGCCGGCTGGCCTGGGGCGGCCCCCCGCTGGCCGTGTTCGCCCGCAGCCGCGACCGGGCCGACCTGCTCAGGGACCGGCTGCTCACCGTGCCCACCGCGCACAAGCTCTTCCGCCGCGACTTCCTGGACGACCGGCAGCTGCGCTTCGGGGAGCTGCCGCTCGCCGAGTACGCCTTCGTGCTCCGCGCGTACCTGGCCGCCAAGGTGGTCGCCATCCTGGCCGAACCGGTCTGCTGCCACGTCGCCTGGGTCGAGGAGGACCCCGACGATCCCCGGGCGCTGGTCTCCGGGCTCCGCGAGCTGATGGACATCGTGGACATCCGCACCGAGCCCGGCCAGCAGCGGGACCGCGTCCACGCCTACCTGTTCCGGGTGCTCGGGCTGCGGCGGCTCGGCGGGCAGCGCTACCTGGCCGCCTCGGGGGAGCACAGGAACGCCACGTTCACGCTGCTCAGGGAACTGGCCGTGGAGCGCTTCCCAGAGCGTCTGGACCGCTACCTGCCCGTCCATCTGCGGGCCCGCTCGGCGCTGCTGCGCGCGGGCCGGGCGGCCGAGCTGAACGAGCTGGCCCAGGAGTCGCGCGGCACCACGCTCCGGGCCGAGCTGCGGGACGTGCGCTGGGACTCCAGCGTGCTCACCCTCTCCCTCGCCGTCGAGATCGTCCGCGCCGACGGCACCCCGCTCACCTTCCGGTACGACGACGGCCGCCTGTACTGGATCCCGCCGATCAACCTGGACGGGCTGCTCCCCCCGGTCATGACCGAGGTGACCGAGGCGGCGGAGATCGCCCGCATGGAGGTCTACATCCGCAACCCCGACACGGGGGTGAGCTACTTCCTGCCGGTCACCAGCGAGGTGGACCAGAAGATCGACGACAACCGGGCGCGGCTGCGCGCGGTCGGCGTGGCCCGGCTGGACGTGGGCACGGCCGCGCTCGGGCACCCGGTGGATCCCGGCGTCTGGGAGGTGCACGTGCGCATGCGCGGGGCACATCCGGCCAGGACGCGGGTCGGCCGCCCGCCCTCGGGGCTCAACGTGGCCGGGGTGCTCGCGGAGTTCCCGCGCCGCCTGGTGGTGCCCTGCTGGTCGGAGCAGGGGGAGCTGAGCGTGTGCGTGGAGCCGCGGTCGTTCCCCGAGTCGATCGCGCTGGTGTCCACCGGGGTGTCGGTGGCGCGGCGGGACGGGCACGTGTACGTGGCGCTGCCGGTGCCGTACGTGCCGCCCAGCGGGGGGCCGGCGGTGGAGCTGCTGCTCAGGAAGAAGGGGCCCCGGGGGCGTACCGTCGCGGTGCCCGCGCTGGTGGAGCCAGGGGTGCCGGGCAAGCTGGCCGGGCAGCTGGTCGCGAAGGTGCAGTTCCGGCGGATCAGCGGGGAGGGCACGCTGGGACCGGGCGACTGGTGGCCCCGGCTGCGCATGGAGGACAAGGTGGTCGACCTGCGGTTCGGGCTGGAGATCGGCCGGGGCGGACAGGTCCGGCTGATCCCGGTCCTGCGCCGGCGGTCCTGGGTGCGGCGGGTGTTCCTGCGGATCTTCCGTGGGCGGAACAGTCCGTCCCGGTGGCGGTAGGTTCCGGCGGGCGCGTTCGCGTGGGCGCCGTCAGCGGGCGCACAGGTCGGCGACGGTCTCGGCCACGTGCTCGGGACGGGCGTGGCTGGGGGTGACGCAGGCCGCCGTCACTCCGTAGGGGGCGCCTTCCAGCGCCACCGCGGTGGTGAGGCTCTCCAGGGCGTGCCTGGCCGTGGCGTACGTCGCGGCGTGGGCGCGCCCGCCCGGGATGTCGGCGATCGTGATCACCCGTCCCCACCGCTGTTCCTTCATGTACGGCAGGGCGGCGCGCACCAGCTGGTATGGCGCTCCGACGAGCACCTTCAGAATCCTGGCGAACGCCTCCAGCGCTGCTTCTTCTTCGGGTTCCCCCAGAAACCCCGCACTGCTCACCACGACGTCCGGAAATATGCGGATTTCGTCGGGTGGTGAGGCGGCTGTCCATCCGGGTGTGACGGGACTTCTCGCGACCTGGTCCCGCAGCGCCCCCAGGAACCCCGGCTCGGACAGGTCCACCATCACCGGCGTCCCGCCCACCTCGGCCGCCACCTTCTCGACGGTCTCCCCGACCACGTCCACCACCACGACATGCGCGCCCGCCGCCGCCAGCCGCAGCGCGCACGCCCGCCCGATCCCGCTCCCCGCCCCCGTGACCAGGGCGACCCGCCCGGCCAGCACCCCGCCACCGCTCGTCATGGGCTCCACGATTGCCCCTCCCGCCGGGTACGCCCATGGCGGCCAGCGACATACTCCCGTATCGGGTCAGTCCGGTGGACGGGTCATCGAGCGCACGTCCAGCGCGGCGTCCAGCTGGGCTTCGGTGAAGGTGCCGTCTTTCAGGTGGCCCCGGTCGATGACGGCCTGGCGGATGGTCTTCCGCTCGGCCAGGGCCTCCTTGGCCACCCGGGCGGCCTCCTCGTAGCCGAGGTACTGGTTCAGCGGGGTGACGATGGCGGGGGAGGACTCGGCGTACTCGCGGAGGCGGTCGGTGTTGGCGGTGATGCCGGCGACGCAGCGGGTGGCCAGCAGCCGGGAGACGGCGGCGAGCAGGCGTACCGACTCCAGGACGTTGCGGGCGATCACGGGAAGCATGACGTTCAGCTCGAACGCCCCGGAGGCGCCCGCCAGGGTGACGGTGGTGTCGTTGCCGATCACCTGGGCGGCCACCATGGTCACCGCCTCCGGCACGACCGGGTTGACCTTGCCCGGCATGATCGAGGAACCGGGCTGGAGGTCCGGGAGGTTGATCTCGCCGAGCCCGGTCCGGGGGCCGGAGCCCATCCAACGCAGGTCGTTGGCGATCTTGTTGAGGGACACCGCGACGACCTTCAGCACGCCGGAGAGCTCCACCAGGCTGTCCTGCGCGCCCTGGGCCTCGAAGTGGTCGCCCGCCTCGGTGAAGGGCAGGCCCGTGGCCCGGGAGAGCTCGGCGATGACCTTGCCCGCCCAGGCGCGGTCGGGGGTGTTGACGCCGGTGCCCACCGCCGTGCCGCCCAGGGGCAGCTCGGCCACCCGGGGGAGCACGCCGTCCAGGCGCCTGATGCCGTGCCTGATCTGGGTGGTGTAGCCGCCGAACTCCTGGCCGAGGGTGACCGGGGTGGCGTCCATCAGATGGGTACGGCCGGCCTTGACCACGTCGGCGAATTCGGATGATTTGGCGGCCAGGGTGGTCGCCAGATGCTCCAGGGCGGGCTTGAGATCGTCTGTGACGGCCTGGACGGCTGCTATGTGGATCGCGGAAGGGAAGACGTCGTTGGACGACTGAGCGGCGTTGACGTGGTCGTTGGCGTGCACCGGGCGGCCCAGCCGCTCCTCGGCCAGGGTGGCGATCACCTCGTTGGCGTTCATGTTGGACGAGGTTCCCGACCCGGTCTGGAAGACGTCCACGGGGAACTCGCCGTCCCACCGGTTGCCGGCCACCTCCATGGCCGCCTCCCGGACGGCCTCGGCGAGATCCCGGTCCAGCAGGCCGTAGTCGGCGTTGACGGTCGCGGCGGCGGCCTTGATCAGGCCGAGCGCGGCGATGTGCGCCGGTTCCAGGCCGCGCCCGGAGACCGGGAAGTTCTCCACCGCGCGCTGGGTCTGCGCCCGCCATTTGGCCTCGTCCGGTACCCGGACTTCGCCCATGGAGTCATGCTCGATCCGTACCATGACTCCAGTCTGTACCCCGTGTTCCGAGGATCAGTGGGGGCGTCCGGGCCCTCGTCGCCGTTAGATCAAGCCGTCCGCGCCGCCCATCTTGAAGATCACGAAGACTGCCACGGCGGCCAGCGCCAGGACGACCAGGGCGATCACGATGATCAGCAGGGCGCGGTTGCCCTTCTTCTTCTCCTGCCTGGGCGGGCCGGGGCGCTGGCCCTGCATCGCGAACAGGTCGGTGCCCAGGCCGGAGGTCGGAGGGCCGCCGGGGACCTGGACCGCTCGGGTGACGCTGTCCACGTCCCCGTAGGGGCCCATCGGCGGCGTCTCGCCCTGTTGCGGCGGGTACGGCTGGTTGCCGTAGGGCGGCATGATCGGCGGGCCCGGCTGGTACTGCGCGGGCGGCTGCTGGGGGTAGGCCGGGTGCGGTCCGTGTCCGACCCGGGCCGTCGCCTCGGGATCGGCGGGCGGGAACCCCGGGTGACCGTGCTGGGCGGGGTGCCCTGGGTGACCTTGCTGGCCCGGGTATGGCGGCTGGCCCGGCTGGTTGGGGTCGGGGTAGTGGTGGGGCGGGGCGGGGAACTGTGCCGGGCCCGGCCCCGCGTAGTTGGGCTGGCCCGGGAAGTTGGGCTGGGCCGGGGCCGGGTAGGCCTGCGGGTTCTGGGGCGGCTGCTCAGGGGCGCCGACCACGCCGAACTGGCCCGGCTGGCCGCCGTGGCCGGGCATGCCGGGGTGATCCGGGTATCCCGGGTGCGGCGGCTGCTCTGGGGGCGCGAACTGGGGGTGGCCTGGCGCGGGGAAGTAGTTCGGCAGGTGGCCGACATCGACGGTCGGGGGACCCGGGTTGTTGGCCGGCTGCGGCGGGGCGGGAGGCGGGGTGGGGGGCGCGGCGGCCGGGGGTGCCTTGGGGATGCGAGGGGGCGCCGGGGTGGCGTCGCCGTCCGGCGGGAAGACCCGCTTGTCGGGCAGGCGGCCCTCGACGGTGGTGTCCTCGGAGGACTGGGTGGTGGCGCGCGGCTTGTGGACCTCGGGCGGCGGCGGGGGAATCTCGGCGGCGGTCTCGGGCAGGAGCGCGCCGGAGGAACCCCTCATTATGATCATCGTACTGTCGGATTCGTCGTGCGCCGCGGGGGGCGGCGGAGCGACGGGAGCAGGGGGCGGCGGAGCGGCAGGAGGAGGCGGCGCCGCGGGGGCGGGCTCGCCGGGCAGCCGGACCGAGGTGGGCGTGTCGGCGATCGTGCGGAACATGACGGCGGCGCGCTCGGCCGGCAGCCGGGTCCGGTAGTCCTTCTCCAGGAGCCCTTCCAGGACCGGGCGGAGCGGCCCGGCATGGGTGGGCGGGTCGCAGTTCTCGGTCATCAGCGCGGTCAGCGTCTCGGCGACCGTGCGCCGCTCGTACGCGGGACGGCCCTCGACCGCGAAGTACAGGGTCGCGCCCAGCGCCCACAGGTCCGACTCCGGCCCGGCGTAGTCGCCCCTGGCGCGTTCCGGGGCCGTGTAACCGGGCGAGCCGATCACCATGCCGGTCTGCGTCAACGCCGTGTCGCCGAGTGACTTGGCGATGCCGAAGTCGGTCAGCACCACCCGCCCGTTCTCGGTGATCAGCACATTGCTGGGCTTCACGTCCCGGTGCAGGATGCCCTGGCCGTGCGCGGCCCGCAGTGCCCCGAGCAGGTCGTGTCCGATCTCGGCCACCAGGCGGAGCGGCAGCGGCCCCTCCTCCTCGATCACCTGCTCCAGCGAGCGCCCCTCGACCAGCTCCATGATGATCCAGGGCGCGCCCTCGAACTCGATGGCGTCGTAGATGGTGGCCACCGAGGGGTGCCGCACCCGCGCCGCCGTACGGCCTTCGCGGATCATGCGTTCCCGCAGTTCGTGGCGTTGCTCGGCGGTCAGGACCGGGTCTTGCCTGATCTCCTTGACCGCGACGTCGCGGCCCAGCGAACGATCGACGGCACGCCAGACGGTGCCCATGGTGCCGCGACCGAGGGGCGTGATCAGCTCGTAGCGCTCAGCGAGCAGCCTGCTCTGCATGACTAGAAGATAGCGAGAGTTCCTTGACCCTCGCTTTCCGGTCACTTACCAATTTTCACCGACGAAACCGGCGCGGCCAGAAACGACGAGGAAGCACCATCCGGATGAAGTTCTCCAACTGCCGGACGAAAGGGCGTTGGGCCACCTCGAACTCCGCCGGTTTGCGGTGCACGCCTTCGGCGGGACGCCTGCGCTGGGCCGGCACGGCCGCGATGTCGCCCGTGTCGTGCGGTTCGCGGGGGTAGACCGGCGGGGCCGGTTCTGGCCGGCGCGGCGGGACCGGCCGGGGGATCGGACGCGGGTCGGCCCGGTGCTGTCCTCGGTGCGGCGCCTTGCGGGCCGGCGGGGGGAAGGCCTGTGGCGACCCCTTGCGGGCCGGTGGCGGGAAGGCCGGCGGCGACGGCCGGGGCGCCCGGTGTGGCGCGATGGGTTCCTCGGCGCTGCCCCCGGCGGCCACCCGGGCCAGCATCAGCGCGGCCCGCACCGCGTCCAGACGCGCCGCCGGGTCGATCTGGAGCAGCCCGCGCAGCACCGGCGCCAGCGGCCCGGCCCGTTCCATCGGGATCGGCGCGCCGCTGGTCAGCGCGGCCAGCGCGGCGGCGGCCGTACGGCGGCCGTGCAGGCCACGGCCCTCGACGGCGGTGTACAGGGTCGCGCCGAGCGACCACAGGTCGGCGGCCGGGCTGGCCTTGTCGCCCAGCACCCGCTCGGGCGCGATGTACCCGGCCGAGCCCAGCACGATGCCGGCCTGGGTGATCGAGACGTCGCCCTCCAGGGCGGCCAGACCGAAGTCGGTCAGCACCGCCCGGTCCTCGGTGACCAGCACGTTGCTGGGCTTCACGTCCCGGTGCAGGATGCCCTTGGCGTGCACGGCGCGCAGCGCGCCGAGCACCTGGCGGCCGATCTCGGCCACCCGCTGCGGATCCTGCGGGCCGGCGTTCTTGACCAGGTCCTCCAGGGACTCGGCCTTGAGCAGCTCCATCACGATCCACGGCCGGTCGTCCTCGGTGATGACGTCGAAGACGGTGATCACCGAGGGGTGGGCCACCATCGCGGTGGCCCGGCCCTCGCGCTCGGTCCTGGCGCAGAGTTCGGCGCGGAGTTCCTCGTCCAGTACCAGCGGGAGCCGCACCTCCTTGACCGCGACATCACGGTCAAGGAGCTCATCGCGCGCACGCCAGACAGTCCCCATGCCGCCGCGCCCCACCGGCTGGAGTAGCCGGTAACGCGCAGCTAACTGGTATCCGGACGGCGCGCGCATGGGTGGCAGCTTACCCATTTCGGTACAGGTGCCTGTAGGCACCGGGCCGATTAGTTGTCGAGATCTTCTGTCAAATGTGGTCAGGACGGCCGTTTGGTGAACGGGAGGTTTCCTGGGACGCAGGGTCAGCGGCGGCCGATGGTGAGCACGGGGCCGGTGGTGTCCTGGAAGAAATCCTCGCCCTTGTCGTCCACCACGATGAAGGCGGGGAAGTCCACGACCTCGATCTTCCAGACCGCCTCCATGCCCAGCTCCGGGTACTCCAGCACCTCCACCTTCTTGATGCAGTCCTGGGCCAGCCGGGCCGCCGGGCCGCCGATGGAGCCCAGGTAGAAGCCCCCGTACTTCTGGCACGCCTCGGTGACCTGCCGGGAGCGGTTGCCCTTGGCGAGCATGACCAGGGAGCCGCCGGCCGCCTGGAAGCGTTCGACGTAGGAGTCCATGCGGCCGGCCGTGGTGGGGCCGAAGGAGCCGGAGGCGTACCCTTCGGGGGTCTTGGCGGGCCCGGCGTAGTAGACCGCGTGGTCCTTCAGGTAGGCGGGCATCTCGCCGCCGGCGTCCAGCAGCTCGGCGATCTTGGCGTGCGCGATGTCCCGCGCCACCACGAGCGGGCCTGTCAAGCTGAGTCGGGTCTTAACGGGATATTGGGTCAGCTCCGCCAGAATTTCGGACATCGGACGGTTCAGGTCGATGCTCACCACATCGCCGCCGAGGTGCTCGTCGGTGGTGTCCGGGAGGAACCTGGCCGGGTCGGTCTCCAGCTGCTCCAGGAACACGCCCTCGGGGGTGATCTTCGCCAGCGCCTGGCGGTCGGCCGAGCAGGACACCGCGATGGCCACCGGGCAGGACGCGCCGTGCCGGGGCAGCCGGATCACCCGGACGTCGTGGCAGAAGTACTTGCCGCCGAACTGGGCGCCGATGCCCAGCTTCTGGGTGAGCTCGAAGACCTTCTTCTCCAGTTCCAGGTCGCGGAAGCCGTGCCCGGCGGGGGAGCCCTCGGTGGGCAGCTCGTCCAGGTAGCGGGCGCTGGCGTACTTGGCCGTCTTCAGCGCGAACTCGGCGCTGGTGCCGCCCACCACGACCGCCAGATGGTACGGCGGGCAGGCGGCGGTGCCGAGCGAGCGGATCTTCTCCTCCAGGAACTGGAGCATGCGCTTCTCGTTCAGGACCGCCTTGGTCTCCTGGTAGAGGAAGGACTTGTTGGCCGAGCCGCCGCCCTTGGCCATGAACAGGAGCTTGTAGGTGTCGTCGCCCTCCGCGTACAGCTCGATCTGGGCGGGGAGGTTGTTGCCGGTGTTCTTCTCCTCCCACATGGTGAGCGGGGCCATCTGGGAGTAGCGCAGGTTGAGCTTGGTGTAGGCGTCGTAGACGCCGCGCGAGATGTGCTCGGCGTCCCGGCCGTCGGTGAGCACGTGCCGGCCGCGCTTGCCCATCACGATCGCGGTGCCGGTGTCCTGGCACATGGGCAGCACGCCGCCGGCCGAGATGGAGGCGTTCTTGAGCAGGTCGAGCGCGACGAAGCGGTCGTTGCCGCTGGCCTCGGGGTCATCGATGATCTTGCGGAGCTGGGCCAGGTGGGAGGCGCGGAGGTAGTGCGAGATGTCGTGCACGGCCGTCTCGGTGAGCAGGCGGAGCGCTTCCGGGTCGACTTCCAGGAACCGGCGGCCTGCCGCTTCGACCACGCGCACCCCCTCGGTGGTGAGCAGCCGGTACTCCGTCTGATCCGGGCCCAGGGGGAGCAGGTCGGTGTAGTCGAACTCGGGCATCGTCGTTGATCCTCCGTGCGGGGTTGACGCTGCCCCAAACTGTACGACCCCTACTCCGGGCGCAGTCCCAGCAGGATGCCCGCGATCACGATGGCGGCCCCGGCCAGGTCGGCGACGGTGGGAGCCCCAAGGCCGAGGAGGACGCCCGTGGTGATGGCGCCTATGGGGATCATCCCGGCGAACAGGCCCGCCTTTCCGGGGCCGAGGCGGGGCAGGGCGCTGTACCAGAGGAAGAACGCGACCGTGGTGACGATCAGCGCGAGGTAACCGAGTCCTAGCGCTTCGGCGAGGGTCGGCACCCGGAGCATCGCGGTCCCGTCCGTGACGAGGCCGATCAGGAGCAGCATCGGCACCGCCAGGGTGACCGAGTACGCGGAGACCTTCATCGCGCCCAGCCTCGGCAGCAGGGGCAGCGCCAGGAGGGAGAAGCAGACCTCGCAGGCGAGCGCGCCGGCGGCCCAGGCCAGGCCGGGCAGGTTGCCCGAACCCAGGCCGGTGGCGAGCGTGGCGCCCGTCACGACCACGGCGGCGGCCAGCAGGATCCTGCGGTTCAGGGCTCTCGCGCACAGGGCCAGGGCCAGGGGCACGGTGCCGAGCACGGTGCCGACCAGGGCGGGGCCGGCGTGCCTGGCCGACTCGATCACGCACACGTTGAACAGGACCAGGCCGGTGAGGGCGAGCAACGCCAGCTGTCCGACGTCCCGCGCCGACAGGGGTGCGGGTGGATTCGAGGTCAGCCGGACCGCCAGGAGCAGGGCCACCGCGGCCAGCGCGTACCGGACGGCCTGGCCGCCGTACAACGGATAGTCCTGGATCAGATCGGACACGGCCGCCAGGGTGCCGACGAGGAACATCGCCGTGGTGGCCATGGGGGCCGCTCTGGTGTCCAAGCTGGGGGTTGTCTTGAAATCTGTGGTCATGGCGGACGATGCTAGGGAGCCAATGGTTCCCTGAAGTAGTCCAATCAGTCCCTGTGAAAGTGGGCCAATTTGGCCGATCTGCATGTGACGATAAATCGCGAAGAGGGTGGGATCGCCGGGCAGATCGCCCGGGATCTTCGGGAGGCCGTGCGTTCCGGGCGGCTGGCTTCCGCGACCCGGCTTCCGGCCAGCCGGGAGCTGGCGAGGGATCTCGGGGTCTCGCGGGGCGCGGTGGTCGAGGCGTACGAGCAGCTGGTGGCGGAAGGGTTCCTGGAATCACGGGTCGGGGCGGGGACTCGGGTGGCTCTGATCGCGCCGGTCGGATCGCGGTCCCGGGACGCCCGGTCGCTGCCGGAATCGCTGGATGGATATCGGCCGACATCTCCGGATCTGGGGGCGTTTCCGCGGCGGGCGTGGCTGGCCGCGTTGCGGCAGGTTCTCGCGACGTTGCCCAATGACGCGCTGGACTACGGCGATCCCGGCGGGGTCCGGGAGCTCCGGGTCGAGCTGGCCGCCTACCTGCGGCGGGTGCGGGCGGCGGATGTCGTGCCCGAGGACATCGTGATCGTCACCGGGGTCGCGCAGGGGCTGAGCCTCTCCGTACACGTGCTGGCCAAGGCCAAGGGGCGGCCGATCAGGCTGGCTACCGAGGCTCCCACCAGCACCCGCCAGGAGCCGCTGCTCAGGCGGGCCGGAGCCGAGCTCGCCGGTGTTCCGGTCGACGCCGAAGGCATCGACGTGGGGGCGCTCGCCCGTACCGGCGCGGACGCCGTGCTGCTCACCCCGGCACACCACTACCCGACCGGGGTGGTGCTCTCGCCGCGCCGCCGCGCCGAACTGGTCGCCTGGGCCGCGGCCACGGGAGCCGTCATCCTGGAGGACGACTACGACGCCGAGTTCCGTTTCGACCGGGATCCCGTCGGGTGCCTTCAGGGCCTCGCCCCCGGGCGGGTGGTCTTCACGGGCAGTGTCAGCAAGGCGCTCGCCCCCGGCATGCGCCTCGGCTGGCTGGCCGCCCCGCCCGCGCTGGCCGCCGCTGTACGGCGGGCGCGTGCCGAACTCGATCTCGGCTCCCCGGTGCTCGATCAGTACACGCTGGCGTACTTCATCCGATCCGGCGGGTATGACCGCCACCTGCGCCGGATGCGCCGCGAGTACCGGGTCCGCCGGGACGCTCTGGTCACCGCTCTGGCGGAGCATTTCCCTGATGTACGGGTTCAGGGGATCTCGGCGGGACTGCACCTCTATGCCGAGGTGGACGGGGATCCGGCCGCGTTCGCCGGGCAGGCCCAGGCGTACGGCCTGGCCGCCGAATCCGCTGGTCAGGGCGTCGCCATCGGCTTCGCCTGTCTTTCGGAACACCGGATCGCCGGCGCCGTTCGCGCCATGGCGGGGGTCAAGGGTGATCCGGCGGGTCAGGGGTGATCGGTGGTCGCGGGAGCGGGGGTTCTCGGTGCGAAACCCCTGGCCAGGATGACGATCGCGGCGACCAGGACCAAGGGGGCGGCGAACGCGATCCGGAAGTCGGTCGCGTCCGCGATACCGCCGACCAGGGCCGCGCCGACGATGAAGCCGACGTAGTTGAACATGTTGACCCGGGCGATGGCGACCCCCGTGCCCTTCGGATCCAGGCGTCCGGCCGCCGAGAACGACTGGGGGGCGATCACTGACAGGCCCACTCCGGTGAGGGCGAATCCGGCGATGGCCAGCGCCTCGTTCGGCGCGGCCACGATGGCCAGGAAACCGAGCGTGGCCACCGCCGCCCCGGTGCGTACGATCACGGCGGGGCCGAACCTGTGTACCGCGAAGTCGCCACCCACTCGGACCAGGAAGGTCGTCGCCTGGTACGCGCCCAGCGCCCACGGCACCAGCCATGCCTCCGCGTTCATCACCTCGTCGAAGTAGACCGAGCCGAAGTTGGAGATGGCGGCGTCGCCGACGTACAGGAAGGCCATGGCCAGGCAGAGCGGGAGAATCGGCCCCCAGGGGAAACCCGCGCCGCTCGCGGCGGCTCCCATGGGCGCTACGTTCCCCTCGGTCGCTACGTGCTCCCCGGTTGCTACGTGCTCCCCGGTTGTCACGTGCTCCTCGGCTGGCGTGCACAGCCAGTGCGAGGCGCTCAGTGAGATCGCGACGCCGACGGTCATCGCCACGGTGAAGGCCGGTCCGATGGCCCACCCGGCGTCGGCCGCCCACGAGGCCCAGGCCGCGCCGATCACCGCCGCCGCGCTCCACAACGCGTGGAAACCCGTCATCACCGGGCGCGCGTACCGGCGTTCCACCGTGCTGCCCTGCATGTTCATTCCGGCGTCCACGCCGCCCAGGCCGAGGCCGAACAGCACCAGTGTGCCGATCAGCAGGGGAACGTCCGGGGCGAACCCGGTCAGCACGACCGCCAGGCAGGTCAGGGGCTGCGTGCCGCGTAACACCCGGCGGCTGCCGTACCTGGCGGCCAGGGAACCCGCGAGCACGCTACCGGCACCCGCGATGACCGGGACCACGAGCAGCAGCAGGGTCAGCTCACCCTCGCCCAGTCCGTGTTTGTTCTGCAACGCGGCCACCTGGGTGAGCAGGGTGGCGAAGGTCAGCCCTTGGACGAAGAAGACCGCGAAGGTGGCAAGACGTGTCTGCCGGTCACGGGGGGTGGGGGCCACGGTCCCTCCGAGGACGAACATGAGCAGCGTTCAGAATTCCGTCAGGCTAGGCGCGACGCGGGTACCGGTCAATGGGCCGATGGCCACGGGCTGTGGTTGGTTGTCCCGGGCTTGATGTCCGACTGCGATTGGTTGTGCCGGACTGGTGGTGGGGTCCGGCTGTAGTTGGTTGTTCCGGCTCTGAGGTCTGGCTGTGATTGGTTGTGCCGGACCTGGTGGCCCGACTGTGGTCGGTTGTCCTGGGCTTGGGCGGGTCCCGCTGCTATTGGTTGTGCTGGACTCGGTGGTCCGGCTGCTATTGGGGTCGTGCCGGGCCTGGCGATCCGGCTGTGATTGGTCGTACCGGACCTGGCAGCCCGGGCATACCCTCGAAGCGTGAGCACCGATTTTCGTGACTGGATCGCCGCCTGGGTGGCGCCCCGGGACACCAGCGGACCCCGGCCCGAGGAGTTGCGCGCCTCCAACGCCGACCGGGAACGGGTGGTGGCCGCGCTCACCGACGCCGTCTCGGACGGGCGGCTCACGCCGATGGAACACGAGGAACGCATCGAGGCCGCCTACCGCGCGCAGACCCTGGGCGAGCTGGCCGCGCTCACCACCGACCTGCTCCCTCCCGAGCACCAGCCCTTCCTGATGCACGAACGGCCAGTGATGGCGCTGTTCCGCACGGAGAACCGCGGCGGACGCTGGGTGGTCCCCGAGAAGATCCCGGTTACCTCGCTGGTCGGGAACGTCAACATCGACCTGCGGGAGGCCCTGCTCCAGTCCCGCCGCGTCACCGTGCAACTCGCGGTCATGGCGGGCACGGTCACCCTGCTCGTCCCCCATGGCGTACGGGTGGTGCTCGCCCCCGACGCCCGCGTCCGCTCATTCAAGGACGAAACCAGCCCCGCCACCACCCCCGACGCCCCGGTCATCGAACTGGCCGGCTTCAGCTACGGCGGCCGCGTAATAGCCCGCTGCCCCAAACCACCCAAACGCCCATTCTTTCGACGCTAACTGGGGAGAGTCCCCGGCAACTAACTTCCGGGGGAACCCCCCTTCAGGAGAAGGCCCTCCTGCGCGCCCATGGGTGGCCACCGTCCCGGCGGAGCCGGGTCCGGACCCGAAGGGTCGAAAGGGTGGGTGGGTGGGAACCCCACGGTAATCGGGCTACAAGCATGCGGACGGCCTGAGCCTCTTGGGGAGGGGCTCAGGCCGGGTTAGCGGAGGCCGCGGCGTTCGAGGAGGGGGTCGATTCGGGGGTCGCGGCCGCGGAAGGTGTGGAAGGCGGTCATGGGGTCGATGCTGCCGCCCTTGGAGAGGAGTTCCCTGCGGAAGCGGTCGCCGTTTTTGCGGAGGAGGCCGCCGTTTTCGGTGAACCATTCGACGGTGTCGGCGTCCAGGACTTCGCTCCAGATGTAGGAGTAGTAGCCGGCGCTGTAGCCGCTTGACCAGATGTGGGCGAAATAGGTGCTGCGGTAGCGGGGTGGGACGGCGGGGAGGTCCACGCCCGCCCGCTGGAGGGCCTCGGCCTCGAAGGACTCGGCGTCGCCGCCCTGGTAGTCGGTGTGCCAGGCCCAGTCGAGCAGGGTCGCCGCCAGGTACTCCACCGTGGCGAAGCCCTGGTTGAACTTCTCGGCCTCCAGCATGCGGTCAACCAGCTCACGCGGCATCGGCTCACCGGTCTCATGGTGCCGGGCGTAGTTGGCCAGAATCTCCGGGTGGGTCGCCCACATCTCGTTGACCTGAGAGGGGTACTCGACGAAGTCACGCGGCACCGAGGTCCCGGAGAACCGCGGATGACGCACGTCGGAGAAGAGCGCGTGCAGCGCGTGCCCGAACTCGTGGAACATGGTGTTGACCTCGTCGAACGTCATCAGAGTCGGCTCACCCCTGACGATGTTGAGGTTGTTCACCACAACCGGCCGGGTCCCCTCCAACGCCGACTGCTTGACCAGGCTGTTCATCCAGGCCCCCCCACGCTTGGAGGCCCGCGCGTAGAAGTCCCCGAGAAACAGCCCAAGCGGCGACCCGTCCTCGTTGAACACCTCGAAGACCCGCACATCGGGGTGGTACCCCACCAGATCGGGCCGCTCCTCGAAACGCAGCCCGTAGAGCCGCTGAGCGGCGTAGAAGACCCCGTCCTTGAGCACCCGCTCCAGCGCGAAGTAGGGCCGCATCAGACCGCTGTCGATGGCGTACCGCGCCTTGCGCACGCGCTCGGCGTAGAACGCCCAGTCCCACGCCTCGACCGGGAAACCGGCCTCGGCCTCCAGCGCCTCCTGCTCCCGGCGGGCGTTGGCCACCGCGGGCGTGACCAGCTTGTCGAGCATCCCGGTGACGGCCCCCGTGGTGCCCGCGGTCTGGTCGGCCAGCACGTACTCCGCGTGGTCGCGGTACCCGAGCAGCCGGGCCCGCTCCCGGCGGAGCGACGCGATCCTGGTGATCAGCTCGGCGTTGTCCGCGCCCCGCCCGGCGGAGGCCCGATGGACCCTCTCCCGCAGCGCCCGATTGGTCAGCGCGCTGAGCACCGGCTGCCCGGTGGGCAGCACCAGGGTGATCAGGTACTTCCCGTCGTGCCCGCGCGCGGTGGCGGTCTCCCGCAGTCCCTCGATCGCGTCAGGGGTGAGCCCGTCCAGCTCGGCGGGATCCTCCACCAGCACGGCCCGCGCGTTGGTGTCGGCCAGCAGGTTCTGCTGGAACATGGTGCCCAGCGCGGAGAGCTCCGCGTTGATCTCCCGCAGCCGGGCCTGCTGGGCCGCGTCCAGCTCGGCGCCGGCCCGGATGAAGTCGGTACGGTACCGGGCCAGCAGCCACGCCTCGGCCGGGTCGTCGGTCTCGATCGCCTGGAGCCGGGCGAACAGCTCCGCGTTCAGGTGCACCGTGTCGCTGTGCTTGGCCAGTTTGGGCGTGATGTCCTGCTGGATGGCCTGAACGCCCGGGGTGCTGTCGGAGCTGGTCTGGTTGAAGAACACGGTCGACACCCGCTCCAGCAGCTGACCCGACCGCTCCAGCGCCTCCACCGTGTTGGCGAAGGTGGGCGGCTCCGGGTTGGCCGCGATGGCCGCCACCTCGGCCAGGTGCTCGGCCATGCCCTGCTCGAACGCTGGCACATAGTGCTCTTCGCGGATCTCCTGGAAAGGAGGCAGCCGGTAGGGCAGGGAGCTGGGGGACAGGAACGGGTTGTCGGCCTGCGTCATCGCTGGCGGCTCCTCACGGTCATCGGGTGCGTACAGCCTCGCACACGCCGTGCCCGGCAATCGTTTTGGTAGTGGGTCCGTTGCTGGGCTATTCTTTCGGAGTCCGCACGCGAGCCTCGAGGGGCGAGCGAGCTGATGGGGTATGGTGTAATTGGCAGCACGACTGATTCTGGTTCAGTTAGTCTAGGTTCGAGTCCTGGTACCCCAGCTGCACTTTCGGTCAATGGGAAGTTGTTCCAGACATGCGCTGGGTTGACTGCCAAATTGACTCTGTGTATGGTCCCGTCGTCTAGTGGCCTAGGACGCCGCCCTCTCAAGGCGGTAACGGCGGTTCGAATCCGCTCGGGACTACCAACCTCTCCGAGGGGTTGACGCAAGGACGCAGGACTTGCGAGAAAACACAGCTTGGCTCCGTCGTCTAGTGGCCTAGGACGCCGCCCTCTCAAGGCGGTAGCGCCGGTTCGAATCCGGTCGGGGCTACCAAGCAACCGCGTCTCCACCCGGAGGCGCGGTTTTTGTTTCCGCTGAGCCATTGACTAGCGACTTGACTTTTTGTTATGTTTTGATCGTTTGGGGTCTTGTGTCACCCCGGAAGCCTCGACGCGATCATCATTCGCGGGGAACAGGCAAACCTCTCTAGAGAACTTTGCGCAAGCGAATGAAAGCTTGCAAAGCCAACGCCGAGCTGCTCGGACGCCCGGCGCTCGCCGACCACGGCAACGGGATCATCGCCGTGGGGGAGGCTGAGGTGCTCCAGCCCGGCCAGGCGCCGGACTTCACCCTGGACGGCCTCACCTGGCTCACCCAGCCCTTCTGTCGCCGCACGGGAACACCTGGCCGAGGCGGCCCGCCTGGCCCCGCACGACGTCGCGGTACGCCGGAGCCTGATGCCCCTGAACGGAGTTGACCCGTTCGGCGAGGAGTACTTCAAGCTCCGCGCGGAACTGGAGGCCGAGGGCGTCCCCCTCTACCGCCCGCTCCCGGACTGGTCCTGACCGCCGGCGGGATTTGCCTTCCCCGACTCCTGGGTTCGAAAATCAGACCCATGACGACGACGATGAACTCGCGCACCCACACCTTCGCCCCGCCTGGCGTGCTGCCCGCCGACTTCGCCGAGTTGAGCGGTCTGGACTTCCTCCAGGCCATGCTGGACGGCAAGATTCCGGCCCCGCCCATCGCGAGCACCCTGGACTTCACCCTGCTGAGCGTGGCCGAGGGCGTCGCCGTCTTCGAGGGCCAGACCGGGGAGCACCAGTACAACCCGCTCGGCAGCATCCACGGCGGCTACCTGGCCACCCTGCTCGACTCAGCGCTCGGCTGCGCGGTGATGACCACCCTGCCGCCGGGCCAGGGCTACACCACCATCCAGTTGAACGTGAACATGATCCGCCCGGCTTTCGCGCACACCGGACCGCTGCGCTGCGAGGGCCGCACCCTGCACGCGGGACGCACGGTGGCCACGGCGGAAGCGAAGGTGGTGGGCACGCGCGACGGCAAGCTCTACGCGCACGGGACCACCACCTGCGCGATCTTCCCGCTGAAGTAGCGGTTAACGACCCCCGCCCGACCGGGCCTTGAACAGCGCCCGTTTGGCGGCCTTGCCCACCTGCTTGTCCGGGTGGGCCTCGCCGATCGCCTCCAGCAACTCCTCCAGATGCGGGTGGCGGACCTTCCAGATCACGTCCAGCAGGCCGATCAGGTCGGTGGCGGGGCCGATGTCCTCCAGGCTGCTGACGAACTCCGGCCGCCCCAGGCCGGCCGAGATCGTCCACATGTCCAGGATCAGCCAGTGGGTGTCGGCCTGGGTGGGCTCGGGAGCCTCCTCCACGTCCAGCTGGGTGAGGTGGGTCGCCGCGTACGGCCGGAGCGAGGGCTCCTCGAGCGCCTCCAGCCAGGCCGGCACGGCCACCTCGCCGAGCGAGCCCACCATGCTGGCAGCCTGCACCCGGACCAGCGCGTCCGCCGGGTCCTCCACGGCGGCGGCCAGCAGCTCGTGGGCGGCCTTGGCGGGCTCGCGCAGCCGCATCCAGGCCGCGAACTCGGCGTCGGCCTCCTCCTCGGACAGGTCGGCGCTGGTGGAGAGCAGGTCGTGCGCGGTCATCGCGTCGATCGCGGGGCGCGCGTCCACCTCGATGTCGGCGTCGTCCACCAGGTGCACCACGCCCTCCACGCCGAGCGGGGTGAGCGCGACCTGGCCTTCCTCGGTGATCTCGATCATCCCGTACCCACCGAGCCAGGCGAGCGCGGGGGCGAGCGGGTCGCCGGCCGCCTCCCAGGCGTCGGCGCCGAGGTCGTCGTACTCGGCGACCGACTCGGTCAGCTCGGCGCGGAGTTCGGCCAGCGGGCGCTGCAGACCGCCGACCAGCGTCCGGACCAGCAGTTCCCGGGTGAGCCCGGACAGGGCCAGGGTGAGGTCGTCGTCTTCCAGCTCGGGGTCGCCGTAGTCGATGGAGTGCAGGCCCTGCATCCAGACGTCCAGCACGTCCTCGTCGTCCTCGAACGGCCAGGCCTCGGTGTCGGAGTCGACGCTGACCGTGTCATCCCCGTCGGGGGTGAGGAACTCCAGGTCGATGGCGAGGTTCCAGAGGTTCCACAGGTGCTGCGGCTCGGTCAGCGAGAGGGCGGCCAGCGCCTCCCGCACCTCCTCGTCGGTGAGCAGCGTCTCCGCGCCCACCTGGCGCTTGGTGCCCACCCAGACCGCCAGGTCGCGGGCCTGCGTGATGAGCGGCACCGCGCGGGCCAGCGCGGCCAGCTCGCCGTCGGGGCGGAGCCGGATGGTGGGCAGTTCGGCGATCTCGTCGGCGAACGGCTCGAAGTCGCCGAGGCTCTCCTCCTCCTCGAGCTCCTCGTCCTCGTCCTCGTCCCAGTCCCGCTCGGCGATGGTGTCCTCCATCTTGTCGACGAAGTCGTCCTCCAGCTCGTCGAGCTCGGCGAGCAGCGCGTCCAGCGAGTCGGAGCCCTTGCTGAAGCGCCCGGTCTCGGCGAGGAAGGTCAGGTACGCGCGGATCGCCGGGACCATGCCGTCGGCCGCCTCGTCCGGATCCTCCACCACCTGCGGCATGCGCTCCAGCAGCACGGTGCGCAGATCGCCGCGCTTCCAGAGCCCCACGTCGTCGCGCGCGGCCAGCCGGTGCCACAGCGCCGCCGGGCCCACCAGATCCGGGTCGCTGCCCGGCGCGTGGGACGGCGCCCAGAGAATGAACTCCTGGAGCAGGGGACGCAGTTCTGCCGCGGCCGCCTCGATGCGATCTGTCACCCCGCCAGCCTAGGGCTAACAGGGCACGCACTCTAATCAGTTAGCCCGGCGCATCGCTTCGGTGATACGTTCCGCCGCCGAGACGACGGGGGCGGCGTGCAGCCGCCCCGGGGTCCGGCTGAGACGTTCGATGGGGCCGGAGACCGAGACGGCCGCGATGACCTTGCCGCCGGCGCCCCGGATCGGCGCGGAGACGCTGGCCACCCCCTGCTCCCGCTCCCCGACGCTGTGCGCCCAGCCCCGGCGGCGCACGCTGGCCAGCGTGGCGGCGGTGAACTTGGCGCCGCGCAGGCCGCGGTGCAGCCGGTCGGGCTCCTCCCAGGCGAGCAGAATCTGCGCGGCCGAGCCGGCCACCATGGGCAACGCGGAGCCGACCGGGACCGTGTCACGCAGGCCGCTGGAGCGTTCTGCGGCGGCCACGCAGACCCGCTCGTCGCCCTGGCGCCGGTAGAGTTGGGCACTCTCCCCGGTCTGGTCGCGCAGCTGGGTGAGCACCGGGCCGGCCACCGCGAGGAGCCGGTCCTCCCCGGCGGCGGTGGACAGTTCGGACAGGCGCGGGCCGAGGATGAAACGGCCCTGGGTGTCCCGCGACACGATGCGGTGGTGTTCCAGGGCCACGGCGAGGCGGTGCGCCGTGGGCCTGGCCAATCCGGTGGCCTGCACCAACTGGGCCAGCGAAGCCGGGCCGGCTTCCAGGGCGTTGAGCACGAGAACCGCCTTGTCGAGTACCCCGACTCCGCTAGAGTTGTCCATACCCCGATACTGCCGTCTCGCTATCCGAGATGCAAACCCGATAACCGGCAAGCAGCCGGTAGAGTTCCATATCCCGATATTTCCGTCTCATCATAAGAGATGATCACTCGGGGGAGAAGACGCAAGGAGGCGTTGGAAACCATGGGTCGCACACTGGCCGAGAAAGTCTGGGAACAGCACGTCGTACGGCGCGCGGAGGGCGAACCCGACCTGCTCTTCATCGACCTGCACCTCATCCACGAGGTGACCAGCCCGCAGGCGTTCGACGGCCTGCGCATGGCGGACCGGAAGGTCCGGCGACCCGACCTCACCATCGCCACCGAGGACCACAACGTGCCGACCGTGCTCGGCCCGATCAGCGACCCGGTCTCCCGGACCCAGGTGGAGACGCTCCGCAAGAACGCCGCCGAGTTCGGCGTCCGGCTCCACCCGATGGGCGACGCCGGACAGGGCGTGGTGCACATCATCGGCCCGCAGTTCGGGCTCACCCAGCCAGGCATGACCATCGTCTGCGGCGACTCGCACACCTCCACCCACGGCGCCTTCGGGGCCATCGCCTTCGGCATCGGCACCTCCGAGGTGGAGCACGTGCTGGCCACCCAGACCCTCCCGGCCTACCGGCCCAAGACCATGGCCATCGAGGTCAAGGGCGCCCTGCCGTACGGGGTGACGGCCAAGGACCTGATCCTGGCGATCATCGCCAAGATCGGGACCGGCGGCGGGCAGGGCCACATCGTGGAGTACCGCGGTGAGGCGATCAGGAACCTGTCGATGGAGGGCCGCATGACGGTCTGCAACATGTCCATCGAGGCGGGCGCCCGGGCCGGTCTGATCGCTCCCGACGAGACCACCTTCGCCTACCTCAAGGGCCGCCCGCACGCGCCCACGGGGGCCGACTGGGACCAGGCGCTGGCCTACTGGCAGACGCTGAGGACCGACGACGACGCCGTGTTCGACAAGGTGGTGGAGATCGACGCCGCGACGCTGACGCCGTTCGTCACCTGGGGGACCAACCCGGGGCAGGGGGCGCCGCTGGGCAGCGCCGTACCGGCGCCTGAGGAGTTCGCCGACCCGACCGAGCGGGCGGCGGCCGAGCGTGCGCTGGAGTACATGGGCCTCACCGCCGGCACCCCGCTCAGCGAGGTCGCGGTGGACACCGTCTTCGTCGGGTCCTGCACCAACGGGCGGCTGGAGGACCTGCGCGCCGCCGCCGACATCCTGCGGGGGCGTACGGTCAAGACCAGGACGCTGATCGTGCCCGGGTCCATGCTGGTCAAGCTGGAGGCCGAGAAGGAGGGCCTGCACGAGGTGTTCAAGGCGGCCGGGGCCGAGTGGCGGGAGGCCGGGTGCTCCATGTGCCTGGGCATGAACCCCGACACGCTGGCACCGGGGGAGCGCAGCGCCTCCACCTCCAACCGCAACTTCGAGGGCCGGCAGGGCAAGGGCGGCCGGACCCATCTGGTGTCCCCGCAGGTCGCCGCCGCGACCGCCGTCACCGGCAAACTGACCGCCCCCGCCGACCTCGCCAATCAATGAAAAATGCGCTCCCTAAACGAAATGTCCGTTTCAAAAATGTTTGGCCAATGACCAGGCAGATTGTCAATCAGCCGCGCATTTTTCATTGAGGAAGACCGACCATGGAAGCCTTCACCACGCACACCGGCACCGCCGTCCCGCTGCGCCGCAGCAACGTCGACACCGACCAGATCATCCCGGCCGTCTGGCTGAAGCAGGTCAGCCGCACCGGCTTCGAGAAGGGCCTGTTCGCCGCCTGGCGGGAGGACCCCTCCTTCGTCCTGAACAACCCCGTCTACCAGGGCGCCTCCATCCTGCTGGCCGGGCCCGACTTCGGCACCGGCTCCTCCCGCGAGCACGCCGTCTGGGCCCTCCAGCAGTACGGTTTCCGCGTCGTGATCGCCGCCAGGTTCGGCGACATCTTCCGCAACAACTCCACCAAGATGGGCCTGCTGCCGGTGGTGCTGGAGGCCAAGACGGTCGAGGAACTCCAGGCCGCCGTGGAGGCCGACCCGTCCGTGCGGATCACCGTGGACCTGGTGGAGCGGCAGGTACGGCTGGGCGAGGGCGCCTGGGCGTTCGACATCGACGACTACACCCGCTGGCGGCTGATCGAGGGGCTCGACGACATCGGGCTGACCCTGCGGCACGCCGACGACATCACCGCGTACGAGAATGGTCGGCAGCCATGGCTGCCGACGACCGTCTGACCCCTCAGGGCGGACCAGAAGAGGACCTGGCGCGGCGGCTGCGCGACACGCAGCACCGCGTCAGGACCCTGAACGTGCCACCGGAGGAGCGGGCCCGCCTCGCCAAGAGGCTGCTCGCCATCTGCGATGTGGCCAAACGCGACATTTCCCACGCAACTGCCCGGCTGGACGGCTTCATCGCCTACCTGGACGGCGAATTCGACACGCCGAGTGAAGACCAAATCACGTAAGGTGATTGAGTCACGCGCGTTCCTCCCTTACTTTCAAGCGCGTAAGGGGGAGAACCAGATGAACAAGAAGGAACTCGTCGACGCGATCGCGGACCGCGTCGGTGACAAGAAGACGGCCACCGAGGCGGTCAACGCCATCATCGAGGCGATCCAGCACGCGGTCGCCGGCGGCGACAAGGTTTCGATCACCGGCTTCGGCGCCTTTGAGATGGCGCACAAGCCGGCGCGCACGGCTCGGAACCCTTCGACCGGCGAGCCGATCAAGGTGGCCGAGAGCTGGGCGCCCAAGTTCCGTCCGGGCGCGGACTTCAAGGAACTGGTCAACGCCGGCGGCAAGAAGCAAGCCAAAAAGAAGTAACCGGATTCGTCGAACGGCGCCCTAATTCCCAAGGGCGCCGTTCTTATTTTGCCGAGCCAGGCACCGGGAACGTGCTCAACGTCACATAAGTGATCTTGTCGTCGGTGAGGACGAGGTTGACGCGCTGGCCCGGGCGGAGCAGGCGGAGCGGGCCCGCGTCGAAGGCGGCGGTGGAGAAGGGCAGTTCGGTGCCGTCGTCGAGGTAGACCGAACCCGAGCGGGTCGTGTCGTCGAAGGTCTTCACGGTGGCCTGCACCCGATCAGCGTAACCCTCAGGATTCCTCGGGGGTCTTCTCGACGTAGGAGGCCAGGCCGCGGACCAGGATGTCCAGGCCCAGCTCGAAACGGTAGTCGTTGGACTCGTCCACCATGAGCCCGGCCATCGCGACCATGTTGGGGAACCGGTCCGGGGGCAGGGTCGCGAAGTAGTCGGTGATCTCCTGGCGTTTGACCTCCCAGGTCGAGGGGTCCATGTCCTTGTAGCGCTCAAGCCACATGCCCTCCTCCAGGGTGAACCCCTCGATGTAGGTGGAGAGCAGGTCGCCCGCCATGGCCGCCACCCGGTCGGGCATGCCGCTGGCCCGGATGATGGCCATCAGCCGCTCCACGTGGGGGAGCAGGGTGGGCGTGAACGGCAGCTGGCCCATCGAGATGCGGGCCATGTCCCGGTGGCGCAGGAGCGCGGCCCGGCCGTCCCTGGCGAACTCCTTGAGCTGCTCCTGCCAGCGCTCCGGGTCGGGGTCCGGCAGCTCGCGGCCCTCGAACAGGCGCAGGTACATCAGCTCGAAGAGCTCGTCCTTGTTGGCGACGTGCACGTACAGCGCGGAGACGGCGACGCCGAGTTCCAGCGCGACCTGGCGCATGCTCAGCCGGTCATAGCCCTCCCGGTCCAGCACGGTGAAGGCCGCTTCCACGATCCGTTCGCGGGTGAGAGGCACCTTCGCGGGCGCCGGCCGCCGCCGTCGGCGGTCCCAGGGCGCGGCCGGAAGGTCGGTCTCGCTCATTTCTCCATCACCTCTCGACCCGCACTCTATTGAACATCGCTCGTGAAAGCGAACAGCACACTTGTTCACTGAACAGTGTTCATGCTAGAACAGTGTTCATCGTGACCTGAACACTGTTCTTCTCCCCTTCTGGAGCTTCAAAGATGACCACCACGGTACCCCCCGCCACGGGCGAACCCGGGTCCGCGGAATCCGGCGAGGCCGCCGGTTACCGCTGGCGCTGGGCGGCCCTCTTCGTGATCCTCGGCGCGGAGATCATGGACCTGATCGACGCCATGGTCACCAACATCGCCGCCCCCCACATCCGCGCCGAGCTGGGCGGCTCGGCCGGCGTCATCCAGTGGCTCGGCGCCGCGTACATGCTCGCCATGGCCACCGGCCTGCTCACCGGCGGGCGGCTGGGCGACATCTACGGCCGCCGCCGCATGTTCCTGGTGGGCGCGGCCGGCTTCACCCTCGGCTCGCTGCTCTGCGGGCTGGCCCAGTCGCCGGAGATACTGGTCGGGGCCCGCGTGTTCCAGGGGCTCTTCGCGGCCGTCATGATCCCGCAGGGCCTCGGCATGATCAGGGAGATGTTCTCGCCCAAGGAGATGGCCACCGCGTTCGGCCTGTTCGGGCCGGTCATGGGCCTGGCCTCGGTGGGCGGCCCGATCCTGGCCGGGTGGCTGATCGACGCCGACTACTTCGGCTCCGGCTGGCGCATGATCTTCCTGATCAACCTGCCGGTCGGCCTGCTCGCCTTCGCCGCCGGGCTGCGCTTCCTGCCCGAGTCCCGCTCGCCGCACCCGCTCCGGCTGGACCTGCTCGGCGTCGCGCTGGCCTCGGCGGCCGGGCTGCTCGTCGTCTTCCCGCTGGTGCAGGGCCGCGAGCACGACTGGCCGGCCTGGGCGTTCGTGATGATCGCCGCCTCGGCCGCGGTGTTCGGCCTGTTCGGCTGGTACCAGTCCCGCCGGGCCGCCACCGGGCGGGACCCGCTGGTCGTGCCCAGCCTCTTCCGCAAGCGCGCCTTCAACGGCGGCCTGGTCACCGGCATGGTGTTCTTCGCGGGCATGTCCGGCTTCATGCTGGTCTTCAACCTGTACACGCAGATCGGCCTGGGCTACTCGCCGCTGAAGGCCGGTCTGGCCGGGGTGCCCTGGTCGGTCGGCATGATCTTCGGCTTCGGCCTGGCCCAGCCGCTGCTCAAGTTCGGCCGCCGCTGCTTCCAGGCGGGCACGATCATCATGATGGCCGGCGCGGCCGGTGTCTGGTTCACCCTCCACCTGGAGGGCCTGGGCGTGACCCCCTGGCAGCTCACCCCCGCCCTGGTGGTCACCGGCCTCGGCATGGGCCTGCTCATGGCCCCCTTCTTCGACCTGGTCCTGGCCGGGGTGGAGGACCACGAGTCCGGGTCGGCCTCCGGCACGCTGACCGCCGTCCAGCAGCTCGGCAACGCCTTCGGGGTGGCGCTGCTCGGCACCGTCTTCTTCGACCTGCTCGGCGTGCGGCCCACCGGGGCGAGCTTCGAGAACGCGATGGAGACCACGCTCTGGGTGGTGGTCGGCATGCTGGCGCTGACCTTCGTGGTCTCCTTCCTGCTGCCGCGCAGGGCCAGGGAGGACCAGCCGTCAGCGCACTAGCAGGCGGGCCACGGCGGCGGTGTGCGGGCCCAGGCCCAGCCTCGCCGCCTCGGCCAGGTCCTCGATGGTGTCCACGTCCCGCCGGACCGTGGCGACCCCTTCCAGGCGCAGCTCCTTGGCCCCGCCCGACAGGTGCCGGGCCCGGGACTCACCGCCGAAACCGGGGCGGAAGGGGATGCCGGGGCCGGTGGCGTACAGCGTGGTGCCGACCTCGGCCGCGTCCGGGAGGAAGGCCGCGTCGAACTCCCCGGCCGCGGCCAGCACGGTGGCCAGCTCGGCAGGGCGGAGCGCGGGCAGATCGGCCTGGAGGGCGGCCACGGGGGCGCCGGGCGTCAGCCGTACGGCGTGGGCGTGGCCGGCCCGGAGGGCGGCGTTGAGGCCCCGGCCGGGGTCGGGGACCACCAGGGCGCCGAGTGCGGCCAGCCGGGCGGCGGGCACGGGATCGGCGGTCACCACGATCACCCGGGCCACCAGGGCGCAGGCCAGCGCGGCCCCGACGGTGTCGGCGGCGACGGCCACCGCCAGCTCCTCCCGGTGCGGCCCCGCCGCCCCGGCCAACCGGGTCTTGGCCTTGATCAGGGTCTTGACCGGGACGACCACCGACCATCGCCGGTCCTGTCCAACCTGCTGCATAACCTTAAGCATCGCGCCTCGACATCGGCTCGGGCCAACCGGGAGACTGACCCGGAAAGACCCGCCGAGTGAGGAACACGCATGAGCCGCCGCCCTGGACGGCCGACCCGCTTCTGGGAAGCGGTCGCCGTGGTGATCGTCAAGCCTCTGTCGCGGCTGCTGGTGAAGCGGGACTGGCGGCGTGGGGACCGGATTCCGCGCCAGGGCGGGATCATCGTCGCCGCCAACCACCTGTCCTGGGCCGATCCGGTGCTGCTCGCGCACTACCTGCACCACAACGGGCGCTGGCCGGTGATCCTGGCCAAGGCGGGGTTGTTCCGGGTGCCGGTGCTCGGCTACCTGGTCCGGGAGCTGCGGGCGATCCCGGTCGAGCGGAACAGCTCCGCGGCCACCGACTCGCTGGCGGTGGCCGAGCGGCGGCTGCGGGAGGGCTCCTGCGTGCTCTTCTACCCGGAGGGCACGATCACCCGCGATCCGGACCTGTGGCCGATGGCCGGCAAGACCGGCGTGGCCCGGCTGGCGCTGATGACCGGCGCCCCCGTGATCCCGATCGCGCACTGGGGGGCCCAGGAGCTGTTGCCGTACGGGCAGACCCGGCCACGGCTGTTCCCCCGCAAGACCTTCCGGGTGCTGGCCGGGCCGCCGGTGGACCTGTCGGCGTACGACGGGAAGGAAGCGCACGGTGAGGTGCTGCGGGAGGCCACCGCCGACATCATGGCCGCCGTGACGGCGCAGCTCGCCGAGCTCAGGGGTGAGAAAGAACCGCTAACCGATGACGACGGCGTACGGTGAGGGGATGACCGTACAGGGATCAACCAAGGCTGCCGTGTTCGGGACCGGCTCGTGGGGCACCACTTTCGGGATGATCCTCGCCGAGGCGGGCACCGAGACGACATTGTGGGGGCGGCGCAAGGAGATCGTCGAGGCCATCGACGTCCGGCACGAGAACCCTGAGTACCTGCCGGGCCTGCGGCTGCCGGAGGGCCTGCGGGCCACCGTTGATCCGGCCGAGGCGATGCACGGCGCCGACTTCGTGGTGCTGGCCGTCCCGGCCCAGACCCTGCGGGCCAACCTGACGGCCTGGAAGCCGTACCTGCCGCGGGACGCGGTGCTGGTCAGCCTGATGAAGGGCATCGAGCTGGGCACCACCAAGCGGATGAGCGAGGTCATCGTGGAGGTGGCCGAGGTGCCGCAGGACCAGGTGGCCGTGGTTTCCGGGCCCAACCTGGTGCCCGAGCTGGCCCGGCGGCAGCCGGCTGGGGCCGTGGTGGCCTGCTCCGACCTGACGGTGGCCGACCGGCTCCAGGATGCCTGCCACCTGCCCTGGTTCCGCACCTACACCAACCCGGACGTGGTCGGGGTGGAGCTGGGCGGCGCGGTGAAGAACGTGATCGCGCTGGCCGTGGGGGTCGGGGTCGGCATGGGCCTGGGTGACAACCTGGCCGCCACCCTGATGACCCGGGGTCTGGCCGAGATCTCCCGGCTGGGTGCCGCGCTCGGCGCCGACCCGCACACCTTCGCCGGTCTGGCCGGTATGGGGGATCTGATCGCGACCTGCACCTCGCCGCTCTCCAGGAACCGCACCTTCGGCGAGAACCTCGGGCGGGGCATGTCGCTGGCCGAGGTGGTGGCGGTCACCAAGCAGACCGCGGAGGGCGTGAAGTCCTGCGAGTCGGTGCTGGACCTGGCCACCAAGCACGACGTGGAGATGCCGATCACCGAGGTGGTGGTCGCGGTGGTGCACGACGGGATGACCCCCGGCGAGGCCGCGATGCTCCTGATGTCACGAACGCCCAAGCCCGAACGATATGGCGTGTGATTTCTGTTTCCTGAGGAAGCTGGTGATTCGCCGGTGAAGCGCAGCCAGAGGAGGCTCGGGGAGAACTCCCGGGCCGTCCACCTGCCCGAGCCGACCACCCCACGCCAGGTCCCGATCGGGCTGCCCATCTGGCGGAGCGCGGCCTGGACCTTCGACAGCACCTCGCAGCAGGCCGACGTGCTGGCCGAGCACATCCCGGGCTACGCCTACAGCCGCATCGACAACCCCACGGTGGCCGCCTTCGCGGCGGGGGTGGCCTCCCTGGAGGGGGCCGCCGCGCCGGAGGACGTGGCCGGGCAGGCGTTCTCCTCCGGGATGGCCGCGATCAACGCGGTCCTGATGACCTTCCTGCGGGCCGGCTCGCACGTGGTGGCCCCCGCCCCCGTGCACGGGGCCACGTACTCGCTGCTCGCCAACGTGCTCTCCCGGTTCGGGGTCTCCGCCGACTTCGTCGACTACGCCGACCTGCGCCGGGTGCGCGGCGCCGTCCGCACCAGCACCAAGATCCTGTACGCGGAGACGCTGGCCAACCCGACCATGGCGGTGGCCGACATCCGCGGCCTCTACCGGGTGGCCAGGGAGGCGGGCGCGCTGCTGGTGGTGGACTCCACCTTCGCCACCCCCGTGGTCTGCCGCCCGCTGGAGCACGGCGCCGACCTGGTGGTGCACTCGGCCACCAAGTACCTGGGCGGGCACGACGACTGCATGGGCGGGGTGGTGGTGGGCCGCCCCGACCTGATCGGCCAGCTCCGCGAGGTGCGCATCGACACCGGCGCCTCGCTCTCCCCTGACGACGCCTTCCTGCTCCGGCGCGGCCTGGAGACGCTGCCGCTCCGGGTGCGCCGGATGTGCTCCACCGCCATGGTCTTCGCCGCCGCCATCGCCAAGCATCCGGCGGTCCGGCGGGTGGACTACCCCGGCCTGCCCAGCCATCGGGGGCACCAGCTGGCCCGGCAGCTCTTCGACTCGGGACCGGAGGGCACCCGGTTCGGCGCGGTGGTCACGGTCACCCCGCACGGCGGGTACGCGGCGGGGGTGGCGCTGGCCGACGCGCTGCAGATGGCCAGGATCGCCACCTCGATGGGCGGCACCCACACCAAGGTCGCTCACCTGGCCTCGGTCACCCGCGCCGACGAGGCGCTCTCCGGGGTGGACGCGGGAGCCGTACGGTTCGCCATCGGCCTGGAGGACGCCGAGGATCTGATCGCGGATGCCACCCAGGCCCTGGACGCGCTCAGGAGCGTGTCACCCTCGCGTGGCTGACAAGGCCTTTTGACTGTCACTCAGGGTAGATTCGGGCGTCATGAGCAAGATTCGTGTAGCGGTGGTATTCGGCGGGCGCAACTCCGAGCATGCGGTCTCCCTGATGGGCGCCGGCAGCGTGCTGGCGGCGATCGACCGGGACAAGTACGAGGTGATCCCGATCGGGATCGCCCAGGACGGGCGGTGGGTGCTCGCCGCCGCCGGTCAGCGCTACGCGATCGAGGGCGCCCAGCTACCCGAGGTGGACACCTCGGGCGCGGAGCTTGCGCTGCCCTCCCACGCGGGGACCGTGGTGGCGCTCTCGCCCGGTGAGATCCCGCGCCCGCTGGGGGAGGTGGACGTGGTCTTCCCGGTGCTGCACGGGGCGTTCGGGGAGGACGGCACGTTGCAGGGGCTGCTGGAGATGGCCGGGGTGCCGTACGTGGGGTCGGGGGTGCTGGCCAGTTCGGTCGGCATGGACAAGGGCTACATGAAGCTGGTGCTGAAGGCGGCGGGGCTGCCGACGGTGGCGCACGTCGTGGTGCCGGACCGGGCCTGGCGTACCGACCGGGCCCGGGTGCTGAAGGAGATCGAGGAACTCGGCTGGCCGGTCTTCGTGAAGCCGGCCAGGGCCGGGTCCTCCCAGGGCATCTCCAAGGCCGAGGACCAGGCGCAGCTGGAGGCGGCCATCGAGTTCGCGCGTACGCACGATCCGAAGGTGCTGGTGGAGGCGGCCGTCACCGGGCGGGAGATCGAGTGCGCGGTGCTGGAGTCGCTGGGAGACGCGGCCCCGGAGGCGAGCGTGCCGGGGGAGGTGGTGGTCCAGGGCGGGCAGGTGTTCTACGACTTCGAGGCCAAGTACTACCCCGACCAGATCACCCTGGAAGTGCCCGCCGACCTGCCCGCCGACGCCACCCAGGAGCTGCGGTCGATGGCGGTCCGGGCGTACGAGGCGCTGGGGTGCGAGGGGCTGGCCCGGGTGGACTTCTTCTACACCCCGGACGGGGAACTGATCGTCAACGAGATCAACACGATGCCCGGGTTCACCTCGACCTCGGTGGCGCCGCAGCTGTGGATGGCCACGGGGCTCGCCTACCCGCAGCTGGTGGACCGGCTCATTCAGCTGGCCCTGGACCGTCCGGTGGGGTTGCGCTAGGGGATCGTCGCCTTGATGGGGTCGGCAAGCTCGACCAGTACGGCGCCCACCTGGTGGGTGGGGGCGATGGTCACCTCGACGTACGCCTCCCGGTTCACCGTCGTGAAAAGTGCAGGCTTCTGGGGATCGGCGTACCAGCCGACGCCGTTGACGTCGGTGACGTTGTCGGTGGGCGCCATCTTCGCCGGCCGGTCCACGCCGCAGCGCACCGTGATCTCTCCGGCGCCCCAGACCGCCACGTACGGCGAGTGGGGTTCGGACTCGGCCCGGATCAGCCCGTCCACGGTGCGCGGCAGCGCGGACTCCAGCTTCACGCAGTCCTCGGCCACCCGGCCCGTCGGCGTGGGCGGTTCGACGCGAACGGTGGCAGAGCAGGCCACCAGCGTCAACGCGGCGGCTCCGCCCAGCAGGAGCTTGCTCGGAGTCATCTCAAATATGAACGATCGGACACGTAAGCGTACGTGTGATCCCTTCCACGGCCTGGATCTGGGCCACCACGAGCTTGCCGAGCTCGTCGACGTTCCGCGCCTCCGCCCGGACGATCACATCGTACGGACCGGTGACGTCCTCGGCCTGCGTGACACCGGGAATCGCGGCGATCGCGCCGGCCACGGCGGCGGCCTTGCCGACCTCGGTCTGGATAAGGATGTAGGCCTGCACCATCAGGTCCTCCCGGGATTGATCACCACCGAAAGGTCAACGTACCCCGAACACCAGGAGGTGTGACATCACAGTCGGAGAACTAGGCGAATTCGGAGTAGTTGGTCGCATTGCGGGGCGTCTGTCCCAAGGTGTGGCGGTGCAACTCGGACCCGGCGACGACGCCGCGGTCGTCGCGGCACCGGACGGTCGGGTGGTCGTGACAACGGACTTGCTCCTTGAGGGTAGACATTTCCGCCGTGATTGGTCCAGTGGGTATGAAATCGGGCGTAAAGCGGCGGCACAGAACCTTGCCGACGTCGTTGCCATGGGGGCCAGGCCGACCGCGCTGGTGGTCGGGCTCGGGCTGCCCGCCGACGCGCCCGTGTCCTGGCTGGACGCCCTCGCCGACGGCTTCCGCGACGAGACCGCCCTGGTTGGGGCCAGCGTGGCCGGGGGCGACATCGCCCGCTCCGCCACCGTGGTGCTCGGTGTCACGGCCATGGGCGACCTCGGCGGGCGGGCGCCGGTCACCCGCTCGGGGGCCAGGCCGGGGGACGTGATCGCCATCGCGGGGCGGCTGGGGTACGCGGCGGCGGGGCTGGCCCTGCTGCACGCCTCCGTCGACCGGTTCCCCGAACTGCTGGACGCGCACCGGCGGCCGGAACCGCCCTACGCGTGCGGGCCGGAGGCCGCGGAACTCGGGGCGACGGCGATGCTGGACGTGAGCGACGGGCTCCTCCAGGACCTAGGCCACGTTGCGGCGGCCAGTGAGGTGGGGATCGTGCTCGACCCTGCTTCCTTCGAGGTAGGCGCGCTGGCCGAGGCGGCGGCCACGCTGGGGGTCGATCCGCTGGAGTGGGCGCTCACCGGGGGTGATGATCACGCTCTCGCCGCCGCCTTTCCCCGAGGGGTACGGCTTCCGCCGCATTGGCGGGTGGTCGGGGAGGTTGTCGACGGTACGGGGGTGCGGGTCACCGGGTGGGAGTCCGCCGCCGGGGGCTGGGATCACTTCCGGGGATGATGTGAAATTTGTGACAAAGGCGTTTTAGATCTGTTATGAAGTATGACGGTCGCCAACAGGAAGGACCGTCGATGGGTCGGCACACGAGTGGACGACAGAACGGCGAGGACGCGGAGAATCCCTCCGAGGAGGGATCCGAGCAGTTCACGCAATGGCTCGGGCACCTGACCGGGGACGGGCCCGACCTGTCGTACCGGTGGCCCGAAGACGCCACCTCGTCACCCGCCTCGCCTTCCTCTCCCTCCGCGCCCCCATCGCGGGATTCGGCTTCGGAGGAGCAGCCGTACATCCACCCGGCCTACCGCTGGGATCTCCCCGCCAAGCCGAAGCCCGCGGGCGATGACGGCATGGTTTTCGACCGCCAGGTCCGCCCGGATCGGGGACAGCCGTACGCGGCGCCGGTGCCGGATCAGCCCTCGCCGGAGGTCACCTACCGGTGGCCGGAGGAGCCCACGGAGATCGCGGGAGCTCCGCAGACCGTGGAAATCTCCGGTCCCGAGCCGGTCGATCTCGCGTCTCGTTCCCGGTTCGGGAAGGCGGCGCTGCTGTCCGGAATCTCCGTGCTGGCGGCGGTGGGGCTCACGTTCGCGGGTGTGCGGCTGGTCGGCAGCAACACCTCACTGGTCCTGGAACCGCCGGCCGCCAGCTGCGCGCCCGGAACCTGCGAGGCGGCGCCCGCCAGGACCGGGGCGCTGCCCGATCCGCTGGACACGGCCACCGCCACGCCGGAGGCCGCGCCCACCACGGCGTCTCCGGAACCGAGCCCGTCCGAGGCGGAAGCCGCGCCCGTCAAGGTCAAATCGGCGCCCTCGCCTTCGGCGGTACGGCCGACGCCCAGCCGTACCCCCAAGCCCAAGAAGTCGGCCACTCCCAGCCCGACCCCCACCGAGGAGCCCACCCGGGCGGACGTGGGCCTGGAGGAGGGGGGTGAGCCGTCCGGCACCTCGCCCTCGCCGTCGCCTGCGCGTCTGCGGTCGGCGGTTCCGCACGTCACAGTGGGCTTCGAGGTCTTCCAGGAGGATCCGGAGGGCTACAGCGCTCGGCTCATCGTGCAAACGGATCGTGATATTTCCGGTCTGTCGCTCACCATTCCGTTCACCGGCGAACTGCTCACCGTCGGCGGCGCCGAGGCCACGGTGCACGGCGACCGGCTGACCCTGACCTCCGCCACGCCGCTGCTCGCCGGTGAGGAGCTCGTCATCAGCCTGATCGCCAACGGCACCCCCGAGCCACCGGCCGAATGCACCGTCAAGGGCGGAGACTGCGCTATCGCCGGACCCCCTTCGATCGGCTGATGCTCGCCGCGCAGATCGCTTCGGCCATCCGTGGCCTGGCCGCCGGGGACGCGCTGGGCGTGCCCTGGGAGACCGCGCCACCGGAGAAGATCGACCGAGCCCGGCTTCACGAGCTGCCCGCCAGCCGTGACTGGCCGCCCGGCGCAACCTCCGACGACACCGACCAGATGCTGATTGTGGCCCGGCTGCTCGCGGACACCTTGGGTCAGCCGACTGCTGAGGAGTTCATGCGTCGGTTGTCCGCCCAGGCCGGCGAGATTCGGGGGCTGGGCTCGACCACCAGGCGCGCCTTGCGGGATTTCGCCGAAACCGGCCGCGTCGCCAACCCCGGGGTGCTGATCTCCTCTGCCGGGGCGCTGATCTCCTCCGACATTTCGGACATGCGGCGAGCGAGCAACGGTGCCGCCATGCGGATCGCCCCCGTGGGCTGGATGGTCCCCGCCGGCCAGGCGCGGCGACGACGCGAACTGGTCGTGGAGCTGTCCCGCGGCACCCATGGCCATCCGGTCGCGATCGGCGCGGCGGCCATCGTGGCGGCCATGGCCGCGTACGCGATCGAGGACCCGGACGGCATCCTGCCCGCCGCGGTCGCCGAAGCCGAATGGCTGTCGATGCCGGAATTCGCCGACGTCCGCCACGCCGCCGAAGGATCGTGGACCCCGCCCTCCGGCGGGATCAGCGTCCTGGCGGCCCCCACCGTCGCCGCCGTCACCCACGCCATCCACCACTCCACCGACCTGGCCACCGCCCAGACCTTCGCGGTGACCATGGGCGGCGACACCGACACCGTGGCCGCCATCGTGGGCGGCATCCTCGGCGCGGTCCCCGGCCAGCCCGTACCCCCGTGGTGGGACAAGGTCCACTTCCCCGCCGACCCGGAGGCCGACGCCCTGGCCGCCCGGCTCGCCGAGCTCCGATAGGTTCCTCGCATGATCGTTCCTGGGCCGGTGGTGCCCGACGGCGGCGGGTACCGGCATTCGTACGAGGTGGGCGGGTCCGCCCGGGTGGTGTACGTCTCCGGGCAGATTCCGGTCACGCCGGACGGACAGGTGCCGGAGGGTTTCCCGGCCCAGTGCCGTCAGGTGTGGGCCAACGTGGCCTCGGCGCTGGCCGCGCACGGGATGGAGCTCTCCGATCTGGTGAAGGTCACCACGTACCTGTCGGACCGGGCGTACCGGCGGGAGAACTCCGAGATCCGGCGCGAGGTGCTGAACGGTCACGCCCCCGCGCTGACGGTGATCATCGCCGGGATCTACGACGAGGCGTGGTTGCTGGAGATCGAGGCGGTCGCGGCGCGGTAGCGGCCTGTCACGCAACCTTGACCCGGCAATTCGCGGCCCCCGCCCTCGACCGAATCCGGGCCAAGGTTCGGAGACACCCCACTGGCGCCCTCCTCCGGGCCCCGGGAACCGGGCTGGTTGGATGGTGGGCATGACTCCCGCACGTGTGCTGACGGTGGCCGGTTCGGATTCCGGTGGTGGCGCCGGCATTCAGGCCGATCTCAAGACGATGCTGGCCCTCGGGGTGCACGGCATGAGCGTGGTCGCGGCGGTGACCGCGCAGAACTCGGTGGGGGTGCAGGGGTACTGGGAGCTCCCGGTGGAGGCCGTCCAGGCCCAGCTGGCCTCGGTGCTCGGGGACATCGGGGTGCAGGCGGTGAAGACCGGCATGCTCGCGTCTCCGGCGCTGGTGGCGGCGGTCGCGGAGGTGCTTGCCACGGTGGACGCGCCTGTGGTGGTCGACCCGGTCGGGGTGTCCAAGCACGGCGACTCGCTGCTCGCGCCCGAGGCGGTGGGCAACGTGAAAACCCGCCTGCTGCCCACGGCCACCGTGGTCACCCCCAACCTCTGGGAGGTGGAGCAGCTCACCGGCGTCAAGGTCGAGGACGAGGACGATCTCCCCAGGGCGGCCGACGCGATCCTCGCCCTGGGCCCGAAATGGGCGCTCATCAAGGGCGGCCACCTCCCTGGCGAGGCGGTCGACCTGCTCACCGACGGCACCATCGAACACCACTACCGCGCCGAACGCCTGGACAACCGCCACACCCACGGCACCGGTTGCACCCTGGCCAGCGCCATCGCCTCATACCTGGCCCTCGGCCACGACATGCCCACAGCGGTGGAACAGGCCAAGACGTACGTCACCGGAGCCATCGCCCACGGCTTCCCCCTGGGCGTGGGAATCGGCCCAGTGGACCACGGCTGGCGCTGGCGAAACGACGAGCTGCCGTAAATCCCGAGCATGTCGGGTCGGCGGCCACCCTTCTCGGCGAAACCGGCCCCTGACCCGGAGGGGTCCCAAGGGCGGTTGGGATTGCCTCGGCTGCCAATTTCCTGTGTGTGGAGGCGACACCCGGGGATTCTGGTCGCCGTGGTCCTCCCGCCCACCCGCCCCCTCCATTACCGTTGGGCCCCGCCCACCCCCCGGTAACCAATGTCCCGCGGGGCAAGGAATGCGAAAACCCGCCACGAGGGTGGCGGGTTTCGTCAAGGGGTGGGGCTAGCGGGTGACCTTGCCTGCCTTGATGCAGGAGGTGCACACGTTGAGCCGCTTCGGCGTCCCGTTGACCGTCGCGCGCACGGTCTGGATGTTCGGCTTCCAGTTCCGCCGGGTGCGGCGGTGCGAGTGGGAGACGTTGTTGCCGAAGATCGGCTTCTTAGCGCAGACGTCGCAGACGGAAGCCACGGTCATCGCTCCTTCAGATCAAGTCTTAGATCAGTCGATACGGCCCGGCCCGCCGAGGGGCGGCTCTTACGAGCATGCCGGGACAACCGGCTGGCCACACGAGGATAGCCGATTCCGGCCGCTGCACGCCAAACGCGGGCACGGCAGATCGGGATAACCTCGTACCTGCCAACGGTAGCGCATCGGGGGAGCAGACCGGCTGCCGTCCGCCCAGGCCGGGCCGAACGGCGGTCTGAGGAGCGGAGGGCTGATCATGCTGGAGGTGCTCGATCCGGCGGCGGTCCGGCGCTGGGCACGCTGGTCCGCGGAGGCCCTGAGCGGCGCCCGAGCGGAGATCGACGCGCTGAACGTGTTCCCCGTACCCGACGGCGACACCGGCACCAACCTGCACCTGACCCTGCTGGCGGCGGCCGAGGCGCTGGACGCGCTGCCACCGGACGCCGGGCCGGACAAAACCTGGCAGACGCTGGCCCACGGGGCGCTGCTCGGGGCCAGGGGCAACTCCGGAGTCATCGTCAGCCAGGCCCTCCGAGGACTGGCCGAGGCGCTGCGGCAGGCCGAGGGACGCGGCGGGGATCTCCGGAACGGGCTGGTGCTGGCCGCCCGGCTGGCCAGGGACGCGGTGGTCCGCCCGGTGGAGGGAACCGTGCTGAGCGTGCTGGCCGCCGTGGCGGCAGCCGTACCGGAGGGGGATCTCGGCGCGGTCGCGACGGCGGCGGCGCGCGAGGGACGGCGGGCCCTCGGCCGGACCACCGGGCAGCTGGACGTGCTGGCGCGCAGCGGGGTGGTGGACGCGGGCGCCGCCGGACTGGTGATCCTGCTGGAGACACTGGCCGAAGTGGTGCTGGAGGCCCGCGCGGACCAGCACGAGGTGCCCGCGCCGCAGACCCGGGTCACGCCTCCGACCACGGAGGGAGATGCCGGATACGAGGTGATGTATCTGCTCCACGCCGATGACACGTCGATCGACCGGCTTCGCGGGGAGCTGGACCGGCTGGGCGAGTCGCTGGTGATCGTCGGCGGCGACGGGCTCTGGAACGTCCACGTCCACACCGACGACGCCGGGGCGGCGATCGAAGCCGCGCTGGAGGTGGGCAGGCCGTACCGGATCCGGGTGAGCCACCTCGGCGGCGGGGCGCCGCGGGCAAGGCGCGGGGTGGTCGCGGTCGCCGCCGGCACCGGGCTGGCGGCCCTGTTCCAGCAGGCCGGGGCGGTCGTGGTACGGCGGGAGCCCGGCTCCAGCCCGCCGCTGGCCGCCCTCCTGGAGGCGATCAGAGAGGCGGGTACGGAGGTCAGCGTCCTGCCCAACGACACCGGCGTGCGCGCGGTCGCCGCGGCCGCCGCCGAGATCGCCAGGGACGAGGGCCTGACCGTGAGCGTGCTGCCCACCAAGGCGTCCGTGCAGGGTCTGGCCGCGCTGGCCGTACACGACCCGCTCAGGAGGTTCGACGACGACGTGGTGGCGATGACCGACGCGGCGGGACACACCCGGCACGGCCACGTCTGGATGGCCAACCGGGAGGCGATGACCAGCGCCGGCCTGTGCCGCCCAGGTGACGTGCTCGGCGTGGTCGACGGCGACGTCTCGCTGATCGGTACGGCGCTGGCCCCGGTCGCCGTGGAGGTAGTCCGGCGCATGGTGTCGGCCAGCAGCGAGTTGGTGACGCTGGTGTCGGGGGCGGACGCGCCGGAGTCGCTGGTCCGGGCGGTCGAGGATTATCTCGCGGTAGAACGTCCGGATATCGAGGTAGTGCGGGTCGCGGGTGGGCAGGGGGGTTATCCCTTGCTCATCGGCGTGGAGTGAATCCTGTCGGTCGGAGGTTGTAGAACTGGTGGACGTGACCAGGTTCGACGAGCCCCTGAAGCTGGCGGTCGGGGCGAAGACGGCCGCGCCGCTGGAGAGCGCGCTCGGCATCGCCACCGTGGGCGAGCTGCTCCGCCACTATCCCCGGCGCTATGCCGAGCGGGGCGAGCTGACGCCGATCGCCTCCCTGGAGCATGACGATCACGTGACCGTGGTCGGCAGGGTGTCGGCGGTGCAGCGGCGGCCGATGAAGAACCGGCAGGGCACCTGGCTCGATGTCGAGGTCACCGACGGGAAGGACCGGCTGCGCCTGGCGTTCTTCGGCAAGGGGGCGTTCGTCGCGGAGCAGCGCCTCCAGCCCGGCACCGAAGCCACCTTTTCCGGAAAAGTCAACGTATTCGTCGCCTCGAACGGGACGAAACGGCGGTCCCTCGCCCATCCGGATTACGTCACCGAGGACGAGGAGACCTCCGAGGAGTTCGCCACCGCCCCGGTGCCGATCTACCCGTCGGCCCAGAACCTGGCCAGCTGGAAGATCCAGCGCGCGGTGCGGACCGTCCTTGACGTGCTGGACCTCGACGACCCCCTCCCCGCCGAGCTGCGCCGCCGCCTGCGCCTGCCGGGCCTGGCCGACGCGCTCCGCGACATCCACCGGCCCCGCGACTTCGGGGACGTGGCCAGGGCCACCAAACGGCTCAAGTTCGACGAGGCGTTCCTGCTCCAGGCCGTGCTGGTCCGGCGGCGCATCGCGGCGGCCGCCCTGCCCGCCCGGGCCCGGCCGGGGAAGCCGGACGGGCTGCTCGCGGACTTCGACGCCCGGCTGCCGTTCAAGCTCACCGAAGGGCAGCGGGCGGTGGGGGAGGAGATCGCCGCCGACCTGGCCGTCGAGCATCCGATGCACCGGCTGCTCCAGGGGGAGGTCGGCGCCGGCAAGACCGTGGTCGCGCTGCGGGCGATGCTGCAGGTGGTGGACTCCGGCGGGCAGGCCGCCCTGCTAGCACCCACCGAGGTGCTCGCCCAGCAGCACCACCGGTCGATCGTGACCATGCTCGGCGACCTGGCCGGAGGCGGCATGTTCGGCGGGACCGGGGTGGCCCTGCTGACCGGCTCCATGGGCGCGGCGGCGCGCCGCGCCAACCTGCTGGACGCGGCCTCCGGGGCGGCCGGGATCGTCGTCGGCACCCACGCGCTGCTCCAGGACAAGGTGCAGTTCGCCGACCTCGGGCTGATCGTGGTGGACGAGCAGCACCGGTTCGGCGTGGAACAGCGCGACGCGCTCCGCGAGAAGTCCCAGGGCGGGCGGCCGCACGTGCTGGTGATGACCGCCACCCCCATCCCCCGCACGGTCGCGATGACCGTCTTCGGAGACCTGGAGGTCTCCACGCTCAGCCAGCTGCCGTCCGGACGGGCGCCCATCACCTCCCACGTCGTGCCGGCCGCCGAGAAGCCGCACTACCTGGAGCGCACCTGGGAGCGGATCCGGGAGGAGGTCGGGCTCGGACGGCAGGCGTACATCGTCTGCCCCCGAATCGGCGACCAGGAGGGCGACGAGGGCGACCTGTCCGCCGCCGACGACAGCGAACGCCGCCCACCCCTGGCCGTGATCGAGGTCGCCGAAATGCTCGCCACCGGCCCCCTGAACGGCCTCAACGTGGCCGTCCTGCACGGCAAACTCCCCCCCGAGGAGAAGGACGCCATCATGCGCTCCTTCACCCGCGGCGAGACCGACGTCCTGGTCGCCACCACCGTCATCGAGGTCGGCGTAGACGTCCGCAACGCCTCCGTCATGGTCATCATGGACGCCGACCGCTTCGGCGTCTCCCAACTCCACCAGCTCCGCGGCCGCGTCGGCCGAGGCGGCCTCCCCGGCCTCTGCCTCCTGGTCACCGACGCCCTCCCAGAAACGCCCGCCCGCGCCCGCCTGGACGCGGTCGCCGCCACCCTGGACGGCTTCGAGCTCTCCCGGGTGGACCTGGAACAACGCCGGGAAGGTGATGTTCTCGGCGCGGCCCAATCCGGCCGCAAGTCCTCTCTCCGCATGCTCCAGCTCCTCCGGGACGAAGACGTCATTGAAACCGCCCGTCAGGAAGCCCTCGCGCTGATGGCTGAAGATCCGCTGCTGGAGTCCCACCCTCAGCTCAAGGCGGAGCTGGATGCGATGGTGGCCGACGAGCGCGCCGAATTCCTGGAGAAGACCTGATCGTCAGCTCTGCGTGGCCTGGCGGGTGCTCCAGACGCGGACGGTGTTGTCCCCGCCAATGGTGATCAGCCGCTGGGCGCTCCGGTCGAACCGGCCGTCCGTTGCCTTCTCCAAGTGGCCGGTCATCCGCTGGCGCACGATCATCCATCGGGAGCAACCGCAGCGCGGCGAAGGTGTTCGTTAAGGCGAGATAGGCCAGGCGAAAGAGCACGACCGGTCATCCTGCCGCACTGTCTCCTTTTCAGGAATCGAAGCCTGCCTACAAGAGAAGCCTTGCAAGGCTGTGACCTGGATGGATGGAATTGTCGGCAGGCGCAGGGCTGGAGTCGCGTAAACGGGCGACTCCGTCGGCCGGTCAGCTCCGGACTGTCACGCTCTCGACACCGGGGAACCCCTTGTCCCACCAATGTCCGTAGCGCCGGTAGACGACGGGGTCGCGGCCGGCGATGAACGCCGACAACCTCTCCGCCTCCTCTTTCAGACCTCGCCAGGCGGCCTTGCCGAGCCTTTGGAAGGCCGTCAACTCCACTCCGTTGTCGACCGCGCGCCACACTCCGGCGATCTGCCCGTCGACGAGCAGACAGGGCAGCGTGTCGCCGTTGCGCCGGACGACCAACGGCCGGTACTCCTCCGGCACGATCCGCCCGGGGCCGCCGTGGGCCAGTAGCGTGCTGTCCCACATCGGCAGCAGCCTCGGCGGCGCCGGAGTGTCCTCGGTCGGCACGGTGGCCTCCGCCAGGTCGAACAGGGCAGTACGGCCCGGGCCGGCGACCCGTACCAACCGGTCGTGGAGCTCCTGCAGTGCCCGTATGATCACCGGACGCTTCAACATGGTGAACCGGGCGAAGTCCTGGGCCGACGCGGGCCCGAACGCCCGCAGGTAGGCGATCAGCAGTAGACGCGCCCCGGCGGCCGCTTCCTCCGGCTCGGCCTCGGGGGCGGCCGAGGAGGAGAGGTAGGCGTTCGGCTGTCCGAACGACCAGGGACCGCCGGTCGGCGCGTGATACGCGGGCGCGTAAGTGCGCAGCGCCCACCACACGCGGTGCGCGTGCTCGCCGAACTGGCCGGTGACCTTCTCCTCCACCTCGGCCCCGGTGCGGGGCTGCGCCAGGAACCCGGCGAGCTCCGGGAGCAGCGCGTCGGCGTCGGCGGAGGTCAGCCCCGTCGAGGTGAAGCGTCGGTCGTACAGCCGCGACGCCCGCAGAGTGTTCAGCATGGCTGCGTGATAGGGCTCGTAGTCCTCGGCATGGACGGCGTGCAGCGTGATCCGCATGAGGGTCGCCTTCACGATCCGGCGGTCCGCGAACGCCCCGTCGAGATCCTCGGGCACGAAGTCCCGCACGCGGTTCCACAGCGCCAGGTACGGCGACGCGGGTGCCTGGGCCTGCAGAGCGCAGATCCGGCGGACCGCCTCGGCCACATCGAGGCGCCGGCGTTCGAGCAGCAGTTGGCGGTCTAGGGTGGCCAGCGCGAGTTGTCGTGCGGTAAGGCTCATGCCGGGATTGTGCCGCCCCCGGCCGTCCCGAGCACCAGCCGCCGAAACGAGCGACACGAACGCCGCACGCGGATTCGCCCCGGGCCGGATGAGTCACACACCAAACGCATTGCCGGGGCATGGAATCCGCTCAGCCCCGGCTGCGCGAGCGCTCGCGTGGATGCGGTGGAGCGACAAGGACGGCGACTACACCGTCGCCGAGCAGCGCGGCACCCACCAGGCGCCGTTCCGGCTGGGCAACACCGCTGAGCACGGTCTGGTGTTCACCTTCACCAACGCTGATGCCACGGATGCGACGGTCGAGGGCGTCTTGCCGGAGGTTGAGCCGCCGGTCGCTGAGTGGTTCCATCTGGCGGCAACGTATGACGCGGCCACACGGACGGCCACCTTGTACCTGAACGGGGCACAAGCCAGGACCGCGCAATTGTCCTTCCCTGCCTGGGACGCCCAGGCTCCGCTGCGGATCGGCGCGGCCATGGCCGGGAGTCTTGATGACGGACTTGAATTCTCCCAGGGCCTGATACCGGCCCAGAAAATCAAGATATTCACCCGCCTCGATGAGTTCGCGATCGTCGACGGCAATGAGGTGATCTCGAAGAATTCGATCCGGACAACCCGAGGACGGCCGTGACCTGTCCCCGGACAACCGCACCTGCAACCGGCTTCTACGCGGCCTGCGCTGCCTGGGTGAACGGGGCTTCGCCCTGCTCACCCAGCGCTGGCGCACCCTCCAGCACATCACCGCCAGCCCCAGCAGTATCGGCGACATCGCCAAAGCGGCACTCGCCCTCACCCACTCCGAACACGGCTATACCGCGGGAATTCGCTGAGATCACCTCACTGACGTTTTCTCAGCGGAATTGACCAGGGTGACAGGGGTGTTTCGGGTCGATTCGGGTGATACCCACACTTGACGGAAACTCCTGATACGGACGTGGAGCCCTCGGGAGGAAGTGGTTCACCACAAACTGCTTCCCAGACCGAAAGGCCCCACGTGATCGCTTATCCTGCCACGCTCGACGTCTCCCCAGACCTTGTTCGCCAAGTCAGCACCCTGCTGCGGAACGAACGCGCCCAGCGAGGGACTCCAAAGGCCAGCAGAGCGCTGACCTGCTGGAGGCAGGCCATATTCACTCTCGCCTGGTTCCGATCCCGGCCCAGCATCACCCTGCACGGCTCCGCGTTCGGCATCTCGGCGGCCACCGCCTACCGCTACCTGCACGAAGCCATCGACGTCCTGGCCGAGCAGGCCCCCGACCTCCGCTAGGCCCTGGAGAAAGCGGTCACCGACGGACTGCCGCACCTGATACTCGACGGCAAGATCTTCGACGCCGACCGCTGCCGCACCAAGACCACCAGCGTGAAAGGCGACTGGCCCGAAAGTCGTTTTCGGAGAGGTCGGAAGTAAGCATCCAATCCGCCAGGGCGAGAAAAGTAGCCCTCGAGCCCAAAATAACCGCATTACGGACGGCTCTCCGCTTGGTGCTGGGCACGCGCGGGAATTATAGGCAGCGGGCTCTGCCGTTTCCGAGTTTGTGTCTGCATTCGGGGGTTGAGCTGGGACGTTGGTCTCGGAACGGCGTAGGTATGGGAGCGATCGGGTTGACGGGGGAGTGGGCCGGGCGCTCTGGGTATAAAAAAGACCCAGGGCCCAGCCTTGGGACGGCCTCCCCCCGAATGCCGTCCCCGGCTGGGCCCACCCTCGGGTCAGGTGCCGAGGGCGCCGACGTGCGGAAGGGCTCACGATCACGTCGGCCGGCCTTCCCCTGGGTCACCGTGAAGGCCGCAAGACCATCTTGCAGGCACTCCCGGGTGGAGGGAATCACCCTTACCTATTTCTCGCCACCTCTTACTCACTCTTGACCAGCGATAATGGCCGGATGACCAGGGTGATCGCAGGAACCGCGGGAGGACGCAGGCTGGCCGTGCCGCCGGGCAGGGGTACCCGGCCGACCAGCGACCGCGCCAGGGAAGGGCTTTTCGCGACCGTCGGGTCGATGCTCGGCACGCCCGACCGGGCCCTCGATCTGTACGCGGGGTCGGGGGCGGTCGGTCTGGAGTGTCTGAGCCGCGGCGCGTCGCACGCCCTGCTGGTCGAGTCGGATCCGCGGGCGGTTCGTACGATCAAGGAGAACGTCGCGGCGCTCGGGTTGCCGGGGGCCGTGGTTCGGGCGGAGAAGGTGGAGCGTCTGGTCGCGGGGCAATGTACGGAGCCGTACGACTTCGTGTTCGCCGATCCGCCGTACGTGGTGCGCGATGAGGTGGTCGGGGAGGTGCTGCTGGCGTTGCGGGACAACGGGTGGCTGGTCTCCGGTGCGTTGGTCGCGGTGGAGCGGGAATCCAGGGGGAAGGATCTTCAGTGGCCCCCCGGCTTCGAGGAAGCCAAGGCCCGGCGTTACGGTGAAGCGACCGTTTGGTACGGTCACGCCGAATGAAGCAGATCTAAGGGGTGTGTGGTGCGCCGAGTGGTTTGCCCGGGGTCGTTTGACCCTGTCACCAATGGTCACCTTGACATCATTGGCCGGACGTCACGCTTGTATGACGAGGTCGTAGTCGCCGTTCTGATCAATATCGAGAAGAAGAGCCTGTTCACCGTGGAGGAGCGCATCGAGATGCTCCAGGAGGTGACCAAGGAGTACGGCAACGTCCGCGTGGAGAAATTCCATGGGCTGCTCGTGGATTTCGCCAGACAGCAGGACATCCCCACCATCGTCAAGGGCCTCCGCGCGGTCAGTGACTTCGACTACGAGCTCCAGATGGCCCAGCTCAACTACCGCATGTCGGGTGTCGAAACCCTCTTCATGTCCACCAACCCGGAGTACTCCTTCCTCTCCTCCAGCCGCCTCAAGGAAATAGCCCGCTACGGCGGCGACGTCTCCGGCTTGGTCCCCGACCTGGTCCTCCACCGCCTCATCGACCGCCTCCGCAACTGACGGTGGTCGTCCCACCCACCCCTCTGACCCTTCGGGTCCGGACCTGGTTCCCCCGGGGTGGGCGGTCACAGCAGGGCCACTGTGCCGGAGGCACGGTCGTGGATGCGGTATCGTTTACCTCTGGCCTTGCACGACGGCGGTGTTCGCCATGCCTAATGGAAGCAGGATGAGTCTGCACAGCCTCGACCCTCGAGCGCCCTGGGTGATCTCGACTCACGATTTGGGGCGGCGGCCGGGGTCGATGCGGAAGATGACTCTGGTGCTTCCGGCTCCGGTGGATCTCAATGTCGGCATGATCGGTGTCCCCAAGGACGCCGACGTCGAGCTGGATATCCGCCTTGAGGCGGTCATGGAAGGCGTGCTCGTGACGGGCACGGCGGGTGCCCCGCTCAGCGGGGAGTGCTCGCGTTGCCTGGATCCGCTGACCTCGGAGATCGAGGTTGGCTTCCAGGAGCTCTTCTTCTACTCGGCGGAAGACGCCGGAGAGGATGATCCGAGCCTCGACGGCGAGCTGCTCGACCTGGAACCGACGTTCCGTGACGCGGTGGTGCTCGCGCTGCCGCTCAGCCCGGTGTGCCGGGAGGACTGCCCGGGGCTCTGCACGGAGTGCGGGGTCAGTCTGGCGGAAGCCGGCCCGGACCACCGGCACGAGCGGCTGGACAGCCGGTGGGCGTCGCTGCAAAGCCTGAATATCGACGTAGTGGATAAACAAGACGATCAGGAGGCCTGACGTGGCCGTTCCCAAGCGGAAGATGTCGCGGAGCAACACCCGCGCCCGCAGGTCCCAGTGGAAGGCGAAGGCGGTGGCACTGGTGAGCTGCCCGCAGTGCCGCTCCCCCAAGCGCCCGCACATCGCCTGCCCCGAGTGCGGCACCTACAACCGCCGTCAGGTCACCGCCCCGGCGTCCTGATCGCGTTCTGACGAGAAAACACGATCTCCGCAGCGGCCGTGCGGCTGTCTGCGGGACGGGTTTCTCGTCAGCAGGAACATTCACCACGCCGATCGGGTCGTCAAACGGCCCGGTCGGCGTTACCTTGCTTCACAAGCGCTCTGTTTCGGGCGCGAGCGGTGGCGGCTGGCCCGCGGCCGTGGTGGACGCCGGGTCCGCACCCGACGCCCACCACGCCTTCGGGCTCGTCAAGATGTTCCACGTCAAGATGATCCACACCTGCCACCGTGCTTGGGCGTAGCCGTGCACGAGGCCGTGCAGGAGAGGAGCATCATGAGCGGGAAGCCCGTCGCCGTGGAAGCCGTCCGCGACGAGCTGGAGCGGGTCCTGGAGGTCCGCCTCAACACCGAGATCCTGGAGCGGGCGCTGACCCACCGCTCGTACGCGTACGAGAACGGCGGCCTGCCCACCAACGAGCGGCTGGAGTTCCTCGGGGACTCGGTGCTCGGCCTGGTGGTCACGGACACGCTTTTCCACGGCCACCCGGACCTGCCGGAGGGCCAGCTGGCCAAGCTGCGCGCGGCGGTGGTGAACATGCGCGCGCTCGCCGACGTGGCCCGCACCCTCGACCTGGGCCGTTTCCTGCGGCTCGGCCGCGGCGAGGAGGGCACCGGAGGCCGGGACAAGTCCTCGATCCTGGCCGACACGCTGGAGGCCCTGATCGGCACCGTGTACGTGGACAAGGGCCTGGACGAGGCCTTCCGGGTGGTCCACCTGCTCTTCGACCCGCTGATCAAGCGCTCGGCCTCGCTGGGCGCCGGCCTGGACTGGAAGACCTCGCTGCAGGAGCTGACCGCCTCGGAGATGCTGGGCGTGCCCGAATACCACGTGGACGAGAGCGGCCCCGACCACGCCAAGTCGTTCGTGGCCACCGTCCGGGTGGGCGGTCAGGAGTACGGCACGGGCGCCGGCCGCAGCAAGAAGGAGGCCGAGCAGCAGGCCGCCGAGGCCGCCTGGACGGCCATTCGCGCCCTGCGCGACGCCCGCGAGGCCGCCGTCGGCCAGGCGTGACCGTCACCTCGAACCTGGAGGGTTAAATGCCGGAATTGCCGGAAGTTGAGGTTGTCCGGCGGGGCCTGGCGGAGTGGGTCGCGGGGCGGGAGATCGCTTCCGCCAAGGTGCTGCACCCGCGGGCGGTGCGCCGTAACGAGGGCGATCTCGCGAGCCTGCTGCCCGGCCGGGTGGTCGCCTCGGCCGAACGCAGGGGCAAGTACCTGTGGCTGCCGCTCCGCGAGGACCCGGAGTCCCCGGCCGAGCACGCGCTCCTCGCCCACCTGGGCATGAGCGGCCAGCTGCTCATGATCGAGCCGGGCAAGCCGGCCGAGAAACACCTGCGGGTCCGCATCACCTTCAACGACGACGGCCCCGAGTTGCGCTTCGTCGACCAGCGCACCTTCGGCCACCTGCTGTTCTGCCCGCTCGCCGTACGGCCGTTGCGCACGGTCCCGGAACCGATCGCGCACATCGCCCCCGACCCCTTCGAGACGGCCTTCGACGACGCCGAGTTCACCCTGCGGCTGCGTAAGCGCCTGACCGGCATCAAACGGGCGCTCCTCGACCAGTCGCTGATCAGCGGCGTCGGCAACATCTACGCCGACGAGGCCCTGTGGCGGGCCAGGCTGCACTGGGCCCGCCCGACCGAGACGCTGACCGGCGGGAAGGTGGCCGAGCTGCTGGCCGCCGCCCGCGCGGTGATGACGGAGGCACTCGGCGAGGGCGGCACCTCGTTCGACCGGCTGTACGTGAACGTCAACGGAGAGAGCGGTTACTTCGACCGGTCACTCGCCGTGTACGGCCGCAGGGATGAACCCTGTCCGAGATGCGGCACCCCCATCCGGAGGGACGCTTTCATGAACCGGTCAAGTTACTCCTGCCCGAAATGCCAGCCACGCCCGAGGAACGGCAGATGGTAAGGCTGACCGCCTGGGTACGCGGCCGCGTGCAGGGTGTGGGCTTCCGCTGGTGGACCCGGGCCCGCGCGCTGGAGTTGGGTCTGACCGGCTGGGCGCGCAATCTCGAGGACGGCAGGGTTGAGGTTGTGGCCGAAGGACCACGGGAATCATGCGACGCGCTGCTGGAGTTGTTGCGCGGCGATGACACGCCCGGCCAGGTCACGGGCGTGGTGGAGCGATGGAGTGATCCAAAAGGGGCAGTTGTCGGTTTTGTCGAGCGGTAGCCCCTTCCCTTAAACCCCCCAAATGAGGTATATTTACATGTCGGAAGTGTTCACCGGTGGCTCATTGTGAAGCGTTCAACTTGACCGCCTCCGCAGCCGGTGCGACTCTTGAGAAGAACCACGCGCACCCCTCCCGCGGCTCGAAGTGCGCGAACCAGTCTGGTCACTCAGCGTGGAGGACCCTTAACCATGGCGAAGGCTCTACTCGGCCACGTCGGCGGTCCTGACCCTCGTATGGTCTCGGAAATGCGTCGCCTCCAGCAGCGCATCCGTGACCTGGAGGCAGAACTAACCCGACTCCAGGCACAGAACGATGCGCTTGCCGCGCAATCTCGTGATGAGGCCCTGGTCAGGCTGCAGGATCGCGAGCCGGCTCTCACCTGAGAGGCCGGGTCAACACGGATGAAAATTGTCAGGGGCGCCTCGAAAGGGCGTCCCTTGTCATGTCGAACGGCAGGGCCGGCGCCACTCCTGACGGCGCCGGAAGCACCACAGAACGGCAGTTGAACACCAGCTGAACCAGGAAGTCACCACCCGAAACCCGGGTGTGTGACTTCTCTCACTTTCCGGCCGTTTTCACGATCCAGCCGCAGGCCGCGACGCCATTTACCGAAGATTGCCATTTTGACGGTGATTCTTTGCTCATTGGACGGTCGCGGTTTCCTGCCTGCTTTCCTGGGCAGGGTTCGCGCGACCCGCCGGGAACCCCGGTAGTCTTCCCCAAGGCCGATGGGCAGGGAGGGGGCGGGAGCCGGTGTACCTGAAGACGCTCACCCTGCGCGGCTTCAAGTCGTTCGCCTCCGCCACCGCCCTCCGCTTCGAACCGGGCATCACCTGCGTGGTCGGCCCCAACGGCTCCGGCAAGTCCAACGTGGTGGACGCGCTGGCCTGGGTGATGGGCGAGCACAGCGCCAAGTCCCTGCGCGGCGGCAAGATGGAGGATGTGATCTTCGCGGGCACCTCCTCCCGCCCGCCGCTCGGCCGCGCCGAGGTCACCCTCACCATCGACAACACCGACGGCGCGCTCCCGATCGACTACACCGAGGTGACGATCAGCCGCCTGATGTTCCGCTCCGGCCAGAGTGAGTACGCCATCAACGGCGACACCTGCCGCCTGCTGGACATCCAGGAGCTGCTCTCCGACTCCGGCATCGGCCGGGAGATGCACGTCATCGTCGGCCAGGGCCAGCTGGACCAGGTCCTGCACGCAGGACCCGAGGACCGCCGGGCCTTCATCGAGGAGGCGGCCGGGGTCCTCAAGCACCGCAAGCGCAAGGAGAAGGCGCTTCGCAAGCTGGACGCCATGCAGGCCAACCTGACCCGGGTCCAGGACCTGGCCACCGAGCTGCGCCGCCAGCTGAAGCCGCTGGGCCGCCAGGCCGAGATCGCCCGCAAGGCCGCCGTGATCCAGGCCGATCTGCGGGACGCCCGGCTCCGCCTGCTCGCCGACGACGTGGTCACGCTCCGCGAGACGCTGGAGCGGGAGGCCGCCGACGAGGCCGCCGTGCAGGCCCGCAGGGCCCAGGTGGAGCGGGAGCTGGCGGAGGGCCAGCAGCGGGAGGCCACGCTGGAGGCCGCGGCGGGCGAGGCCCAGCCCCGGCTGACCGCCGCCCAGGAGACCTTCTACCGGCTCTCCGCGCTGCGCGAGCGGCTGCGCGGGGTGGAGAGCCTGGCGGCCGAGCGGCAGCGGCACGCCGCCGACGCCGCCGCGATCGAGCGGCGGGGCCGTGACCCGGAGGAGTTCGAGCGGGAGGCCGCCGAGGTCCGGGAGCGGGAACGCGAGCTTCAGGAGGAGCTGGCCGAGGCCCAGGAGCGGCTCGCCGCCGCCGAGGAGGCCCGCAGCGAGAGCGAGGAGGCCCTCGGTGCCGAGGAGCGCCGGCTGACCGCGCTGTCCAGGGCCGCCGCCGACCGCCGGGAGGCGCTGGCCCGGCTGCGCGGCCAGGTCGACTCGGCCCGTGGCCGGGTCAGATCCGCCGACGAGGAGCTCGGCCGCCTGTCCAAGGCCCTGGCCGACGCGCGCCTGCGAGCCGAGCAGGCCCAGGCCGACTACGACGCCCAGGAGAGCGCCGAGCCCGCCACCGACCCCGATCTCGCCGCCGAGCTGGCCGTCGCCGAGGAGGGCGTCGAACTGGCCCGCGCCGAGGTCGAGGCGGCCCGTGAGGTGGTGGAACAGGCCAAGGGCGCGGTGGAGGAGGCCAAGGCCGCCGTGGCGGCCCCGCGCGCCGCCCTGGCCGCCGCCTCCGCCCAGGTCGGTACGGCTCGCGCCGCCGACCAGGAGGCCCAGCGCGCCCTGAGCGCCCTGGACGCCCGCAGGGAGGCCCTGGAGCTGAGCCTGTCCGGCGACGGCGAGCTGGCCTGGGTGACCGGCGAGCTGGCCGAGCCCCGCCGCCCGGTGCTGCTGGCCAAGGACGTGCCGACCGCCGAGGCGCTGGCGGCTGGTCCCGAGCTGGCGGCCGTGCTCGGCCCGCAGGCCCTGCTCGGCGCCCTCACCGGAACCGGTTCAGCGGACAATTCCACCTGGCAGGTACGGGCCGCCCTGGACCGGGCCGTGGCCGACCTGCGGGCCGCTGAGGAAACCGCCAAGGAGAGCGCGTTCTCGCTGGAGGAGGCCCTGTCGGCGGAGGCCGCCGCCCGGGAGGCCGTGGAGGCGGCGCAGGGCGGGGTGGGCGAGGCGCAGACGGGGGTGACCCTCGCCCAGAACGGGGTGAACTCCGCGCGTGGCGGGCTGGACGCGGCGCAGGCCGTACTGGACCGGGTGCGGGGCAGGCAGCGGGCGGCCGATCAGCGGCTGGCGGACGCGGCCACCCGGCTGGCCCGGATCGAGGCCGCCGTCAAGGCGGCCAGGGACGAGGGCGACCGGCTGGAGCGCGCCGCCCAGGGGGCCGCGGAGGCCAGAGAGGTGGCCCAGGCCGGGATCCTGGAGCTGGAGGAGCGGCTGGCCGAGGAGGAGTACGCCGACAAGCTGGAGGCCGAGCCGACCACCGAACTCCGGGACCAGCTGGCCGCCGCCTGCGGGGTGGCCCGGCAGGTGGAGATGGAGGCCCGGCTGACCGTGCGGACCGCCGAGGAGCGGGTCAGGGGCATCGCGGGCCGGGCCGACGGGCTGCTCCGGGCGGCCAGGCGGGAGCGCGAGGAGCGAGCATCGGCGGCCGCCCAGCGGGAGCGGCGGCGTGAGCAGGCCAGGGTGGCCGCGACGGTGGTCAGGGGCGCCCAGACCGCGCTGCGGGCGCTGGAGGTCTCCCTGGTCCGGGCGGCCGAGGAGCGGGACGAGATGGCCGCGGTCCGGGAGTCGGTGGAGGCCGAGCTGAAGACGGTCCGGGTCCGGGTCCGCGAGCTCGGCGTCGAGCTGGACCGGCTGGTCAACCGGGCGCACGGCAGCGAGGTGTCCCGCACCGAGCAGCGCCTGCGCCTGGAGCAGCTGACCGAGCGCGCCCTGGAGGAGTACGGGGTCGAGACCGACGCCCTGATCGCCGAGTACGGGCCCGACGTGCCCGTCCCCGGCGACCCCCCGGTCCCCTACGACCGTGCCGAGCAGGAGAAGCGGGCCAGGCTGGCGGACAAGCAGATGACCCAGCTGGGCAAGGTCAACCCGCTGGCCCTGGAGGAGTTCGCGGCGCTGGAGGAGCGGCACACCTTCCTCACCTCGCAGCTGGAGGACCTCAAGAAGACCCGGCGCGACCTGCTGCTGGTGGTCAAGGAGGTGGACGACCGGGTGGAGCAGGTCTTCTCCGCCGCGTACGAGGACGTGCAGCGGGAGTTCTCGCAGATCTTCGAGCGGGTCTTCCCCGGCGGCGAGGGCCGGTTGCTGCTGACCGATCCCAGCGACATGCTCACCACCGGCGTGGAGGTGGAGGCCCGCCCGCCGGGCAAGAAAGTCAAACGCCTCTCGCTGCTGTCCGGCGGGGAGCGTTCGCTGACCGCGGTGGCCTTCCTGATCTCCATCTTCAAGGCCCGCCCCTCGCCGTTCTATGTGATGGACGAGGTGGAGGCCGCCCTGGACGACACCAACACCCAGCGGCTGCTCACCCTGTTCGAGGAGCTCAGGCAGAGCTCGCAGCTGATCGTCATCACGCACCAGAAGCGGACCATGGAGATCGCCGACGCGCTCTACGGCGTGTCCATGCGCGGCGACGGCGTCACCCAGGTGGTGAGCCAGCGGCTTCGGGAACACGCCTGAGCGGGTGAACCAACCGCCGGAGGTTTCTGGAAAACTGACTAGCTGTGGATGGTTACCTCGGCATAGTCCTGATCGTGGTCCTGGCTGCCCTGCTGGCGTCGGGAGGTCTGTTTCTCCTGTTTCGCCCGACGAAGGGCCGGCAGCTACCCCCACCGCCCCCGGCCGAGCCGCTGGCGGGCGCTCCGGAGGAGGAGCAGGAGGGCGGTGGCGTCGCCACCCTGGCCCCCCCGGCCGCGCCGGTCGAGGAGCTGGTCAAACCACCGGAGCTCGAGGTCCCGCCGCCGTCCGCCGGCCGGATGGTACGGCTCCGCGCGCGGCTGGCCCGCTCGCAGACCACCCTGGGCCGGGGCCTGCTCGACCTGCTCTCCCGGGACCGGCTGGACGACGAGGTCTGGGACGAGGTCGAGGAGAAACTGATCACCGCCGACGTCGGGGTGGGCCCCACCCGGGCGATCGTGGAAGAGCTGCGGACCAAGGTCAAGGTGCTGGGCACCCGCACCCCCGATGAGATGCGCGGCCTGCTCAAGGAGCAACTGCTGGCCCAGATCAACCCCGGCCTGGACCGCACGCTGCACACCGACGTCCCGGGGGACCGGCCGGCGGTGCTGCTGATCGTCGGCGTGAACGGCACCGGCAAGACCACCACCACGGGCAAGCTGGCCCGATCGCTGGTCGGGGACGGCAAGTCGGTGGTGCTGGGCGCGGCCGACACCTTCCGGGCCGCCGCCGCCGACCAGTTGCAGACCTGGGGTGACCGGGTGGGCGCGACCGTGGTGCGCGGGCCCGAGGGCGGCGACCCCGCGTCGGTGGCGTTCGACGCGGTGGCCAAGGGCCTGACCGAGAAGGCCGATGTGGTGATCGTGGACACCGCCGGGCGGCTGCACACCAAGACCGGCCTGATGGACGAGCTGGGCAAGGTCAAGCGGGTGATCGAGAAGCGGGCCCAGGTGGACGAGGTGCTGCTGGTGCTGGACGCCACCACCGGCCAGAACGGCATGCGGCAGGCGCAGGTGTTCGCCGAGGTGGTGAACATCACCGGCATCGCGCTGACCAAGCTGGACGGCACGGCCAAGGGCGGCATCGTGATCTCGGTCCAGCGGGAGCTGGGTGTTCCGGTCAAGCTGGCCGGGCTGGGCGAGGGCCCCGATGATCTTGCGCCATTCGACGCCGATGTCTTCGTGGACGCGCTTTTGGGTGACTGAATAGCCAATTACCTGCATTTATCGGGAAATGTCTGTTACCGGCCAAAGTATTGTTATTTGAACGGTGGCATGTTGACATTGGCGGGTCTTGAAAGCCTAGTGGGGAGGTGCCTTTCATGAAGAAGGTCATCGTGCACAAGCCTGGAACGGTCAAGCTCACCGGCGGCGCCAGCGCCAAGCATCTGCCTTGATCGATGAGGAGGGCCGGAGCCCGGGGGCTCCGGCCCTCACGGGCGCCGTCCACGCCAGGAAGGACGTCAGGAAGCCCGGACATCTCTGGGTCCGGGGCAGCCGCTGGCACGAGGTACGGGACCTGCCGCCCCTGCTGGTGCCGCCGATCGACGCGCACCGCTCGGCCGGGCCGTACACGGTGGCCCGGTTGTTGCTGGGTGCGCTCGTACCGCGGGCGCGGGCGGAGCTGGTGGCGGCGCACGACGTCGAGCTGCGGGCGGCGGGGCTCGGCGGGCTGGTGCCCGCGCGGCGGACGAGCCTGGCCGACCGGGTGCCGCCCGAGCAGCGCATCCTGGTGCCCGGGGCGCGGCGCACGCTCCGGCTGGCCAACGGGATGACCGAATTCGTCCGCGACCACGTCACCGGACCTGCCGCGCTGGTGGTGGAGAACCTGCACGAGGCCGACCACACCGACCGCGAGTTCGTCGGCGTGCTGCTCCGCCGGATCGACCCGGCCAGGCTGACCGTGGTGGCCTGCGCGGCCGATCTCGAACCGCCGGGTCAGGTGGAGGTCCTCGCCGGGGTGGTGGAGTCCGGGGCGTACAGCTGGCCGGAACCCACCGTGGAGCTGGTGCGGAGCTATGTCGAGCAGGGCTTCCACCACGCGGCGGCCGAGGCGGGCCGGTGGGCGCTGGACCGGGCGGTGGTGGACTCGCCGCCCTGGTGGGCGCTGATCCAGCGGACGGCGGGCGCGCTGGCCGCGATCGACCGCGAGGACGAGGCCAGAGACCTGTACGACCTGGCCCGCCGGGAGAGTACCGAGCCCGTCAACCGGGCCACCGCCGCGTACGCCACCGCGATGATCCTCACCCGGCACCACGACCCGGAGCGGCGGGACCTGGACGAGGCCAGGTCCTGGATCAACGAGGCGGTGACCATCACCCGGCTGCTCCCCGACCGGCGGCAGCGCGCCTTCCACCTGGGCTTCGACCTGAACGGCAAGGCGCTCATCGAGACCAGGCGGCGGCGCCCGGAGGCCGCGCTGCGCCTGGTGGAGGAGGCCATCGAGCTGGCCGACCGCGACCTGGCGCCGGACGAGCACCCGATCCACCGGCTGGTGCTGCGCGCCAACCGGGCCCAGCTGAGGGCCGCGCTCGGCGATCCGGCGGCGGCGCTGACCGACCTGAACACGGTGATCGAGGCCGATCCCGGCTACCCCGACTACTACATCGACCGGGGCAACCTGCTCTACCGGCTGGGCCGCCCGGACGAGGCGGTGGCCGACTACGAGACCGCGATGCGGGTGGGGCCGCCGTTCCCCGAGGCGTACTACAACCGGGCCGAGGTGCGGTTCGCGCTGGGCGACCACGAGGGGGCGCTGGCCGATCTGGACTACGCGATCGAGCTGGACCCGGAGTTCGTGGACGCCTACGCCAACCGGGCCGGGCTGCTGGTGGCGACGGGGGCGTACGAGCGGGCCAAGGCCGACGCGCGCCGGGGTCTCGCGCTCCAGCCGCGCAACGCGTACCTGCTCTGCGCGCTGGGTCAGGCGGAGGCGGCCACGGGGGAGCCGGCGGCGGCCCGGAAGGCGTACGACGCGGCGCTCATTCACGATCCGGAGCTGGCCGCGGCCTGGGCCAGCCGGGGGGAGCTGGCCTTCGCGCTGGGCGACCCGCGGGGGGCGGTGGCCGACCTGACCCGGGCCATCGAGCTGGGCGACGACGCGGCGCTGCGTTTCAACCGGGCGATGGCGCTGCGGGCGCTCGGGGAGGCCGAGCGGGCCCGGGTGGACCTGACGCGGGCGGCCGAGCTGGACCCCGGCGACGAGGACGTCAGGAACGCGCTCAGCTCGTGAGGAACGCCCGGAGTTCGGTTAGGTGGGGCTGGATGTCCAGGTCGTGTTCGGTGAGCCAGGCGTCGTCGCCGTAGGTGTGCCGGTAGCGTTCGCCGCCGTCGCAGATGATGGTGACCACGCTGCCCTGTTCCCCGGCCGCCCGCATCTCCTGGATGATGGCCACGGCCGCGGCCATGTTGGTGCCGGTGGAGCCGCCCACGTCCCGGTGGGTGACCTCGCGGGTCCACCGCATGGCGGCGATGGACAGCGCGTCGGGCACCCGGGTCATGCGGTCGATCACGGTGGGCAGGAAGGACGGCTCGACCCGGGGGCGGCCGATGCCCTCGATCCGGGAGCCGACGGCGGTGCCGTCCCGGCCGGAGACCCAGGACGGGTAGAACGCCGAGCCCTCCGGGTCGGCCACGCAGAGCCGGGTCTGGTGGCGGCGGTAGCGGAGGTAGCGGCCGATGGTGGCGGAGGTGCCGCCGGTGCCGGCGCCGATCACGATCCAGGCGGGTTCCGGGTGCCGTTCCAGGGCCAGCTGGTCGAAGATGCTCTCCGCGATGTTGTTGTTGCCCCGCCAGTCGGTGGCCCGCTCGGCGTAGGTGAACTGGTCCATGTAGTGACCGCCGGTCTCGGCGGCCAGCCGGGCGGATTCTTCGTAAATCTTTCCGGGATCGTCAACCAGGTGGCACTTTCCGCCGTAGAACTCAATGATGTCCCTCTTCTCCGGGGAGGTGGTGGCCGGGATGACCGCGATGAAGGGCAGGCCGAGCAGCCGGGCGAAGTACGCCTCGCTGACCGCCGTGGAGCCGCTGGACGCCTCGATGATCGTGGTGGCGGGGCCGATCCAGCCGTTGGCCAGGCCGTACAGGAAGAGGGAGCGGGCCAGGCGGTGCTTGAGTGAACCGGTTGGGTGTACCGACTCGTCTTTCAGGTAGAGGTCCACACCCCAGTGCGCGGGGAGGGGAAAGACATGCAGGTGGGTGTCGCAGCTGCGGTTGGCGTCGGCCTCCACGGCCCGGATGGCTTCGGAGACCCAAGCCCGCGTTGCGGGATCGTGCCGGTTCGTATGCTCCATGGCGCTAACTGTAATGAGTGGCTTATGCCACAGTTTCATCCGGATCGAGGCAAGAGTGTTATGCTATTGAGACTTGTCCGGACTACGTGTGACGAGACCACGCTGGACGGGCGGACTCCGGCTAACGCCCCGCTTACGGGAGGGCTGCCACGATGACACCCGGGACCAGACGGGGGCCCGGAAAAACGGTCGCATGGTCCCGTGGTAGAGGGGTAACGGGGGAAAGAGTTCGCAGGGGGGATGAGATGATCGCGATGACCGACGAGCAGCGTCAGGCCTGGTTCGAGCGCGACGTCGTGCCGGTGACCAGCCAGCTCTACGCGTCCGCCATGCGACTCACCCGCAACCCGGCCGATGCCGAGGACCTGGTACAGGAGACGGTCACCAAGGCGTTCACGTCCTACCACCAGTTCCGCGAGGGCACCAACCTCAAGGCGTGGCTGCACCGGATCCTGACCAACAACTTCATCAACGACTACCGGAAGAAGCAGCGCTCGCCGAAGCTGTCGGCGGCCGAGGAGATCGAGGACTGGCAGCTGGCCGCCGCCGAGTCGCACACCTCCTCCGGCCTGAAGTCGGCCGAGACCGAGGCGCTGGAGTCACTGCCCGACAACGTCGTGATGAACGCGCTCCGCTCGCTTCCCGAGGACTTCCGGGTCGCCGTCTACCTGGCCGACGTGGAGGGCTTCGCGTACAAGGAGATCGCCGACCGGATGGGCACCCCGATCGGCACCGTGATGTCCCGGCTGCACCGGGGCCGGCGCCAGCTGCGCGGCATGCTGGAGGAGTACGCCAAGGAGGAGGGCGTAGTCCGGGTGCCGGAACAACCCGTGGCGGCCTAGAGATTCATGTGGAGGCGGACCCGTGAGATGCCGTCCGCGCTCCGGACCTCCATGCGATCGCAGAGCTGGCGGCTGATCCAGAGACCGTAACCCCGTGGTGACTCGTGCTCCGGGGGGATGTAGCCGGGGAACGGCACCCCCATTCCGCCGTCCGGATTGGTGATTTCGCAGACCAGGTTCCCGCCCGCCCGCCAGACCGCCACCCGCCCGTACCCGGAGCCGTGCTCCACCGCGTTCGCCGCGATCTCGGCGGCGGCCAGCACCAGCGAGGCCACCAGGTTCCGCTCCATGCCGGCCGCGTACGCCTGGCTCTTCACGAACTCCCGCAACCGGCGCACTCCGGGCAGGTCGAACTCCATCGAGGCGGCCTGCGCCGGCGGCTCGTCGAAGGGTGGTTCGTTCCAGTCCATCAGCTCGGGGGATATGTAGCCGGGGTTCGGAACGGTCCGATCCCCGTCCAGCAGGAGCGGATGGGTGCGGAGGGTGTCCGCGTCGGGCTCCCGGTACACGCAGGCCGCCGTGCCGGTGATCCCGGCGAAGGCCACATTCATGATCGCTTCGATCCTGGCCCATTCGGCGGCGTGCCCGGCCTCGCCCCGGACCGGCTCGGCGATCACCAGGACGGGCGTGTCCCGCCGGGTGAGCTCGAGGTAGGCGGCCAGCGCCCGGGCCGGGTGGTGGAACCAGTCCGTGTTCAGCCTGGTCTCCAGCCGGGCGAAGTCGGCGCCGAGCGTGCCCTCCAGCAGCTCAAGGCAGGCCGCGCCGCCGATGACGACCGTGTGCTCGCCGCGGCGCAGACCGTCCAGGACCAGGGGCAGGACCGCTTTCGGGTACTCCTCGGGCGCCCCGTACGCGACCGCGACGTGGGCGAACGGCCCTGGGAGTGAAGCGGCCTGCACGTGGACGAACGTAACAAGCTTCTATGGCAACTGACAATCCGTCAGGAAGCGGCAATAAGTGCAATTGCCCCGAGAGCGCAACCAACCCCTGCAATCTGCGTCATGCTCAGCCGTTCGCCGAGCACGTACCTGGCCAGCAGCAGCGTGCTCGCCGGGTAGAGCGAGACCAGCACGGTGACCAGGATCAACATGCCGCGCTGGGCGGCCAGCAGGAACAGGATGTTGGCCGCCATGTCCAGCACCCCGGCCGTGATGGTCACCCGCAAGGAGCCCGCCGCCGGCCGCAGGCTCCGCCTGGTGGCGAAGGCCAGCGCCGCCACCAGGCCGATCGAGGCGATCCTGGCCCCCAGCAGCGGCCAGAGCCCGGCGTCGGCCGGGGCCAGCTTGAGCAGGATGAAGAAGCCGCCGAACCCGGCTCCGGAGGCCAGCGCGTTGAGCACCGGGCCCAGGCTCAGCCCTCCGCCGCCGCCCGGCTCGCGGCTGACCAGGGTGACCGCGAGCAGGCCCAGCGCCACCCCGGCCAGGGCGGCCGGGGACGGGCGCTCGCCCATCAGCAGCCCGAACAGCACCGGTACGGCCATCGCGGTGGTGGCGGTGATCGGGGCGACCACCGACATCTTGCCCGTCGCCAGGCCCCGGTAGAAGAGCACGATGCCCGCGCCGCCGGCCACTCCGGCGGCCATGCCCCAGAGCAGGGACGCCGGGCTCGCCGCACCTGGCAGGAAGGGCATGGCCAGCAGGACCAGGACGAGGCCGCCCAGTTGCGAGCAGACCACCACGGCCAGCACCCGGGAACGCCGGGTGGCCAGACCGCCGAAAAAGTCCGCCGTGCCGAAGATCACGGCACACGCCGTCGCGAGCGCCACCGCTGTCACACCAACCCCCCAGGAAAGAAACCTCCAATACTTTACAAAGGGCACGAAAGCACGCCGTACACGGAAAGAGCGATAACGTTGCGAGATCACGGGGTGGAGTCTCATGATTACCCCATGAACATGCGAGGGGGTGCCCGGGGATGGGTACACCCCTTGCTGTGCGTGTCGCTTCTTGGGGGTGGCCGATGAGGGAGTTACGTGAGTGAGTCGCGTGCGGCGGTGGAGAAACTCCGGGTCGAGCTGGCCAACCTCGGTGTGGAGGATGCGTACGAGATCGGTGACGACGCTACGCTTTCGGTCTGGATCGGTCTGGTGGTCTGTTTCCGGGACGGCTTCTTTCGCTGGCAAGAGGGAGCGGTGAAACGGCGCCATCTGGGTACGGATCCGGTTGGATGCGCCATCCGGGTGGCCCGACGGTATGCCGAGTTACGGGCCGACGTGCCGCCCTGGTGGGAGGACCTGGCCAAGGTCTTACGGGGGGACGTGGCCGAGGACTATCCCTGACCCCCGTCTGACTCGGGGGGACGGAATGCGGGTGGGTCTCGCGCTGCTTCTGGTGGTTACCGGCTGTGCTGCTCCCGTCACGCCCATGGCGCAGCGGGCTCCGGCGGGCAGGCCCTCGCCACAGCCCCCGCCGGCCCCGCCGATGATGGTGGACCCCGATATCCTCGCCCGCCAGCTGACCGGAAACCAGCCCGGCTGGCCGATCTCACCCTTCCCCAGGGCGCCGCTGCCGCGTCTACTGGACTGCGTGAAACTCAAGTGCGTAGCGCTCACCTTCGACGACGGTCCGATGGACGCCACCGCCGAGGTGCTGGACACGCTGGCCGCCCACCAGGCCAAGGCCACCTTCTTCGTGGTCGGCCAGATGGTGAGCGACCAGACCTCAGGGCTGCTCCGGCGCATGGTGGAGGAAGGCCACGAGCTGGGCAACCACTCCTGGGACCATCCCAACCTCACGGGCATCTCCGCCGACAGCCTCAGGATGCAGCTGGAAAGCACCCAGCAGGTGGTGCAGCGGTACACGGGGGTGAAGATGACCGTCATGCGCCCGCCGTACGGGGCGACCGACCAGCGGGTGGCGGCGGCCACCAAGCGGGAGGGCCTGGCCCAGATCCTCTGGGGTCTGGACACTCTGGACTGGCGGGACCGCAACGCCGACCTGGTGGCCAGGCGGGCGGCCATGGCCGAGCCCGGGGACGTGGTCCTGATGCACGACATCCACCGCACCACCATCGACGCGGTGCCCAAGCTGCTGGACGCCCTGGACGGCAAGGGGTTCACCTACGTGACCGTCTCGGAGCTGTTCGGGGAGATGGACCCCGGCCGGGAGTACTTCGACAAGAAAGCGAAACCGGCTCCGAAAGAATGACCTTGAAATTGGCCGCGCCTCCGGCACGGCGGCCCGGCCGCTTCGCAGCCGGTGTCTTCCCTCCTCCGCTCTGGTCGCTGCGCTCCCGGCGCTCCGTCAGTCCAGACACCGGCGCGGCCGGGCGGGTGTGCCAATCTGAGGGAATGGCATTCGATGGGTTCCCCGACGAGGCTCTGATGTTCTATGAGGGCCTGGAGGCGGACAACTCCAAGACGTACTGGACGGCCAACAAGCCGGTCTACGAGACCATGGTGAAGGCGCCGATGCTCGCGTTGCTGGACGAGCTGGCGCCGGAGTTCGGCAGTCCGGTGCTGTTCCGGCCGTACCGTGACGTGCGGTTCGCCAAGGACAAGACCCCGTACAAGACGCATCAGGGGGCGTACTTCCAGGTGCTCGACGGGATCGGGTACTACGTGCAGCTGGACGCCGAGGGCCTGTACGTGGCGGGCGGCTGGTGGGCGCCCGGCGAGCTGACCGCGCGGTACCGGGACGCGGTGGACGACCAGGCGGCCGGGGCCGAGCTGGAGAAGATCGTCGAGGAGTTGCGCGGGGACTTCGCCATCGAGGGAGAGCGGCTGAAGACCCGGCCGCGGGGGACCCCCGAGGGCCACCCCCGGCTGGACCTGCTCCGCCACAAATCCCTGTACGCCGGCGTCCGGTTCGAGCCGGAGCCGTGGATCCACACCCCCGAGGTCCTCGGGCGGGTCCGCGAGGCGTGGCGGACCCTGACCCCTCTGGTGGACTGGCTCAGAATACGTCTGAGCTGATTCATACCGGTACGGCTGACGCCCCCAATACGGCAGCCGCTAGCCCGCTCAGTGCTGGACGAACTGGTACAGCACCGCGAGCAGGGCGATGATCGCCCAAGCGCAGATCAGCGCCGCGTAGAAACTTCCACTGACGATTCTCATCGGGAAGCCCCCTTCCTCTGTATGAAGAGTGCGGCAGCCAAGTTGCAACTGGCTTGGGCCCTACTTGTGAGCCTTGGCCGCGCTGATGACCCCGCAGGCGATCCGGACCCCCGAGTCCCCCGCCTTGAGGGTGTCCGCGTCCGGGCCGTGGTAGCGCGGCGGGATGTTCGCGAGGTTGTCCGGTCCGGCGTGCACGATGACCGCGCTGCCGTCGGCGTCGGTGAGCTGCGCCAACCGGAACCTGTCGGTCTCGAAGGTCGCGCTGGCGATGCCGTTGGCGGCGGCCAGCAGCGGCGGGAAGTCCCCGCTGTGGTTGGCGTGGTCGCGGGCGTCCGAGTCGTAGTGGGGGCCCGCGCTGAAGAACGGGGTGCCGGAGGCGGGGTCGATCGCCTTCGGGTCGCACTTGCCGACGGCGTGGACGTGGAAGCCGTGCCAGCCCGGGGTCAGCCCGCGCATCGTCACGGTGACCCTGACCTTGCCGGACGCCGCCCGCTTGAGGGTCAGCTCACCCGTCTGCGCGCCCTGCACGTTCCGGATCACCGTCTTGATCGAGTGCTTCTGGGCCGCGTCGGCGGTCGAGGAGGAGACCACGGCGACGGCCAGACCGAGGCCGACTGTGGCCGCCATCGCCAGGGTGGTGACACGTTGGTTCATTTGCTGCTCTCTTCTCGGATTACCGGTGATGCCTCCTCTCTGTCGCACACCGGCCCCGCAACGGTTCGCGCGGCACGACGGTCACGGCCGCCAAGGGTTCCAACTTTCTGCACGACAAAACGCCCGCTCCCGGATGGGAACGGGCGTTTCGATCAGGATCTAGTTCGCGCGCTTGGCTCGGGCTGCGGTGCGGGCGCGGGTGGCTGCGTCCAGGACCACCTTGCGGATCCGGATGTTCTCCGGCGTGATCTCCACGCACTCGTCGTCCCGGATGAACTCCAGCGCCTGCTCCAGCGAGAGCTGCCGGGGCGGGACCAGCGTCTCGGTCACGTCCGCGGTGGACGAGCGCATGTTGGTGAGCTTCTTCTCCTTGGTGATGTTCACATCCATGTCGTCGGAGCGGGAGTTCTCCCCGACGATCATGCCCTCGTACACCTCGGTGGTGGGGGAGACGAACAGCACGCCGCGCTCCTGCAGGTTGGTCATCGCGAACGCGGTCACCGGGCCGCTCCGGTCGGCCACCAGCGAGCCGTTGTTCCGGGTGCGGAGCTCGCCGAACCAGGGCTCGTAGGAGTCGAAGACGTGGTGCACCAGACCGGTGCCCCGGGTCTCGGTGAGGAACTCGGTGCGGAAGCCGATCAGGCCCCGGGCGGGGACCACGAACTCCATCCGGATCCAGCCGGTGCCGTGGTTGGTCATGTGCTCCATGCGGCCCTTGCGCACCGCGAGCAGCTGGGTGACGGCGCCCAGATACTCCTCCGGGCAGTCCACGGTCAGGCGCTCGACGGGCTCGTGCAGCTTGCCGTTGATCTCCTTGGTGACCACCTGCGGCTTGCCGACGGTCAGCTCGTAGCCCTCCCGGCGCATCTGCTCGACCAGGATGGCCAGCGCCAGCTCGCCCCGGCCCTGCACCTCCCAGGCGTCCGGCCGCTCGGTGGGCAGGATGCGGAGCGAGACGTTGCCGACCAGCTCGCGGTCCAGCCGGTCCTTGACCATGCGCGCGGTGACCTTGGCACCCTTGACCCGGCCGACCAGCGGCGAGGTGTTGGTGCCGATGGTCATCGAGATGGCCGGCTCGTCCACGGTGATCAGCGGCAGCGGGCGCGGGTCGTCGGGGTCGGCCAGCGTCTCGCCGATCATGATGTCCGGGATGCCGGAGATGGCGATGATGTCGCCGGGCCCGGCCTCGTCGGCGGGCTTGCGCTCCAGCGCCTCGGTCATCAGCAACTCGCTGATCTTGACCCGCTGGATGCTCCCGTCGGTGCGGCACCAGGCCACCTGCTGGCCCTTCTTGATGACGCCGTGGTGCACCCGGCAGAGCGCGATGCGGCCCAGGTAGCTGGAGGCGTCCAGGTTGGTGACGTGCGCCTGGAGCGGGGCGTCCGGGTCGAAGGTGGGGGCCGGGATGGTCTTGTAGATGGTCTCGAAGAGCGGTTCGAGGTCGTCGGAGTCGGGCATGCCGCCGTCGTCGGGGCGGTTCAGCGAGGCCCGGCCCGCCTTGGCGGAGGCGTACACGATCGGGAAGTCGATCTGGTCCTCGGTGGCGTCCAGGTCCATGAAGAGCTCGTAGACCTCGTCCACGACCTCCTTGATCCGGGCGTCCGGACGGTCCACCTTGTTGATGCAGAGGATCACCGGCAGCTTGGCGGCGAACGCCTTGCGGAGCACGAACCGGGTCTGCGGCAGCGGGCCCTCGGAGGCGTCCACCAGCAGGACCACGCCGTCCACCATGGACAGGCCGCGCTCGACCTCGCCGCCGAAGTCGGCGTGGCCGGGCGTGTCGATGATGTTGAGGGTGCGCCCGCCGTGCCGGACGGCGGTGTTCTTGGCGAGAATGGTGATGCCCTTCTCGCGCTCGAGGTCGTTGCTGTCCATGACACGCTCGTCGACATCCTGGTTGGCGCGGAACGCCCCGGACTGCCAGAGCATGGCGTCCACCAGCGTGGTCTTGCCATGGTCGACGTGCGCGATGATCGCGATGTTCCGCAGGTCGTCGCGGCTCTGCAAAGGCATGATGAAGTCTCGCTCTGGTTCGTCGGGGCTGTCGCCGGCGTCCCTGCTGGGTGGCGAGACGCGTGTGCCGCGAGAGTGCGGCCATCTCATTTTAGGCGATCCCTGTTACGTCGGTGTGCCCCGCGCCCGCAAACCGGCATGTTTCACGCGCCGCGCCCGAAAAGTTCACCCCCGTACGCTGGGATCATGGCCTTCGCACCTGTCTACGGCGCCATGCTGCGCACCGAGGACGGCGTCCGCATCGACGCCGGACACATCCCGGGCGTCTCCGGCGAACTGGGCATCGTGCTCGCGCACGGCTTCACGGGATCCTGGCGGTCCGTGCCCACCCGGCGCATCGCCCAGGTGCTGGCCAGGTACGGCGGGGTGCTGGCCATCGACTTCCGCGGCCACGGGCGCTCCACGGGCGAGTCCACCGTCGGCGACCTGGAGGTGCTCGACCTGGACGCGGCCGTACGGTTCGCCCGGGCCGGCTACCGGCGGGTGGTCACCGTGGGGTTCTCCATGGGGGCGGCCGTCGCGGTACGGCAGGCGGCGCTGTGCGGCGGCGTCGAGGCGGTGGCGGCGGTGAGCGGCCCCGCCCGCTGGTACTACCGGGGCACCCGGCCGATGCGCCAGGTGCACTGGGCCATCGAGCACCCCGCCGGACGGCTGGCGGCCCGGCTGGCCAGGCGCACCCGGATCGCCGCCGGGCGGTGGGACCCGATCCCGCTGGCGCCCTACCAGGCCGCGGCGCTGATCTCCCCGGCCCGGCTGCTGGTGGTGCACGGCGACGCCGACGCCTTCTTCCCGCTGGAGCACGCCACCCAGCTGTACGCGGCGGCGGCCGAACCCAAGGAGCTCTGGGTCGAGCGGGGTTACGGTCACGCCGAGACGGCCGCCACGCCGGACCTGATCCACCGAATTGGTGACTGGTTGGCGCGAACCAAACCGTGATTGCCGGCGTCTACCACAGGAGTACGGATTTCTCCGGTCTCCCTGAGGAGTTCGTGCCCCGTCTTGCGGGAGGCGGGGCCCAGCGTCGCGGGGGCGCGCTGGGCGACCTTCCGGCCCGGTACGGGAGCACCTGTACCGGGCCGGAAACGGTTTCAGCCCAGGCGGGCGATGCTCTTGTACTCCAGGTACGCCGCCAGGCCCTCCGGGCCGAGTTCCCGGCCGAGGCCGCTGGCCTTGTAGCCGCCGAACGGGGTGGCCGGTTCCATGGTGTTCATCATGTTGACGCCGTAGGTGCCGGTGCGGACCTGGCGGGCCACGTCCATGCCGTGGTCGGTGTCGGCCGTCCAGACCGAGCCGGACAGGCCGTAGTCGCTGTCGTTGGCGATCCTGATGGCGTCGGCCTCGTCCTCGTACGGGATGACGGTGAGCACCGGGCCGAAGATCTCCTCGCGGGCGATGCGCATGTCGTTGGTGGCGCCCGCGAAGACCGTGGGGGCCACGTACCAGCCGCGGTCGTACGGGCGGTCCAGGCCGCCGACGACCGCCTTGGCGCCCTCGTCCAGGCCGATGCGGATATAGCCCTCGACGCGGTCCTGCTGGCGTTTGGCCACCATCGGGCCGATTCCGGTGGCGGGGTCGGCGGGGTCGCCCACCGGCTGGGCGGTGACCATCTCGGCCACGGCCTGGACCACCTCGTCGTACCGGCTCCGGGAGGCCAGGACGCGGGTCTGCGCGACGCACGCCTGGCCGCTGTTGAGCAGTGAGGCGATGGACAGGAAGCCCATCGCCGAGGGGAGGTCGCAGTCGTCCAGGATGATCGCGGCGGACTTGCCGCCCAGCTCCAGGCTGCACCGCTTGAGCTGCTCGCCGCAGATGGCGCCGATCCGGCGGCCGGCGGCGGTGGAGCCGGTGAAGGCCACCTTGTCCACGCCGGGGTGGGAGACCAGGTGCTCCCCGGTCTCGCGACCGGCGGCCACGATGCTGACCACGCCCTCGGGCAGCCCGGCCTCCTTGATCATCTCGCCCAGCAGGTAGCCGTCCAGCGGGGTCTCCGGCGCGGGCTTGATCACCACGGTGCAGCCGGCGATCAGGGCGGGGGCCAGCTTGGTCATGATCACGAACTGCGGGACGTTCCACGGCACGATGGCGGCGACCACGCCGACCGGCTCCCGCCGTACGGTGACCGGGCCGAACAGGCCCGGGCGCTGGTCCTCCACCTCGAAGGTCTGGCCCAGCTGGGCGAAGTACTGGAGCATGCCGAGCGGCTGCGGGGCCTGGGCGAGCTGGGAGAAGGTGATCGGGGAGCCCATCTCCAGGGTGATGATCTCGGCGATCTCGGCCTGCCGGGCGGCGTAGATCTCGGCCAGCCTGCCCACCACGGCGGCGCGCTCCGCCATGCTCAGCCGCGGCCACGGTCCCCGGTCGAAGGCCGCCCTCGCCGCGGCCACGGCGCGATCCATGTCCGCCGGGCCGCCCTCGGGCACCCGGGCCACCACCTCCTCGGTGTGCGGCGAGACGACCTCGATGATGCCGGTGCCCGCGGGGGCTACCCAGTCGCCCCCGATGAACAGCGTGTCGTGCTGAAGCATTGGCGTGCCTCCGCGCTCTTGAACGAGTACTCGCTACGTCCCGTCATCTGAGACCGAATCATGTTCGGTAATCCTTGGCAACCCCGGTCGGACCGGGGCCTGGCGGTTCCTCTCCTGCGGTGGGCGTCCCGGTATGTCTCCATTTCTCCGTCAAAATGGCAGATACCTCATCAAAGCCGCACGAGTTCCCCTGTTCCGGTGGCAGCGTACAAGATCATCTTCTATAGTTTCGGTCCGGTTATGAGTGGAGGATGGGTGCGACGCTGGTGGGGCTCGGCCGTGGCCGCGAGCGTGCTCGGGGTGCTCACCGTCTCCGCTACCGCGTCCACCGCGCACGTCGCGGAACCGGACAGAACCGCCCAGTTGCGCAAGCTCACCCAGCAGGCGGCCGACCTGTCCAAGGCGTACCGGGGGGAGATCGCCACCCTGGACGACACCCGCAAAGCCGCCGAGCGGGCCGACGCGCGGGTCAAGAGGCTCAAGACCGAGTTGGTCGTCGCCCAGCGCAAGGTGGCCGAGATGGCGCAGACCGCGTACATGGGCGGCGGGATGGACGGCGTGCAGGTGTTCAGCGCCAAGTCCGACCTCAACTCGGTGGCCACCCTGGCCTACCTGTCCAGCGAGAAGACCGAGCGGCTGGCCAGCGTCGGGCGGCTGGTCGACCAGTCGAAGAAGGCGGCGGCGGCTGCCGACAAGCGCATCGACCAGCTCAAGAAGGAGATCAAAGAGCTCCAGAGCAAGCAGCGCGAGGTGGAGAAACTGCTGGCCAAGTTCGGGTTCCAGACACCGGACGCCGGGACCGGGCTGACCTCGCGCATGGTGAGCGTGCGCGACCAGATCATGCGGAACTTCCCGATGCCGTTCGGCGTGGGCTGCTTCCGGTCGGGTGACCCCGGCGAGCACGGCAAGGGCCGGGCCTGCGACTTCATGATGTCCACCGGCGGGCGCATGCCCGATGCCACGGCCAAGGCACGGGGGGACGCGCTGGCCGCGTGGTGCGTGGCCAACGGGCGGCGGCTGGGGATCATGTACATCATCTGGCAGCAGCGGTACTACGACATCCGAACCGGGGCGGCGCCGAAGATGATGGCCAACCGGGGGAGCAATACGGCCAACCACTACGACCACGTACACGTTTCAGTGTTGTGACAGGTGCTGCCTGAGCCAGTGGTAGGACGCCTTGGGGGTGCGGGCCTGGGTGGCGAAGTCCACGTGCACCAGGCCGAAACGCTGGTGGTAGCCCTCGGCCCATTCGAAGTTGTCCAGTAGCGACCAGGCGAAGTAGCCGCGTACGTCGACGCCTTCGGCCTGGGCCTGGGCGAGGGCCGCCAGGTGGCCGTCGAGGTAGTCGATGCGGAACCGGTCGTCCAGGCCGTCGTGGGAGCAGCCGTTCTCGGTGATGTGGACCGGGGGGAGGGCGGGGCCGTACCGGGACTTGAGGGTGACCAGGAGTTCGCGCAGGCCGTCTGGGACCACCGGCCAGCCGAAGGCGGTGGTGGGGTAGCCGGTGATGCCGGCGTCGTCGAAGGGGAGCAGGTCGGTGGTGGGGGCGGCGATCCGGGTGGGGTTGTAGTAGTTGATGCCCAGGCCGTCGAGGGGCTGGGCGATGGTGGCCAGGTCGCCGTCCTGGACGGCGTCCAGGGTCCCGAACGCCGACATGTCCGGATATTTGCCGATCAGGATGGGGTCGGTGAAGAGGCGGTTGTGGAGGGTGTCGTAGGCGTCGGCGGCGGCCAGGTCGGCGGGGGAGTCGGTGGCCGGCCAGACCGGGGTGCAGTTGTTGGTGATCATCACCTGTTCCGCGCCGGCCGCGCGTAGCGACTGTACGGCCAGGCCGTGGCCGAGCAACTGGTGGTGGGCCACCGGGAGGGCGTCCAGGAAGAGGGTGCGGCCGGGGGCGTGGGTGCCGAGGGCGTAGCCGTACACCAGGTGGACGAAAGGTTCATTGAGCGTGATCCACCACTCGACCCGATCGGACAGCCGTTCTGCCACGATCCCCGCATAGTCTGCGAAATATCCGGAGATATCGCGGTTCATCCAGCCGCCTTCGTCCTCCAGGGCCTGCGGCAGGTCCCAGTGGTAAAGCGTCAGCACAGGGGCGATGTCCCTGGCGCGGAGCGCGTCCACCAGGCGGTCGTAGAAGTCCAGCCCCTTGGCGTTGACCTGCCCCCGCCCCGCGGGCAGCACCCGGGACCACGCCACCGAGAACCGGTAGGCGTTGAGCCCGGCCGCCGCCATCAGTTCGACATCCTCGGGCCACCGATGGTAATGATCGCAGGCAGTGTCCCCGGTATGCCCGTCGCGGATCTTGCCGGGCTGGTGGGCGAAGGTGTCCCAGATGGAGGGGCCCCGGCCGTCCTCGGCCACGGCGCCTTCGATCTGGTACGCCGCGGTGGCCGTACCCCACAGGAACATGGGCCCTCCTGAACGTGAGTGCAACTCATGTTAACCCGGCAGCAATCCAACAGGGAGAGAATGGTTCAATGACAAACGCCGCCGCGGGGACGCTCCGGCGTCGCCCCGCCCAGCGCCGCAGCGTGGAGCGCGTCGAACGCATGCTCGACGAGTGCGCCCTTCTTCTGGACGAGGTCGGGTACGAGGCGCTCACCACCAAGGAGGTGGCCCGGCGGGCCGAGGTCCCCATCGGCACCTTCTACCAGTTCTTCCCCGACAAGCAAGGTCTCGTCCGCGCGCTCGCCATGCGGAACCTGGACGCCTTCCTCGGGCGGATGGCCACCCGGCTGAGCGCGGTCACCCTCGGCGACTGGACCGACGCGGTCGACCTGAGCGTGGATGAGTTCGTCCGGATGAAGCGAACCACGCCCGGTTTCGGGGTGATGGACTTCGGCGAGATCCTGGCCGCCCCCGGCGGTCCCGCGCTGCCCGGCACCCAGCGCATGCTGGACGCCGCCCTGGAGAACAACGTCGTGGTGGCCGACCGCCTCCGCGCCCTCGTTGTCGACCTCGGCGCACCCGCCGGTGACGACCTGGCCCGCGCCTTCGTGGTCGCGGTGGAGGCCGCCGACGCGGTACTCAAACTCGCCTTCCGAGTACACCCCGAAGGCGACCTCGAGCTGATCGCCGAGTGTAAGGCGCTGATCCGCCGCTACCTTGCGGCTCATCTGACCCGCTGACTGTGACATTGGGCCCGCCTCCGGCGGGCCGGCCCGGCCGCTCCGCAGCCGGTGTCTTCCCTCTCTCCGGTCGCTGGCGCTCCCTCCGTTCAGTCCAGACACCGGCAGCGGCCGGGCAAACCCCACATACGACTATGGAGGGTGATTGCCGGTGATGGTTCGCTCCTTGTGCCGCAGACGACCACGGCGGCCGCCTGCCCGGCGGTAGCCGGGTCCGGACCCGAAGGGGTCAAGGGGTGGGTGGGTGGGAGTTCCACGGCAACCATCGTGGGTGGGAGTTAGGGCATG